>JAQXCD010000043.1 GCA_029252045.1 Sulfitobacter sp.
TGTCATCAACGCGAGCACGACCTCGGCTCTTAGGAAAGTAAGGCCGCAAACGCTCCATCTGCGCCTCAGTCAGCCAGTATAAGTTGCTCATGATATCCCCCCAAACTGGGGACCGTGAAACATGACAACGCGACAAGCTCAATCGATTAATGGGTCCTGACCCTAGCTCTTCTTTAACGGGCGGACCAATCCTTCTTGGGCGACACTTGCGACCAAGGTACCGTCAGCACTGTAGATTGACCCGCGGTTAAAGCCGCGGGCTTTTCCTGTCCAAGGGGCATCGAGATCATAAAGATGCCAGTCGCTGAACTGGATAGGACCGTGAAACCACATGGCGTGGTCCAAGCTGGCGCTCATCACGTTGCCTTGGAACCATGTCAGGCCATGCGGGCGCAGTGACGAGCCGAGAAGATTCATATCGGAGGCGTAGGCCAGCAAGCAGTGCTGCATTTGCGGGCCTTGGCCTTTGGCCGTTTCCATCCGAAACCACAGGTGGTTGCGGTCGGATGCTTTTTCCGGTGTGAAAAAGTCACGGGGGGCCACCTCGCGCAGCTCGATCGGTCGCTGGCGTGTGAAATCATCTCGGTATTTTTCGGGGATTTTTGCGACATGCGCCTCGCGGAGTTCAGCCCTGTTGGGCCAATCTTCGGGAGAGCCTACCTGTGGCATTGCATGCTGGAAATCCCAACCTTCTTCGTCAATGTGGAAAGAGGCGGAGAGGTTGAAAATCTGTTTGCCGTGCTGGATGGCCACCACCCGGCGGGTGGTAAAACTACCACCGTCACGGGCGCGGTCGACCTGATAGATCACCGGTATTTTAGGATCACCCGGACGGATGAAATAGGCGTGCAGGCTATGGCACAACCGGTCGGGCACTGTGCGGTATGCCGCCATCAGCGCCTGTGCGATGACGTGGCCGCCGAAGATACGCGTGGTTGTCTCTCCGCCCGAGCCTATGCCGCGAAACAGATCTACCTCCAGCTGTTCGATGTCCAAAAGCTCAATCAGTTGGTCGGCGACGGTCTTCATATCGGTTGCCTCAGGCGCTGGCCCGTGCATTCGCATAGGCGATGTAGAAATCAAAGCTTGCGGGGTTGGCCATGCTATCACGGTTCACCACGGTTGCGGCATCACCCCCCAACAACAGCTTTTTCACGGGAACCTCAAGCTTTTTACCCGATAGGGTGCGGGGGATTTCCGCAACCAGCACGATCTCGTTCGGGATAAAGCGGGCAGAGACACCTGTGCGGATGGCCTGATTGATTTTATCTTTCAATGCATCATCGAAGGGTACGCCGACAGCGGGGACCACAAACAGCGGCATAAAGCTATCTCTACCGAGAAACTCAAGGTCGACGACAAGGCTATCGAGCACCTCATCAAGGCCTTCAACCGCCTGATAAATTTCAGCGGAGCCAAGGCGCAGGCCCTTGCGGTTGATCGTGGCATCCGAGCGGCCATAGATAACGCTGGCGCCGCCGTCATCAATGCTGATCCAGTCGCCATGGCGCCAGATACCGGGGTATGTGTCGTAATAGCTCTCGAAAAGGCGCGAACCGTCATCGTCGCCCCAGAAAAACAGCGGCATGGAGGGCAGCGGCTGGGTGCAAACGAGTTCTCCGACTTCGCCGACCAACTCATTCCCGTTTGGGTCATACGCGCGGACAGCATTGCCAAGCGCACGGCATTGCATCTCGCCAGCGCGAACGGGCATGCCGGGGTGGCCCAGAACAAAAGCACCCGCCAGATCGGTGCCGCCAGAGATCGGAGCAAGCCAGACGTCTTCCTTCACCTCGCGGTAGATCCAGTCATAGGCGTCCGCGCTGAGCGGCGAACCGGTGGACCCAAGCGAGCGTAGATGGCTGAGATCAACAGCCTCACGTGGAGGGGTGATGCCGGCCTTGAGACAACCGGAAAAAAAGGCGGCCCCTGCCCCGAAATAGGTAAGCTTCTCCTCTGCTGCAAAACGCCAGAGCGCCAGCATATCGGGGTGGTTCGGTGCACCATCATAGAGGCAGACCGTTGCCCCCTGCCCCAGAGCCATCCATTGCGCATTCCACATGATCCAGCCCGAAGAAGTGAGCCAGCAGAAGCGGTCATTTGCGGTAATATCGTGGTGTAGAGACTGTTTCGCAGCCTCTAGAATAATCCCGCCATGGCCGTGAACAATGGGTTTCGGGTTCCCGGTGGTGCCGGACGAATAGACAATCCAGAGGGGCTGATCAAAAGGCACTTGGGTTGCAGCAAACGGCACTTCATCGTTTAACAGACTATCCCAGGACACATGCCCGTCAGGGATTTCACCTACAACGGGCAGGGTCACAAACTGGGTTACGCTAGGCAACTCGGCGGTGATCTGTGCCAGCACGGCGCGGCGGTCTACTGTCTTGCCCGCATGCACATAGCCGTCTTGGGAAATGAACACTTTGGGTGCAATCTGTTTGAAGCGGTCAACAATTGCGACCTGCCCCATATCGGGCGCACACAGGGACCACGCAGCACCTATACTGGCGGTGGCAAGCAGAGCAATCAGCGCCGCTTCAGTATTGGGCAGTACGGCCACGACACGGTCGCCTTGCTCAACCCCCATGCGCCGCAAGTGTGCGGCCACAGACGCCACCTGACGGCGCAACTGACCCCAAGTGAGCTCATGCCTGCCGCTGGTTTCAGAGAAGCTCACGATGGCTGGATGATCCTCGCGGCCCTCTGCGTGGTGCAGGATGTTATCCGCATAATTCAGCATCGCGTCGGGACACCACTGCGCCCCCGGCATGTCGCGGTTGCCTAGGATGCGGGTGTAGGGAACACTGGCACGGATACCGAAGAAGTCCCAGATCGCCGCCCAAAACGCATCGAGATCTTTGACGCTCCACTCCCACATCGCGTTATAATCAGGGAACGTCAGGCCGCGCGTTTCACCGACAAACCGCTCGAACGCGGCCATGGTTGACGCCTCGGCCCGCTCTGGCGTCGGGGTCCACAAGATGCGGTTCAAGTCAGAGCTCCGTGGATCAGGGCTTTGAGTTGCGGGCGGGCGGGATAAGAACTGCTGGGAATCAGCTGGGTGAAAAATATCACAGACAGATCATTCACCGGATCGATCCAGAACGCAGTAGAGGCCATGCCACCCCAGCTAAAATCACCGACACTGCCCGGTGCACGCGAACGGCCCGGATCCAGAACGACAGCGCCGCCAAGGCCAAAGCCCATACCCTCCATCGGTTGCTCGGCAAAGCTGGTGGGGCCCATTGAGGCGATATCAGTGCCCAGATGGTTGCGCATCATAAACGCGAGAGTTTTGGGGCCGATCAGGCCGGCACCACCTGTGCGCATCATTTCGGTGAACTTGAGGTAGTCGTCGATGGTGCCCACCAATCCGCCACCGCCAGACTGGATTTGCGTACCCAGAAACGGCGACTTTGCCGAGCCGTCGATCATCCGGAGACTTTCAGCTGATTTTTCTACCTTCCCGACAGAAAAGCCGCCAGCGGCCAGAGGAGTATAGCAGGCGGCAAAGCGTTCTGTCGCATGGGCTGGTACGGTAAAACGTGTCTCGTCCATGCCCAGCGGATCGAATATCTCATCAATAAAGAACTGCTCCAGCGTTTTGCCAGAGACCACCTCGACAACCCGGCCAAGGATGTCGATGCCAACAGAATACTCCCACCGCCTTCCGGGGGCAAAGGCAAGAGGCAGTGCCGCGACACGGTTACACATCTCTCCCAGAGAACCCTTGTTACCGTGGAATTCAATCTTCTGCTCGGCCATGACCTCGCCCAGCACACCGGGGTTGAACCCGTAGCTGAGGCCGGAGGTATGGGTGAGCAAATGGTGCAGCGTGGGCGTGGCGCAGGGCTGGACCTGATCAATTGCAGTAGCCCCTTGCATCAAGCACTGCATGTTTTCGAACGCAGGGATAAAATCCGACACAGGCGCATCAAGGTGGAACAACCCGCGCTCTGCCAGCATCATGATCGCAACCGACGTGATCGGCTTGGTCATCGAATAGATGCGCGCAACTGTGTCTCGCTCAAACGGTAAACCCGCTGCTACGTCACGGTGGCCACAAGCGTGGAAATACGCTTCGCGCCCTCCTTGCGCCACCAGAACAGATGCGCCCGCAAAACGGCGCGTATCCACATACGACTGCATCCAGTCAGCGATCCGGTCCAGCCGGTCCCGATCAAATGAGGGCATTAAACTTCCAACCACTCCTTGCGCACGTCATCGCGGCTTTTCAACTCCGCCGGTGTGCCCTCAAACACAACCTGACCATGACCCATCACATAGACGCGGTCCGCAATATCCATCGCAATAGACAGCTTTTGCTCAACCAGCAGCGTGGAGATGCCTTTCTCGGCGATGGCTTTCAACACTTCGGCTACTTTCTGAACCATCTGCGGGGACAGCCCCTCTGTCGGCTCGTCAATCATGACAAAATCAGGGTCACCCATCAGCGTGCGGCACATGGTCAACATCTGTTGCTCACCGCCCGATAGAACGGAGGCTTCGACATCGGCGCGGCGATCGAGGTTCTCGAACATCTCGAACATCATCTGCATCGACCAGCGGCCTGCACCGTCCTTCTGACCGGGTTTGAGGCCCAGCGTCAGGTTCTGCCGTGTCGTCAGACCGGGGAAGATGTCACGGTTTTCGGGCACATAACCGATGCCCATATTGGCGATCTCATAGGCCTTCTTGCCTGCAATCTCCTGCCCTCTGAACTTGACCGAACCTTTCGGCTCGACCTCGCCCATGATGGCCTTGCAGGTCGTAGAGCGCCCCACGCCGTTGCGGCCCAAAAGGGCGACAATCTCGCCCTCTTTCACATTAAGGTTCACACCCTGAAGGATGTGGGATTTGCCGTAGTAGGCGTGCATGTCGGTGACTTCAATCAATGTTCTGCCTCCAGTGCAGCGCCCAGATAGGCTTCTTGTACTTTTGCGTCTGCGCGCACATCTGCGGGCGCACCTGTTGCAATAATCTCGCCGTAGACCAGCACACTGATCCGGTCGGCAAGGCCGAAGACCACGCTCATGTCGTGCTCAACCATAATCAGGGTTTTGCCTTCGGTAACCTTCAGGATCAGATCGGTAATGTAATCCGTCTCGGTGTTGGACATACCCGCTGTCGGCTCGTCCAACATGATCACGTTTGCACCACCGGCGATGGTGATCCCGATTTCCAGCGCGCGCTGCTCGGCATAGCTGAGCGTACCCGCAGGCAGATTGCGCCGCTCGAGCAAGTTGATCTGGTCAAGGATGGCTTCTGCCCCTTCGGTCAGCGCGCGACTGCGGCTCACCAAATTCCAGAAGCTGTACTTATAGCCCTGCGACCACAACAACGCGCAACGGATGTTTTCGAACACCGTCATTGCCGGAAAGATGTTGGTGATCTGGAACGAGCGGCTGAGGCCCTTGCGGTTGATCTGGAATGGCTCCAGTCCGGCAAGGTTTTCACCGTGCAGTTTGACCGATCCCGCGGTCGGCGCGAAACGCGCTGTGATCAGGTTGAACAGCGTCGATTTACCGGCGCCGTTGGGTCCGATAATCGCGTGCCGCTCTGCCTTGCCGATCGACAGATCGATGCCGCGGATGATTTCGGCTTTACCGAAGCTCTTCTTCAGGCCGGTGAGTTCAAGTGCGGGTGTGCTCATGATGCGCCTCCTGCTGTGTTGGCTTCATTCCAGGCGTCCCTAAGAGAAGGTGCCGTTGCTTTTGCAATCCCAAGCCCGATCAATGTAATGGCCACTGCAATAACCCATGGCATCAAGCTGTGACTATCGAAGGTCGTCCAGAAAATTGTCATTTCCTCGTCCCCCGGAGGTGCATGACGGAAGTGGAATGTCATCTCGACCAGCGCAGCCAAACCAAATAGGCCAATAGCCCCGGGTAAAAGCGTTTTGAGATAGGGCAGAATTAGACCACTCGCCTTGCGCAGCTTGAATGCCGGCACATGCATCATGATCAGACCCGCCAAACCGCCCGGGAAGAACATAACAGTCGCCACAAACAAGGCACCTGCGTAGAAGGCCCATAGCTCGGTTGAAAGGCTCAGCACGGTTTGCAGAAGGGTGAACGCAACGGCGCCAATGATCGGTCCGAAGAAGAAGCCAACACCACCAAGGAAGGTCACCAGAAGGATCACACCAGACGAAGCCGTGTTCAGGTTCTCTTCGGTCAGGATCTCGTAGTTGATGGCAAACAGACCACCCGCAACACCTGCGAAAAAGCCGGAAGCGACAAAGCTGTAATAGCGCACCCAGCGGGAGGAATAACCCAAGAATTCGGCACGTTCGGGATTGTCCCGCACCGCGTTGGCCATCCGACCTACAGGTGTACGGCTCCACAGGTACATAAGCGCGGCTGAGATCAGGACCCAAGCAGCCGTCAGGTAGTACACTTCTTCTTGCTGAAGGAATTCGACGCCAAAGAACGGTTGGGCATAGGTACGGTCGCCCGAGATACCCTCTTCGCCGCCGAAGAATGCAACGATAATCACGGAGCAAGCGGCAATCAATTCACCAACTCCCAGCGAGATCATCGCAAACACAGTGCCTGCACTTCTGGTCGAGAAGGACCCGACGATCATCGCAAGGCCCATGCCGAACAAGCCGCCGAAGATTGGCAAAATTACCAACGGGATGCTGGCGAAGAAGTCGGACATGTTCATGATGTGCATGCACGCAAAGCCGCCCACACCCGCATATACTGCGTGACCAAAGGACAGCATGCCCCCCTGCCCCAAAAGCATGTTGTAGGCCAGCGCGAAGACGATGGTGATCGACATCTGGTTCATGATGGTCAGCGCAGAGTTATTGGTGAAAACCTGCGGCAAGAGAGCCAACACAACGGCGGCAATCAGCCAAGGCGCCAGAGGAAGGATCATAGAGCCGGCGCGCATACGCTCTGCCGCTTTTGACGGGTCT
Organism: Sulfitobacter sp.; assembly: GCA_029252045.1. GTDB lineage: Bacteria > Pseudomonadota > Alphaproteobacteria > Rhodobacterales > Rhodobacteraceae > Sulfitobacter. The sequence continues at coordinate 6,929 of JAQXCD010000043.1, forward strand.
GTTTTGATTTGATCGTTCATGAGCTGCGCTTTCCGAAGAGACCTGCGGGGCGGAAGATAAGGATCAGCACCATCAGGATATAGGGGAGGATGTCAGCAATTTGCGGACTGGTAAGGCTCCAGAAATCCCGGAACACACTGTCGCTCAAATTTTCAGGAGTACTGATGCCAATAGCGTTCAGGACATTTTCCATCTCGATATTATAGGATTTGGCAAAGGTCGTGATCCAGCCGATCAACAGCGACGCCACAAGTGCGCCCCAAAGGGAGCCGAGACCGCCGATAACGATGGTCACAAACACAATCGAGCCCAGCACAAAGGCCATACCCGGGAAGGTGCCCAACACCGGCCCCGCAATAACACCGGCAACACCGGCGAGCGCCGTACCAACCCCGAAGACACCCATAAAGATCAGCGGCACGTTATGACCCAAGGCCTCGACTGTGCGCGGATAGCTGAGCGCTGCCTGAATGATCATGCCAACGCGTGTTTTGGTCAGCACATATAGCAGACCAATGAAGATACCCACCGAGATAAAGATCATGAATATTTTGTAAGCCGGAATAGAGTTACCCGAGATTGCAAAAGCGGTGAAGTTGAGAATTTCAGGCACGTTATAAGGCATCTGGTTTTTGCCCCAGACAAACTGAACCAATTCTTCAATCAACAGCGCAAGACCGAAGGTAAAGATCAGCTCGGGAACGTGGCCATATTGGTGCACACGTCGTAGGCCGTAGCGTTCGACCCCTGCACCGGCAAGGCCGACAATCAAAGGCGCAACGAGCAGGCCCACCCAGAATCCCAATGCAAGGCTTATCGAATAGGCAAAATACGCACCCAGCATGTAGAAGCTGGCATGGGCGAAATTCAGGACCCCCATCATCGAGAAAATAAGGGTCAGGCCGGCGGACAGCATAAACAACAGCAGTCCGGTCACCAGCCCGTCGATCAGATTGACGAGAATGAGGTCCATTGGGCCCCTCCGGTAGATTTGAAATTACAAAAAAGTGGCCCGTCCGCATGCAGCGGACGGGCCGACGAAGTGCCGCTTATGGGCGCTTCATGTCGCAGGTTGTCGGAGCATCCATGGATGCCATTTCAACCGTGCTTTCCGTGACAACGCCAAAGCCCGAGTTATCATAGTCAAACTCGACGTTTTCGTCTGTGTGAACACCAACGTTCATATTCTGAATGATCTGGTGATCCTGTGGGCGCATAAACAGTTTGCCACCCCACATGCTGTCATATTCCATGCCTTCCAGCTTGGATGCGATCGCAACAACATCCGTTGCTGTACCCGCTTCTTCGATGGCGCGCGAAAGCATGCCGATGGTGTTGAAGATACGGCTTTGGTCGATGTTGCCGTCCGGGTACTTCTCTTTGAAGGCTTTGTAGAGCTGACGCGCTTCATCAGAGCCAATCGGGTTGATGTCACCCTGAGAAATCAGACGGATACGGTTCTTACCGCTTTCGCCGAACGCTGCGGTGATGCCGGAACCTGCTGCGTAGTAGGTATAGATCGGACCTTCAAAACCGTTTTCGATAACCGACTTACCAAGGCCAAGCATGTCTGCGCCCCAGTTACCCGTGATGATCGCATCCGCGCCGGATGCCACGATTTTGCGGCTGTAGGGTGTAAAGTCTTTCACTTTGCCGATCGGGTGTAGCTCGTTACCTACGATCTCAACATCGGGGCGCTTTGCACCCAGCATTGAAACAGCAGCATCTGCCACAGCTTTACCAAAGGAATAGTCCTGACCGATGATATAAACCTTTTTCAGGCTTTCATCCTTGGCCATAACGTCTGTCAGCGCGTCCATCTTGATGTCGGCGTTTGCGTCAAAGCGGAAGTGCCAGAAGTTGCACTTGTCGTTGGTCAGCGCAGGATCAACCGCCGCATAGTTCAGGAATAGAACGCGGCTGTCTGGGTTGCGCTTGTTATGCTTGTCGACCGCTTCGGTAAGCGCGTTCGCAACACCCGAGGAGTTACCCTGCACGATGAAACGTACGCCTTGGTCGATTGCGACCTGCAGCTGAATCAGCGACTCTTTCGGGCTGATCTTGTTGTCGTAGCCGATGACTTCCATCTGCTGACCGTCAAGCAGACCGCCTTTTGCGTTAACCATGTACTCGGCTGCAAATTCGAACTGGTGCAGACCGTTGGTGCCGGTGCTGGCGAATGGGCCAGACAGCGGATCGATAAACGCAACTTTGATGTTCTCGGCAAACGCAGCGCTTGCGCCGATGATAAGTGACAGCGCGGAGACCGCACCAAGCTTGGTAATGTTCTTCATGTTATTCCTCCCTAGGACAGCCCGTCGCTGTTGCGATCTTTGTCAATTGGGCCATGTAGAGAGACTTACATACCCCCCGTGTAAGTCAAGCGAAGACATGCGGAGGGACGCACGATTTTGTCTGTCATGACGTTGGGGCAAAATCGTAAAAAAGCTAAAAAAACAGGCGCAGCCTTGCGTTGACTTTTTGTAATACTCTGTAATTAATGATTAATTAATGAGAATTCCATTTAAACTTAGGTGCGATTTCTCGCGAAATAAAATTAATAATATTGGCAGCATTTCCTAAGAATCTGCCGCGCGGGGAATGTTTAAACCCAAATTCGTCTTCCGGAACTCACAAGGCAAACTGTATTTTGTTCCGCTGTGCGGAACATCTATCCGTCCAGACCGTTTCATCGGATTCGCAACAGGGCCGCTTGGTTCATTACTGCTGAATACTCAGCGCTTCGGCCACTTTCATCAGCTTTTCAGCATAAACCGCTTCAAGCTGTTTGATTTTCACCCGGTACGACGGGCCGCCCACATTCAACCCGTACACACGCCCATCGCTGAGCGAGAAGACCGGAACCGCGATGCCGTTTACATCCGACCGCCAGTTGCCGTAGCCAGTGCAGAAGCCGTTTGCCCTATATTCTTCAAGCGCCAGCTTGTAGGCAGCACGCGCTTCGCGCTCCACCTCTACACCTTCCGTACGGGCAAAGCCAAAAATCTGTTCGCAACGCTCCTCTGGCGTCACAGCCAGGATTGCCTTGCCAATGGCCGAATGAAACAGCGGCAGGCGGGTGCCCACGCGCACCACAAGCGTGACTTCTTCGGTCGAGCATTCGGCGGCCAGATAGATGACATCCGTGCGGTGCTGCTCACCCAAGGCAACGGTCACAAAGGGATTTGGCCCCTCAACCCGCAGGGCATGCATTTCGTTCTTAGCGCGGTCGCGCATATCCATCGCGGCAAGACGGCTAAAGCCCAAACGCAACACGCCCGCACTCAGGCGGTAAGTGCCCACACGGCTGTCCGCCACCAGATAATCCAGCTCACACAGGGTATGGGTCAGCCGGGAAATGGTCGCTTTGGGCAGGCCCGTGCGCTCGGAGAAATCGCTATTTGTTAGCGTCAGATCACCTTTGCGGAAACACCGCAACAGCTCCAGCCCGCGGGCGAGCGCCGTGACAAAATTACGGTCTTTGCCTTCGAGGTCACCATCAAAATCATTCATACTCAACCCCGCTTTAAAGCATCAAGCCCATGTTGCGCGAATACGGGTACAAATGCACCCACCTTCATCGCACGCTCTGGATTCGATGCATTGCCATCCAGTGCGCGTTTCAACACGCCTTGAATGATCGCCGCCATCCGGAAGAAGGTAAAACCGAGGTAATAGCCAAAGTTGTCGATGCCCGTCAGGCCGCGACGCTCGCAATATTGCGCGATAAACTCCTGATCGCTGGGCAGACCCAATGCAGCACGGTCGAGACCACCCATGCCGCGCCCCTCACTGCCCGCTGGCAGTTGCCATTGCATGATCACCGCCGCCAGATCGGCGAAGGGATGGCCGATTGTCGACAGCTCCCAATCCAGCACCGCGCGGCACTGCGTGCCGGTGGCGTCAAAGATCATGTTGTCGATGCGGTAGTCGCCGTGCACCAACGTGCGCTGGCCGTCATCCTCCGGCCGCTCTCCCACCAGTGCGTCCATCAACTGGTCCATTGCCGGAATGGGGGCTGTCTCGGAGGCGCGGTATTGTTTGGACCAACGGCCCACTTGCCGCTCGAAGTAGTTTCCTTCGGGTCCATAGTCGCCAAGGCCCACGGCATTGATGTCCACACTATGAAGTGCGGCCAGAACGCGGTTCATCTCGGAGGTAATCCGCCCGCGATCCGCGACCGACACATCCGGCATCGCCGGCTCGTTGAAATTGCGGCCCTTCACATGATCCATGATATAGAAAATCGAGCCGATCACGCTGTCGTCTTCGCACAACAGGTGCATTTTGGAGACGGGTACATCCGACCCTTCCAGCGCCTTTTGAACACGGAATTCGCGGTCAACCGCATGGGCGGATTTTAACAAAACTCCCGGAGGTTTACGGCGCAGCACATAGGAATGCGTGGGCGTTTCGAGCATAAACGTAGGGTTGGATTGACCACCCTGAAACTTGGTCACCTCCATCGGCCCCTCAAAACCCGCCAGATGTTCCGACAGATAGGCGTGCACCGCTGCTTCATCGAGTGTTTGTGTATCGGTCATCGGAAGGGTCCCTAACTATAGCTCATCAACTTGGCGTCTTCTGGCGTAGCGTACTGCGGGGTTGCGTTGAATTCATTTAATGAAAACAGGCTACCCGAAAACATAAACCGCGTCATGGCCGCATTTTTGATCTGGAGATTGAGGTTCATCATATGTTGCACAGGCGCATGAAGGGATGCGGCCGTCATCTGTCCGATCACCCCACCCGAGCTGACGACCAGCACACGTTTGGCATCCGTTTCCACGGCAAAGGCGCGCGCGGCCTCTACGCGGGTGGCAAAGGCCTCCCACGTCTCATAGGGGTTTGCGATCTCGTCGCGCTGCCATGCAAAGACTGTCTCGCGCAGGGTCCGAAAGTGAACCTTGCGGTCGGCGTTCACGAGGTCAGGCAGGCCATCCGGAAACCGGGCATCCAGTAGACTGCTAAAGTCGTATTCATTCAGACCGTCGTGGGTTTCGGGACTTAGGGCAAATCCAATCTCGGAAGCTGTATCAATCTGGCGGTTGAGAGATCCCGTAATCACACGGTCCGGCGCCCACCCCATGGAGCGCAGCCAATCGCCTGCCGCGCGGGCCTGCGCACGGCCAAGGTCCGACAAAACGTCATAGTTCTGCGCCCCGAAGGAGGCTTGGCCATGGCGTATGACGAGAAGCTCAGACACCCCGCACCTGTAGTTCACATAGCGCGGACGGGATTGAGTTTATTGGCACAATAAAGAAGCCGGGACGCATCAGAGAAACTCCGCTGCCAGTTTTTTGCCTGCCACGAAATATTCGCGCGCCATACGGTCAACAATGGCGCTGGCGGGGCCTACCGACTTGATTGCGCCGATGCCTTGGCCGGAACCCCAGATGGTTTTCCACGCTTTGGGCTTTTCACGGTCGGTTCCGAAATTCATTGAAGATGCATCAGCCTGGGGCAGGTTGTCAGGGTCCATTCCGGCCGCCACAACCGACCCTTTAAGGTAGTTGCCCCAAACGCCCGTAAACAGCGAAGAATAGACGATGTCTTCTGCGCCGCTGTCCACGATCATATCTTTGTAGGCTTGATCGGCATTTGCCTCATCGGTGGCGATGAACGGTGAGCCTGTGTAGCCCAGATCAGCGCCCATGGCGCGCGCGCCCAGCAGACTCTCACCCGTGGCGATGGAGCCTGAGAGCGCAATCGGGCCATCGTACCATTCGCGAATTTCGCGCACCAAGGCAAAAGGCGATTGCTGGCCCGCGTGGCCACCGGCACCGGCAGCCACAGCCACAAGACCATCAGCGCCTTTTTCAACGGCCTTCTTGGCGAATTTATTATTGATGATGTCGTGTAATACGATGCCACCGCAGCTGTGCGCAGCCTCGTTCACTTCTACACGCGCACCCAATGACGTGATCCAGACCGGCACTTCATGCTTGACGCAAATCTCCAGATCACGCTCCAGCCGCGTGTTGGAACGGTGCACAATCTGGTTTACCGCATAGGGCGCGGCTGGGGTATCAGGGTTGGCTTGGTTGTAGCGGTCCAGCTCGTCGCGGATTTCGGTCAGCCATGTGTCCAGCAGCGGATGCTCGCCTTCGCCTTCACGCGCGTTCAGCGCCGGAAACGAGCCGATTATGCCGGCCTTACATTGCGCAATGACCAGTTTCGGAACCGAGATGATGAACAGCGGCGAGGCAATGAGCGGGATGCGCAGGCCGCGCAAAGCTTTTGGCAGGTGGGAATCGTCGCGGGGCATGGCATGTCCTGTCTTCATATTGACGGTGAGGGGGCGACCAAAACCGCCCCGCTTGTTTGCAAATTGCAATTTTTACAGAACCTCGAAGAGGCCAGCAGCGCCCATACCACCGCCCACACACATGGTGCAGACAACGTATTTCGCACCGCGGCGTTTGCCTTCGATCAGGGCATGACCAACCATGCGCGCGCCTGACATGCCGTAGGGGTGACCGATAGAGATGGCACCACCGTTCACGTTCAGCAGCTCGTCCGGAATACCCAGAACATCGCGCGACTGGATCACCTGCACGGCAAAGGCCTCGTTCAACTCCCACAGGCCGATGTCTTCGATTTTCAGGCCATGCGCCTTGAGCAGTGGCGGCACGGCATAGATCGGGCCAATACCCATTTCGTCCGGCTCGCAGCCGGCGGCCATCACACCCATGTAGCGGCCCAGCGGGGCGAGGCCCATTTGCTCGGCCTTCTTGGCTTCCATGATCACCGTGGCAGAGGCGCCATCGGAAAGCTGGGACGCATTGCCCGCTGTGATGAACTTGCCTTCCTTGATGGTCATGCCGTCCTTGAACACCGGCTGAAGGCCAGAGAGCATTTCAGCAGAGGTGCCCGGACGGTTGCCCTCGTCCTTGGACAAAGTCACCTCATGCTCGGTGATCTCTTTGGTCTCTTTGTTCTGCACCATCATCATTGTGGTCATCGGCACTATCTCTTCGTCGAACTTGCCAGCTTCCTGTGCCTGATGCGTGTTTTCCTGAGAGCGTGCAGCGTATTCATCCTGACGCTCGCGCGACACGTTATAACGCGCGGCAACGGTCTCGGCTGTTTCCAGCATCGACATGTAGATGTCAGGCTTGTTGGCTTTCAACCAGCCATCTGCCTTCACGCGCATCTCCGGCGTCTGCACCATCGAGATGCTCTCGACGCCACCACCGATGACCACATCCATGCCGTCTGTGATCACCTGCTTGGCCGCAGTCGCAATCGCCATCATGCCGGAGGCGCACTGACGGTCCAACGACATACCGGACACTGTCACAGGCAGACCCGCACGGATCGCCGCCTGACGGGCAATGTTGCCACCGGAGTGACCCTGCTGGAGGGCTGCGCCCATGATGCAGTCCTGAATGCTGGCCGGATCAACACCGGCACGCTTCACTGCGTTTTCAATCGCATGGGCGGCCAGCGCCTGCGGTGTCGTGTTGTTGAATGCACCGCGATAGGCTTTGCCAATCGGGGTACGGGCGGTGGATACGATTACTGCGTCACGCATGGGTATTCTCCTTGATTTACCAGTCCAGCTTGAGGCCTTGGGCCTTGGCTGCGTTGAGGGCGTATTTCTTGGTCTGGCCGAATGCATCGCCCAGTTGTTGTTGGTCTTTCGGGTCGCGGATTTGGTCGAACTGCGCTGCCACCGCTTCGGGAGTGTTGGCGTCGCCTGTCAGCGTGATGCCTTGCGTTTCGTACACCCGCGTTTCCGCATAGCTGCCTGCACCAGCGCCAAGGATCACCTGAGACGGCGCATCCTCACTCACCAGATACAGCAGACCGGGGGTAATGGTTTCAGGGGCCAGCAATGCCTGCGCTTCGGCGGGTAGCAGATCAGCGGTCATGCGGGTGGCCGCAGTCGGGGCCAGCGTATTGACGCGGATATTGTCGCGCGCGCCTTCCATGTGCAGGACATTCATCAGCCCCAGCATCGCCGCTTTGGCAGCGCCATAGTTGGATTGACCGAAGTTACCATAAAGGCCGGAGGCGGAGGAGGTCAGCACAACGCGCCCGTATTTCTGCGCGCGCATAATGGGCCAGCAGGCATGTGCCACGTTGGCGGACCCGATCAGATGCACATCAACCACCTTGCGGAACGCGGCCATGTCCATCTTGGCGAAAGTCTTGTCCATCAGAATGCCCGCGTTGTTAACGCAGATATCAATGCGCCCCCATGCATCCATCGCTTGGGCTATCATGTCCTTCACAGCATCTTCGTCCGAGACATCGGCACCATGCGCCATCGCCTCGCCGCCCATGGCCTTGATTTCGGCCACGACGCTCAGCGCGGCCTCGGATGAGGTGCCTGTGCCGTCACGCGACACGCCCAGATCGTTGACCACAACGCGTGCACCGCGCGCGGCCAAGCCCAAAGCGTGCGACCGGCCAAGGCCCACCCCTGCGCCGGTGACGATGGCAACGCGGTTATCGAAACGAATATCCATCAGTGCAACGCCTGTTCAAAGATGTTGGGACCGGACATAACGTTGATACCGCCAGAGACAGGAATAATCGCACCCGTAACATAGGCACCGCCGCGCCCGCAGAGGAACAGCATACAGCCGCCGATATCCTCGTCACGGCCCACGCGCTTAAGCGGCACATCCTTGCCCACCTTGCTCCGCGTGTCCTCGTCATGTGTGGCAAAGGCGGTCATGCGCGAGACAAACGGCCCCGGCGCCAACGCATTGACGGTGATCGCCTCACCCGCCAGTTCCTTGCCCAGAATCCTTGTCATATGGTGCACAGCTGCCTTGGACATGGAATAGGAGTAAGCACCATCGCCCATCTCCCGCTCGCCCATGACCGAGCCTACGTTAATCACCCGCGCCGGATCATCGACAGAACCGCTTGCGCGCAGCATCGGCAACAGCTTTTGCGTGAGGTCGAACATGCCCGCCACGTTGACGTTCATCACCTTTTCCCAAGCCTTGAACGGGAAATCGCCCAAGGGTGCGCCCCACGTAATGCCTGCATTGTTCATCAGGATATCGAGGCGGTCCGTATGCGCATGCACCGCGGCCACCAGCGCATCAACACCCGCTTCGGTGCCCACATCACCCGCAAATCCTATGGCCTTGCCGCTGGCCCCCAATGCGTTCAGCTCTTTCGCTACGGCCTCACAGGCGTCACCCTTGCGGCTGGCGATCAGCACAGTCGCGCCTGCGCGCATCAGTGCCTCGGCTGCCATCCGGCCAATGCCCGTGGCACCACCAGTGACCAACGCCACCTTACCGTCCAGTCCAAACAGTGTTTGAATATCCATGTTCAAAATCCTCTCAATGCCGCGACGCGTTCGGCGTGATAGCTGTAATCACCCAGCCATTCCGCCCCAACACGCGCGCGTTTCATATAAAAACCCATGTCATAGGCATCGGTCATGCCGATCCCGCCATGCATCTGCACACCTTCCTGCACCGCCAGTGTCGCCGTTGCCGTGGCTTTGGCTTTGGCCAGAGATACTGCCAGTTCTGCATTCTCGGGATCACTGTCCAACATACGGCCCGCGTTGAGAATGGCTGACGCCGTCACTTCCGTCTCGCACCACAGATGGGCAGCGCGGTGTTGCAGCGCCTGGAAACGCCCGATTTCCGTGCCGAACTGCTTGCGCTCTTTCAGGTAGCCCACGGTCATCCCGAAAGCACCCGCCGCAAGGCCTGCCATCTCGGCGGCAAGGGCGGCCTGCCCCGCGTTCAGCGCAGGCTTGAGAATTGCCATCGCGCTGTCGACCTGACCCAGAACATCCTCGCCCGTGGCTTCGACATCGGCAAAGTCGATCTTGGCCGCGTCACGCGCGTCGATCATGTTGGATTTCGTGCGTGTGATGCCTGCACGGTCAGCAGGGATATCAAACAGGGTCAACCCCTCGGCAGTGCGCGCCAGCAGCAGCAAACGGTCGGCCATGGCACCATCTACCACAAACGTCTTGTTGCCGGTCAGCCGGAAGCCGTTGCCATCGGCGCGTGCCTCCATCGCGACAGCATCAGGGTTGTGTTTGATCCCCTCATCCACGGCCAGTGCATAGGTCACATCGCCGCTGGCAATCCGTGCCAATGCCTCCTGGGCGCGCGCATCACTCACCTGCCGCAGGGCAGTTGCGGCAATCACCGCCGTGCTCAGGAACGGCGACATCACAAGTGTTTTGCCCATTTCCTGCGCGATCACATTGGCTGCGGCAAAACCCATATCCGAGCCGCCGGCCTCCTCAGGCACCAGCACACCAGCCCAGCCCATATCGGCCATTTCTTTCCACAGCTTTGCGTCATGGGTTTCCCCCGCATCCCGCATCTTGCGGAACGCACTGACAGGCGCTGCGCCATCCAGAAAACCACGCGCCATATCGGCCAGCATCGTCTCTTCTTCGGTCAATACAAGTTTGCTCATGCCGGAAGACCCAATACGCGCCGTGATACAATCGACAACATCACTTCGGATGTGCCACCTTCGATTGAGTTGGCCTTGGTGCGCAGCCAGTCGCCCGCGCGGTTGCCCACATCCCCGTCCCATTCCAGCGCAGCAGACCCGCCCGCTGTCATCATCAGCTCATGGCGCTGTTTGTTCAGCTCGGTGCCCATGTATTTCAACATCGCCGAGGCATCGCCCGCGCCCTGCCCCGCTTCGGCTTGGTCTTTGTACCGCTCCAGCGTCAGACCAATGGCCAGCGCGTCAATTTCACAGCGCATAGCATCAGCGCGCAGGGTTGCATCCAGCGTTTCCATCGTATCGGCCAGAACCGCGCCCAAGGCACGGCCCCCCCCCGACAGGCCTGCGCCACCGCCCGAGATCATCTCGCGCTCATGCGTCAGCAGATATTTCGCCACGTCCCAGCCGCGGTTTTCGGTGCCAACAATGCGGAGCTTGGGCACTTTGACATCTGTAAAAAACGTCTCGCAGAAGGGTGAAATGCCGCTGATCATCTTGATCGGCCGCGTCTCCACGCCTGCGTCTTCCATATCAATCAACAGGAAAGAGATACCAAGATGCTTGGAGGCCTCGCGGTCTGTGCGCACCAGTGCAAAAATCTGATCGGCCTTGTCGGCATAAGAGGTCCAGATCTTCTGCCCGTTCACCAGCCAGTGATCGCCTTTGTCCTCCCCGTAGGTCTGGACGTTGGCCAAATCCGATCCCGCACCCGGCTCGGAGTAGCCCTGACACCAGCGGACTTCACCGCGCGCGATGGGCGGCAAATACTCCAGCTTCTGATCGTGGCTCCCAAAGTGCAACAATGCGGGCCCCAACATCCAGATGCCAAAACTCTGCAAGGGCGAGCGGGCGTTGATCCGGCCCATCTCCTCGTGAAAAATCTTTTCCTGATCGCGGGTCAGACCGGCCCCGCCATAGTCTACAGGCCATGTCGGAACGGTATAGCCTTTGGCTGCGCAGCGCTCCAACCAGTCCTTCTGGGCATCGCTGGTAAAAACCCAATCCTTGCCGCCCCAACAAATGCCGTCTTCGGTCATGCCGCCATCACGCATCTCGGCGGGGCAATTTGCCTCCAGCCAGTTGCGCAATTCTGTGCGGAAACCTTCCGCCGATGATGCTTCAGCCATCCCGTGTCCTCCCGTTAAACGCGTGGTGCCTCTTGCGGGCGACCATTCCGCACAGCAGAATTGCATTTCGAAATTCGATTGACAAGACTGAGTTGCACTGGCCCATTAAAGCGAAATCGAGATGGAGGAGACCCCGAAATGAAAGCGATGCTAAGCCATGAGCCCGGCGGGCCGGAAACACTAAAGCTGACCGAGATGGAGGCCCCCGCGCCTTCCAAAAAACAGGTGCGCATCCGCATTCGTGCAGCGGGGCTGAACTTCCCCGATACGCTGATTATCAAGGACATGTACCAGATGAAACCGCCGCGCCCCTTTGCGCCCGGTGGTGAAGTTGCAGGCGAAATCGAGGCCCTCGGAGAGGGTGTCGAGGGTCTCGAAATCGGCGACCGTGTGCTGGCGATGGCAGGCTTTGGCGGCTTTGCGACTCATCTGTGTATTGACGCGGCGCGGGTCATGAAAATCCCCGACGCGATGCCATATGACGAAGCGTCATGTTTGGTACTGACCTACGGAACATCCCATCACGCCCTCAAAAACCGTGCTGAAATCAAGGCCGGCGAATCGCTTCTTATCCTTGGCGCGGCGGGTGGCGTAGGTGCTGCCGCGATTGAGTTGGGCAAAGCCGCAGGCGCGCGGGTAATTGCCGCTGTGTCCTCCGAGGAAAAGGCGCAGTTCTGCCGTGATCTCGGTGCGGATGAGACCATCATCTATGCCCGTGATATGGATGACCGCGACGCGCAAAAAGCGTTCAGCGCGCAGATCAAGGAAGCCGCAGGCGGTGACGGTGTTGATGTTGTCTATGACGCCGTTGGCGGTGCCTACGCCGAGCCTGCAGTGCGCGCGCTTGCGTGGAAAGGTCGCTTCCTCGTGGTGGGTTTCCCTGCTGGTATTCCAAAAATCCCGCTGAACCTGACGCTGCTCAAAGGCTGCCAGATTGTCGGCGTTTTTTGGGGCGCGCATACTCTGCGCGAACCGGCCATGCACGCCGAGAACATGGCAGACCTGTTCCGCATGTACAAAGACGGCCAGATCAAGCCGCGCATCTCCGCCCGTTTCCCGCTTGAGAAGGCCGCCGATGCGCTGAACCTGATGATGGACCGCAAGGTGCTGGGCAAAGTTGTTCTGGACGTTGATTAGAGCCTATGTGCGTCTCTAACACAGGCCATTCGTGGCGCACCCTAAAGGTGCGCCACGTCGTTGAACCCGCGCAGGGTCATCTGTGTGCCATCGATCACCACGCGGCTGATGGAGCCGTTATCGGCACCATTAAAGCCAAAATTACGCGCGCCGGTGGCGTAAGACAGCGCCGCGCCCACAACACCACCATGCACCACAACCGCAACCAACTGATCAGGGTGCTCCGCCGCAATCCGGTGCAACCCGCGCACAACACGCGTTTGCAGCGCGGCAAATGTCTCAGCCCCCGGCAACTCACCCCAGCATTCCACTTCACGCGCCCGCACGATTGCCGGATCATTCTCGGCGGCGCGAAAGCGGAACTCACCCCCGTCCCACTCGCCCAAGAACACTTCGCGCAGGTCAGGTTCTACATTGGGTGTGATGCCCAAAGCAGCCGCCAGCGGGGCCGCCGTCTGGTGCGTGCGCTGCATCGTGGTGACGTAAATCGCGTCAATCGGATGGGTCTTCAACCGCTCTCCCACCGCGCGGGCCTGTGCCTCGCCTTCAGGCCGCAACGCCGGATCACCCTGCCCGTCGACCATCGGGAAGTTTTCGCCGCGCACAGCGGCTTGCGTCTCGCCGTGGCGGATCAGCAGAATATCACAGGCCCCTTTTGCGGGGGCAAACCGGTGCTGCCGCGCTTCGTTATTCATGTCTCACCCTCTCAATTCCATTTCCCCAAGTAAGGACCAAAAAATGACAAACCGCCAGATCGTCGTTGCCGAATTGCCCAAAGGCGCGCTGACGCCAGCCAACTTTGCCCTCTCCGAAGCGCCGATGCCTGTCCCCGCCGAGGGCGAAGTCTTGCTGCGCGTAATCCTGATGTCCATTGACGCTGCCAATCGCAGCTGGATGCAGGGCGCCACCTACCGCGCCGCTGTGAACGCGGGCGACGCGATGCCCACCTATGCGATTTGCGAAGTCATGCAGAGCAACTCGCCCCGCCTTGCCGTAGGCGATGTGGTTGCAGCCGAGGCAACGTGGTCCGACTTCATCACCCTCTCGGCACACAAAGCCCAAAAGCTGCCGAAGGTCCCCCAGCTGTCAAACCTGATGAGCGTCTTCGGCATTGCCGGCAAGACCGCCTATCACGGGCTGATGTCTGTGGGTCAACCCCAACCGGGCGAGACGGTGCTGGTGTCTGCAGCCGCTGGTTCGGTCGGAGGTTATGTGGGGCAAATTGCCAAAAGCCTCGGCTGTCGCGTGGTCGGCATCGCTGGCGGGCAAGAAAAATGCGACTGGGTGATGGAGCAGTTCGGCTTTGACGCCTGCATTGATTACCGCGCCGACGGTCTGTTCAAATCCCTGCGTGCAGCCTGCCCCGAAGGGGTCGACGTGTATTTTGACAACGTCGGCGGGGTGATCCTTGAGACCGCGTTGAACCTGATGAACGAACGGGGTCGTGTTGTCTGCTGTGGTGCCATCAGCCAGTATGAGAGCACCGCGCCAACGGGCCCGCGCAATCTGCCGGGTGCGATTGTGGTGAAACGCCTGCGCATGGAAGGCTTTATCGTGATGGACTGGGCGCATAACGACGCCAAAGCGATCCGCGCCATGCAGGGCATGATGGCACGCGGCCAGTTGAAAGTGACTGAAGATATCGTTGAGGGCCTTGAAAATGCGCCAAGCGCGCTGATCGGTCTGCTGAACGGCGACAACAAGGGCAAGCGTATGGTGCGCGTGTCCGCTGATCCATCCTGAGGAGAAAACCCATGTCTTCACGCGATACCGCCCTTGCGGCGGCTGAAAAACTGATTGGCACCGAAGTTGGTGTGTCTAACTGGATTACCGTTGATCAAAAGATGATCGACGATTTTGCCAAAACCACCCATGACGAGCAGTGGATTCACGTTGATCCCGAACGCGCCGCCGCCGAGACACCTTTTGGCGGAGCGATTGCACACGGGTTCCTGACGCTGTCGCTGGCCAGCCGCTTTGCCTATGATTGCTTCAACATGCTGCCCGGTCAGGCGATGGGCATCAACTATGGCATGAACAAGCTGCGGTTTTTGAAACCCGTTGTCGCAGGCAGCCGTCTGCGCGGCCGCTTTACCCTGCAAAAGGTCTACGCCAAAGGCGAGGTGAACATGCTGCGGGAAAACCTGCTGACCATCGAGATCGAGGGCGAGAAGACACCCGCCCTGATCGCCGAATGGCTGGGGCTTGCGGTGTTCAAGGACTAAACGCTATGCCCCTTCCGGCTGCAATTGTCGGGCGGGGTTTTCCGTATCAGTGAGACTGATCACAACCACGCCAACAGGGGCGAGATGCGGCGCCTTGCGAAGTTCCCATTGCCGTCCGACAACCTGAACAATGTGCAAGCCGTCAACAGTTTGCACATGGCCTTTAGCACGGATCACATCCGGCCGCTCGGCCAGCGCGCGGGCATATTCAGCCGCATCAATCCGGCCAGTCGGGGTGTCGACCTGCGTCACAAGACCTCTGGCGTTGCCGTGCGGGCTGCCGACCTCCAGCACTGCAACACGCGCAGGGAAGAGCACCAAATCCAACGGCAGCTTGCCCTGCACCGCTTCGACAATCGCTGCATCGCCGCTATGTGCCGCAACAGCCGCCTGCGCTGCCGCAGCTTTGCCCTGCCCTGCGATGTCTCCTTTGGTCATCACCACAACATCCGCCGCCTTCAGCTGCCGCACAACCGTATCGCCGATGTAGTCATTGGCCAGCTGCCCTTCGATCTGGCCCACATCGGCCAGCACCACAATGCCCGCCACTTCAATGTCCGGCATCAGGCCAAGGCTGGATGCAATGGCGGCCGGTAGGGCCACGCCGCTGGCCTCCAGAATGATGTGATCCGGCGGGGGCACCATCGCGGCCATCTGGCCAAGAGCGGCAATCAGATCATCGCCATAGCTGCAACAGACACAGCCACCCGCGAGTGCAATCAGGTCATCCCCTTCAGCCTCAATCAGGTCGGCATCAATCGGCAGGTCACCAAATTCATTGACCATAATCGCCAACCGCTTGCCATTTGCCTGCCGCAGCATCGCATTCACCAGCGTTGTCTTACCCGCCCCCAGATACCCGCTGAGGATGGTGACCGGCAGCGTCATAGATCAGCCACAGGGAAGATGCGTCCGCCCTGCACTGTTCCCCAGACGCGGACGTCCTTCAGGCCGTCGCCGCCGATCTCTTCGGGGTCATCCTCAAGCACCGCAAAATCCGCGCGCTTGCCCGCTTCAATACTGCCGATCTCCTGATCCAGATGCAGGGTATAGGCCGCACCCAAGGTGATTGCGTGGAGCGCTTGCGCCACGGTGATCTTGTCCGCTTCGCCCAATGTCCGGCCGGATGCAGTCAGACGGTTCACCGCACACCATCCGGTGAACAGCGGCCCCAGCGGGGTGATCGGCGCGTCCGAGTGGATCGCCATCGGCACACCCTCGCGCAGCGCTGTTCCGCAGGCGTTCATCCGCTCTGCCCGCTCTGGTCCGACGGTCAGTTTGTAATGCTCGTCACCCCAATAGAAGTGGTGGTTGGCAAACAGGTTCACACACAGACCCAGCTTGGCGATTTTGCGGAACTGCGCGGCATCCGCCAGCTGACAGTGCTGCAGCACAAAGCGGTGATCAGGGCTGGGATGTTTTTGCAGGGCAGCCGTCATCGTCTCGATCACCAGTTGCGTCGCCTGATCGCCATTGGTGTGGGTGTTGATATGAATGCCCTTGGCCAGCGCGTTTTCCAGAATATAGGCCAGATGCTCGGGCGAGATATACCACAGCCCGTTGGGTGCGCCGTTAAAATACCCCGGATCGCGCAGCCGCGCAGAAAAGCCCTGAATAGAGCCGTCTACAACCACTTTGATCTTGCCCAGACGCAGCATTTCCGTGCTCTGCGGCTTCAGCGCTTCGGCGTGTGCAATCAGCTCTTCAGGGCTGATTCCGTGATGATAGCGCAGCGAGACGATCCGCGTCGGATATTTGGGCCGCGCGGTGACATCGCGGAACAGATCAACCACTTCTTCGGGCAGTTTATTTGCCAGATCGGTAGCCGTTGTCACGCCTGCGCGCACGCACAGCTTGCCAAAGCGCAGCATGCCTGTCTCGTCGCAGGCCAGCATATCACGGTCAAAGCCTACATGGGGGCTGACGGGCGTCATCACGTCCGGCCCTTTCAATTCGCCCAGAGGCATTCCGTCCTTGCCCAGCGGCACGCCCTCATGGTTCACGCCCGTGCGTAACAACCCCGCCAACTCCAGTGCCTTCGTGTTTACATTCAAGATATGACCGGAGGCATGCATGATCCCGATCGGGCGCGTGGTTGAAACCTGATCCAGGTCTTGTCGCGTCACACGCACGTTGTCGAAATAGATCGGGTCCAGCGACCATGCGGGCATCGGCGCATCCGGATCAGTGATCTTCGCCTCCGCTTCTTTCAGCTTGGCGATGACTTCCCCAAGGGTCTTGCAGCCCTTCTGCATCTCGCCCTCTGGCGACATTCGGTCAAAGAATCCAACGTAAGTATAAGCCCAGAGCGACCCTTCCATCAGATGACTGTGAGCTTCGATCAGGCCAGGCATCAGAACCTTATCGGCAAAGCGCGTGTCTAGCGTATACGCGCCCCACCCCGCCAGATCCTCCAGCGGGCCAGTGCCCAGAATTTTACCGTCCCGTACTGCCACATGGGTGGTATGCGCATGTGCGGGATTCATCGTAATGATCTTGCGGGCGTTGTAAATCGTGATCATCTGCGGCTCCTGACAATGCGTTTATCCTAACGCTATTGAATTTGCTTCCCCTCTCAAACTGGTTTTAAGTACCCTAGTAACCACATTTTCTAGGGGAAACGCATGAGCAGTCTAACCATCAAACAGCTGCGCTATGTAGAGGCCGCGGGGCGGACCGGCTCAATCGCGGCGGCAGCCACCGACATGAATATCTCGCAAAGTTCGATCACCGCAGCTATCGACGCATTAGAGGCCGAGACGGGGTATGACCTGTTCACGCGCGTTCCCGCCAAAGGGTTGATGATCACCTCCGCCGGCCAGCAATGTATAGCCTTGATCACCGACTTTCTGGGCGATTTCCGCGAATTCGAATCCGAACTTGGTGCCATTGGCGGCACCTCAAGCGGGGTCATCCGGCTTGCGTGTTTTGCCGCCGCTGCCGCTGCCTTTTTGCCAGCCGCCATTGCCAGCTTTCAACGCAACTACCCCGGAATCCGGTTCGAAATGGTAGAAGGCAACATGGATACAGTCACCGGATGTCTGGAGGAGGGTCGCGCCGACATGGCGTTTACCTACCGCGAGGTGGTCCGAGAGGGGCAGCTGTTCCATCCCTTGATCGATCTACCCCATTTTGCATTGCTCTGCGCCGATGACCCTTTGGCACAGCACTCCAGCGTCAGCTTGTCCGAGCTGTGCCACATGCCGATGATCGAGCTGAACCTGCCCCGCACACGCACCTACTATTCCGGTCTGTTCAAACAGGCTGGGCTGGACGTGAAGGTGGTCCATAGCTCTTCCTCGGTGGCGATGATCCGCACAATGGTTGCTGCCAATCTGGGCTTTACCCTATTGAATGCCAAACCCGTGGCCGTGCTGGACGGGCGCGGCGGGTTTCGTGCGGTACCTCTGCGAGATCAGATCGCGGCGCGCGATTTTGGTCTGGTTCTTCAGGCACGGGTGCGCCAGCCGCGCGCCATCTCCGACTTTCACAACCACTGCGAAATGCTCAGGCGGGCGGGCGGGTTTGAACAGATGGCAGTACGCCTCAAATAAATGCAGCCCTGCACAACAAACAGACAACTGACAACTGACAAGTAACTTTATAAAATGCACTAATTGGATTTAGAAAAACTGTTTTGTGAGGGTATGACCCCGCGTTAGCCTTTCCATAATTAACCATAATGGGGAGTCTAAATCGTGACAAAACAGTTTAAATCACTGCTGGCTGCAACAGCGCTCGGCAGTATGATCGCCTTTGGCGCGCAAGCCGAAGAGCCAGTGCGCGGCGGTACGTTGATCCACGCGATGGGGCAAACGCCACGCCACCTGAACCCTGCTGTACAATCAGGCATCGCCACCGGCGCGCCGGGCACACAGCTGTTTGCGGCCCCTCTGCGCTATGATACAGACTGGACACCGCAACCCTATCTGGCCGAAAGCTGGGAGTGGGGCAACGACGGGCTGACCATGACCCTCAAGCTGGTCAAAGGTGCCACATTCCACGATGGCGCGCCGATCACCTCCGAGGATGTCGCGTTTTCTGTCAAAACCGTTCAGGAAAACCACCCGTTTAAATCCATGTTTGACGTGGTCACATCGGTGGATACACCTGACGCGCACACGGCCGTTCTGAACCTGAGCCAACCGCACCCCGCGCTGCTGTTGGCCATGTCCAGCCAGCTGCTGCCGATCATTCCAAAGCATGTTTATGGCGACGGGCAAGATGTCGCCTCACACCCGCAAAACAGTGAAAACGTCGTTGGGTCCGGCCCTTTCAAGCTGGTCGAGTTCAACCGCGACCAGAACATCGTACTTGAGCGGTTTGATGATTTCTTCATCGAAGGCCGCCCCTATCTGGACCGCATCGTCTACCGCATCATCAAAGACGCCTCCTCGCGGGCGATCGGTCTGGAAAACGGCGAGCTGCACATGTCCACGTTTGAAAACACCGTGCGCAACATCGAGCGGATGAAGGAAAACGCGGATCTGGTTGTCACAGATCAGGGCTATGCCGCTGTGGGTCCGCTCAACTGGCTGGCGTTTAATGTAGGCTCCGAAGGTCCGACATCGGACAAACGTGTGCGTCAGGCAATCGCCTATGCCATCGACAAAAAGTTCATCCTGAATGCGATCATGCAAGGGATCAGCCTTGAGGCCAAAACCGGCATTCACCCCGGATCACCGCTCTATGATGGTAACGTAAACGGCTATGACATCGACCTCGACAAAGCCAACGCGCTGCTGGACGAGGCGGGCTTCCCCCGCGATGTCAACGGCACACGTTTTGCCCTGACCATCGACTACGGCAACCCCACCACCAAGCCGCAGGCGGAATTCACCAAAGCATCGCTGTCCAAGGTCGGTATTGATGTGACTGTGAACAGCTTTGTCGATTTCCCGACATGGGCGCAGAAAATCTCCAACCACAACTTTGATATGACGTGGGATACGGTTTTCAACTGGGGTGATCCGGTGATTGGTGTTCACCGCACCTATTCATCCGACAACATCAAACCGGGTGTGATCTGGTCAAACACCCAGCAGTACAGCAACCCCAAGATCGACGAGCTGATGGCGCAGGGCGCCAAGGAAATCGATCCAGACAAGCGCAAGGCGATCTATAGCGAGTTCCAGCAGATTCTGGCCGAAGACCTGCCCGTCTACTGGACGAACACGCTGCCGTATCACACGATCTACTCGACCAAAGTTGGCAACCCGCCTATGGGCATCTGGGCCTCCGGCTCGCCCTATGACCTCGTGTACCTGAAGGAATAAATACTGCTCCCGCCTGTCCCGATTACCCGGGGCAGGCATTTTCTTCCCAGCGTGTTGCAAGGTTCCTATGGCCATTTTCATGACGATACTTCAGCGGCTCACCTATGCCGCTTTGCTACTGATTGCAGTTCTGGTGCTGAATTTCACCATGATGAACCTCGCACCGGGGGATGTCGCTGACACGATTGCCGCCTCCATGGGCGGCGCCGACGCAGAGCTGATGGACAAAATCCGGGCAGAATACGGACTGGACCAGCCGTTCATTGTGCAACTGGGCGCCTATATTGGCCGCGTGCTGAGCTTTGATCTGGGGTATTCCTATTTCTACAACGCCCCCGTTACCGAACTGATATTTGAACGACTCCCCGCCACGCTGTTGCTGGTGATCGCCGCACAAGTCCTTGCTCTTGTGATTGGCGTGTTGCTGGGCGTCTTTTCAGCCCGCCATCCCAACGGGGTCGCCAATTACTTTGTGACGCTGTTTGCCCTATTCGGGTATGCAGCTCCGGTATTCTGGACCGGTATCCTGCTGCTGATCGGCTTTTCGCTGAAAATCCCGTTGTTCCCTGTCGCAGGGATGAGTGATGTGACAATCGAAGGCGGCTTTTTTGTAAAAGCACTGGATATTGCACATCACATGGTGCTGCCTGTTATCACGCTAGGCTCTATTTTTCTGGCGCTCTATTCCCGCCTGTCACGGGCGTCCATGCTGGAGGTCCTCGGCTCGGACTATGTGCGCACCGCCAAGGCCAAGGGGCTTTCCCCGCGCGAAGTTACCCTGAAACATGCGCTGAAAAACGCGCTGCCGCCGGTGGTCACACTGGCTGGTTTGCAGTTCTCGGCAGTGATTTCGGGGGCGGTTCTGGTCGAGACGGTATTCTCCTGGCCCGGACTGGGACAGCTTGCGCTGACGTCGATCCTTGCTCGCGACACGCCAACTATTCTGGGAATCCTGTTCTTTTCCGCGCTGGTGGTCATCATCGGCAACTTGCTGACTGATCTGGTGATGCGGATGATTGACCCCCGTGTAAGAGGGCGCGCGTGATGAAAATGATCGAAGACATCCCACCAAAGGCACGCTCGCCCTTCTCCGAAGCCTTCGAGATGTTCCGCCGCAACCATGCCGCCGTGATCGGGCTGGTCATTCTGCTTTCCATCATTGCCATCGCGGTCATTGGCCCCATGGTCTATCCCGGTGATCCGTTTGATATGGTCTGGATTCCTTTCACCCCCCCCGGTGAACAGGGCTATCTGATGGGCACCGACTATCTGGGTCGTGACCTACTGTCGTTGCTGATCCACGGGGCCAAGGTTTCGCTGACCATCGGGATATCTGCGGCGGTGGTCACTGTTACCATCGGCATCACCGTGGGAGCGCTGGCCGGCTTCTACCGCGGTTGGGTCGAAGAAGTCCTGATGCGTCTGACAGAATTCTTTCAGGTTCTGCCAACGTTGCTGTTCTCGATGGTCATCGTCTCGCTGTTTGGTGCATCGTTGATGATGATCACATTGGCCATCGGGCTGGTCAGCTGGCCCGCCGTCGCCCGCATCACACGCGCCGAATTCATGCGCATCCGCGAGCTGGAATATGTAACGGCCGCGCGTGCAGGTGGCGTCAAAAATGGTCGACTGATCTTTAGCGTAATCCTGCCAAACGCCCTGCCCCCGATCATTGTGCAAGCCGCCCTCATGGTAGGTTCTGCCATTCTGTTCGAGGCCGGCCTGTCTTTTCTCGGTCTGACCGACCCCAATGTCGCCAGTTGGGGCCAGATCATCGGCAGCAACCGCGAATACATCCTCGATGCCAGTTATACCGTGACCGTCCCGGGTGTGGCGATTTTTATCACTGTGCTGGCAATTTCACTGGTTGGTGACGGCCTGAATGACGCGCTTAACCCGAAACTGAGGCAGCGATGACCGAACCCCTGTTAAAGATAGAAAACCTGCGGATCGAACTCGCGCTGCGCAGCGGCCAAGCGCCGGTGATCGACGATCTTTCACTGGAACTGCGGCCGGGCGAAACGCTCAGCTTTGTGGGGGAGTCCGGTTGCGGCAAATCCATGACGGCGCTGGCCATCATGGGGCTGTTGCCTGAAAAGGTAGGATCGATTGCCGGCGGGCGTATCCTGTTTGACGGGCGCGACATGGCACAAATGAACGATGCCCAATTGCGCAGTATCCGTGGCAATGAAATCTCGATGATTTTTCAAGAGCCGATGACCTCGCTCAACCCCGTCTATACGGTGGGCGAACAGATTGCCGAAGTGCTGCGCCGCCACAAAGGCATGAGCAAACAGGCCGCTTGGGCGCGCGCGATCGAGTTGTTGGACGCCGTTCGGATCCCTAACGCCAAATCCCGCGTCAGTGACTATCCGCACCAGATGTCAGGCGGTCAGCGCCAGCGGGTAATGATTGCCATCGCCTTGGCCTGTGCCCCTAAAATCCTTATCGCGGATGAGCCGACCACGGCACTCGACGTCACGGTACAAGCGCAGATTTTTGATCTGCTGCGCGATCTGGGGCGTGAGACAGGAACGGCGATCATCCTGATCACCCACGACATGGGCGCTGTATCTGAGATGGCAGACCGCATGGTGGTGATGTACGCCGGCCGCAAGGCCGAGGATGGGCCGGTGGCCCCTGTCATCAGTCACCCGCGCCACCCCTATACCAAGGGCCTCATCTCCTGCGTGCCGCACCTGCTGGCCAAGTTGACAGAACAACGGCCCGACCTGACCGAAGTGCCCGGCATTGTGCCCGCCCTTGCCAGCTTTGGCGCCGATGCCTGCCTCTTTGCATCGCGCTGCGACATGGCCGATGACAAGTGCCGCAGCAGCCGCCCCCCCGAAGTCGCCTTTGGCGAACAACATTCCGCCTGCTGGAAGGCTGACCAGTTATGACCGCACTTTTGACCGTCGAAAACCTCTCTGTCCGGTTCCCGATCAAACGGGGCTGGGGCAAGACCAGCTGGCTTTATGCCGTGGACGATGTGTCCTTTGAGGTCCAGCGCGGCGAGACATTGGCGATTGTAGGCGAAAGCGGATCCGGCAAAACCACTGCCGCCCTTGGCGTGGCGCGTCTGGTCGGTAACTCAGGGGGCAAGGTTGACCTGGCTGGCGAGGATTTTCTGGCGCTGGAGCCGGAAGCGCTGCGCCGTGCCCGCGCCAAAGTACAGGTGATTTTCCAAGACCCCTATTCATCGCTCAACCCGCGCCTGCGCGCCGAAGCGATTGTGCGCGAGCCGATGGACAGCATCGGCACCCTACCTGTAGACCAGCGCGCCGCGCGTGTGGCCGAGCTGTTTGAGCAGGTCGGCCTGCGCCCCGAACAGATGAAACTGTTTCCGCACCAGTTCTCCGGCGGTCAGCGCCAACGCATCGGCATCGCCCGCGCACTGGCAACCAATCCGGAACTGATTATTTGTGACGAAGCGGTCAGTGCGCTTGATGTTGCCGTGCAGGCGCAAATCCTCAATCTGCTGCGCCGCTTGCAGCGCGACCTTGGCCTGACTTACCTGTTCATCAGCCATGATCTGGGCGTTGTCCAACACATGAGCGATCACATCGCGGTCATGTATATGGGCAAGATCGTCGAATACGCGGACCGTCTGTCGCTGTTCAACTCCCCGCGCCATCCCTACACCAAAGCTCTGCTCTCTGCGGTCCCGTCGGTGGACCAGAAACGCAAGGTTGAGCGCTTGTTGATCCCCGGTGATCCGCCTGATCCGTTGAACCCGCCCAGAGGCTGCCGCTTTGCTTCACGCTGCCACTTTGTCGAAGACGCCTGCCGCAGCGAACAACCACCCCTCACCGAGGTGGCTGCACATCACAAAGTGGCCTGCATCAAAGCCTAGTTTGTGGCGTTGAAGGTAAACAGCGTCTCACCGTTGATGGTATAGCCATTGATCAGCTCCGCCGCGCGCGGGCTGGTCAGCCATTCTTCCAGCTTTGCCGCCAGTTCGCCTTTGACATGGGCGTGCTTCTCAACACTCACCGGAAGGTATGCGTATTGGTTAAAGAGCACCGGATCACCCGCGAACAGCAGTGCCAGCGTGCCCTTGTTGCCAAAATTCAGCCAGCTGGCGCGGTCCGACAGGATATAGGCATCCATTCCCGCAGCCGTGTTCAGCGCGGCGCCCATGCCAGATCCGGTGGCATTGTACCAAGTACCAAACTGCTCTGGTTCAAGCGTCGTCGCACGCCACAAGCTCAGTTCTTTCTTGTGGGTGCCGCTGTCATCGCCCCGGCTGACAAAAGTCGCCTCGGCAGTGGCAATCGCCTGCAAAGCCTCGGCTGCGGTTTTGGCAGCGCCCACTTGGGCTGCGTCCGCCGCTGGGCCGATCACAACAAAATCGTTGTACATAATCTCTCGGCGGTGCGGGCCGAAACCGCCCTCCACAAACGCCTCTTCCGCTTTGCGGCTGTGCACAAGGATCGCATCCACGTCACCCGCTTCGCCCAGCTTCAGCGCCTGACCGGTACCAACCACGATCAACTGCACCTCAAGGCCCAAATCCTCGGCAGCGGCCGGCAGCAGAATTTCCGCCAACCCCGAGTTGTGGAAGGAGGTTGTAACTGCCATGCGCATGACATCCTGCGCGCTGGCAACACTGGCCCAAACCATCAGGGCCGATGACAATAATATCCGCTTCATTCCACGATATCTCCTCTTAGGAATGCACGCGCCTGCAAGGTTGCAGGAGCTTCGAAAAACTTGCGCGCGGCGCTGTGCTCCAGCACTTGACCGTGCAGCAAAAATAGCACCTCATCTGCCAGACGCCGTGCCTGACCCAGATCATGCGTCGACAAGATGAGGCGGGTACCGGACGCAAGTGCGGCCCGCAAAACGGCCTCTACCTCACGCGTGGCGCGGCCATCGAGTGCCGCCGTCGGCTCATCCAGAAACAACAACTGCGGCTCAATGATCATCGCGCGGGCCAGCGCCAGCTTTTGCTGCTCGCCGCCCGACAGCACTGTGGCGGGACGGTCCAACATAGCGTCCAGCCCGACACGAGCCGCCCAATCCTCGGCCATGAATTGCGCCACCGACCTTGAAGTGCCGCGCAGACGCAGGGGATAGGTCAGATTTTCCAGCACCGAGCGGCGCAGCATCACGGGCCGCTGGAACACAAACGCCTGCGCACTGCAGGCTTCGGCCTGCGTGCAGGCCCAATCGATCCGGCCATGGGTCAGCCGCGCCGCCCCATGCAACAGCCGCAGCAGCGTTGTCTTGCCAGAGCCGTTTGGCCCCATCACCACAGTGGCCCCCACCCCCGCCAGATCCAGATCAACCGGACCGACAAGCACTTTACCGCGCCGCGTCGTCTGCGCCCCGCGCACTGTGAGAGGAAACAGGATCACCAGCGGCCCTCCTGCTCGGTGCGGCCCAGCCAGTGGATGCACAGGTTCACGGTAATCGCCAACCCGATCAGGACAAAGCCCAGCCCAAGCGCCAGCGCAAAATCCCCCCTGCCCGTCTCCAGCGCAATGGCCGTTGTCAGCACGCGGGTGGCATGTTCAATATTCCCGCCCACGATCATGATCGCGCCAACCTCTCCAATTGCACGGCCAAATCCGGCCAAAGATGCCGTCAGCAGGGCGCGCCGCGCATCCCACAGCAGCGTCCGAATTTTCTGGCTCTGGGTGACGTTCATGGAAATCAGCAGATCGTGATATTCACTCCACAAATCGCGGAGCGACTGATGCGCCACGCTGGCAATCAGCGGCACGATGATAATGACCTGTGCGATGATCATGGCAGAAGGCGTGAACAACAGCCCCAGCACACCAAACGGCCCCGACCGCGACAGCAGCACATAAACCGCCAGACCCACCACAACCGGCGGCAAGCCCATCAAGGCATTCAGCACCGCAATCACACTGCGTCGCCAGCGAAACCGCCGCACCGCCAGAAAGGCCGCCAGCGGCAGCGCAATAGCAGAACCGATTGCAAGTGCCGTCAGAGTGACCTGCAAGGAGCGCAGCGTGATTTCCACAAGGTCACTGTCCAGCGTGACAAGCAGCCGGAACGCCTCTGATAATCCTGCCCAAAGATCGCCCATGCGCCCGCTGTCATCCCGATATCGCCCAACTGCCCGCACCCTAGACCGACTGCCATGACTACAGGAACCGGAAAAGCGCCAATTCCCACACAAAAAAGCGCCCTAGTGGCATGGGGTTACGGTTAGTCTCGGGTTAATCGAAAGAGGCAAGCAAATCCATTGCCGTTACATGGTCAAATTGGACATGCCTCATCATCAGCTCTTCGGCCACATCACTTTTGCGGTCCAGAATGGCCTCCAGAATGGTCGCATGCTCCAGCGCCGAGGCCTGAACGGCGCCGACAGTGCGATACCGCGCGCGGTAATAGGCCATCAGCTTGCGTGCGTTCGCCTTGATCATCTCTAACAGAAACGGATTGCCAGAGGCCTCACCCACCAGCCGGTGGAAATCAAGGTTGAGTTGGTAATAGGCCGCCGGTTCGGTATCGCCGAATTGCGCATGATGGTGGGCACAGGCCTCGACAACCTCGCGCAGGGCCTTGCCGCGCGCGGGGGACAATCTCCGTGCCGCAAGGCCCGCCGCCTGCCCTTCCAGCTTGGCGTGGACCTCCAGAATGGCCAGAAATTCCTCCAGCGTCGGTTTGAACACAACCACACCCTTGCGCGGCTGACGCGTTACCAACCCCACGGCCTCCAGCTGTAACAAGGCTTCGCGCAACGGCGTACGCGACAAGCCCATCTCGGCCAGAAGCGCATCTTCTGCGATCACATCACCGGGGTGTAGTTTGCCCGCGTCGATCATGCCCAGAATGGTGTCGATTACGGTTCGGGTCTGCGATGCCACGCGTCAATCCGCCGGAACGGTCAGGGTAATTCCGTCCAAATCCGCACTCATCGTGATCTGGCAGGACAGGCGGCTGGCATCTGTCCGCTCGACCTCGGTGGCGTCCAGCATCGCGTCTTCGAAATCACCCACAGCAGCGACTTTGCCCAACCATTCGGGATCGACAAAAACATGACAGGTCGCACAAGACAGACAGCCGCCACATGCACCCTCGATGTTGGGGATATCGTTAGCGACAGCCGCTTCCATCAGGTTGGTGCCAATTGCGACATCGGCGGTTTTGGTGCTGCCGTCCGGCAGTGTCCACGTAGCTTTCATTGGGGGTTCCTCACAAAAACGGGATGTAGAAATCGCGCAGGGCGGTGTGATCCATGTCGGCAGTTTTATCCACCTCCGCTTCGCGCATGAACAGCTGGTTGTCCACCAGCATCCGGCCCACGGCATCCGCCAGAACGGAATCGGCACGCAGATCGTCGATAGCGCCGGCAAGGTCGGCGGCCACCCCTTCAGTCGCATCGGTCAGCTCGAAACCGTCTCCGGTTTCACGGTCGGGCAATGCATAACCTTCCTGCACGCCCAGCAATGCCGCCTGCAAAACGGCAGCAACCGCAATATAGGGGTTGGCCGACCCGTCCGCCATCCGGTGCTCCAGCCGCGACTTGGCGCCGCCTTCGGCACTGACGCGAGTGGTCACATTGCGGTGGTCCCCGCCCCAGTTACGCCAATAACCCGACAGGCTGGCCGGTTGCAGCCGCTTATAGCTCATCGCGGTTGGCGCAATCAGCCCTGCCAACCCGCGGTGATGCTCGACCAGTCCGGCCACACAGCCCCGGGCCAGATCGTTCATATGGTCCGGCCCGCTTTTGCCATTCAGGCTCAGCGCGTTATTGCCGCTAGCATCGGTGAAGGAAAAGTTGATGTGCATGCCCGAGCCGCCCGCACCCTCGATCGGTTTGGGCAGGAAGCTGAGGACAATGCCATGCTCCAACGCGACTTCCCGCGCCAGCAGGCGGAACAGGATAATGTCATCGACAGCACGCAATGCGTCATCAAACGTCAGCGTATATTCGAACTGCGGCGCGTCATACTCCGCCGTGATCATGTCCAGCTTGAACCCCAGCGCCGTGGCCCGCGCCCAGATCGCATCGTTGAACCCGCGTGGGTCGGTTGTGGGACCGGTCCCATAGACAACCGCGCCCGGTGCGTCATAGGGCACCAGCCTGCCGTCCGCTTCACGTTGAAAGGCAAAGGCCTCCAGCTCGATCCCGATTTTCGGCGTCAGCCCGCGCACTTCCCATGCGGCAATCGCGCGTTTGAGCGCCCCACGCGGGCAGAGCTCAAGCGGCACGCCACTGGTGTCATAGAGATCCCCCAGCACAATCTTGGTGCCCGCATGCCAACTGTCGCGAATGTCTGCCGCACGCCAGCGCAACTCCATGTCCGGCAGGCCCTCCAGCATCATGGAGCCGGGGGAAGGCAACAGATCACGGTCAAAATGCACCCCGAAGGTAGAGCGGCAGAACCGCGTCTCGTTATCCCCGATTTTGGACGCAGGCAGGTACTTGCCCCGCATCAGGCTCAGGTGGTCGCAAAACAGCGCGCGCAGACGGTCGGACATTTGGAAACTCCCTCAGGACAAATGGACAGTGACGGGCAGGGATTTGATCCCCCCCACAAAATTGGAACGCAAGAACTGGTGCGGGCCTGCGGCCTCGATCCTGCTGATGCGTTTGGACAATTCTTCGAACAACACACGCACCTCAAGGCGCGCCAGCCACATGCCCAGACAGACATGCGGGCCACCCTGACCAAAGGACAGATGTTTGTTTGCAGGGCGTGACAGGTCAACGCGGTACGGATCATCCAACGCGGCCTCGTCCCTGTTGCCGGAGGCAAACCAGTACACAACCTTGTCGCCCGCCTTGATGGTTTTGCCGTGCAGCTCCACATCGGCCATCGCAGTCCGGCGGAAGTAAAGCGCGGGCGTCGCCCAGCGGATAATCTCGTCCGGCGCTGTGTCCCAGACCGCGCCGCTTTTCATCCGCCCCAGCAGTTCGGGCTGATGGCACATGGCCTGCAACCCTGCCGCGATGGAATACCGCGTCGTGTCATTACCCGCCGCCACCAGCAGACAAAAGAAATTGCGGAACTCGGTGTCGGAAATCACGCTGCCATCCGGACCGGGCTGCATGATCAGGTGCAAAACGCCGTTGGTGTCACCAGCCGCATTTTTCCGCGCCATCAGATCTTTGGCGTAGGCATACAGCTCGGCCCCCGCAGGGGAGTTGAACGGCATCATGCGGAATTCATCGGTTGTCATTTTGTCCAGCACATGATCGGTAAAATCGGGATCGGTATTGGCAATCAGCGCATCGCCTTTCTCGACCAACCACGGCAAATCCTCATCAGGCGTGCCAAGGATGCGGCCCAGCATTTGCATCGGCAACTCGCGGGCAATCAGCTTGGTTGCGTCAAAAGTGCCCTGCGCCAGTGCCTTGTCCAGAATGGTGACACACAGATCCCTGATCTGCTCTTCAAAGCCCGCGATCACCGTTTTTGAAAACGCTTTGGCCACCTTGATGCGCGCCATCATATGTTCGCGCCCGTCCGTCTCCTGAAAGGTCCGGCGGGCGATGACTTCTTCGGGGGTCTGATCCTCGATGCGGATGCCATGGGCAGAGGAGAACAGCTCGCTCTGCTTGTTCAACGCCAAAATATCCGCGTGCCGCGTGACCGACCAAAAGCCCTGCCCCTGCGCGTATGGCGTCCAGCACACGGGATCATCGCGGCGCATTCGGGCAAATGTATTATGCGGCGCGCCACCGGCGAAACTGTCATGTGAGCTCAGATCGGCATAGCCGTCATCCTGTGGTTTCCAAACGGTCATCTCACCCTCGCTTCGCCTATATCAATTATATTTAAGCTGTGTAAAAATATACTAAGGAGCCTGCCTCACATGTAAAGGAAAATTTATGCACCTCGCGATCCTGATGGCAAACACCGATGACAGCCCCTTCGGGCGAGCACAGCCTGATGACGGGCAGAAGTTCTCCGCCCTGCTCCACCGCGTGCGCCCCGACTGGACGTTTGAGGTGTTTTTCGTCAAAGACGGCATCTTTCCCGCCTCTTTGAATTTTGACGGGCTGCTGATCACCGGCAGCCCTGCGTCTGTCCACGATGGCGCCGACTGGATCGCGCAGCTGGAGGCATTGGTGCGCCGCGCGGCGGCTGCCAAGGTACCCATGTTCGGTGCCTGCTTTGGTCATCAAATAATCGCACGGGCCTTGGGCGCGCAGGTGGGGCCAAACCCGAATGGCTGGGTTCTGGGCCGAATAGAGACACAATTCGAGCCGGATGCAGAAACCGTCCCCTTCTATGCAGCACATAAAGAGCAGGTGCTGGACCTGCCCGCAGATGCCCGCATCGTCGCGCGCACCGCAGATTGCGAGATTGCCGGCTTTGCGATCGGCTCACACATCCTGACAACGCAGTATCATCCTGAAATGACACATGATTTTGTCGCGGCTTTACTCGTCGCATTTGCGGAAGAGATTGGGGAAGATATCACAGCTTCAGCCGCCCAAACGCTGGACCGCGCCACAGACATCACCGCATTGGCCGAATGGATGGCAACATTCTACGAGACCGCCAAACCTCAGGCGCAGACCAGCTCGCCCAGCACCTGACGTGCACGCGCGTCCATGGGACGGGGCTTGCGCGTGGCACGGTCCACATGAACATGGATGAAATGCCCCGCCGCTGCCGCCACGTCGCTGTCGCCCCGAAACAGCGCAACATTATACGTCACCGAAGAAGACCCCAGCTTGGCCACGCGCAGCCCTGCTGTGATCACATCGGGGAAACCTATTTCTGAGAAATAGCTGCAACCGGATTCAACCACCAGAAAGGCGGTTTCGCTGTTGTGGAGCTCCAGCAGCCCCTCTTCCAGCAGATGCCCGTTCACCACTGTATCGAACAGCTGGTAATGCACCGCGTTGTTCATATGCCCATAGAGGTCATTGTCAAACCAGCGGGTTGTCAGGGTCTTGAACACCGGAAATTCCGCGCGGGTCGGGGCGGTGGCGCGGCTCACCACGCATCCTCGTAGATTTGCAGTATGTCCGCCTCGGTCAGCGGGCGGGGATTATTGACCAGCAGGCGGGTCTGTTTGATCGCATCGCGCGCCAGCAGCGCCAGACTGTCCTGCCCGATATCCACATCGCGCAGACGTGGCGGCAGGCCGCATTTCAGCGCCAGATCGGCCAACGCATCGCAAAAGGCCAACGCGCGCTCAGATTTAGACAAAACGGCCAAATCCGGAAAGGCCGCAATAGCAGTGTCGGCATAGGCATCGGCCGAAGTGACCGCGTTGAAGCGCAGTACATAGGGCAGAACCAGCGCGTTAGACAAACCATGTGGTATCTTGAAATGCCCGCCAATCGGATAGGCCAGCGCATGTACTGCCGCCACCGGAGAATTTGCAAACGCCTGCCCCGCCAGCATTGATCCCAGCATCAGGTCCGACCGCGCCGCGATATTGCTGCCATCCTTCACCCCGGCCAACAAGGACGCCCCCAGCAGCCGCAAGGCCTCCAGCGCCAGCGTTCTGGACATCGGGTTATTATTGGCACTGGCCGAGGCATAAGCCTCGATCGCGTGAACCATAGCGTCAATGCCCGTCGCCGCCGTGATGGGTGCCGACAGCCCGACCGTCAGGTCAGGGTCCAGCAACGCCAGATCGGGCAGCAAGACAGGGGCCACCACGCCCATCTTCTCGTGGCTGGCCGTGGTGACAATCGCAATCGGTGTCACCTCTGACCCCGTACCGGAGGTGGTGGGGATCAGAATCAGCGGCAGCCGCACGCCTGTCGCTTGCCCGACCCCGTAAATATCCTCGATCTTCTCGTCGCCAATAGAAAGATAGGCCACCAGCTTGGCCACATCCAGCGATGATCCCCCGCCCAGCCCGATAATGGACGCAGCGCCCATCGCTTGGGCCTGTGCCACAGCGGCAAGTACGGTTGCCACGGAGGGGTCCGCCTCAACATCGCTGAACAGTGCAACTTCGACGCCACCGCTGCGCAACGCCTCTTCCGCTTGCGCCACGATGCCCGTGGCGATCAGCCCCTTATCGGTGACAATCAGGCATTTACCGCCCACCAAGCCGCCGGCGACATCCACCAGACTGCCCAAAACACCACACCCAAACTGAATGCGGGGTGCTGTCGCAAATGAAAACTGGGAGAGCGTCTGGGTCATGGGGTTTCCGTTCAAATATACATCAATGACCAAGGGAAACACAGGCAGGCGCATGGCGTCAATCCATCGCGCCCTAGATCACGAAGGCAAACACCAGAACCCACGCGCTGAGCACCAAGCCACAAACCAGCGTATACACTCCGTTCCACACCAGCCCGACATGCTGCGCACTGACACCTCCGAACGATCCGATCAGCAGCGTTGTCGCCGTAAAGGGCGAACTTGCCCCCGTCAGTGCCCAGCCGGAAGTGACCGCAACCACCAAGGCCTCTGGCCGCACGCCCAGACTGGCGGCACCCGGAATAAGCGGTGCCAGCAACGTCACCGCCAGAATGGGGTTCATCCCGATTTGGCCCGCAACAGGCAAAATCCAGACAAAAGACACAAGGATCACCCACGGCGGCACAGCCGACAGGTCCAGACCCGCGTTGACCAGCAATGGCCCCAGCAGCTGTGAGCCTACCGTGCCGATATATCCGGCCATCATCAGCAGCACCAATTCTCCCCGGTAGCCGGGCAATTCCTCCAGAACATAGGTACGGATACGCCGCGCGGGGCCTGCAACCGGTGCATCCGCCAAATTCTGAATCCCCAACCACACCAGCGCAATTGCCGGTACCAGCACCGAGATAATCCCGACGATGCGCACATCCGACAATTGGTTCAGCACACCAACCCCGATAATGAAAACAACCAGCAACCCAACCAACGGCAGCATCGCAGCCCATGTACCCTGCGGGGCCGCGCGTAGAGGACGCGCCGTCAACTTCGGCTTGATCGCTGTATCCAGCGCCCAGCCAACCCCCGCCAGAATAAAGGCCGTGACCAAACCGGGCAGCACAATCTGCAACCAACTGGTATCGGGAATAACACTGGTCGACACCACGACCGCAAAAGACAGCGGCGACCACGGCAGCGAGGACACAAACGCCCGCTGGATCGCCAGCAACATCCGCCTGATCCGGTGTCGGCGCACCTCTGCATCCGGCTCTGCATTGGCGTTTGCCACAGCCAGCGTGCCCAGCAATTGTAATGAGCCATAACTGAGCAACAACGAAAACGCCTGCCCGCCCACCGTCAGCGCCCCATAGCGCCGACCGGGCGGCTGGCTGGCCAGAAACGCCCCCGCGCGCTGGATCGCAGGCGAGGTTTGCGCGACATTCCGCAGGGTAGACAAAGCCGTGAAAAACGCGCCGATGAAGGCCGCGGCGGCCAAGGCCCGCTCAACGGTTTCACGCCAGTCTGGATTGGTCAGCGCCAGAGCAATGCTCAGCGCAACCGCGACCAGCACAAAAGCAATCCGCGACGCTTTGATCCTTGTGGTTAAAACAGCCAGCAGGACAATAACCAGCGCAGGTTTATAGGGTGTCGCCCATTGCGCGATCCCCCATTCGTTGCAGATTACCAACAGCGCCGTCGCCAGCAGCAAAAGCCCGATTGCCCTGTCTGCCAAAATTTCAAATTTCATGGGCTGTCTTCTTGTGGGGCCATTTCCCGTCTATGCCTGTCGCGCGGCGTGGTCAATCAACGCCGCAGACCGCCCTCCCCTAGCGCGCAAAAACCGTCTGCCCCTTCCAGATGGTTTCCTGCACTTCAATCGCGCCAATCTGCGCGGGCGTCATCGTACGAATATCATCCGCCAGAATAATGAAATCAGCCCAAGCGCCGGCAGACAGAACAGACGTCTGCCCCGCCATCCCCATTGCCCG
>JAQXCD010000044.1 GCA_029252045.1 Sulfitobacter sp.
ACAGAAACAGCCTCCGATGTGGCTACAGCAACCACAGAGGCAGCATCCGATGCCGCAACTGCTGCAACGGATACGGTAACAGCGACAACCGACGCAGCAACCGACACAGCGGCAGCAGCTACAGACACAGCGGCAGCAGCCACAGATGCGGCAAGCGGTTCCATGATGGAGTTGCTGACAGTTGACGGCTTTAACCTCGAGAAAGTCACAACCATGCTGGAAGGCTCCGATTTGGGCGCAGTTCAGAAGACCATGTTGACTAACGGCCTGAAAGCCGCACAGGACAACCCTGATCTGCTGAAATCCGCACTGGATGCGGTACGCCAAGCACTTGGCATGTAAGCCATCCGGTTTACGCCGAAATCAAAGCCGCTCCTTCGGGGGCGGCTTTTTTTATGGGGTGCGGTGAAAGTTGATGTTGGTCTGCGTGCCCAGTACCTGCCAAAGACACAGCGCAATGACCCCCAGACTGATCACCAGCCACAGCCCACCCCATAGCACTGTGGGGCCGCCAAACTCTGCCGCTAGCATATAGGCATCCGAGCGTTGGCCGGCGCGGGCGATCGTGTCGTCGAAAATGTCGTAGGGCACATAGATCAGGCTGCTGAGGCCAATCACCCGCAAGACCATATCATTGGCGCCATGGCCCAGAAAACGCGCCATGCCCAGCAAGGCCAACCCGGTCGCCAGACAAAAAACCGCTGCAAACAGATCGCGTATATACAGGGCCGTGACGGCCAGCATCACCGCGCCCAGCAGGGCGGTCACAGCCCTGTCTGCGGTGCTGCGCAAGGCCAGCAGCAACAGGGCCGCACCCAAGAGCAGGGATCCCAGATACCCCGCTGACAGAATTGCAAACCGGCTGCCGCCGCGTGTAATGGCAAAGCCGCCTTGGTCGGAGGATAGCGATATCTGTTCGACCGATCCGCCCGTCAGCCACGCGGCAATGGCATGAGACAGCTCATGCAGGAAAACGATCAGAATTTTCAGCGGCACAACAACAGGCGTTTGCCATAGGGCAAAGACAAGGGCGGTAAGGGCCAGCAACTGCCAGTGGGATTTGATGAAACTCATCCCTCGATCACGCAGTACGGCGCTGCAAATGTCAATTCACAGCGCCGCGTGGTGTTCAGCCTACAAACGCTTTTTCAACAACATAGTGCTTGGGGTCGGAGTTAGCGCCTTCTTGAAGGCCAAAGCCTTCCATGATCGCCTTGATATCGGTGTTCAGACCCATAGAGCCGCAGACCATCGCGCGGTCTGTCTCGACGTTGATCCCGTCAATGCCCAGATCACGGAACACGGTGCCGTCTTTCAGCAGGTCGGTGATGCGGCCCATCTTGGGAGATGCCTCACGCGTGGTGGTCGGGTAATAGCGGATCTTGGCCAGATTCTCGGCACCGATCAGTTCCTGCATCATCTCGTCGGCCAGCAGGTCGTCGATCAGCTGTTTCGAATACTCCAGTTCCGCCACATCGCGGCAGGTGTGGGTGATGACCACTTCGTCGAACTTTTCATAGGTTTCCGGATCACGCAGCAGGCTGGCGAAGGGGGCAAAGCCCGTACCTGTGGCGAAAAACCAGATGCGTTTGCCGGGCAGCAGCGCGTCATGCACCAATGTACCGACGGGCTTGGGGCGCAGGATTATCTCGTCGCCGACCTTGATGTGTTGCAGGCGCGATGTCAGAGGGCCGTCCTGTACCTTGATGGAATAGAACTCCAGCTCTTCGTCCCATGAGGGCGAGGCGATGGAATAGGCGCGCAACAGCGGTTTCACCTTGCCGGTATCCGGGTTCGGATCGCCCATCAGGCCGATCATCACAAACTCGCCCGAGCGGAACCGCAGGGAGGCGGGCCGCGTCACACGGAAGGAGAACAGCCGGTCCGTCCAATGGGTCACGGCAGTCACTGTTTGTGCATCGGGCAGGGTGGGGACGGCTTTGGCGGTATCTGTGGTCACTGGGCTTTGCTCGGTCATGATTTCTCCGCAGAGCCATGCTCCGCAGTCCTTTTCTAGACAGGGGGAAGAGCGCATACAATGCGCTGGATCAAATTGGGGGGCAGTTGCGTAAATTAGCCGCGCAAGCGGGCCTGATAGTTATGGGCCTGCCAGTCCGCGCGGAACTGCCATTGGTCTGCGGGTTGGCGGGCGGCCAGTGCGTCGTCAATCTCGACCTCGTCAAACCCTGCGCGCCGCGCCATGGCGTATTGATCGGCCAGCACATGACCGCGGGCGCGCAGGCGGCCCGTGTAGCCGCGCAGCCGCAACGCGCGCGCGATGGTAAATCCGCGCCCGTCCGCAGAGGAGGGGAAATCGATCCGTATCATTTTCACAGCCGCCGTCAGCGTCACATTTTCGGGCTGCGTATCCGACGGCAGATCAAGCGCTACGCAATCATTCGCGGCGCCATCCTTGCAGAAACCTGTGGTCCAGTCGTCCGCGTGAAATCCGCTATCGTTTACAAGTACAGTCATGTTGTCGCTCCTGTTCGCACCATTTTACCGTTCACAAAATGGATGCCGCATTCGTCTTTTTCCTGTCCGCGCCAACGGCCCGAGCGCGGGTCTTCGCCGGCCGCCACAGGTGTGGTGCAGGGCGCGCAGCCGATGGAAGGATATCCGCGCGCCACCAGCGGATGGCGGGGCAGGTTGTTTTCCGCGATGTATTCCTGCACATCATCGCGGCTCCAATGCGCCAGCGGGTTGACCTTGATCCGGCCTGTCGCCTCTTCCACCTCAAACGGGGGCAGATCGGCGCGCTGGCCGGATTGAAAGCGTTTGCGCCCTGTGATCCAGCCGTCAAACCCTGCCAGTGAACTGCTGAGAACTTGGGTCTTGCGCAGATCGCAGCAGGCATCCGGATCACGCAGGTGCAGGGTGTCATCGGGGTCCGCAGCGGTATCCGCACGGATCACTTGCACACG
The DNA here is from genome assembly GCA_029252045.1 of Sulfitobacter sp. Lineage (GTDB taxonomy): Bacteria > Pseudomonadota > Alphaproteobacteria > Rhodobacterales > Rhodobacteraceae > Sulfitobacter. The sequence goes on from JAQXCD010000044.1 coordinate 2,925, forward strand.
GCGCAGGCCCAACTGCCGTGCCACATCACGCTGATAGCTCAGCGTTTCTGGAAACAGCAGCATCGTGTCGATAAACAGAACCTGAACATCAGGCTGCACGGTGGCCGCAAGATGCAGCAACGCGACACTCTCCGCGCCAAAGCTGGAGACCAGCGCCAGATTGGGCGCGGCAGCAAAGGCATGGCGCAGCACATCTGCCGCCGCGTGATGCCTGAGCTTGGTGTTCAATGCATTGACGCGCGCGATCAGTGGATCATCAAGCGGCATTTGCCTTTTCCTCCGGATAAAGCGCCGCCTTGAACGGGGCAAGGCCCAGACGGCGGTACGCTTGCAAAAACGTCTCTGCCCGCTCTGTGCGCAGGTCAAGGTAGGCCATCACAATCCGCTCGATCGCGGGGATGATGTCATCCGCCGAAAAACCGGGGCCTGCACGCTCGCCAATTGTTGCGTCTTCTGTGCCGTCACCACCCAGCGTGATCTGATAGCTTTCCACCCCCGCTCGGTCGAGGCCAAGGATGCCGATGTGGCCCACATGGTGATGCCCGCAGGCATTGATGCAGCCCGAGATTTTGATCTTGAGCGGACCTACGTCATGCTCCAGCTTCAGGTCGTCAAACCGCGTGGCAATCTCTTGCGCAATCGGGATAGAGCGGGCGGTGGCCAGCGCGCAGTAATCCATGCCGGGGCAGGCGATGATATCGCTGATCAGGCCGATGTTGGCGGTGCCAAGGCCCGCAGCTTTCAGGCGCGCATGAACCGCTGGCAGGTCCGCGCGGTGCACATGCGGCAGGATCACGTTCTGCTCGTGACTGATCCGCAGCTCGTCATGGCCGTATTGCGCGGCCAGCTCTGCCATCACGCGCATCTGCGCCGATGTTGCATCGCCGGGCGTGGCACCGTGGGCTTTTAGCGAGATTGAGACAATCGCATAGCCCTCCGCACGGTGGGCGCTGAGGTTGGTATCAGCCCAGGCGCGAAACACCGGATCAGCAGCATAGGCGGCGTCATAGGCGTCCAGCGGTGCGGTTTTGAACGCGGGCAGGGCAAAATCCGCCTCGATACGCGCCAGCATTTGCTGGTCAACGCCGGTGAACTGCGGGCGGATCAGCGCATAACGCGCATCCACACGGGCGCGAATATCCTCGATGCCGTTCTCATGCACAGTGATCTTGATCCGTGCTTTGTATTTATTATCGCGGCGGCCCAACAGGTTATAGACGCTGACAATCGCCTCCAGCGTCGGCAGCAGATCATCGGAGGCCACAAAATCATACAGGACCTTACCGATCATCGGGGTGCGCCCCAAACCACCACCGACAATCACTTCATAACCGCGCACACCATCACGCTCGACGATCTGAAGGCCGATGTCATGGGCTTTCAGCACCGCACGGTCGTGAGTAGCGCCGGAAACGGCGACCTTGAATTTCCGCGGCAGGAACTGGAACTCCGGATGGTCGGTGGACCATTGGCGGATCAGCTCGGCCACGGGGCGCGGATCGGCGATCTCGTCCGCCGCAGCGCCTGCGAAATGGTCCGCTGTGACATTGCGGATGGTGTTACCAGAGGTCTGGATCGCGTGCATATCCACTTCGGCCAAAGCATCCAGCATGTCCGGCACATCGCGCAACTCGGGCCAGTTGTACTGGATGTTCTGGCGGGTGGTGAAATGGCCATAGCCCTTGTCCCACTTGTCCGCGATCTCCGCCAGCTTGTGCATCTGGGCGCCGTTCAGCGTGCCGTAAGGGATTGCCACCCGCAGCATATAGGCGTGCAGTTGCAGGTAGAGACCATTCATCAGGCGCAGGGGTTTGAACTCGTCCTCGGTGAGGCTGCCGTCAATCCGCCGCTCTACCTGAGCGCGGAACTGTGCGTTGCGGGCATTGATGAAATTGCTGTCAAAATCAGTATAGGCGTACATTATGCGTGCTCCTGCTTGCCATGGGCATAATTGGAGGGGCCGGTGGCGCGGAACGCCTCGCGGAAATGGGTGGTGCAGATGCCTTGCGCGGTGTCCACAGGGATGAGGTAGACGCCGACAACTTCGGCAGCCTGTGCACTTGCCTCCAGCAGGCGGATGTCTGCATCAGCCTCGTCACTCAGCACTTCGGCCTGTGCGAGGTCACGGACCCATGTCTCGCCCCGTAGATAGACAACATCGCCTTTGAGCAGGTCATTGGCGGTGATCACGGAGGGTTTGAACGCTTTTGCCATTATGCAAATTCCTCGAGTTTGAGTGTTGTGACATTCAGGGAAGGGGCGGCAGCCAGTGCCGCGCGCGGTGCAAGCCCCAGAAAGGTCAGCGCGGGGCCGGACACATTTGCGGCCTCCAACGCGGCGGGCAGGGCGGCCAGTGTTGTCTCCAAAACGCGCTGGTCGGGGCGGCTGGCGTTCTCGATCAGGGTCACAGGCGTGTGACGGTCCGCACCGTGCATCAGCAAACGGCCCTGAATGAACCGCGCGGATTTCTTGCCCATATAGATTGCGGCAACTTCACCTGTCCGGGCCAGTGTGCGCCAGTCATGATCCGCAAAACCGCGGGTGTCGTGGCCTGTCAAAAACCGCACAGAGGCATTGCGCCCGCGCTTGGTCATGCTCTGCCCGATGGCGGCAACGGCGGCAGAGGCGGAGGTAATGCCAGGCACGATGTGCCAGCCGATGCCATGGGCGTCCACTGCGTCAATCTCTTCATCCAGACGACCGAATACGGTGGCATCGCCGGATTTCAGCCGGACCACCTGCGCGCCGGTCTTGGCGTGTTCGACCAGCAGGGCATTGATATGGTCCTGCGAGGTGGAAGGGCCAAAGCCCTCTTTGCCCACGTCGATCATCAGCGCTTCGCGGCGGGCGAGTTCGAGGATTTCGGGTGTGATCAGGCGATCGTAGATGACAACATCCGCCTCGTCCAAGGCGCGGCGGGCCTTGAGCGTCAGCAGCTCCGGATCACCGGGGCCGCCACCGACAAAGGCGATATGACCTGCGCGGGCGGTTCTGGTTTGATGCTCGGCCAGCAGCGATTCCAGCGCAGGGCGGACGTGCTCTTCGCTTGCGCTCATCGCTTTGGGGCCTGCGTTGAAATAGTAATCCCGCCAGAAATCCCGCCGCGCACGGCCAAAGGGCAGCGCGTAGGACGCGCGGCGGAAGCTCTTGCCGATGCGCGCCAATGTGCCAAGGCTCTGTGGCAGGCGCGCTTCCAGATCGGCCTTGAGGGCGCGGGCCAGCACCGGAGCAGCGCCTTCGGTGCCGATGGCAATGGTGACGGGATCACGGTCCACAATGGCAGGCGTAATAAACTGGCTGTCTTCAAGGTTGTCGACAATATTGACCAGCGCGCCACAGGTCATTGCCAGATGCGCCGTGCGTGCGTCTTCTGCGGCATCTTCATTCGCGCCGTAAAACAGCTTGGCGCAGACAGCATCGCCATAATCCATGGCGCGGGGTAACAGTGTCAGGCGTCCTTCATGGTGCCACTGCTCAATTTCGGACGCTGGTTTGGCCGCGAATACAGTAATCTTGGCGCGGGTTTTCATCAGCAGACGGAGCTTGGCCATGGCCGCATCGCCGCCACCGGATACGATGATGCGTGCGGTTTGTGTGGCGATGAAGATCGGGAAGTGGTCCATGGCTGCGTTTCCTCTGCTGCTTGGATACAATATAGAATATTGTTCTATCATTTTGCCATATGGCGCATTACATAAGGACATATGTTCCATGTAGTTAAGTTTTTGGAACAGGTGTTTAGCAAACGGAAGGAAACCGGAATGGCTGTCCGTATAGATGAGACTGACAGGAAAATTTTAGCGGCGTTGCAAAGGGATGCCAGCCAGTCGCTGGATGATATTGCCCGCGACGTGGGGTCCTCCAAGACGCCCGTCTGGAACCGGATTCGCAAAATGCGCGAGGCCGGCGTGATCGGGCAGCACACGGTTGTGCTGGATGCCGAAGCGTTGGGGCTGGAGGCCTGTTTCTTTGTGCTGATCCGCACATCCGAGCATGAAGCCGAATGGCAGGCGAAATTCCTCAAAGCCTTGCAAGACCGTCCTGAGGTGCAAGAGGCCCACCGTCTGGCGGGGGATATTGACTATATACTGAAGGTGCGTGTGGAGAACGCCCGCGCCTATGACCGCTTCTATCAGGCGCTGATATCAGAGGTGCGGGTGCATAACGTAACCGCACTTCTGTCGATGGAGCAGATCAAATCCACCACCATGCTGCCTTTGTAGTGCTGGCCAATGCCGTCTTGCGGTTCTAAATTGACGACATGAAATCTGCTACCCGCGGGCGCAGCCTGAGCATTTTGGTTTTTCTGGCTTGCGTCGCGGGTCTCAGCCTTGGGGTTTGGCGCTATGCCACGCATCAGGGGCTGGCACAGCTGTCCGCGCGCGGCACCGCTGATCTGGCGCTGGCCAGCGACCGTCTGGTGGGGCAGTTGCAACGCTACCGCGATCTGGCGGTTGTGATGGCGGATCATCCGCAGGTGGCGCGTGTGCTGACAGGTGCTGTGCAGCCCGACGATGCGGCGCTGTTGCGCAGCGTCGCCGACCGGGCCGCAGCGCTGGACGTGATGGTGATAGACCGGGGCGGGCGGGTCCGGGTGGCAGCCGGTGATGGCAAGGGCAGCGCCAATGCGCAGGCCTTTGTGCGCCGCGCGCTGAACGGGGCGCTGGGGCGCGGATACGGCCCTGATACGGGCTCTGGACGCAGCTATTTCTACGCCGCACCCGTGTTTGGCGCACAGGGCCGTGTGCTGGGCGCACTGGTGGTGTCAACCGATCTGAGTTCTGTGGACTATGCGTGGCGCGGGGATACGCCGCCGGTGTTTTTCACAGATGCGCGCGGGCAGGTGCAGGTCTCCAACCGGTCCGAGCTGATCTTCTGGCGGCGGCCCGCAGGTGCGCCGGGGCTGATCCCGCCACAAGGTGAAGAGCCGACATTCGATATCTCATATACTGGCCCCCATGAAATCTGGCGTCTGGGCTGGGGGCCGTATCTGCCGCGTGAGGCGCTGCATCTGGTGCAAGACCTGCCTGTGATTGGCATGACGGGCGAAGTGCTGATGGATGTGTCGGTGGTGCGCAGACTGGCCACGGCGCAAGCGGCGGCCGTGGCGGCGTTGTTTCTGGCGTTTGGTGCGCTGCTGCTGTCAGCGACGGTCCGGCGGCGTACCCTGACCCGCGCCAATGCCCAGCTGGAGGCCCGCGTGCGTGCCCGCACACAGGCGTTGCACGACATCAACGACGAGCTGCGGCGTGAAGCGGCGGAACGGACCCAAGCACAGCTGGCACTGGCCCGCGCACAGGATGATCTGGTGCAGGCCAGCAAGCTGAGCGCGCTGGGGCAGCTGAGTGCGGGCATCTCCCACGAGTTGAACCAGCCGCTGATGGCGGTGCAGTCCTTTGCCGAAAATGGCGTGCAGTTCATCACCCGTGGCCAGCCCGAGCGTGCAGCCGAGAACCTCACCCGCATCTCCGATATGGCCGACCGGATGGGGCGGATCATCAAGAACTTGCGCGCGTTTTCCAAGCAAGAGACGGTGCAGCAGGTGCGGGTTGATCTGGGCACTGTGATTGCAGCCGCGTTGGAGTTGACGCAGGCGCGGCGCGCGGCGATGGACGCGGTGCTGGTCTATACGGCACCGCAGGCACCCGTCTGGGTGCGCGGCGGCGAAGTGCGGTTGGGGCAGGTGTTTATAAACCTCATTACCAATGCACTGGATGCGATGGAGGACGTTCAAAACCGTATTCTGCGCATCGAAATCACGCAGGCAGGGGCCGCACAGACAGGACCCGTAACAGTGAAGATCAGCGATACGGGCCACGGCATCAAAGCACCCGATCAGGTTTTTGACCCGTTCTATTCCACCAAAGACGTCGGGGCGGCCAAAGGTGTGGGCCTTGGCCTGTCGATCAGCTATGCCATCGTGCAAAGCGTAGGCGGCGAGATCCGGGCCGAGAATGTGCCCGAGGGCGCGTGTTTCTCTGTCACTTTGCAGCCAATGACACAGGAGCCGATGGCATGAGCAAAACAATTCTGCTGGTAGATGATGATGCTGCGGTGCGCGAGGCGCTTGCGCAAACGCTGGAACTGGCAGAGCTGAGCTGCATCGCGGCGGGGTCTTTTGTGGTAGCGGCTGATCACATTTCGGCTGCCTTTGACGGGGTGATTGTGTCGGACATCCGCATGCCGGGGCGCGACGGGTTCCACCTGTTGGCCCATGTGCGCGGCATTGACCCTGATTTGCCGGTGATCTTGCTGACAGGGGAAGGTGACATCCCCATGGCGGTCAAGGCGATGGGCGAGGGGGCGTTTGATTTTCTGGAAAAACCCTGTGCCGCCAAAGACCTGCTGGCCGTGCTGGAGCGGGCACTGAAAACGCGGCGGCTGGTGCTTGAAAACCGCCAGCTGCGGCAATTGGTCGAAAGCGGCGATCCCGCGGCGCGGATGCTCTTTGGCAACTCCGATCTGGCGCAGGGCTTGCGCGCGCAAGTACGCCGTGTGGCGCAGGCACAGGGCGATGTTCTGGTGACGGGGGCGCAGGGCACGGGCATCTCCAAGGTGGCCGAAGTGATCCACCTCAGCTCGCTCCGCTCCAAACGGCCGTTTGTGAAACGCGCAGGCCACGATCTGGATGTGGTTGCCCTGACGGCGGCCTTTGCAGAAGGTGACGGCGGTAGCCTGTTTATAGACGAGATTACAATGCTGCCCGCCCAGAGCCAGCTGGCACTGGCCGAGGCGCTGGACGGGGCACCGGCGACACGTCTCATCGCGGGCTCGACCCGTGATCTGGCCGCCGAGCTGGAGGCGGGGCGACTGAACGGGGACCTCTATTACCGGCTGGCCGTGATGCCCGTGCGCATCCCGTCACTGGCGGAACGGCCCGAGGATATTCCGGTGCTGTTCCGCCGCTATGTGGCGCAAGCAGCCGAGCAAAGCGGGCAGGCCGCCCCCCCCGTCACGGCACGGATCGACGCCGCCTTGATGGCGCGGGACTGGCCCGGCAACGCGCGCGCCCTGATGACCGAGGCGATGCGGTTTGTAATGGGGGTCAGCGATGCAGGTCAGTCGCCGGACGGGCCCATGGACGTGGATCTGGGGCTGGTCGCCCATCTGGCACAGGTCGAGCAATCCTTGATCCAGAGCGCGCTGCGCCGTGCAGGCGGGCAAGCCACCGAAGCGGCCCAAGCGCTAAAGCTGCCGCGCAAGACATTTTATGACAAATGCGCCCGCTATGCGATCAAGCCCGAGGATTTCCGGCCCTGAGCAGGGGGCTGAGTCGCATGGCTGGCTTGTGCGGATTTCCGCACAGGTGCATCGGGCTGGGTGCGGAATTTCGCACAGCGCCCTTGGAGTGCTTGCGCTAACGGTATTTGAGCCATTCTACATGTGTTTGATTTATAGGCGAAATGCCAATTTTTCGGGCTGGATTTATAGGACGCTTGCGATAGGCGGATCGTTCCCTAATAGTAAATCCAGCGCGGCGAAAGCTGCCTATCCACAATTCTCTGGGAGGAGACATCATGAAATTTGTAACCGCAGCCGTACTGGCAATCTCGTTGTCCGCAGGCATGGCATCCGCCGCTTGCGACGATGGCGAAATCGTAATCAAGCTGAGCCACGTCACCAACTCTGACAAGCACCCCAAAGGCATCGCAGCAACGCTGCTTGAAAGCCGTGTGAACGAAGAGATGAACGGCAAAGCCTGCATGGAAGTTTTCCCGAACTCCACGCTCTATAACGATGATCAGGTTCTTGAAGCACTGCTGCAAGGCGATGTGCAGATGGCCGCACCGTCGCTGTCCAAGTTCGAGCAGTTTACAAAAGTATTCAGCATCTTCGATCTGCCCTTCATGTTTAAAAACATCGCAGCGGTAGACGAGTTCCAGAACTCCGAAGCCGGTCAGGCGATGAAAACCTCCATGACACGCCGCGGCCTGCTGGGCCTCGCGTTCTGGCACAATGGCATGAAGCAGATGTCGGCAAACAAGCCGCTGGTACTGCCAACAGATGCAGCGGGCCTGAAGTTCCGCGTTCAGCCATCCGACGTGATCAAGGCGCAGATGGAAGCCATCGGCGTCAGCCCGCAGCCAATGGCCTTCTCCGAAGTCTACGGTGCGCTCCAGACCAAAGTTGTCGACGGTCAGGAAAACACATGGTCCAACATTTATGGCCAGAAGTTCTTTGAAGTTCAGGACGGTACAACCGAAACCAACCACGGCATCATCGACTACATGCTGGTGACAAACACCGACTGGTGGGATGGTCTGCCAGACGACGTGCGCACGCAGCTGGCGACAATCGTCGAGGAAGTGACCACTTCGCGTAACGCTGAATCCACCACGGTTGACCTTGAGGCGCGCGCCGCCATCATAGCAACAGGTGCAGTTGTGCGTGAGTTGACACCAGAGCAGCGCGAAGCATGGATCACAGCGATGAAACCGGTTTGGGAGCAGTTCACAGCTGACGTAGGCCAGGAAAACATCGACGCGGCCCAAGCGATCAACGCCAAGCACTAAGACCCTATCGGTCTGGTCTACACCCCGCCCGCATCTGGTCGGGCGGGGTGATTTAGCGCAGCGCTTTTGCGCGCGCATTCCCCTTTGCAGGAGTGTTCCCATGGCACATGCCTATCAGGCAAAGACGGCCCTTGGCCGCATCGTCAATGAAATTGAAGAAACGGCCATCGCCCTGCTGTTGGGGCTGATGACCTTTCTGACCTTCGTCAACGTTGTTCTGCGTTACGGCTTTAACACCGGCCTGATCTGGGGTCTGGAGGCGGTGACGTACCTGTTTGCCTGGCTGGTGCTATTCGGCGTCAGCTATACGGTCAAAGTGACTGCCCAGTTGGGGGTGGACGCTGTGATCAACCTGTTTTCCCCACCCGTGCGGCGCATTCTGGCGCTGGTGGCTGGTGCCGTTTGCATCCTCTATGCGACCTTTGTGATGAAGGGCGCGTGGGACTATTGGGCGCCGTTTGCAGGGTTGGACGCCACATCGGGCCGCTGGTTCCCCACAGGCTTTGCCGAGACCCGTGATCAGGCATGGTACGAAGTGGTAGACATGCCGTTCCCCGAATGGCTGCGCTGGATCGAGCCCATCATGAACGAGGGCGAGACCTACCGGAAGCTGCCCCGCTTCATACCCTATGCAATCCTGCCTTTCGGGATGGCCCTCCTGCTGTTCCGCTTTGTTCAGGCCTTTGTCCGTGTCTGGACAGGCGAAGCCACCAGCCTGATCGTAAGCCACGAAGCCGAAGATGACATCAAAGATGTCCAACACCTGAACGCGGAGAAATAAGCCGATGGAAGTTCTTGTTCTATTTGTCATGGTGATTGGCCTGATGTTGATCGGGGTGCCGATTGCGGTCGCCTTGGGTACTTCGTCGATCCTGTTCTTGCTGGTGCTGGGCGATACGTCGCTCGCCTCCATTGCGCAGACATTGTTTCAGGCGATGGCGGGTCACTATACGCTGCTGGCGATCCCGTTCTTTGTTCTGGCGTCCAGTTTCATGTCCACGGGCGGTGTGGCAAAACGGATCATCCGCTTTTCTATCGCCCTCGTCGGGCATTTGCCCGGCGGTCTGGCGATTGCGGGTGTGTTTGCCTGCATGATGTTTGCGGCACTCTCCGGCTCGTCTCCGGCGACAGTGGTAGCCATCGGCTCCATCGTGATCGTGGGGATGCGTGAAGTGGGCTATACCAAAGACTTCGCAGCAGGCGTGATTGCCGTTGCGGGTACGCTCGGCATCCTGATCCCACCCAGCATCGTAATGGTGGTTTATGCCTCGGCGACGGATGTATCGGTGGGGCGGATGTTCCTTGCGGGTGTTATTCCAGGCCTTCTTGCCGGTTTCATGCTGATGCTGACAATCTATGTAATGGCACGGGTCAAGAACCTGCCAAAAGGCGACTGGAAAGGTTGGGGCGAAGTGCGCCGGTCGGGCATCGAGGCGGGCTGGGGTCTGTTCCTGATCGTGATCATTCTGGGCGGCATCTATGGCGGTATCTTTACCCCCACAGAAGCGGCAGCGGTGGCAGCGGTCTATGCTTTCATCATCTCCACAATGGTCTACCGCGATATGGGGCCGCTGCATGTGAAAGGCGAGGGCAACAATCTGGCCCTTTGGGAAAAGCCTGCGGCACTTCTGACGGTGTTCTTTCACCGTGACACCCGCAAGACGCTGTTTGAGGCGGGCAAGCTGACCGTCACGTTGATGTTCATCATCGCCAATGCGCTGATCCTCAAGCATGTTCTGACCGACGAGCAAATCCCGCAGCAAATCTCGGCCGCGATGCTGAACGCGGGCTTTGGTCCGGTGATATTCCTTGTGATTGTGAACGTGATCTTGCTGATCGGTGGGCAGTTTATGGAGCCGTCAGGCCTGTTGGTGATCGTGGCGCCGCTGGTGTTCCCCATCGCAATCGAGCTGGGCATTGATCCGATCCATCTGGGCATCATCATGGTGGTGAACATGGAAATCGGGATGATCACGCCGCCTGTAGGTCTCAACCTGTTTGTGACATCAGGCGTGGCCAACATGCCGATGATGAACGTGGTACGCGCAGCATTGCCGTTCCTTGCGGTGTTGTTCGTCTTCCTGATCATGGTGACCTACATCCCGATCATCTCGACGTGGTTGCCGACGCTGATGATGGGACCGGAGATCATCGTAAAATAGCGGTTTAAGAGCCGCATGTGGAAAGGGCGCGGGACTTTTGACAGTCCTGCGCCCTTTGATATTTCGGGATTGAGTTTAAAGGCACAATAAAGAAGGCGGCCAAACTGGCAGGTCCCGCGCAGGCCTAGCTGTTGGCGAGTGCGGTGATGATGGGGGCAAAATCCGCCGCTTTGAGGGAGGCGCCACCGACCAGCGCACCGTCTACGTTTTCGGCTTTGAAGATGGTGGCTGCATTGTCGGGTTTGACCGAGCCGCCGTAGAGCAGCGGGATCATATTGGCTACATCTGCGCCATAGCGGGTGACCAGTTTGGCACGGATAAAGTCATGTACTTCGATGATCTGCGCCAGTGTGGGGATCTTTCCGGTGCCGATGGCCCAGATCGGCTCGTAGGCGACGACGGTGTTTTCTGCGTTTGCACCGTCGGGCAGGGAGCCTGCAAGCTGGCCTGCGATGATGTCGAGGGTGTTATCGGCCTCGTGGTCTTCCAGCGTCTCGCCGATGCAGATGATGGCGGTGAGGCCGGATTCCCATGCCGATTGCGCCTTTTTGCGTACATCACGGTCACGCTCTTCATGGCCTTCGCGCCGCTCTGAGTGGCCGACGATGACGTAGGTGGCACCTGTGTCTGCGATCAGCTCGGAGGAGATATCGCCGGTGAAGGCACCGTTGTGTTGCATATGGCAATCCTGTGCGCCGATGAGGATGCCGGTGCCCCGCGCGGCCTCGGTTGCGCGAAAGAGCAAGGGTGCCGGGGGGCAAATCACAACCTGTGGCGGGTTTGCCGGCAACAGCTCTTTCAGTGTCGCCAACTCTGACAGACTGGCTGCGTTGCCGTTCATTTTCCAGTTTCCTGCTGCCAGTTTGCGTCGCATGGTTTGCCCCTTTGTTTTGTTCACGGTGTTTAACATCCGCAATGCGGCAATTCAACGACGGGGTTGGCCTTGGGGGGGACAACAGGTTAGGAAAGCGGCAAACAGGCAAGGAGAAGGCCATGATCCCCTCTATTGATCTTGAAGCGCTGAGTGCGGGCGCGCCGGAGGCGTTAGACGCCATGCGCGAGGCGGCAACGGGTTTAGGCTTTGCCACGGTGCATGATACGGCGCTGGCGCCGGCACGCGTGCATGAAGTGATTGAGACGTACCGCGCGTTTTTCAAGCTGCCTGAGGCGGAGAAGGAACCCTATAGTATGGCGGGTACCGGGGCGAACCGGGGCTGGGGCGCTGCGGGGAGCGAGCAGGTCGATCCGGATGCAAACCCCGATTACAAACAGTATTTCGATAGCGGTGTGCGCTTGCCGGCACAGGACCCGCGCAGTGCCATGCCAGTCTATGCGCCCAACATCTGGCCTGCGCAGCCCGAAGGATTCGAGGCGGTGATCAGCGCCTATTACGATGATGCCCGTGTGGTGGCGATGGCAGTTTTGCGCGGTGTTGCGCAGTCTATCGGCGCGCCCCGTGATGCCTTTGATGCGGGGTTCGAGACGCCGATGGCGCTGTTGCGTGGCAATTACTATCCGTCGCGGCCCGATTGGGCAGGGGCCAAGGATTTCGGCATTGCCACCCATACGGACTATGGCTGCCTGACGCTGTTGGCCACTGACGGTTCGCCGGGGTTGGAAGTGCGCAAGCGCGGTGGGGGCTGGATCGCGGTGAGTGCCGAGCCGGGAACATTTGTGATCAATTTTGGCGAGATGATGGAGGCCTGGACCGATGGTGTGGTGCGCGCCACGCCGCACCGTGTGGTGGGCGGGCTGGCCGAGCGGATCTCGGTGCCGCTGTTCTTCAACCCCTCGCACGACACAAACGTCGCACCGCTGGGATCAGGGCGTGAGGTATTGGCGGGGGATCATCTGGCCGCGCGGTTCGGGGAGACCTATCTGCATCTGAAGAAGCCATGAGTGCTGCCTATGAAACGGAAGTCCTGCGCGCATGGCGCGGGCAGGTGGATGGTGCGCATGACGTCTGGCATTTGCGCCGCGTCTGGGGCTTGGCCCAAGCGATTGCCGCTGTAGAGGGTGGCGATCTGGCGGTGATAGAGGCGGCGTGTTTTCTGCATGACATCGTAAACCCGCCGAAAGACAGCCCGCAGCGTAAACAGGCGGCGGCACTGTCAGCCGCCCATGCCAGCGCTTTTCTTGCGGCGCGCGGGATGGCGCCGGCGCAGGTGGCTGGTGTGGCCCATGCCATTGAGGCGCACAGCTTTTCCGGTGGTTTGACCCCGCGCACAATCGAGGCGCAAGTTGTGCAGGATGCCGACCGGCTGGAGGCTTTGGGCGCGCTGGGAGTTGCGCGGTGTTTCAACGTCTCGGGGCAGATGGATGCGGCGCTGTTTCATGGCGGGGATCCGATGGCGCAGGACCGCGCGCTGGATGACCGCGCCTATGCGCTGGACCATTTCGAGGTGAAGCTGTTGCGGGTGGCGCAGACGCTGAACACGGGCACAGCGCGCGAGATGGCCAAAGGCCGTGTCGATTTTATGTTGGCGTTTCGTACCCAACTGCTGGCCGAGATCACGCTTTAGCGCAGCGCATCCAGCGCGTCGCGGGCCAGTGCACAGGCGGCCTCTGGGTCGTCCAGATAGGCATCGGGCAGGGACCAGTAGGGCATGCGGCTTGCGCGCCTGTCTTGTGGGTATAGGTCCACTCATTGCCGCCCAGCTGTGCCATCCGGTCTGCAAACGGGCCTTTGGCGGCTTTCAGCAGAATACGTCCATCTGACATCATCAGCGCAAAAATTGTCCCGCCGCAATACAACCCCATGCCGCCGAACATGCGGCGGGTGGTGAGGTCAGGGATGTCGGAAAACAGCTCGCGGGCGAAATCCATATCGCCCGCACCTAGGCTCATTTGGCGAAGAGCGCTTCGTCGAATTTGATCGACTCGCCACAGCCGCAGGCCTCGGAGACGTTAGGATTGTTGAACTTGAATCCGCTCTCCAGCAGGGAGGTTTCATAGTCGATCTGGGTGCCGAACAGGAACATCTGCGCCATGGGGGCAATCATCACCCGTGCGCCGTCTTGCTCGACGACTTCGTCGTTGGGGTCGGCCACATCCACATATTCCATCGTGTATTCCATGCCCGCGCAGCCCCCTTTTTTCACGCCGATGCGCAGGCCTTTATGGCCCTTGGTGGTCATCAGCTTGATGATCTGTGCTGCCGCTTTGTCGGTCATGGTGACCGCCTGCTTGCCTGGAATGCCGAACATATGAGTGCTCCTTTAGGTCAATAGATAGGGTTGGACGGGTGTAATCTCAAGGGGCGTCGGGGGGCAATCGTGTGATGTCAGTAGCCTAGCGTGCGCATCGTTGCCATGGTGGCGAAACTGGCGGCCAATGCCCAACCGAAAGAGGCGAGTGTGCCGATGATGACATATTCGCTCATCTTCTGGTCGCGCGACACGGTGTCAAAGCGGAGGATGGATTTCGCAGCGATCAAAAAGCCGATGCCGGAAGGCTCGCCGATCATGACCATAAGGAAGATCAGCCCGCGCTCCATCAACCCGATCATGCGGCCTGCGTATTCCAACCCGTCGGGCTGGGCCTCGAACTTGTAGCGCGCCATCAGCTGGCCCACTGCCACGCCGCCTGCCAATGTGGCAGTGATCAGCCCGCTGAGGACAAGGGCGATCTGGATCATATCGGTGGAGAGGGGCGGCCACCACGGATGTAGCAGCCATGCGGGCAGCCAGACCACGGCGCAAAACAACACTGCCAGATGGGCGGCTTGATCCACCAGATAGGTGCGCAGGGTGTCGGGGGCCCATTTGATCTTGATGGTGTCAATCGCGATATGGCTTACCGCGATGCCAAGGCTCAGCAGCATCGCCCCGCCCGACAACATCGCAGTGAGTGCAAACACATGCGCGCCATGCATCAGCATGATCCACGGGCGTTGTTTGTTCAGCACCATATGTGTGGTCTGGAACACAAAATCCGCCAGCAGATGCGCCGTGACCAGCGCAATCAGCAGCTCGATCGTGAGGAGGGGGATGATGGGCAGGCTCATATGGAAAGGGCTTTCACTCAGTAAAGGGTTGCTTTTTGGATATGCAACTAAATTTGGTTGCTTTTAGCTGTCCTCAAATGCGTCACAACTGTCGAGAAGCGCACCCAACCCCGCTGCATCGGCTTGCTTTTGGGTCATCTGACGGCTGCGGCCAAGGGTCTGTGCCAGCGCATCCTGTGTCGGTGCGACAGGGGCCAGCAGGGCGGCCACAACCTGCGCCTGCTTGGGCGTCCAGCCCTGTGCGATCCGGTCAGCCAGCGGCAAGGCAATGCGCAGCGCTTGCGGTGCGTCAGGGGCAGCCAGCCGTGGCGCGCGCTTCAGCATATCCAGCGCGTGGCCCGATTGCACAAAGGCCGGCCCATCCGCTCCGGACAGATCCCCCCCCTGCAAACTGCCCGCGCCGATGCCGATGCCGATGCGGGTGTCATGGCCTTTGCCGGTGGCGCGCACGGCAGCACGCACAACCAAGGCCGCGCGCAGGGCATAGACGGGGGGCAGGGCCATCTGCCAGCCATCCCCGCGAAACCGCACAAAGGCGGTTGTGCTGTCGGGCCACTGGCCGATGCTGCGCGCGGCATCCTCCAGCGCGGCCATCACACCGGACAAAACCTGCGGTGTCATATCCGAAGAGCGGACGATATCGCCTGTAAAAACGGCCCAGTTCTGCATTGTGGTCCCTTGGATCATACCTGTTGGTCTATAGTCTGACAGGCCGCGCGCATCGGGGCAATGAGGCAAAGCCTGCGCCCGCGCGGATAAACGAAAACGGGCCACCCGATCACCGGGTGGCCCGCACAAAAACCGCTAAATTGAAAACCTACATAAAGCCCAGCTCAAGACGTGCTTCGTCCGACATCATGTCCATGCCCCACGGTGGCTCCCAGACGAGGGCAACATCCACCTGTTTCACACCGGCAATGGGCTCTACTGCATCGGCTACCCAACCGGGCATCTCACCCGCAACAGGGCAGCCGGGTGCCGTGAGGGACATCTTGATGTTCACCTCGTTCGTCTCGTTGATGTCGATGGTATAGATCAGGCCCAGCTCATAGATATTCACTGGAATTTCAGGGTCATAGACCGAACGGCAGGCCTCTACGACCTGCTCGTAGAGCGGATGGTCGGTGGTGGAAGGCGCGATCAGCGGCGTACCTTCAAGAGGGGGTGTTGAGTTGGTCATCTGCGCCTCATCCATAAACTTGAGTATTTATATATGGATTAGCAGGGCAGACGTCCAGAGGGGGCGGGCAATCAATCAGCGGGAAGGAAACACCACCCACATGCGTCCAGCCCGTTCAGTACAGCGCTCATCTCATCTGCTCTGTGCTGGAGCCAAGGTCTCTTGAAAAAATCGCAGCGAAATTGAGCAAAATGCTGTTAACTTGATTTCCCAATAGAATCTAACGTTAGGAAATTGATATGAGAGCATTATTGGCTTAAGCATTTGCGCTTCTTATTTACCCTGTAAATGCGCGCGCAGAGTTTTTTGTCGTTGATAAGGTGGCGGACTATTCGGCCGCGGCGCTACAACAAACAGAGGTTTGGTGCTGGGCTGCATCAATTGAAACCGTTTTCCGCACCGCGGGTGTATCCTGGAGCCAAAAAGACATCGTTACCGCCGTTAAAGGTTTCCCCGCTTTTTCGACAGCCAATGCCGGCGAAATGTCTTTGTTTTTAAACGGATTTGATTTTGACTACGATGGCTCAACTTGGAAAGGGGAATCCGAGTACTTTAAGGGTGCAATGCCTGCAAACAGATTGATTAAGGAGATCAAAGCAGGGAGACCTGCGATTTTTGCGGTCAGAACAGGAGGTGCTATTGAGCACGCTGTGATCGTCTATGGTGTGCTTCGCCCTGATGGTGGGGGAATTCATTCAATCTACTATTTTGATCCCTACACTGGTAAAAAGGATGCGATCCCGGGATCGCAAGTGCCGAGTGTGGTTACGAATTCATGGACTGCAAAAATACACCGCTATTAGATAGTCGTGCCTGTTGCGAAAGAACTCCGGTTTGGCTCAACGTGCGAGAAAGGGACGCAACTGAAGTGTTCTCCCGCACCAGATTGATGCGGGAGACTTTTGTTGTATCAGGCCTCTTCTGTGCCTGTGACACCCGAGCGGTGCAGCAGGCCGCCAATGGCGCCACCGATCAGCGGGGCAACGATAAAGCCCCACAGCTGCGACAATGCCGTGCCGCCGACAAACAGGGCGGGCCCCACGGAACGCGCAGGGTTCACGGATGTGCCTGTGATGGTGATGCCGACAAGGTGGATCATTGTCAGTGTCAGGCCAATTACCAGACCTGCCATCACCGGCGATCCGCCTTTAGCTGTTACACCAAGGATCACAACCAAGAACACAGCTGTCGCAATGACTTCGAACAGGAAGGCCGCAACTATGTTGAACTCGCCACCATAACCGGCGCCGTAGCCGTTCTGGCCCATGCCGGCCGCAGCGTCATAGCCACCAACCGAGCTGGTCGCGATGACATAGATCGCACCGGCCGCAATAATTGCCCCCATTGTCTGGAACAGCGCATAGCCGATGAAGTCGGTTGTGGTGATGCGGCCCGCAACAAGCGCGCCCATAGACACGGCAGGGTTAAGGTGCGCACCGGAAATCTGGCCGATGGAATAGGCCATGGCGACAACAGAAATACCAAACGCAAGGCTGATACCCGTGATGGACACCGCATCGCCGGATCCGGCCAGCACGGCAGACCCCACACCAAAAAACACAAGTACAAAGGTGCCGAAGGCTTCGGCTACATATTTACGCAAAAAATCTCTCCCGGAGATGAACCATTTACATGTGGCGATTCGCCACGTCACCACTGTGCGACGGGCATATGTTGCGCGGCATTGGGAGAATGCGGGCTGTCCTCCCCCTATTTTGATCAAGGAACGACAGAAAGTGCGGCTAGCCTAGTTTTCGTTGATGTCGCGGGTGACAATCCGTGCACCGCTGGACTGGCTTTTGAACAAAAGCTTCAGCGCGATCCACGCCACCAAGGACAGCGCGGCAAAAACGGCCAGCAAGGCGGCGGTATTTGTGATGATGCCAAGCGCTACCACCGCCGCCATGGCCAGTGCACCCAGCGCAAAGCCCAGAAACACAGAAGCGGGAATCATCAGCTCGATCAAAGCAAGCAGCAACGCAGCACAGAGCCAGACCCACCAGATATGGAGCAAACCATCCATCAGCTGCGGCCCCGCAGCAGTTTGAACGCATCACCAAAGGCGGCCAGCGCCTCGGAGGGCACCACAATGGTCTGTGTTCCCGATCCCGCACTCATCGCGCCCAAAGCTTCAACCTGCTTGAGGGCAATCTGGTATTGCGCGGCTTCCAACCCGTTTTCGTTGATGGCCACAGCCACAATCTGCGTGGCATAGGCCTCGGCATCCGCCAGCACACGGCGCGCTTTGGCGGTCTGCTCGGAGGCGTAAAGCTCGGCGTCGGCGGCCAGCTCGACCGCACGTTTGCGGCCTTCGGCTTCGGTCACCTGCGCACGGCGCGCACGCTCCGCGTTGAGCTGCTGCATCATGGCCGCACGGGTGGCTGCATCCAGGTTCACGTCAAGGATTTCGGCACGGGTGACCTCGATCCCCCAGTTTTCAACCGATTCAACGACATTGGTCTTGATGGTGGCAATCAGGGCAGAGCGGTTGGCCTGCACTTCGTCCAGATCCATCTTGCCGATTTCGGCCCGCACAATCCCCGCAACCGTTGTGGCAATGGCGCTGTCCACATCGCGGATGCGGTAAACCGTCTTTTCCGGCTCGATGATGCGGTAGAAAACTGAGGTATCCACCTGCACCAGAACGTTGTCGCGGGTGATGGCATCCTGACTGGCGGTGGGCAGCTGGCGCTCAAGAATTGAAATCTCATGGGCGATTTTGTCAAAGAACGGCACGATCAGGTTAATGCCCGGCCCCAGCACCGCGCGCAGACGGCCAAAGCGCTCCACGACATGTTGCTCCGATTGGGGGACAATCTTGACGCCTCTGAACACAACGGCAATCAGGACAACGGCCAACAATATCCAGCCCAGATTTTCCTGCACCAGCCCCAGCAGCATTTCTTCGATGTTCAACGCGGTATTCCTTATAAAAATATCTACCCTTAATCTGGGCATGTAGGGCGCGGATTGCAAGATGGCACGACCTGCGATAGGCGAGTGCGACACCAGCGCGAGGGCCCCAGGATGACCGGATTTTCATACAAGATTGACGCCACAGACGGGCGGGCGCGCACCGGCGCCATCACCACCCCGCGTGGCGAAATCCGCACGCCGGCGTTTATGCCCGTAGGCACAGCGGCCACTGTAAAGGCGATGATGCCGGAGTCTGTCCGTGACACGGGCGCTGATATCCTGCTGGGCAATACCTATCATCTGATGCTGCGCCCCACGGCTGAACGGATTGACCGTCTGGGCGGTTTGCACAAATTCATGAATTGGGACCGGCCTATTCTGACGGATTCAGGTGGCTTTCAGGTCATGTCGCTGGCGTCCCTGCGCAAGCTTACCGAACGCGGTGTGACCTTTAAAAGCCACATCGACGGCTCCAAGCACGAGATCACGCCGGAACGCTCGATGGAAATCCAAAAGCTGCTCGGCTCCGACATTGTGATGTGTTTTGACGAATGCCCCGCACTGCCTGCGGACCGTGCGCGCATCAACGAGAGCATGCAGATGTCGATGCGGTGGGCCAAACGCTCCAAGGATGCCTTTGGTGACCGCCCGGGTCATGCGCTGTTTGGCATCCAGCAGGGCGGGCTGGAGCAGGACCTGCGCGCAGAGAGTGCAGAAAAGCTGCGCGAGATCGGCTTTGACGGCTATGCAGTGGGTGGGCTGGCCGTTGGCGAAGGGCAAGAGGCGATGTTTGATTGTCTCGACTACGCCCCCGAGCAATTGCCCGTGGATAAACCCCGCTATCTGATGGGCGTGGGCAAGCCCGACGACATCGTCGGTGCTGTGGCGCGCGGCATTGATATGATGGACTGCGTACTGCCGTCGCGATCGGGCCGGACGGGTCAGGTATTTACGCGTATGGGTGTGCTGAACATCAAGAATGCACGCCACGCCGATGACCCGCGCCCGCTGGATGAGAACTGCGGCTGTCCGGCCTGCCAGAATTATTCGCGTGCCTACCTGCACCATGTGTTCCGCTCGCAGGAGATGATTTCCTCGATGCTGCTGACATGGCATAACTTGCGGTATTATCAGGATCTTATGGCAGGCATGCGCGCGGCGATTGCAGCGGGTACCTTTGCCGCATGGCAGTCTGACTTCCACTCAAACCGCGCCCAAGGGGATATCGATCCGCTTTAGGGGCCTTCACGTTTCTTTCTCAAGTATCCTGTGATGCACGATACAGCTGTTTGGGGGAGGACCCCCTCCTTTTGTCCTGTTCTGGATACTGTTGGGACAAGGACATCCCCCTTGGCCCAGCATAAGCTGAAAGCACAAAAGATCAGCAGGAGGAACAGCCAGTGCTTCAACAGCTTGAAAGATTTTTCAACGACGCTTCCGGAGCAGTCACTGTGGATTGGGTGGTCTTAACATTGTCAATTTTTGGTCTCTACGGTGTGTTTGGTTTCAACGCCGCAGAAATGACCAGCGGGATGTTGATGGTCGATATAAGTTTGCCCGCCGAATTTGAAGTCTCACGGTTCGCGGCTAGCGTAGATACCCATGGTTTGACATCTTTGGAGTATTGAGGACGAAAACGTCGTGCCAGTAGGTGTGAACCAATTTAACGCGCGACAGACACCGAATAGCCGAATTCACTGGATGCGTCGGGCGGCAGGGTGATGCTGTTGGGCCGCTGGGCTATTTGCGGGCCATCCCCCACATAGGACGCTGTGCCGTGCCACGGCTCGATGCACAAGAACGGCGCACCAACAGGGCGCCAGAGGGCCAGATCCGGCAGTTTGTGGAACGCAAAGGCCAGTGACGCGCCGTTTTTAGGCCCGTATCGCAGCGCGTCTGATCCGTTGGGGAAAACCAGCGCACCGTCTTTAAAGAGCGCCTCCTTGATCTCCAGATCACCGTCCATAAAGGGCCCTGTAAGGGGCGCGCGGCGCAGCAATCCGTCCTCCAGCCCGCGCATGTCGGGGGCACCACCCGACGCCAGCGTGACGTGATGGGGTGCCGTGTCCGCATGGGGCAGGGGCCAGCAGAACGCAGGGTGAAAGCCGAAGCCGAAAGGCATGTCGCGGGAGCCGGTGTTTGTGACCTGTGCTGTCACATGCAGCGTGGCCCCCTCCAGCCGGTGGGTGATCCGCAAATCGAAAGCAAAGGGATAGACCGCGCGGCTGTCTTCGGTGTCGCGCAGCAGGTGGCAGCACATCGTGTCTGTCTGCGCCTCCAGCATAAACGTGCTGCGCCGAGCAAAGCCGTGCTGGGGCATCGGGGCGCTGTGATCCCCGACTGCGATTGTATCGCCGACGGCGCGCCCGACAATCGGGAACAGCACAGGCGCACGTCCGGTCCAGAAGGCCGCATCCCCATGCCACAGCAGATCACCGCCCGCAGCAGTGCGCAAAAACTGCATTTCAGCGCCCAAGGGGGCGACAGAAAGGCTCAGAGCGTCATTGCGCAGGGAAATATGTGCATCGGTCATGCCTGAGTTGAACAATGTGCCGGCAGCGCGCGCAAGTCGAAACTATCCGGCCTCGTAAGCGTTCATCGTCAACAGCTCATATTCCGCGACGACCTCATCGTCCTGATTGGTCACGGTCACATGCCAGCGCACCTGACCATACTCTTCCGTACGGGGGGTCTTTTTCTTGACGGTCAAGCGCACCTTGATGCTGTCATCAGGCGAGACGGGCTTCATGAAGTTGAGGTTGGCAAGGCCGGTATTGGCCAGAACCGGACCCGGATCAGGCTGCACAAACAAACCCGCAGCAAAGCTCAGCAGCAGATAGCCATGGGCGACACGGCCGGGAAAGAAGGGGTTGGCCTTCGCCGCTTCCTCGTCCATGTGGCCGTAGAATGTATCGCCCGTGAAATGGGCAAAGGTTTCAATGTCTTGCAGTGTCACTTTGCGGGCAGGAGTATAAAGCGTCTCTCCCAACACTAGCTCGTGATAGGTGCGCGTGAAGGGGTGCGGCCCGCCTGTATGCTCTGCCGCACCGGGTACCCATTGGCGGCCCACGGCGGTGAGGATATCAGGGCTGCCCTGAATGGCGGTGCGCTGCATGTAATGCATCACGCCGCGGATGCCGCCCAGCTCTTCGCCGCCACCCGCGCGGCCCGGACCACCATGCACCATATGTGGCATCGGCGCGCCGTGGCCGGTGGATTCTGCCATGCTGTTGGCATTGTTGAAATAGAGCCGCCCGTGCCACGCAGCAGCCCCCATCACAATCTCGCGTGCTAAAGCGCCGTCGCGGGTGATAACAGAGGCCACAAGCGAGCCTTTGCCACGGTTCAGCAACTGGGTCGCATGGGCTGTGTCGCGATAGGGCATGACGGTGCTGACAGGGCCGAAGGCCTCGGTGTCATGCACATGGGTTGCGCTATCGGGATCGGCGCAATGGAACAGCATCGGCGGCAGGAAGGCGCCTTTGGCAGCGTCCGCGCCGTGGACGGTGAAATCATCAGGGTTGCCATGAACGCGCTCCGCTTGGGTGCGCAGCAATGCTACCTTTTCCAACACATCATCCCGCTGCGAAGTGCTCACCAGCGGCCCCATGCGGGTGTCTTTTTCGCGCGGATCACCGATGCGGGTTTTGGACAGCCGCGCCGACAGCGCGTCGATCACCGCATCCACATGCGCGGCAGGGGCGATGATCCGGCGGATGGCAGTGCATTTCTGTCCCGCTTTGGTGGTCATCTCGCGGTGCGCTTCCTTGATAAACAGATCAAACTCGGGCGTGCCGGGGGCGGCATCAGGGCCCAGAACAGAGGCGTTCAGGCTGTCCTGCTCAGACACAAAGCTCACTGCGTTTTCCAGCAGATGCGGCGTGGCGCGCAGCATCAGGGCGGTCTTGGCAGAGCCGGTAAAGCTGACCACATCCTGCGCGTTTGTACGCGTCAGCAGATCACCCACGCCGCCTGAAATCAGCTGCAACGCACCCTCCGGCAGAATGCCGCTGTCCAGCATCAGCTGCACACACAGGTGGGTCACATAACAACTGGCCGTAGCCGGTTTCACAATGCTGGGCACACCTGCCAGAAAGGTTGGCGCGAATTTCTCCAACATGCCCCAGACGGGGAAGTTATAGGCGTTGATGTGGATGCCAACACCAAGGCGGGGCACGCAAACGTGCTGGCCCATAAAGCTACCCGTGCGGCCAAGTTGCTCCAGCTCACCATCCAGATAGATGTGATCATCGGGCATCTCGCGGCGGCCTTTGGCGGCAAAGACAAACATCGTGCCGATGCCACCGTCGATGTCGAACGCGTGGTCGGCTTGCGTGGCCCCTGTGTGGAACGACAGATCATAGAGCGCTTGTTTGTGCTGGGTCAGATGCAGCGCCAGCGCCTTGAGCATTCGCGCGCGGTCATGGAACGTCAGCTTGCGCAAGTTTGGCCCGCCGACCTCACGCGCATAGGCATGCATGGCGCCCACATCGAGGGTCGCATTGCCGGCCTGCGCCAGCACGTCACCCGTGATCGCACAGGCGATGGGGCGGGCGCCACTGTCAGGGGCAACCCACGCGCCGGCGGCAAAAGAGGGGACGTTAATGGTCATAATCAAAACTCACTTTGTCGCTGAGCGGATAGCATTGGCAGGTCAGCACAAAGCCCTGTGCCACTTCGTCATCTTCCAGCGCGTGGTTGGTCAGCATCTCCACCTCGCCCTCGGTCACCTTGGCGCGGCAGGTGGAGCAGACCCCCGCCTTACAGGCGAAAGGCGCATCCAGCGCGTTGTCCAATGCGGCCTCCAGCAGGCTGTGATCGCGCGGCATGGTAAAGCTGCGGGTGGTACCCTCAATCGTCACGGTGGCCCGTGTGGTGGCACCTGATTGCGCAGTGTCTGCTGCGATGGCGGCTTTCTTGGCGCGGCCCGGTTGGGAGGATCCGAACAGTTCGAACTTGATCTGGCTGTCGTCCAGCCCGTGCGCGCGCAGGGAGGCAGCAATGCCCAGCATCATCGGCTCCGGCCCGCAGATAAAGGCGGTATCGACGGAGGCGATATCAATCCAGCGGCTAAAGAGTTGCGCGCATTTCTCCTCGTCCACGCGCCCTGTGAACAGGTCGATATCTTGCGCATCGGCCTCCAGCACATGGATCACGTTGAGGCGGCCCATGTAAGTGTTCTTGAGGTCTTCCAGCTCGGCGCGGAACATGATCGTGCCGACGGCGCGGTTGGCATAGACCAGCGTAAACCGCGAGTGCGGCTCCCGTGCCAGAACGCTGCGCAGGATCGACAGAACGGGCGTGATGCCGGACCCGCCGGCAAAGCCCAGATAGTGGCGATGCGCGTCTGTCTCCTGCTCGGTGGTGAACTTGCCCATCGGCGCCATGGCGTCCATGGTGTCGCCGACCTTTAGGGTTTCATTGGCCCAAGTGGAGAAAGCGCCGCCCGCGACTTTCTTGATGCCGACCTGCAAGATGGCGTCATCCAGACCCGCGCAGATGGAGTAGCTGCGGCGCACTTCCTCACCGTCAAAATCGCGGCGGAAGGTCAGGTACTGGCCCGGCTGATAGGTGAAATCCGCCCCGTCAGGCGCCGCAAGGCTGACCACAACCGCGTCGCGGATGGTGTGGTGGATATGGGTGACGGTCAGGGGTTGGAAACGGGGCATAGCAACCTCAGATACATTTGAAATAGTCGAAAGGCTCAAGACAGCTGAGACAGCGCCAATGGGCCTTGCAAGGGGTGGAGCCGAACTGGCTTACTTTCTCGACAGCGGCTGACTGGCAGCGCGGGCAGTGTTTGGGGCCGCCTGCGGGCGAGGGCGGGGCAATGCCGTACGCCTCCAGTCTGGCCGCCCCTTTGGCCGACAGCCAGTCGGTGGTCCACGGTGGCGAGAGCTGCCTTTTCAGGCGGATATTCTCCAGCCCGCGCGCGCGCAGCGCGGTTTCCACGTCCAGATTGATGATGCTGGTAGCGGGGCAGCCGGAATAGGTGGGGGTGATCGCCACCTCCAGCACATCGCCGTCCCAGACCACATCGCGGATGATGCCCAGATCAACGACCGAGATCACAGGGATTTCGGGGTCAGGCACTTCGTCCAGCCATGCCCAGATGGTGTCTGTGTCGGGTTTCACCAAGTGGCATCCGGATAGGCACGTTGCAGCCACTGCATCTGCGTTAGCATGTGGCCCAGATGTTCGGTGTGGCGCGCGCCGGTGCGGCCGCCCTTATGGGCGAAATTGTCCTGTGGAACCGTGAGCGTTGCCTCGCTCAGCGTGTCGCGCACGGTTGCTTCCCATGCCGCGCGCAAGCCGTCGGGATCAGGGGCGATGCCTTCGGCCGCCATCTGCGCATCGACATCGTCGCTCTCGAACATCTCACCGACGTAAGGCCACAGCAGATCAAGCGCTGTCTGCATCTTGGCGTGGCTCACCTCGGTACCGTCCCCCAAAGCCACAACTGTCTCGGCAGAGCGGTCAAGGTGATAGGTGGCTTCCTTGACCGCCTTTGCGGCAATCTCGGCCACGCGGGGATTACTGGACTGCGCAAGTGCTGCCAGTTGCGCACGGTGGAAGGCGTCAAACAGGAACTGGCGCATCATTGTGTGGCCAAAGTCAAGATTTGGCCGCTCCAGCATCAGGATGTTGCGGAAATCCCAGACGTCGCGGCGCATCGCCAGATCATCGGCGCTGCGTCCCTTACCCTCGACCTCCGCCGCATAGCCCAGCCACATCTGCGTCTGGCCGATCAGGTCCAGCGCGGTATTGGCCAGCGCGATGTCTTCTTCCAGAACGGGGGCCTTGCCGCACCATTCGGACACGCGGTGGCCCAGCACCAGCGTGTTGTCGCCAAGGCGCAGCAGCATTTCAAACAAGGCAGCCGACATCACATATGGCCCACTTCTTCAGGCACATCAAAGAAGGTCGGATGGCGGTAGACCTTGTCGTTTGACGGATCATAGAGCGCCTCTTTGTCACCCGGTGCAGAGGCGTGAATGGCTTCGGCCTCCACCACCCAAATGCTCACACCCTCATTGCGGCGGGTATAGACATCACGGGCGTTCTTGACGGCCATTTCAGCGTCCGGCGCGTGGAGCGATCCGACATGGCGGTGCGAGAGGCCATGCTGGCCGCGAATGAACACCTCGAACAGGGGCCATTCACCAGTGCGTTTGGACGGGGTCGGGCCTGTTGTATTCATTCTGCTGCTACCTTCATGCTGCGCTTCTTGGCCGCATGGGCCAGCATGCCCTCGCGCACCCATGCGCCTTCTTCCCACGCGTCCTTGCGGGTTTGCAGGCGTTCCTGATTGCACGGGCCGTTGCCTTTGAGCACGTCAAAAAACTCGTTCCAGTCCGGCTCAGCAAAGTCGTAGCCGCCTTTTTCCTCGTTCCACGCCAGCGTTTCGTCCGGGATGGTCAGGCCAAGGTATTGCGCCTGCGGCACGGTCTGGTCGACGAACTTCTGGCGCAGCTCGTCATTTGTGTTCATCTTGATTTTCCACGCCATCGACTGCTCTGAGTGTACGCTCTCCTTGTCGGAGGGGCCGAACATCATCAGGGACGGGAACCACATGCGGTTGAGCGCGTCCTGTGCCATCTTCTTTTGCGCATCGGTGCCGTTGCACATCTTCATCATGATGTCGAAGCCCTGACGCTGGTGAAAGGATTCCTCTTTGCATATCCGCACCATTGCGCGGGCATAGGGGCCATAGGAGGTTCGTTGCAGCGGCACCTGGTTCATGATCGCGGCACCGTCGACCAGCCAACCCACAGCGCCCATATCGGCCCATGTCAGGGTGGGGTAGTTGAAGATGGAGGAGTATTTCATCCGCCCCTCATGCAGCGCCTCGAACATCTCGTCGCGGGTGATGCCCAGCGTCTCGGCGGCACAATAGAGGTAGAGGCCATGGCCCGCCTCGTCCTGTACCTTGGCCAGCAGGATCGCCTTGCGCTCCAGCGTGGGCGCGCGGGTGATCCAGTTGCCCTCGGGCAGCTGGCCCACGATCTCGCTATGCGCGTGCTGACCAATCTGGCGGATCAGGTTCTTGCGGTAGCCGTCCGGCATCCAGTCTTTCGGCTCGATCTTGCCGCCGGCATTGATACGCTCCTGAAAGGCGCGCTCTTCCGGCTCCATTTCGTCAAGGGTTTTGACGCCCTTGCCGGTGGATTGGATCATCTGTGCGTACATGCGTAAATCCTCTCTAACGTGAATTGGCGGATCAAACCCGCTCTAGTATCAATGCAACACCCTGGCCCACGCCCACACACATGGTGCACAGCGCA
Organism: Sulfitobacter sp.; assembly: GCA_029252045.1. Classification (GTDB taxonomy): domain Bacteria; phylum Pseudomonadota; class Alphaproteobacteria; order Rhodobacterales; family Rhodobacteraceae; genus Sulfitobacter. The sequence continues at coordinate 29,987 of JAQXCD010000044.1, forward strand.
TAGCGGCCCCCGGTGCGTTGCAACTGGTAGGCGGCGGTCAGGACAAGCCGCGCGCCGGACATGCCCAGCGGGTGGCCAATGGCGATGGCGCCCCCATTTGCGTTCACATGGGGCGCATCATCGGCGACACCCAGCGCGCGCAGCGTGGCGATGCCTTGGGAGGCAAACGCCTCGTTCAGCTCGATCACATCCATCTGGTCGATGGTGAGGCCTGCGCGTTTCAGCACTTTTTCAGCCGCCGGAATGGGACCAATGCCCATCACACGCGGCGCGACACCCGCCGCGGACATGGCCACGACCCGCGCCATCGGCTTCAGACCGTGCCGGTCTGCGGCGGCCTCTGACGCGATCAGCATTGCGGCCGCACCGTCATTCACACCAGAGGCATTTCCCGCCGTGACAGTTTTATCCGCGCCATTGATACCGCGCAGCTTGGCCAGCCCTGCGGCATCTGTCTGGGGGCGGGGGTGCTCGTCCCGGTCCACGACCAGCGCGTCGCCTTTGCGCTGGGGGATGGTGACTGGCGCAATTTCCTCCGCAAACACGCCGGCGGCATCTGCTGCTGCCCAGCGTTGCTGCGAGCGGAGCGCAAAGGCATCCTGATCTGCGCGGCTGATACCATGGTCATCAGCCACGTTATCGGCTGTCTCCGGCATCGAATCGACACCGTATCGGGCCTTCATCTGAGGGTTCACAAAGCGCCAGCCGATTGTGGTGTCATAGACCGCGTTATTGCGGCCAAAGGCAGTATCGGATTTTGGCATCACAAAGGGTGCGCGGCTCATGCTTTCCACACCGCCGGCGATGGCAAGGTCCATATCACCTGCACGGATGGCACGGGCCGCAGCGCCCACGGCGTCCAGACCCGAAGCACAGAGGCGGTTGAGCGTGATCCCGGGCACATCCAAAGGCAAACCCGCCAGAAGGGCGGCCATACGTGCCACGTTGCGATTATCCTCGCCCGCCTGATTGGCGCAACCCATAACCACATCGTCCACAGCGGCCCAGTCAACGCCTGCATTGCGCGCCATAAGGGCGGCAATCGGCGCTGCGGCCAGATCATCAGTGCGAACAGATGACAGCGCGCCACCATAGCGGCCAATGGGGGTGCGGACTGCGTCGCAGATAAAGGCGTCGGCCATCGGTAATCTCTCCCTGATCATGTTGCCATTAGTCTAACCCGAAATGTGGACCTTTTCAATATTTATGTTACATGAATCGAATTTTGCAAAGCGGAATGGTAACGCAAACCCGTGTTTGCGATGCGCCACTCAAAATTTCTATCAAATATAGCCTATTGAGCGGTTGCCGAGCATGGGGGATCGCGCCATGTTGCAGAAAACATCCCGCAGCAAATTCGGGGACCCATTGAAACAGGCGGGTAGGGTGCACAAGTAACCTATCCATAAGGAAGCGGCCCAAACGTTGCCTCATTGAGGGACTAAAGCCGTTTTGCCAAGATAAGGAAAAGAGCATGCAAGAGCCTCTGAACGCCAGCTATCCGGTATTGCCGTTGCGTGATATCGTTGTGTTCCCCCACATGATTGTCCCGCTTTTTGTCGGCCGCGAAAAATCCGTGCGCGCGTTGGAAGAAGTGATGGCGGATGACAAGCAGATCCTGCTGTCCAGCCAGATTGATCCGGGTATTGATGACCCCGAAAGCGATGGTATCTACAAGGCCGGCGTGCTGGCAAATGTGCTGCAACTGCTGAAGCTGCCAGACGGCACCGTAAAGGTGCTGGTTGAAGGGCAGGCGCGGGTGCGCATTACCGAATACCTTGAGAACGACAGCTTCTTCGAGGCACGTGCGGAATACCTGACAGAGATGCCCGGCGACGCGACCACCACCGAGGCGCTGCTGCGCACCGTAGGCGAAGAATTTGCCCGCTATGCCAAGGTCAAGAAAAACGTCCCCGAAGAGGCGATGACAGCCGTCAACGACGCCACTGACCCCGCCCGCCTTGCCGATCTGGTTGCTGGCCATCTGGGTATCGAGGTCGAGCAAAAGCAGGACCTGCTGGAGACACTGATTGTGTCCGAGCGGCTGGAGAAAATCTATGGTCTGATGCAGGGCGAAATGTCTGTCTTGCAGGTCGAGAAAAAGATCAAGACCCGCGTAAAAACGCAGATGGAGAAGACCCAGCGCGAGTACTATCTGAACGAGCAGATGAAAGCGATCCAGAACGAGCTGGGCGATGGCGAGGATGGCAAAAACGAAGTGGCCGAGCTGGAAGCCCGCGTTGCTGCGACCAAGCTGAGCAAGGAAGCTAAAGAGAAGGCCGACACCGAGATCAAAAAGCTCAAGAACATGAGCCCGATGTCTGCGGAAGCCACAGTTGTGCGTAACTATCTGGACTGGATGCTCTCCATCCCGTGGGGTGTGAAATCACGCGTGAAGAAGGACTTGGGCAAAGCCGAGGCCATTCTGGACGCCGATCACTACGGTCTGGACAAGGTCAAGGAACGCATTGTCGAATACCTTGCCGTGCAGCAGCGCAGTCAAAAGCTGAAAGGCCCGATCATGTGCCTCGTCGGCCCTCCCGGTGTGGGTAAAACCTCGCTCGGGAAATCTGTGGCCAAGGCGACAGGGCGCGAGTTTATCCGTATCTCGCTGGGCGGCGTGCGCGACGAGAGTGAAATCCGTGGCCACCGCCGGACCTATATTGGCTCCATGCCCGGTAAGATCATTCAGGCGCTGAAAAAGGCGAAGACCACAAACCCGCTGATCCTGCTCGACGAGATCGACAAGATGGGTCAGGACTTCCGGGGTGATCCTGCGTCGGCAATGCTGGAAGTGCTTGATCCGGAACAGAACTCCACTTTTGTGGATCACTATCTTGAGGTCGAATATGACCTCTCGAACGTGATGTTCCTGACCACATCCAACAGCTATAACATGCCCGGCCCGCTGCTGGACCGCATGGAGATTATCCCGCTTTCGGGTTATACCGAGGATGAAAAACGCGAGATCGCCAAGCAGCATCTGGTCGCCAAACAGGTCAAGAACCATGGCCTGCGCGCCAAGGAGTTCAAGATCGAGGACAGCGCCCTGACCGGCATGATCCGCTACTACACCCGTGAAGCGGGCGTGCGTAACCTTGAGCGCGAAATCGCCAAAGTGGCGCGCAAGTCACTGACCAAGATCGTGCGCAAGGAAGTCGAGAGCGTCACTGTGACGGGCGAGAACCTGCATGAGTTCCTTGGTGTGCAAAAGCATCGTTACGGCCTGGCCGAGAAGGAAGACCAGATTGGCGTAGTCACAGGGCTGGCCTATACGTCGGTCGGTGGCGAGCTGCTGCATATCGAAGCACTGCGCCTGCCGGGCAAGGGCCGGATGAAGACGACGGGCAAACTCGGCGATGTCATGAAAGAATCCATCGACGCGGCCAGCTCCTATGTCCGCTCGATCAGCCCGTCCATCGGGGTGAAACCGCCAGTGTTCGACACGATTGATATTCACGTTCACGTCCCCGATGGGGCAACGCCAAAGGATGGTCCAAGTGCGGGTCTGGCGATGGTTACGTCGATTGTATCGGTGCTGACGAAGATCCCCGTGCGCAAGGATATCGCCATGACAGGCGAGGTGTCTCTGCGCGGCAATGCGATGCCGATTGGCGGATTGAAAGAGAAACTGCTGGCCGCCCTGCGCGGTGGCATCAAAACCGTGCTGATCCCGCAGGAGAATGAAAAAGACCTGCCCGACATTCCTGACAACGTCAAAGAAGGGCTGACCATCATTCCGGTCAGCCATGTGTCGGAGGTGCTGGAGCATGCATTGGTGTCCAAGCCGATAGCGGTGGAATGGGACGAAGCAGCAGAGGAAGCGGCAGCCGCAGCAGCTCTTGCCGCCAAAACCGGCACAGCAGACAGCGCCACAGCGCATTAAGCGCCTCTGACGTCGAAAACAACAACGCCCTGCACAGCTGTGTGGGGCGTTTTTTTGTGTCCCGTGACCCGCAAGAATTGGGGGGCTTCGCGGGCCGCAAATGGGCGCGGGCAAAGCGGGCGCTACCAAAAATGTCACGCTGAAGCCCCTCAAAATATGGCTCAACTGGATTTTTGCTGCAGTTCGTGTATAAAGGGTAATATATAAATAATAATAAGAGCAGCATAGCAGGAAAACCTATGCCAACTTCAACGAAGAAACCACCAAAAACCCCCACCAAGACAAAGGTGGACAGCCACACAGCCGAGGCTGTGAGCAAGGTCGACACCTCCAAGACCCCGAAAGCCGCCAATGCAGAGCCATCCGTGGTTGAAACGCTCTCTCCGGTTGTCGTCAGCAACGAGCTGCGCAAGAAAGAGCTGTTTGATCTGGTCGTAGACCCGTCCGGCATGAAGAAAAAAGACGTCAAACCGATTGTAGAAGCCATGTTGGCCGTCCTTGGCGATGCCTTGGCAGAGCAGCGCGAGATGAACCTGCAACCCTTGGGCAAGCTGAAGGTCCAGCGGGGCAAAGAGCTGCCTGATGGCCGTGCATTGGTGCTGAAATTGCGTCAGAAATCCGCCCAGCTGAATTCATCCGGCGCGACCGACCGCGGTGTCGAAACGTCGGACCAGTCAGACATTTAAGTGACCGGAAAAGAAAGGACAGCCCGATAATATGCAGGCTGCTCCGCTACCGGCGCGTCTGGCCGGATGAAATAAGCCGAGCGTGCCGCTGCACCTGCGTGGCAATATTCTTCAAAGAGGCTTTTCCCGTTCCTTGCGAGGCGTTGGGGAAACAATTTGCACCGTTTGCCCTCAATCAAGGTGCGGGCAGGGGCCATGGGCTGTTTGTCCATGCTGCGAGGGCCGGACAGTTGCTCCAGGTCTCCCAGAATGCGTTTCGACTGCTCCGCAATCAAAAAGCTTCCGATCAGGGCTTCGTCAACATCGATGACCCCATGCCGGTCAATAGGATGTGAATATATCCAACCCCCTCGGGCGCCTCTATTTGGTCATGCCCGCCAGATCCAGCAGCTTTATCGCCGGGACAAGAACCTCGGAAACGCCGAACAACCGCTCCGCCCGTTTTGACCGCCCCAAGATCCGATGCTGGGGCGATACCAACAGATCACGGGCAGGGCGGTTCCGGCCCAAGGCATGGCGCGAAATACGAAGCGGCCGGTTTTTGGGGCAAGTCTCAAGCTGCGCTCCACTCAGCGTCTTGGTGCCGATCCAGCGGATGGGCTAATACCCGTGATCTAGCGTCCAAACCAGATCACCGACCTTCAAATCAGCACCGTGCACACAGCGCCTAAGCGTTTTGACACGGGTGTCAGACGTTATGCACAAAACGGCATCGCCTGCGGAAATTGTATCATATGTTTGATTGCCGTTGATATCCCACTGCACGCATTCGCCAGATGGAAACGATAGGTGATCGAGCATGCTGGTGGAAGTCGGTCCAGCCGCATGTCCCGCTGTTGCCGTAAACGCGGGGTTTGCAGCGGCGCTCTAGAAGCTAATGACGCCACCACCAGCAGATATATCCGTCAGCTCTACACCGCTGCCCTCATCGACATCACTGTTTGCATTTCGGATTCCAACCGGAATGACATAGATTGTATAGGCCCCATTGTCGGGGTCTGGTGTCCCGCTTAGGCCGGCCAGCGTCACCTGACCGCCGGAAATACCCGCATTTGTGTGCAAAGCGCCGGTATTGCGATAAGCGCTTACGGCAAAATCAGCAGGGTCATCGCCGGGGCCAAGCGTGACCTCTACAAATTCACCGAAGGAAATGCCGACACCCTTAAAGTTGATTTCCGAAATGAAAGACATAGAATCAAATAGAAAATAATATTTAGGAAATTTAGTGACCAATTGGTCCGCACTGTTTTCAGATTTGATGCTGTTGCTAAGGGCCCTTTGAGTTTTCCTTGGGCAGGGTGAATCCGGTGCACGACAGGTGGCGCATCATATGGTTGTTTCCCGCGGCGTGGCGTAAACCTGTGAGTGTGGAACACGGCTTGCACGACATAAGGAAGACCCGATGACATCCTATCCCGAGCTCTACATTCTGCGCCACGGCGAGACGGAATGGAACGCCGAAGGCCGTATGCAGGGCGCGCTGAACTCGCCGCTCACCCTGCTGGGGCAGCAGCAGGCGGCGCGGCAAGGTGAAATCTTGCAAGTTGTTGATCTGTCGGGCTTTGACATCCTGACCAGCCCGCAGGGCCGCGCGTTTGAGACCGCCGCCATCGCCCTGTCCCGTCAGGTGGCGCAGCTGCACACGGACGCGCGCCTGCGCGAGATTGGTCTGGGGGATTGGGCCGGAAGGATTCGCAGCGAGTTGGGCGAGGGCAGAGATTTTCCCGAAGGTCCCGACGGCGCATTGGAACTCTATGAGCGCGCGCCGAATGGCGAAGGCTTTGCCGCGCTTGAGGTGCGCTGCGCAGAGTTTCTGGCCAGCCTGAAACGCCCGGCGGTCCTTGTTACACACGGGATTACGTCCCGTATGATCCGCGCAATTGCCACCGGAACGGGGCGGTCAAACCTTGCAAATATGGGGGGCGGGCAGGGTGTTGTGTTCCATCTGAAAAAAGCTGTGCAAAAACGTTTAGAATGAGGCTTGCCATGCCGGAAATCTTTGTCTAAACCCCGCCATACCGGGTCGTTAGCTCAGTTGGTAGAGCGCTTCGTTTACACCGAAGATGTCGGGAGTTCGAGTCTCTCACGACCCACCATTTCTCCTCTCGAGGAGAGAGAAAAATGCGCGGTTGTAGCTCAGTTGGTTAGAGTATCGGCCTGTCACGCCGAGGGTCGCGGGTTCGAGCCCCGTCAACCGCGCCACTTTTAAAATCCACTAAATCTCAGGTTTCACGCAACGGGTTGCGGGTTTTTGGGTGCGGTTCCCGAGAATCACGGTTAACGCCCTTAAATCAAGCCTTTTACGGGGGTGTTATGCGTTCAGCATGCGTACACCCGCTGTACACCGCCCCGTGCACCGTTTGCGGGGTTAACTGGGCGGGCGGTGTTGTTGGTTAAGGGTGGGTTAACGCGTGGGTTTCACCGACTGCATCGGCCTGCGAGTTGACAATATCAATTACACAACCTTAGGTGGATGTGTTTGGTGGAGTGAAAGTTATGAAATTTCTATGTTTGGGTGTTCTTGGATTTCTAGCGGCATGCGGCATAACACCCGCTTCGCAGTCATCGGAGCTTTTGTCGGCTAAAGTGGCCGCTGAGTCTCAAGTGAGTTTGTGCGCTGCTTACCAGAACCCGACTACTACGCCGGTCGAGAAGTTGATGATTGAAGCAGAGTTAGGGTTGCGGGAAGTGAAGCAATGCTCCGGTGCAAATTACGGGGCAGCAACAGCTGCTAGCCTTGGAACACAACGCTATAGCCGGAGCGCTGGAGCGTCCCAGCGAGTTTCTAATGATCTCCGCAATTGTAATGACTTTTCTAGTGGTGCCGCTGCTCAAAAGTTTTTCCTAGCAACAGGAGGGCCAATTAATGATCCTCACAACTTGGACAAAGACGGAGACGGACTAGCGTGTGAATGGGGGGCGCAGGTTACGCGCATATCGACTTACCGAGCTCCCATAGCTACGCCAGTACGCCGAAGTCCCAAGAAAACAACAGTTTCACGGCGGAGTACAGCGAGTTCACGTTGCCATGTCGGGCCAAGAGGTGGCCGATACACAATCTCATCCAGTGGTCGTAAAGTGTATAATTGCTGAAGCGGGTAGTGGCGTTGAAACAAGTTTGGAGGCCTTTGTGCGCTTTAGGAAGTCTTTAAAAATCATGCCTGGGGTCCGTGTTAACTTGTCAAAGTCGGGCGTCTCGACAAGCTTCGGTGGACGTGGAGCAACCGTAAATGTGAGTAAACGAGGAGTCCGATCAACGCTTTCTGTTCCGGGTACGGGATTGTCTTGGTCATCCATGTCGGGATGGGCTGAGGGTAAGCAATCTCTACCAGCTGATGAAATTGAACACCTTCGTCGCGCGGCAGTAAAAGCGATAGGGGATGTTGCAAAAGAAGCTGAGAAAACGAGTGGTATTGAAACAAAAATTAATCGGGCAATTTCCACCCTTAATGGTGGGCGGGGTTTGACGCATGCTAAGGTGCAAACTTTTGAAAAAAGGATTTTCGCAGAAGAAGAAAGGGTGAGCAATATTGAGGCAATGGTGCGTGAAAAGTCTCTTTTTCTTGAGGCTATTGAGGTTAGGCTCAGGGCAATGAAGTTTGGTTTTTTCTCAGGTGGGGACAAACGCCATAGAGATAGAGTTGTTGAAGCAGTTGCTGTTTGTTCACATGAGGCAAGAGAGGTGGTCGCGGATTTTCGGACCAGTTGTTAAGGTGGATTGCATGACGAAAGAAGTGATCCCAAATGACAAAACGAAAGAACCATTCGCCCGATTTCAAAGCCAAGGTTGCGCTT
>JAQXCD010000045.1 GCA_029252045.1 Sulfitobacter sp.
TCAAATATAAGAAGATTTATATTAGATGAGATACTTAATGCCACAAAATCAATTAAAGGAATTAAAGTTGAAACTAGAGAGCAAGAAGGTGGGCCTTCTGGAGGTAAACCAATAAATATTAAACTCACAAGTAGTAATAAAAATCTTCTTATCTTTGAGTCTGAAAAATTAAAAAGATTTATTGATAATTATCCTGATCTCATGAACATTGAAGATAACTTACCCGCACCTGGAATTGAATGGGAAATAAATGTAGATAGAAAACAAGCTTCTAAATTTGGTGTTAATATTGGCTCCATAGGTAATGTTATCAAACTTGCAACTAATGGTTTAAAATTAGGCGAATATAGACCAGATGATTCAAACGATAGTATACCTATGTATTTAAGATATCCAAATGAAGGAAGAACATTAGATGCGATCAATAATTTAAGAATTTCTACTCAAAATGGACTCGTTCCAATATCCAATTTTGTTGATATTAAAGCAGCCAACACAACAGGTAATATCATAAGGGTTAACTCAAAAAATGCGATAAATATTCAAGCAGATGTTAAACCAGGTGTTTTTGCTGATTTTAAAGTAAGAGAATTAGAGTATGTGCTCGGAATTAGCGATGAACCTCCTTTTATCAGAGGAAAATTATTGACTGATTTACCAAAATATAAATTAGATGGTAATATAAGAGCTGAACTAATTGGCGAAAACCAAGATCAACAAGAAGCACAGTCTTTTTTAACAAAAGCATTTAGTGTTGCGCTATTTATGATGTTAATGATTCTTCTTTTGCAATTTAATAGCTTTTATAGTGGGTTATTAATTCTTTTTGCAGTTGTTATGTCTACTGCAGGTGTGTTGATAGGTTTAATGATAACAGGACAAGCATTTGGAATAGTCATGACGGGAGTTGGGGTCATAGCTCTTGCTGGAATTGTTGTAAATAATAATATTATTTTAATTGATACATTTGATTTTTTAAAAAATAAAACAGATACTGTAAAAGAAGCAATCGTTAAAACAGGCGCTCAGAGATTACGACCAGTCTTACTTACAACAACTACAACAGTGCTAGGGTTACTCCCAATGGTTACGATGACTAATATCGATTTTGTCACGAGAGAGGTAACAAGAGGCTCACCGGATACCCAATGGTGGGTTCAATTATCAACTGCTATTGTTTTTGGTTTAATTTTTGCAACTATTCTTACTTTAATAGTTACACCTTCAGCATTAATGTTAAAAGAAAATGTAACCAATTGGTATAAAAATAGGGTTAATTCTTAGTCAAGAACTTACATTCATCTTATTTACAGGTAAGTTAGATATAATATTTTTTCAAATATTATATAAAATCATTTCAAATTATTATGAAAATCAAATCTCTAACTATTTACTGCTCAGCATCTGACAAATTGGATAAAAAATTTTACAATATGGCTAAGGAGATTGCAGAAATAATATCCAATTATCATATTAAAGTAATTTATGGTGGAGGTAATGTTGGGCTAATGGGAACTATTGCAAAAACATTAATTGATTTAAAAAGAGAAGTTATTGGAATAATTCCAAAATTTTTAATTAAAAAAGAAAAAGTAAGTTTAAATATTACCAAATTAAAAATAGTATCTAGCATGGGTAAGAGGAAAGAGTATTTATTTAAATTAGGAGATGCTTTTTTAATCTTACCTGGAGGCACAGGAACTTTAGAAGAGGTTATAGAGGTATTATCTTGGAAGATACTTAAGTTACATAATAAGCCAATTATTTTTCTTAATTTTGATAATTATTGGTCACCATTAATAAAGCAGTTTGAAAAAATTATTGAAAACAAATTTGGAAATAAAAATTTACAAAATCAATTTCAAGTAATAAAGAACCCCAAACAATTAAATAAAATATTACAATCATGGACAAAATAAAAGTTAATAACCCTGTCGTAGAGATGGATGGAGATGAAATGACAAGAATTATATGGGAATTCATCAAAGACAAGTTAATTCTTCCATATGTTGATCTTGACATAAAATATTTTGATTTAGGAGTTACAAGTCGCGATAATACTGATGACCAAATTACAATCGATGCGGCTGAAGCCGTAAAAAAATTTGGAGTTGGAATCAAATGTGCAACTATTACGCCAGATGAAGATAGGGTAAAAGAATTTAATTTAAAAAAAATGTGGCGATCACCTAATGGCACAATAAGAAATATCTTAGGGGGGACGATTTTTAGACAGCCTATTATTTGTAAAAATGTTCCTAGAATTGTTACAAACTGGAATAAACCTATTGTAGTAGCAAGGCATGCTTTTGGAGATCAATACAGAGCGACAGACACATTAATATCAAAACCCGGTAAATTAAAAATGGTATTCGAACCATCAGATGGAAGTGAAGGTTTTACAAAGGAAGTTTATAATTTTGAAAAAGAAGGAATAGCGCTATCGATGTATAACCTAGATCAATCAATTATTGATTTTGCTAGAGCTTGTTTTAATTATGGACTAGAGTTGGGTTGGCCTGTTTACCTATCGACAAAAAATACAATCTTAAAAGTATATGATGGGAGATTTAAAGATTTATTTGAAGATGTTTTTCAAACTGAATTTGCTGAAAAATTCAAAGAAAAAGATATAGTGTATGAGCATAGATTGATAGATGATATGGTTGCTACAGCACTTAAATGGGAAGGTAATTTTATTTGGGCCTGCAAAAACTATGATGGCGATGTGCAGTCCGATACGGTTGCGCAGGGCTTTGGCAGCCTTGGTCTGATGACCTCGGTACTGATGACACCAGACGGGAAAACCGTTGAGGCCGAAGCGGCCCATGGCGCCGTGACGCGCCACTACCGCCAGCACCAGAAAGGCGAAGAGACGTCCACCAACTCGATCGCGTCGATCTACGCCTGGACAGGCGCGCTCAAGCATCGCGGCAAACTGGACGAGAACCAAGCCCTCACCAACTTTGCTGAGACGTTGGAGAAGACTGTGGTAGATACCGTTGAATCCGGTGACATGACAAAAGATCTGGCACTGCTGGTAGGGCCGGACCAGCGCTGGCTCACAACTATGGGTTTCCTTGAGAAGGTAGACGAGAACCTGAACAAAGCCCTCAAAGGCTGATCAGCCCAAAGTGAAAACAGGAAAAGCCCTCGTTCCTCGGGGGCTTTTTTATGCGACCTGAGAGTTAATAGCCGCCCCCAGGTCGGACGTTGCAGTATTTTTGGACGCTGCCAAGAACGGCTCAATCACACAATCAGTGCCTTCAAAGCGGCAAAAACTGCCCTTTGGCACCTCGATCCATGATCCCGTTGCCGTATCGTAAGGCTCGGACACAACCGCCCATCCTTGCCATGCTTCGGACCACTGATAAAACAGCGACGGCGCCAGATCATCGGACGCATAGCGCACAGCATAAAGCACATGCCCGTCAGTGAAGGCAGCGGTGCAGCGCATGTGCGGTGTCCCGCCGTGTTTGCGCGACAGGTCTTCCAGATGCACCACCGCCTGCTCCATCGCAGTTTGCGGATCCGTATCAATGCCCAAACCACAGGCCAGTAGGAACAGAACTTCACTGTCTGTCGCCCCTTTGCGATGCGGATAGAGCGCGTCTGTGATCAGCTGTTCGGCAGAGCGGCGGAAATCTTCAAAGCCGCCGATCTGGCCGTTGTGCATAAACGACCACTGGCCCTGCACAAACTGGTGGCAATTATTGCGGCTGGTCGCCGTGCCTGTAGAGGCCCGCACATGCGCCAGAAACAACCGCGAGCGAACCTGCTGCGCGATACTGCGCAAATTCGGATCAGACCACGCAGGATATACGTCCCGGTACAATCCCGGCTCTTCGCGGTCCCCATACCATGCAAGGCCAAAGCCGTCGGCATTGATTGCCGTTTTGCATTTGGACGCTTCACGCGATTGATGGATCAACGAATGAGACGGTGTGCTAAGAATTTCAGAGATAAACAGGGGCTCGCCCTGCCAAGCGGCCCAGCGACACATTCAATCAAGCGCCCCGGTTATGGGTCTTGGCGTAAAGGTCGGCTATAATCTTGCTGGCTGTCTTTTCAAACAGACAAGGAATAATCGCATGCACAAGCGCTGCACCGCCTGCCGCAAACAATTTGCCTGCAAATTTCCCGGCAAACAGCATATGCTCGAAGAATGTCTCGTCTACTTTGGCGGGATGGTCGAGGAAGATGCGGTTGATCATGGGGGCTCCTGTTAGCTAACTGTCTGGACAACTTCCCTGCAAACATCTGCTATTTTATCCCCAAGAAGCATTAATACGATTTGATGTTGGGATATTTTCCCAATAAGGTAGTTAAATGAGTAACATTGACACCATAGATCGCCGAATACTGAGCGCCTTGCAACGTGACGCAGGCCAATCGCTTGACTTATTGGGTGCAGAGGTGGGCCTGTCGCGCAATGCCTGCTGGCGCCGTATCCGCACGCTAGAGGTATCGGGCGTCATCACAGGCCGCATCGCAACCCTAGACGCGCGCAAACTGGGACTTGGCCTGACAGTATTTATGCAAATCCGGACCAACGCCCACGCTCCTGACTGGCTCAAGCAGTTTTCAGCCGCAACCAAAGCCATGCCCGAAATTCAAGGCGTCTACCGGATGAGCGGCGATCTGGACTATATGATCCGCGCGCGAGTTGCCGATATGGCAGGGTATGATCAACTATATCAGCGGCTCATCGCGCGGGTTCCCCTGTCTGATGTATCGGCCAGTTTTGTGATGGAAGAGATCAAGGAAACTGCCCAACTGCCCCTGTGACCCAACTACGTTCCGTGAAAGGATGCGCCATGCCCGTCTATCTGATCCTTTTTCTGGCTGTGATGGCTGAAACAATCGGCACAACAGCACTGCAAGCCAGCCAGCAGTTCACCCGTCTAGGGCCATCGGTGCTGGTGGTTGTGGCCTATGCGGTGTCATTCTATCTGCTGTCGATCACGCTGCGCACCATGCCGGTGGGTGTTGTCTATGCCCTATGGAGCGGATTGGGCATTATACTGATTGCCACAATCGGCTGGGTTGTTTTTGGGCAAAAGCTGGATTTTGCAGCACTCGCGGGGCTGTCTATGATCATTGCAGGCATCGCTGTCATCCATCTGTTTTCGGCAGCGTCACCACACTAACGCGGCGGAAATCCACCTTGCAGACCCTCGCGGGGTTTTTTGCTGGCCTTTGCTGCGGATGCACGGTAGAGGCCGCACAACTCCCTGAGACAAGGTATTCCAAATGGATCTGCGCAACATCGCAATTATTGCACACGTCGACCACGGCAAAACGACGCTGGTGGACGAACTTCTGAAACAAGCGGGTACGTACCGCGAAAACCAGGCGACGACTGAACGCGCCATGGACAGCAACGATCTGGAGCGCGAACGCGGTATCACGATCTTCGCCAAGCCGACGTCCGTTGTCTGGAACAACACACGCATCAACATCGTAGACACCCCCGGCCACGCCGATTTTGGTGGCGAGGTCGAGCGTATTCTGTCGATGGTTGACGGTGTTGTACTGCTGGTGGATGCGGCCGAAGGCCCGATGCCGCAGACAAAATTCGTGACCTCCAAAGCGCTCAAGCTGGGCCTGCGCCCGATTGTTGTAATCAACAAGGTCGACAAATCCGACGGCGAGCCTGACCGCGCTCTTGACGAATGCTTTGACCTGTTCGCCAACCTTGGTGCCACAGACGAGCAGCTGGATTTCCCGCACATGTATGCTTCCGGCCGCGCCGGTTGGGCCGACATGACGCTGGACGGTCCCCGCAAAGACCTGAGCGCGCTATTTGAGTTGATCCTGAGCCATGTGCATGCGCCTGAACAGATCGCCGATCGCGAGAAACCATTCACCATGCTGGCCACCACATTGGGCGGTGACCCGTTCCTTGGCCGCCTGCTGACCGGTCGCGTTGAATCCGGTACGCTGAAAGCGGGTCAGACGATCAAGGCGATGTCGCGTGACGGCAAGCTGATCGAGAACTTCCGCGCAACCAAAATTCTTGCTTTCCGCGGTTTGGAACAGACAGCTATCGAGACCGCAGAAGCAGGCGATATCGTATCTATCGCGGGTATGACCAAAGCAACAGTTGCCGACACGCTTGCAGACCAGTCCGTTGTTGACGCGATCCCTGCACAGCCGATCGATCCGCCAACAATCACCGTGACTTTCGGCATCAACGACAGCCCGCTGGCCGGCCGTGACGGCAAGAAAGTACAGTCCCGCGTTATCCGCGAGCGTCTGCACAAAGAAGCCGAATCGAACGTTGCGATCAAAATCTCCGACACCCCCGGTGGAGAAGCGTTTGAAGTTGCAGGCCGTGGCGAACTCCAGATGGGTGTTCTGATCGAGAACATGCGCCGCGAAGGTTTCGAGCTTTCTATCTCGCGCCCTCAGGTTCTGTTCCGCGACATCGACGGCGTACGCAACGAGCCGATCGAAGAAGCCACAATCGACGTGGATGACGAATACTCCGGCGCGGTTATCGAAAAGCTGACAGGCCACCGCAAAGGCGAGTTGGTCGAGATGAAGCCCGCGGGTGCTGGCAAAACCCGCATCGTGGCACTGGTGCCATCGCGCGGCTTGATCGGCTACCACGGCGAATTCTTGACCGATACACGCGGTACAGGCGTGCTGAACCGTGTGTTCCACTCTTGGGCACCACACAAAGGCGCCATTCCGGGCCGTCGCGCAGGTGTTCTGATCTCCATGGAGAACGGCACGGCAGTATCTTACGCGCTGTGGAAACTGGAAGACCGTGGCCGCTTCTTTATCGGGGCACAGGCTGACGTCTACACAGGGATGATCATCGGCGAGCATACCCGCGAAAACGATCTGGAAGTGAACCCGCTGAAAGGCAAGCAGCTGACCAACGTGCGTGCCTCAGGTACGGATGAAGCGGTGCGCCTGACCACACCAATCACGCACAGCCTCGAAGAAGCGATTGCCTATATCGACGACGACGAGCTGGTGGAGGTAACGCCAAATGCGATCCGTCTGCGCAAACGCTTTCTGGACCCGCATGAGCGCAAGCGGATGTCAAAATCAGCTTAAAGTTAAAAAAGGGCGCTCCGGATTGGAGCGCCCTTTTTGTATGTAAGGAAGAAGCGGCTGCGCCGCGTGAGTTTACTGGCACAATGAAGCGAGGCCGCGTGGATTATTCCGTGGTCTCGATGATCATCAGCTCGCGCTCGGATGCACCTTTGGCAAAGGCCAAGGCAGCCTGATAGGCGTCCGAGTGATAGCACTTTTCAGCTGTTTCCACATCAGGGAAACGGGCGACCACATTGCGCGGGCGTTCTTTCCCCTCCAGCTGCACAAAGCGGCCACCGCGCGCAATGAACTCTCCGCCATGCTCGGCGATGGCGACAGTCGCACCGGCGGCATATTTCTTGTAGGCTTCCTCGTCGGTGACAGTGACGTGGGCGATCCAGAGTGCTCCCATGGGGCTTATCCTTTCAGTACAGTTTCAGCAGCCGCAATTGCAGCTTCGGCGTTGTCAGCAGATGCACCACCGCCTTGCGCCATATCGGGACGGCCACCGCCGCCTTTGCCACCCAATTCGGCGACAGCCGCGCGCAGGATATCAACAGCTGAAATCCTGTCTTTCAGATCATCCGTGACACCCGCAGCAACAGCAGCCTTGTCCCCTGTATCCGCAATCAGCAAAACAGCGCCCGATTTGATGCGTGCTTTATGCTCGTCCATCAGGGCGGGCAGGTCTTTGCCTGTGATCCCGCTCAGCACTTGTGCGTGAAACGCAATTCCGTTGATTGTTCGCGTTTCCTGAACTGTACCACCGCCAGACATCGCCAACTCGCGGCGCAATTGCGCAACCTCGTTGGCAAGGCTGCGACGTTCATCCATCAACGTGCGCACCCGCTCTGGCACAGATGCTGTGGGGCTTTTCAACTCAAGTGCTGTTTGCGCCAAAAGCTGGTCCTGCGTCCGCAGATAGGCCATCGCGGCGTCGCCTGTCAGTGCCTCGATCCGGCGCACACCTGCGCTGCTGGCACTGTCGCCCAGCATGACAAACGCACCAATGTCACCCGTGCGCCGAACATGCGTACCACCGCAGAGTTCAAGCGAATAGGTGTTCTGATCGCTGCCTTTACCAGAGCCATCTTGACGGCCCATAGACACCACGCGCACTTCATCGCCGTATTTCTCGCCAAAGAGCGCCTGAGCCCCCAGCGCACGCGCGTCATCCGGTGTCATTATGCGCGTCTCGACAGCTGTGTTCTGCCGGATATAGCTGTTCACCTGGGCCTCGACACCGGCCATGTCCGCAGGGCTGATCGCCTCGTTGTGGCTGAAATCAAACCGCAAACGGTCTGCCGCGTTGAGCGAGCCGCGCTGTGCGACGTGATCGCCCAAGGCGTGGCGCAATGCTTCGTGCAACAGGTGCGTGGCCGAATGGTTCGCGCGAATAGCGCTCCGGCGGGCAGGATCAACTTCAAGAACGGCGGCTTGTCCGTTGGAAATACTTCCCTTTTCAATCTTTGCAAAATGGATAAACACACCTGCCGCCTTACGCGTATCACTCACCCGCGCGGTACCCGTATCGGTTTTGATCAAACCTGTATCGCCCAACTGGCCGCCGCTTTCTGCGTAAAACGGAGTCTGGTTCAGCGCAATCTGGACCTCGCCGCCTTCAGCGACTTCGGTCACAGCCTTGCCGCCCTGCACCAGAGCAGCGATTTTGCCCTCTGCGGTCTCTGTATCATACCCGAGAAACTCGCTAAGGCCGGATTTGTCAGCCACGTCAAACCAGATGGCCGCATCCGCAGCCTCACCCGAACCAGACCATGCCGCACGCGCCTTGGCTTTCTGCTCGGCCATGGCGCTGTCAAAGCCGTCGGTGTCAACCGCAAGCCCCTTCTCCCGCAGGGCATCCTGCGTCAGGTCCAGCGGAAAACCGAAGGTATCATACAATTTGAACGCAGTGGCGCCCGGCAGGTTGGCCCCGTCGGGAAGCAAGAAAACTTCTTCATCCAGAAGTTTCAAGCCACGCTCTAGCGCTTGACGGAAACGGGTCTCCTCCTGAAGCAAAGTCTGCTCAATCATGCGCTGCGCCTGCCCCAACTCCGGATAGGCCTGCCCCATCTGGCCCACAAGGGCAGGCACCAGACGGTGCATAAGCGGGTCTTTTGCGCCTAGCAAATGCGCATGGCGCATAGCGCGGCGCATAATCCGGCGCAGTACATATCCACGGCCATCATTGCTCGGCATAACACCATCGGCCATCAAGAACGAGGTTGAGCGAAGGTGGTCTGCAATCACCCGGTGGTGGGTTTTGCTGGGACCATCGGGATCGCTGCTAGTCGCATGGGCCGACGCTTCGATCAGACTGCGCATAAGATCGGTGGAGTAGTTATCGTTTGTACCTTGCAGCAATGCGGCAACCCGCTCGATCCCCATGCCGGTATCGATGGATTTATTCGGCAAATCACGGCGGGTGCCGTCCTCGAACTGCTCATATTGCATGAAAACGAGGTTCCAGATTTCTACAAAACGGTCACCGTCTTCATCAGGCGAGCCGGGAGGGCCGCCCCAGATGTGATCACCGTGATCGTAGAAAATTTCAGTGCAGGGGCCGCAAGGACCAGTCGGGCCTGCCGACCAGAAGTTATCATCAGTGGCGATGCGGATAATCCGGTCATCGCTGAGGCCCGCATGTTTCTTCCAGATTTCAACGGCTTCGTCATCTGTATGATAAACAGTGACCAGCAGACGCGACGCATCAATGCCCAGCACTTTGGTCAACAGGTCCCATGCCAGCGGGATCGCGTCTTCTTTAAAGTAGTCGCCAAAGCTGAAGTTCCCCAGCATCTCGAAGAACGTGTGATGGCGGGCAGTATAGCCGACGTTATCCAGGTCGTTGTGTTTGCCGCCTGCCCGCACGCATTTCTGGGCGGTGGTGGCGCGCTGGTAGTCGCGGCTCTCGACGCCGGTGAACAGGTTCTTGAACTGAACCATTCCTGCCGCCGTAAACATCAGTGTCGGGTCATTGCGTGGCACCAGAGGGCTGGACGGTACAATCTCGTGACCATTACCCCCGAAATAGTTTAGGAAAGTCGAGCGAATTTCGTTGAGCGTTTGCATAATGTCCGTCCTTTGGGCACGCATAATTACCCCTGTCAAATACCTGCGGGAACGGACTGTGTCCACAGGGCCAACCGTAAAAAAGGGTGCGCGCCGAATGGCACGCACCCTTTTCCGCGATTAGCATTCAACGCACCAGATCAATCGTCGAGAATATCCAGATCATCGCTATCCTCCGAGCCATTGAAATCAAGCCCGTGCGACGCGCGGATCTTGTCTTCAATCTCCATGGCCATGTCTTCATGTTCTCGCAGATAGGTCTTGGCATTCTCACGCCCCTGCCCGATCCGTTCGTCCCCGTAAGAATACCAGCTACCGGATTTGTCGACGATCCCGGCTTTTACCCCCATGTCAATCAGCTCTCCCATTTTGGAGATACCTTCACCATACATAATATCGAAATCAACCTGCTTGAAAGGTGCCGCGACCTTGTTCTTCACAACTTTGACCCGTGTCTGGTTCCCCACGACCTCCTCACGGTCTTTAAGCGAGCCGATACGGCGGATATCGAGACGAACCGACGAATAAAACTTTAACGCGTTACCGCCAGTTGTCGTTTCCGGAGAGCCGAACATAACACCGATCTTCATCCGGATCTGGTTAATAAAGATCACCATGCAATTAGACCGTGAGATGGAGCTGGTCAGCTTGCGCATCGCCTTACTCATCAAGCGGGCCTGCACACCAACCGAGCTGTCGCCCATTTCGCCCTCAAGTTCGGACTTGGGTGTCAGCGCGGCAACGGAATCGACCACCACCATGTTCACAGCACCCGAGCGGACCAGGGTGTCCACGATCTCAAGAGCTTGTTCGCCCGTATCGGGCTGCGAGATCAGCAGCTCATCAATGTTAACGCCAAGTTTTTTGGCGTATTGTGGATCAAGCGCGTGCTCGGCATCGACAAAGGCGCAAACCCCGCCTTTTTTCTGCTGCTCGGCCACGCAATGCAGCGTCAAGGTGGTCTTGCCTGACGATTCAGGGCCGTAGATCTCGATGATGCGGCCCATGGGAAGGCCGCCAATGCCCAGTGCGATATCCAGCCCCAGCGATCCGGTCGAGGAAGAGGTAATATCCTGTACCGCCCCTGCCGCCCCGAGCTTCATGATGGAGCCTTTGCCGAACTGCCGTTCAATCTGAGCCAAAGCGCTGTCCAGCGCTTTTTGCTTGTCTGCTGATTTCTTATCCATATTCAAAAGATCTGCCGTTGCCATTTGGGTTCTTCCCTTACTGTCACAGGGGGACGGTGGCGGCAATCGCCCCTGTGACCCCGTGGTTACGTTCTTTTAATGTTCTTATGCGGACAAAAGGAGAACATTTCAATCGAATTTTTCACAACTCATATTTGCAGATGATTGGTTAAGAAGTTGTTTATGCTGATGCCAGTTTGTATATTACGGCAAGTGGAGGGCTTAGATGCTTGTTTTCTTTAAAGAACGTCTTGCGTTGCTGTCTGTGCCAAAGACCGGCACAACTGCATATCAAACCGCGTTGGCAGCACGGGCGGATATGGTTATTTCCGATCCCCCTCTTTTGAAGCATGCCCCCGTCTACCGCTATAACAGATTCATTCGTCCCATGTTTCTGAACGTTTGCGACGCTGAAATGGAGCTGGTGGCGGTAATGCGCGATCCGGTCAGCTGGCTTAGCAGTTGGTATCGCTACCGACAGCGGCCGTTTATGGTGGATAAGCCCAATAACACACATGGAATAACCTTCAATGATTTTGTGGAGGCTTACATGAAGGGCAAGCGACCCGGATTTGCCGAAGTCGGCAGCCAGTTCAAATTCCTAGAACGCCAGCCCAACGGCACCGGCGTGACGCATCTTTTCCGCTATGAAGACCAGCGCCGCCTTCAAGGTTTTCTCGAAGACAGGCTAGACATAAAGCTTAATCTGGCGCGTGAGAATGTCTCGCCTGATATCGAGGTGACCCTTTCTCCGGATATCGAGGAGCGGTTCCGCCGCAAATGTGCAGTTGAATTTGCGCTCTATGACAGTATTTCGCGCAGCTAATGTAACTGCTTGTTCACTGTCTCGGTCAGATCGCTGAGGGAAAAAGGCTTGGGCAAGAACACCGAATTCGGTATTTTTTTGTGCTTCACCCAGACTGTCTTCGGCATAGCCAGACACAAACACCACCCGGACATCGGGCCGCGATTTTAACGCTTCCCTCACCCAACTGGGGCCATCCATCCCCGGCATCACAACATCCGTAACGAAGACATCAATCTTCAGACTTGCGTCTTCCAGCGTGGCCAGTGCGGATTCCGCATTTTCAGCCTCAAGAACAGTATATCCGCGCAACCGCACAGCGCGGCTTGCAAAGGCCCGCACGGGTGCCTCATCCTCGACCAGCAGGACAACGCCACTGTTCGGCGCGGCACGCGCCGGTGCCGACACGGATACCGGCTTGGGGGGCTCTTTGTGCGGCGTTTGAACAAGGACTGGAAAATAGAGCGTGAAACAGGTGCCAACACCTTCTGTGCTATCCACAAAAATATAACCGCCCGACTGCTTGATAATGCCGTATGCTGTGGACAGGCCCAAGCCGGTTCCCTCGCCCGTACGCTTTGTTGTAAAAAACGGCTCAAACACTTTTTGCAGCTTGTCAGGCGCGATACCTGTCCCCTCATCGGTCACTTTGATGGTGACATATTGCCCCTCGGGCACTGTCACCTGATCACGGGACAAAGGCTCCGTCAGGTGGGTGCACTGCGTCAGAATACTGATTTCCCCGCCCGGTGGCATTGCATCTCTGGCGTTCACAACAAGGTTCATCAGCACTTGTTCCAGCTGTCGTTTATCCGTACGGATTGGCTGCAATACCGGATCATGGCTGAGCGTCAATGTCACCTTCTCACCCACCAGACGATTGAGCAGATGGGTCAGATCAGCAAGTGTGTCGCGCATATCCAGCGTTTCGGGGCGCAAAGTCTGTTTGCGCGAGAACGCAAGCAACTGCCCCACAAGTGCTGCGGCGCGGTTGGCGTTCTGGTTGATTTGTACCAGATCGCCATAGTCACTATCCCCCTGATCGTGGCGCAACAGCAGCAAATCACAATGACCTGAAATTGCAGTTAGCAAGTTATTGAAGTCATGGGCAACGCCGCCCGCTAACTGGTCAATGGCCTGCATCTTCTGGCTCTGAACGAACTGGGCCTCCAGTGATTTAAGCTCCGTGGCGTCATGCAAAACGGCAATCAAGGCCGGCGCACCCTCTTCTTCAATCCGGTTCAGGGTAACCTGTACAAAAGTTTCACGATCCCCCCGCGTCAGCCGCAGAAATTCGGATTTCTGCGCCAGCCGCCCTGCCAGCGTATCTTCCAGCCAATCCGATATCGACCTGCCCAATCCCTCCATCAACATAGATAGATGCGCGCCCTCAATCAGAACTACCCCAATCAGGTTCTGGGCCCGCTTGTTGAACGATTGTACTGTGCCGTCCGGCGCAATCTTGATCATCGGGATCGGCATGTCCTGAAACACCTGCCAGTCGGGATTAGGCAAAACATCACCTGTCGCGGGCGCAGGCAGCAAATAAACTGACGTCCGCCCGGCACCGGCGTCAGTTTGTGCAATCAATGCGCGACGATTGCCTTGTGTTGTTGCAACTTGCATCACTGTTCCAGGTGCCAAAACCTGTTCTGGAAATATAGTATCCAGTGACTTGCCTCTTCTCCCGACAAATTGCCGCGCCGCGTGGTTCATCGACAGGATCGCGCCGTTTCGTCCAACCATCAACATCGGCAAGATGCGGCTTTCGCCCCCCAACGGGGCCGTATCCTGTGCATACAAAAGCTCAACCCGCTAGGCGAACCCGTCTGCACCGATGGAATGGACCGCGAGCATCAACGAGCCGCTGTGTGTGACGATTTCCTCACGTGCAGCACCGCGCAACAGCGCCCGCGACTGCAAGCGAAACAACACAGGTTCCGCATTGCCCAGCCGATCGGCGAGTACCGATCCAAGGGTAGCCCCCTGGCTATGACCAAAGACAGCAACAGCCGAGGCATTTGAAAACGTAATCTGGCCATCAGGCAATGCAATAAAGCTGGGCGCGCTATCGTTGGTAACAAATTGGGTCACCGATTTCCTGCCTTGCGCCCGTAACACACCGTGGACAAAACGGACAAATACAACCAGACCGCAGACGCAAAGCAAACTCAAGCTGACTGCAAATGCTGCCCGCTGCATCTGCCCTTCAAGCGTAAATGCTGCACACATTGCCAATACCGCCGCCAGAACAAGCAGCACAGATAAACGCTGCGACGGGGCTGCAACAAGCCTGTTTAATATCCGCATGTTGGTTGAACGCTGCATACTTCCCCTTCTACGGCACATCGAACTGCGCTTCCGAATCGTAACAACACAATTGCCCCGGCAAGTTAATTCGCTCTTAACTTCCGCAAACAAATTCGGGTCAATATTCTCGCTGTGGTAGTAGCTTCGCTATTATTTCGCCTGCGTCAAGTGCGCCGTGTAAAACCCGTCGCCCAATGCGCTGACGGCAAAGGTCTTTTGCCATGTGCAGCGCCAATCAGGATGGCGGGTCAAAAACGCCTGAACCCGCGCGCCGTTCTCATCAGGCAGGATCGAACATGTGGCATAGGCCAAGGTACCCTCGGCAGTCACCAATGCCGCTGCCGCATCCAGAATTGCATCCTGTCTCTGTGTGATCTGCACCAATTGATCAGGTGTCAGCGTCCATTTTGCCTCTGGCGCGCGGCGCCATGACCCGCTGCCGGAACAGGGCGCGTCGACTAACACCAGATCATAGGGGCCAGAGGTGGCAAGATCACCTCCTGCAAGCTGGGTGATTTCAGCCTCTGCGCGGGCCGCACGAAGCGGCAGATCGCGCATGCGGCCTGCGTCAATATCATGTGCGAACACGGCATCGGCCCCCCGCGCGGCAATGGCCAGCGCCTTGCCACCGCCTCCCGCGCAATAGTCCAGCACACGCGCCGCTTGCGGCAACGCATCGACCACAGCCTGACTGCTGGCATCCTGCAATTCGACAAATCCATCCTGATAGGCGGCAGAATTGCGTATCTGTCGTGCACCTCCCACAACGGTCAGGGCAGTCGGGCTGAGGGCGTTTGGCTCTACCGCAACCCCTGCTTCTGTCAACATTAGAACTGCGTCGGAAGCGTTTGTTTTTGATGTATTTACCCGCAAAGTGACGGGCGCCCGCTCTTGCAACATCCGCGCGGTGGGCTCTGCCTGATCGCCCAAACCATCCGCCATCAACGTCATCAGCCAATCCGGCAGGTTCCATGCATCAGCCGCAGGCATCTCGCCTTCCGGCAAATCAATCTCGTAATCCACCAGCAGCGCGGGGGCATGGCCCTCGCCTGTGAACAGCGTGGACGGGTCAATGCCCTGCCCGCGCAGCAATCCAATCATCAGCCCTCGCCCCATCGCGGAACGCCCGTGCCACGCGCAACTGCGCCGAGTGCGCAGTACATCAAACACATAGTCACGGATCGCCGCGCGGTCTTTGGAACCGGCAAAGCGGTTGCCACGGCCCCAACGGGTCAACACCTGCTCGGCTGGCTGGCCATCGCCGATCATATCAAGGATCTCGATGGCCGCTGCCACCCGTGCTGCTGGCGTCATGGGTTATCCGATCCGGTAGTTGGGAGATTCGCGTGTAATCTGCACGTCGTGCACATGGCTTTCTTTCAGCCCTGCACCGGTGATCTTCACAAAACTGCAATTCTTGCGCATCTCCTCAACCGTTGCACAGCCCGTATAGCCCATCGCGGCACGCAGCCCGCCGACCATCTGGTGCACAACTGCCGCGGCAGACCCTTTGTAGGCCACCTGCCCCTCGATCCCTTCTGGCACCAGCTTGTCACTGGCTGCGTCCTTCTGGAAATACCGGTCGGCGGAGCCACTGGCCATGGCGCCAAGGCTGCCCATCCCGCGGAAGCTTTTGAAGCTGCGGCCCTGATAGAGGATCACATCGCCGGGGCTCTCGTCCGTACCCGCAATCATCGAGCCGACCATGGCGCAAGAGGCACCTGCCGCAATGGCCTTGGCAAAATCACCTGAGAACTTGATGCCGCCATCGGCGATAACCGGAGTATCCCCCGCCGCCGCCGCGCAATCCATAATCGCTGTCAGCTGGGGCACGCCCACACCGGCAACCATACGCGTGGTGCAAATAGAGCCGGGACCAATACCCACTTTTACCGCATCCGCCCCCGCACCGATCAGCGCGCGTGTGGCCTCGCCTGTTGCCACGTTACCCGCAACCACTTGAACCTCGTTGCTCAGCTTCTTGGCGCGCTCCACCGCAATTGCCACCCCTTCGGAGTGACCGTGGGCGGTATCAATCACGATCATATCCACACCGGCGTCCACCAGCGCCTGAGAGCGTTCAAAGCCCGCATCACCTGTGGTGGTTGCCGCCGCGACCCGCAAACGCCCCAGAGCGTCCTTGCAGGCTGTGGGGTTCAAAACAGCCTGTTCGGTGTCTTTCAACGTCAGGAGGCCTGTCAGCTTGCCTTTGCCATCGGTAATCAACAGCTTCTCAATCCGGCGCGCCTTCATCAGGCTGATCGCCTCTTCGCGGTCCGCAGGTTCTTGCAAGATCGCAAGGTTATCCGAGCTCATCATCAGATGAACCGGTGTGTCGTCATGGGTGGCAAAGCGCATGTCACGGTTGGTCACAATCCCAACCACACGGCCCGCTTCGTCAACCACCGGAAAACCGGTAACGCGGTAGCGTTCTTGCAATTCTTTGGCGTCGGCCAGCGTCTGGTTGGCCCGCAGGGTGATCGGGCTATAGACGATCCCGCTCTCGAAGCGCTTCACACGGCGCACATCACGCGCCTGCTCTTCAATGCTCAGGTTGCGATGGATCACACCCATCCCGCCCGCCTGCGCCATGGCAATCGCCATCCGCGCCTCGGTCACCGTATCCATGGCCGAGCTGAGCAGCGGAATGTTCAACGCGATAGATTTGGTCACACGGGTGCGCGTATCTGCGGTGGAAGGCAGGACCGAGGATGCGGCAGGAACCAGCAACACATCATCGAACGTCAGGGCCTCACGAATCTCCATATCAACCTCCAAAGGTAATGGCATCATTTGGCGGTTTGCTATTTCACGGATCACCCGGATTGAAAAGACCTGCAGGACACAGATACTTGCATTCAGACAGGCTTTGCCCAAAGCTGCGACAAAAGCGGGGATTTCGACATGACAAAACACGGCTATGAAGGCGGCAGACTGGACCTGCCCTTTGTGGGCATCGCAACCTTTGGCAAGCGCCCGTATGAGCCGGATTGGGACAAGCTCGACGCCGATGTCGCGATCCTCGGCGCGCCTTATGACGCCGGCACCCAGTACCGCTCAGGTGCGCGTTTTGGCCCGCGTGCGGTGCGTGAGGCCTCAACCCTGTTCAGCTTTGGCCATGCGGGTGCCTATGATCACGAGGACGATGCCACCTATCTGCCCGGCGATGTGAACATCGTCGACATGGGCGATGCAGACATCATCCATACAGACACTGAGGCCAGCCATGCCAATATCGAGGCAGGTGTGCGCGCCGCATTGGCCGCTGCCGCCCTGCCCGTGGTCATCGGCGGCGATCATTCGATCAACATCCCCTGCATCCGCGCCTTTGATAACCAAGGCGATATCCACATCCTGCAAATCGACGCGCATCTGGATTTTGTCGATGTCCGCCACGGCGTGCGCCACGGTCACGGCAACCCCATGCGCCGCGCGGCCGAGCAGCCCTATGTCACAGGCCTGACCCAGGTCGGCATCCGCAACGTAAGCTCCACTGCCCGCGAAGGCTATGAAGATGCTCGCGCGATGGGATCAGACATAATCAGCGTCCGCCAAGCCCGAGAGATGGGCACCGGCGGCGTGCTCTCGCATATCCCCACGGGTGCGCGGGTCTATGTGACCATCGATATTGATGCCTTCTGCCCGTCGATTGCGCCGGGTACAGGCACGCCCTCCCATGGTGGTTTCCTCTACTACGAAGTGCTGGAGATGTTGCAAGCCGTCGCCCTGCGCCACGAGGTTGTCGGCATCGATCTGGTAGAGGTCGCCCCCGACTACGACCCCTCAGGCTCCACCCAGATCCTTGCCGCGCAACTGCTGCTGAATTTCCTCGGGTTTATCTTCCATGCGCGGCGGAGCACTTAATGAAATCCGGCTAAATGTGCACGAATGGACGTTTTTAGTTTTAACTAAAAGTACATAGGCTAAATTATGTAAAAAGTTTCAAAACGGTGGTTTTGGGGGGGGCTTATAGACGCAATTCTTATCCTATATTGTAGGAAGTAGCGCCTCAGGTTAATGTTGTCTGAAGGAGAGCCATTTGACGTTTCCATTTACAGAACAGGGGTTCGATAGGGCTCAAGCCTATCTAAACTCTTCGCCCCATCTCGCGAGTTCTGGCCCTTAGTGTATGTCGGATGAGTTTGCTAAAGTTCCACAGGATATGCTCGTATTGCTGAACGAACGCTGCGCCACCGAGCCGCGGCTATCCGTACGGTTATACAGTTCGTTCGATCAAAAGGGCTGCTGTGATCTGGCTGGTTTTGAGTTATTGCCCAATTTGCGTCATCTAAAGATCCACTACGGTGTACCGCGCGTGATTAATGAGAATGCGTTGCGAAGTCTAACCAAACTACGATCTACCGAACTGGAGATTGTCGAAGATTTCGATACTAGCTTCATCGGTGCGTGGCGCAATTTGGAAGAGCTATCCATTATTCGTGACAGCAAAAGAGCCTCAGCCAAACCGGATTTTAAGATCTTAGGAGACCTTCCAAATCTGAAGAAGCTGTATTGTTTAGGGTATGTAAAATGGCAAGACGGAGTGAAGCGGTCAACTTCACTGCGGCACATGGCGCTTCAACAATTGAAGGTAAAAAACTGGGACTTCCTTCCTGCCCACAAGTTAGATTTTCTGGAGCTACACACCGTTCAGGGCCCTGAGGTTTTCCAAAAAGAGCAGCTGGCTGCGCGATGCGAAGAACTTAAGCTTGTACGAATGGAAAAGGCATTGGGCTTTGATGCGAAGCGGTTATTTTCTGACTTTATTCGCCACAGCGAAACGCAATACTGTATCTCCGTACAGGCCGACGATCTGTCCTTTGCTGCGAGTGTGATGAAAAACGGACACGACTGGGCTAGAGAATTTACCCGCCTATCCCCGCTGCCCAAAGGGATCGATTTGGAGCCAGAGGCTGATATGGTAGCCATTTGCGGTGCTAAGACCGGCCTCTCTAATTATAGAAGAAATTTGATTAAGGCATTAGCGAAAGCTTATGTGTAGAGGTCAATCAATGTCATTCCAAAAACGCTCCTTTGTGGAGCAGCCCGTCAACCCGTGACAGATCATGGGCTTAGTGCTGCCAAAATCCCCGTGCAAAATTTGAGCAGTTTTGGCACGTTTTTGACAGGCTGACCGGCAAGTGTATCAAGTAAACGACCGTTTACCTGATACACTCCCCCTAAATCACTGAAATGACGCCCTTGCACCGAATTATGACGCAGGCGGGCTTCCCCTGCGCGCAGGCCCGTCTATGTTGCCACAAAACATTAGACAGGATGCCTTCCCCATGAGCGACGATCCACTGGTCATCTTCACCCCTTCCGGCAAGCGCGGGCGCTTTCCCGTGGGCACTCCGGTGCTGACAGCAGCACGGCAACTGGGTGTCGATCTCGATTCAGTTTGTGGCGGGCGGGGCATCTGCTCCAAGTGCCAGATCACACCCGGCTATGGTGAATTCTCCAAACACGGCGTGACGGTTGAGGCCGACGCCCTGTCCGAGTGGAACAAGGTCGAGGCGCGTTATGACGAAAAGCGCGGGCTGAAACAGGGGCGCCGTCTGGGGTGTCAGGCCACAGTGCTCAAGGATGTGATCATCGACGTGCCCGCAGAATCCCAAGTGCACAAACAGGTGGTCCGCAAACGCGCCGAAGTGCGGGACATCACGCTCAACCCCTCTACCCGCCTTTATTACGTCGACGTGCAGGAACCGGACATGCACGACCCGTCGGGTGATCTGGAGCGGCTGCGCAAGGCGCTGCTGGAGCAATGGCAGCTGGACGACGTCGCCGCCGATCTGCACATCCTGCACGTCATGCAAAAGGTCCTGCGCAAAGGCGACTGGAAGGTGACCGTAGCCGTCCACCTTGGCGATCACGAGAACAAACCGCGCATCATGCACATCTGGCCCGGCTTCTACGATGGCACGATTTACGGCGTGGCCGTTGACCTCGGCTCAACCACCATTGCCGCGCACTTGTGCGACCTGCAAACCGGCGAAGTTGTCGCCTCCAGCGGTGTGATGAATCCGCAAATCCGCTTTGGCGAAGACCTGATGAGCCGGGTCAGCTATTCCATGATGAACGCATCGGGTGCCGAAGAAATGACACTGGCGGTGCGCGAAGGCATGTGCGGGCTGTTCACCCAGCTGGCCGCAGAGGCTGCCATCGACAAACAACTCATCGTTGATGCGGTGTTTGTGTGCAATCCTGTGATGCACCACCTCTTCCTCGGCATTGATCCGTTTGAGCTGGGTCAGGCCCCCTTTGCGCTGGCCACATCAAATGCTCTGCGCCTGCGTGGCCGTGATCTGGATCTCAACATCCACGAATCCGCCCGTGTCTATATCCTGCCTTGCATCGCAGGCCATGTGGGTGCCGATGCCGCCGCTGTGGCGCTGTCGGAAAGCCCGCATTTGTCTGATGATCTGGTGCTGGTTGTAGACGTGGGCACCAACGCCGAAATCCTGCTGGGCAACCGCGAAAAAGTGCTGGCCTGTTCCTCGCCCACCGGCCCCGCATTTGAAGGCGCGCAGATTAGCAGCGGCCAACGCGCCGCTCCCGGCGCCATCGAACGGGTGGAGATTGACGCGGTCACCAAGCTGCCCCGCTTCAAGGTGATTGGCTCGGATCTGTGGTCTACAGACGAGGGTTTTCAGGAAGCTATCGCCCAGACGGGCGTGACGGGAATCTGTGGCTCCGGCATCATCGAGATGGTCGCCGAGATGCGCATGCACGGCATCGTTGACGCCCCCGGCCTGATCGGCACCGCCGAGCAAACAGGCAGCTCTGCGGTTTTCGCGGACGGGCGCACCAACAGCTATATGGTCTATGACGGTACGGCGGACGGCGGGCCGATGATCACCGTGACCAACCGTGACATCCGTGAAATCCAGATGGCCAAGGCCGCACTCTATTCCGGTGCCCGCCTGCTGATGGACAAGTTCGGCGTGGAGAAAGTGGACCGTATCGTGCTGGCTGGTGCCTTTGGTGCACATATCTCGACCAAACACGCCATGGTGATCGGCATGATCCCGGACGCGCCGCTGGACAAGGTCACATCGGCTGGCAATGCCGCGGGCACAGGTGCCCGCATCGCGCTGCTGAACAGCGAGGCCCGCGATGAGATCGAAGAAATCGTGCGCAACATCCACAAGATCGAGACTGCGATCGAGCCGCGCTT
The DNA here is from genome assembly GCA_029252045.1 of Sulfitobacter sp. Taxonomy (GTDB): domain Bacteria; phylum Pseudomonadota; class Alphaproteobacteria; order Rhodobacterales; family Rhodobacteraceae; genus Sulfitobacter. Next base: position 21,605 of record JAQXCD010000045.1, read on the forward strand.
TCAGGAGCATTTTGTGAACGCCTCTGCCATGCCCAACGCAGTTGAGCCTTTCCCGATCCTGAATTCGATCGTGACCCTACCGACAGCCACCTTTAACACAGGCGGCGGTGGCGGTGGCGACGCATCAGGCGGCGGCCGCCGCAGACGCCGCGGCTGATCCCGCTGCCCGCCGCCTATGCAAATCCGCTTGACGGGTGCAGCGGCGGGCAGTACCAAACGCCCACTGGCGCGCGGGTATGGTGAAAAGGTATCACGGCAGCTTCCCAAGCTTTAGTTACGAGTTCGATTCTCGTTACCCGCTCCAGAATTCCCCTAGATTTCCATCACAGCTCAGAGCCGATGCTTCGAGAAGTTGATCTCGAAGGTTGTGCCCGCGCTGTCAGGGCAATGGCGTATGGTCGCCCCTTGGGCACGCAACAGGTTTTGCACAATCGACAGCCCCATGCCGGTGCCGCCTTCTGAGCGTTTGGTGGTGAAAAACGGGTCAAAGATACGAGAGGCGTTGCCTTCGGAAATGCCACTTCCATCATCACAGACAGTCACTTGCGGCCCCAGGTCCGTCTGACGTGCTGTCATACGGACAAGGCCTGCCCCGTGGATGGCCGAATTGGTCAAAAGATGGCACAGAACAATTTCCAGCCCTTCCGCCGCAAGCGGGATTGCTACCTGCCCGCCTGTGACCTCTAGAACAAGCGGCGCAAACCTGCTTCGCAACTCCGTGACCAGCCCTTCCAGTTGCGACATGCCCGGATACTGCACTTCGCGTGCTTTCACGACCTGCCGCATGGCGTGCAAATGCTGCTCCATCTGGTCGCTGGCTCCTGCAATCTGGGTGACCCGTCGCAGATCATCCGGATGCAGTGTGCCTCCCTCTTGCAACAGCTCGCAGGCTGCGCGAATGGCAGCAACAGGCGTCTTCAACTCGTGACTGATGTGGTCGGAAAAGCTGCGGATGGCAGCCTCACGGTTGTGCAGCGTGTCTGCCATTTCCATGACGCTCAGCGCGGTTGCTTGCAACTCGCGGGTGCCAAAATGGGAGGGCGGCGCGATATCATCACTGCGCGCCGCCCGCGCGCGTGTAGCAAAACGCTGCAACTCGGTAATCGGGCGCAACAACAGCCGCACCAGCATCCAGCCCAGCACGGCTGTGGCCGCCGCAATGATCCCCGCAAGCAGCATGGCCGCATCGCGGAACCCTATGGCAGGCCCCAGATAGCGGTAGGTGATCAGCCCAGAAAACGACAGGGCAAGTGTGCCGCACAGGGCGCCGCCCAACACAAAGGCCAGACTTGGCCGCCATTTCGCACTCATGCGGTCCCTTTCTGTATCCGGATGCCGATGCCATGCACCGTCTCGATGGTATCGGTCCAGCCTGCCGCCGCCAGCTTGCCGCGTACATTGCGCAGATGGCTGTCCAGCGTCCGGTCCAAGATTTGTGACCTTGCCCCCAGATGGCATCCACCAGCTGCGCGCGGCTGCGCAACTGGGACGGATAGCGCACCAAGGCGGAGAGCAAGGAAAACTCGGTTGAGGTGAGGGCCACAGCCACCCCGCCCACCGTGCAATGATGCGCGGCAGTGTCCAGCGAAAACTCACCAAAGGTAAGTGCGCTGCCCTGTGGCGGCGCACTTACCCGTTTGAGCACCGCCCGCACACGGGCCAACAGCTCGCGCGGGCTGAACGGTTTGGTGACGTAATCATCACCGCCCAGTTCCAGCCCCAACACCCTGTCGATCTCATCATCGCGGGCAGTCAGGAAAATGATCGGCACGTCCGAGGTGGTGCGGATCCGGCGGCAGACCTCATAGCCATCCAGTTCCGGCAGGCCCACATCCAGCACAATCAGGTCGGGTGCCTCACGGGTGGCATAGGTTACCGCCATCTGGCCATCACTGGCGGACACCACGGTGAAATTGGCACGCTCCAGCGACAGGCCCACCAACTCGCGCAGGCGCGGATCATCATCAACCAAAAGGATTTTCACATCCACACTCCTCGTATCCGGCGCAAACAGAGGTGTTCGCGTATTTTCGGACCAGTTGTTAAGGTGGATTGCATGACGAAAGAAGTGATCCCAAATGACAAAACGAAAGAACCATTCGCCCGATTTCAAAGCCAAGGTTGCGCTTGA
>JAQXCD010000046.1 GCA_029252045.1 Sulfitobacter sp.
TCCGGGCAAACACTCCTAAATCACTCCAACGCTTCCAGCGATTATACAATGTCTTTGGCGGGCCATAAGCAGCAGGTGCGTCGCACCAGCGTAAGCCATTGCGATTGATGAAGATAATGCCGCTCAATACACGCCGATAATCAACGCGTTGTCGACCTCGGCTCTTGGGAAAGAACGGTCGGAGCCGCACCATTTGCGCTTCTGTCAGCCAATAGAGATTACTCATCTGTCCCTCAAATCATTGGGGATCGTGAATCATGACAACAACTCAGCATCAAGCCGTTTAATGGGTCCTGACCCTAATGTCCGCGTCGCGGACGCACCCGACAAAACCAGCTTATCATCGGCCATAACGTGGGATTTTCTAAAACTGGCATGATCCAGAACCACGGGTACCGTGTTTGTCTCAATCGCGGTCTGAAACTGCTTATGCCTTTTTGAATGCGCCACAAAAGAACGGATTTTTGCATTGATCTCAGAATGGGCACTCACCGCGAACCCTTCAATCACCGCGCCTTTGATTTCGCGCCAGACAAATTCTGGTGCAGCAAGCAGCTTGAGCCCTTCGTCCCGCCAGGGATTGAGGAACAGCGCTTGAGGGTTAGAATCAAGGTCGATCTTGTTACGCAACGGCTCAAGGCCCTCTCAATTGGCGAGTGATACATTTGTTTACCACATTAAGTAGAAGCGTCCATATGGCTGATCCCCTTCCCTCGGGGCCGCTGGTTTTGTACAGACAAGTCAGCCGAGGGAGAAACAGATGACCACTGCCACGATCACACCGATGATGGCCCAATATCTGGAGATCAAATCCGGCTATCCGGATGCACTGTTGTTCTATCGGATGGGCGATTTCTACGAGATGTTCTTTGACGATGCCGTTGCCGCCTCCGAAGCGCTGGACATCGCGCTGACCAAACGCGGGAAACATGACGGCGAAGATATTCCTATGTGCGGCGTTCCCATACACGCGGCCGAAGGCTATTTGCTGACGCTGATCCGCAAGGGTTTCCGCGTCGCTGTGGGCGAGCAACTGGAATCCCCCGCCGAGGCGAAAAAGCGCGGAAATAAATCCATCGTAAAGCGCGATGTTGTTCGGTTGGTCACCCCCGGCACGTTAACCGAAGAATCCCTGCTGGAAGCACGGCGGCACAACTACCTCGCCGCATTCGCCGAAGTCCGTGACGGCCATGCGCTGGCGTGGGTCGACATCTCCACCGGCGCGTTTCATGTGATGAGCCTGCCATTGGTGCGTTTAGGGCCCGAGCTTGCCCGTCTTGCCCCGTCAGAATTGCTGGTTGCCGAAGGCAAGGAGTCCGAGCATCGCGGGTTGGAAGCTGAATTTGGCCTAGCGCTGACCACCCTCGCCCGCTCAAGCTTTGACAGCACCGGCGCAGAGGCGCGGATTTGCGCACTATTCGGTGTAAAATCTCTGGATGCATTCGGCAGCTTTACCCGCGCCGAGGTCTCGGCCATGGGCGCGCTGATCGAATATCTGGACATGACCCAAAAGGGCAAACTGCCACTGCTGCGCAAACCAGTGAAAGAGACCGAGGCGCGGACTGTTCAGATTGATACAGCCACCCGCCGCAATCTGGAACTGACGCATGCCCTGTCCGGTGGCCGTGCTGGATCGCTCCTGTCCGTGATGGATCGGACCGTAACGGCCAGCGGTGCGCGCCTTTTGGAACGGCGCATTTCCAGCCCTTCGCGCGTGTTAGAGACAATTCATGATCGATTGAACGCCGTTGATTTTGCCGTACACAACACACGGATCGCACAGGATATCCGAAGCCGTCTGCGCGCTGTACCCGATCTTGAACGCGCCCTGTCCCGCCTTGCACTTGACCGCGGCGGGCCGCGTGATCTGGCCGCCATTCGCAATGGATTGACCGAGGCGGCCTACCTGAATCAGTCTCTAACAAGTTCTGAATTGCCCAGTCTACTAAAGACAGCTGTGGAGAGTCTGGCCGGTCATGACGATCTGGTCGACCTTCTGGACGAGGCATTAATTGCAGAACCGCCCCTGTTGGTCCGCGATGGCGGATTCATTGCCCGAGGCTACCGCGAGGAGCTGGACGAGGTCCGCAAACTACGCGACGAAGGACGGAGTGTGGTCGCTGCGATGCAGGCGCAATTCGTCACTGATACAGGCATTCAGGCTCTGAAAATCAAACACAACAACGTGCTGGGCTACTTTATCGAGACGACAGCAACCCATGCTGAAAAGATGTTGTCGCCCCCCCTGTCAGAGACATTCATCCACCGTCAGACCACCGCCAATCAGGTACGCTTCACAACGGTCGAGCTGTCCGAGCTTGAGACGAAAATTCTCAACGCCGGGAACCACGCGGTTGAACTTGAAAAAACGCTCTATGCAAATTTGCGCGCCGCAATTCTGGATAAGGCAGGCGAGATCGGTGCGACCTCGGCAGCACTTGCCGAGCTTGATTTGGCCTGCGCGCTGGCCGATCTGGCGCAGGCGGAAAACTGGGTGAAGCCCACGGTCGATAACTCCCGCGCGTTTGACATCAAAGGCGGGCGCCATCCGGTGGTCGAACGCGCGCTTGCGCAGCAATCCGGTACACCCTTTGTGGCAAATGATTGCAACCTGAGCGCGGATACAAGTGCCGCAATCTGGCTCCTCACCGGCCCCAACATGGCGGGTAAATCAACATACCTCCGGCAGAACGCCCTGATGGCGCTGATCGCGCAAATGGGCAGCTACGTTCCGGCCCGTTCCGCCCACATCGGCTTGGTCAGCCAACTGTTCAGCCGGGTTGGTGCGTCGGATGATCTGGCACGCGGGCGATCCACCTTCATGGTTGAGATGGTCGAAACCGCAGCAATCCTAAATCAGGCAGACGACCGTGCGCTGGTTATTCTGGACGAAATCGGTCGCGGCACCGCAACCTATGACGGCCTGTCAATTGCATGGGCCACGCTGGAGCATTTGCACGACGTAAATCGTGCCCGCGCCCTGTTCGCAACACATTATCACGAGATGACTGCGCTGGCAGGCAAGCTGGACGGGGTCGATAACGCAACCGTCACTGTCAAAGAGTGGGAAGGTGATGTGATCTTTCTGCATGAAGTCAAAAAGGGCGCGGCGGACCGGTCCTATGGTGTGCAGGTAGCGCAGTTGGCAGGCCTACCACCGGCTGTCATTTCCCGCGCCCGTGTTGTGCTGGAGGCTTTGGAGAATGGCGAACGTGAAGGGGGGGCCACACAGAAAACCCTGATCGATGACCTGCCCTTGTTTGCTACCACGCCAACACCGCCGCCTGCACCGAAGAAGGTATCGCAAGTGGAGACGATGATGGACGCCATATTACCTGATGAATTATCCCCGCGCGACGCATTGGACCTAATCTACAAACTAAAAGAGGCGGCCAAATCCTGACCGCCTCTTTCTGAATTATTCTGGTTTCTATCAGCCCGGCATCGAAGACACGCCAACTTGCGCAGGGCGCAGTAAACGGTCGTGGAGCATGAAGCCTTCAGCAGCCACCTGAATGATGTCGCCCGCCTTTGTCTCTGGAACGGGTGCTTCAAACATCGCCTGATGGATTTTCGGATCAAAACGGTCCCCGACCTGAGGCTCGATAATTTCCATGCCATGCTTTTTGAACACCGACAGCAGCTCGCGCATCGTCAGATCGACACCCTCCAACAGCGGACCAGACACAGCGCGCTGTTCCTCGGTCGCGGACTCCAGCGCACGCTTCATGTTGTCGTAGACGGACAGCATATCACGGGCGAGTTTGGAGCCGCCGTAGTTTTCGGCCTCGCGACGGTCCTTATCGGAACGCTTACGCGCATTTTCGGCATCCGCCAATGCACGCATCAGCCGGTCTTTGTATTGGTCACGCTCCTGCATGACTTCTTCAAGGGCCAGCTCGCCCTCGTCAATTTCTTCCATCTCGCTCGCATAAGCCTCTGCTTCTGCCGCTTCGGGATCATCTAAAAAATCGTTCGGGTCTGCCATATTCCACCTCTAACTCCGGTCGGAAATCAGCTTTCCAACCAGTTGCGCCGTGTAGTTCACAATCGGCACGATACGTCCATAGTTCAGGCGCGTCGGGCCAATGACCCCGACAGCACCAATGATCTTACGATCAGAGTTCATATATGGGGAAACCACCAAAGAGGAACCCGAAAGTGAGAAAAGTTTGTTCTCGGAACCAATAAAAATGCGCACACCGTCGCCATCTTCGGCCAGTTCAAGAAAATCGGCGATGTCGCGCTTGCGTTCGAGATCATCAAACAGGCTGCGTACCTTTTCCAAATCCTGCGCTTCGCCGCTGCTGGCGAGCAGATTCGCACGGCCCCGCACAATCAATCTCTCGGAATGGCCTTCGCCGCCCTCCCAAATAACCAACCCGCTTTCGACCAACTCCGCCGCCAGAACGTCAATCTCCTGACGGCGTTTGCTCATCTCTGACTTGATCGTGCGCTGAAGCTCGCTCAGGGTTTTACCTTCGACCAGCGAGTTCAGGAAATTGGCCGCTTCGCGCATCGAGCTTGGCGTCTGCCCGACAGGTGGGGTGAACAGGCGGTTTTCCACATGCCCGTCCGAGAAGACCAAAACCGCCAAAGCACGATCATGGGATAGTGAGACAAATTCGATATGTTTTATCGGCGCTTCATGTTTTGGCGCCAATACCAGCGAAGCCCCCTGCGTCACCCCCGATAACGCGGTGCCCAACCGGTCCAGAATGCCGGTGACATCATCCGCGTTCCGCCCCATTGTTGCATCAATCTGCGCACGGTCCCCATCATCCGGGTTGCCAACTTCCAACAAGCCATCGACGAACATCCGTAGACCCAGCTGCGTGGGTATCCGTCCTGCGCTGACATGGGGGCTGTCGATCAAGCCAAGATATTCCAGATCCTGCATCACATTGCGAACTGTCGCCGCACTCACCTTCTCGGAGAACTCGCGCGTCAGTGTCCGTGAGCCCACAGGTTCACCATTGCTCAGATAGCCCTCGACCACGCGGCGAAACACCTCGCGCGTGCGGTCGTTCATTTCCTGCAATAGCCCTGATGTATTTGTCATACCCCACATTAAGGGCGCGGGGGTTGCATCTGCAAGGGACGCAGAGGTATCGAGAGATCAAATCATTCAAAAGGAATATCCCCATGCGTCCATCCGGCCGGAAACTTGACCAAATGCGCGAAGTCTCAGTCGAGGTGGGCTTTACGAAGCACGCCGAAGGCTCTGCCCTGATCAAGATGGGTGACACCCATGTGCTGTGTACTGCATCGATTGAGCCACGCGTACCGCCGTTCATCAAGGGCTCCGGTCTGGGTTGGGTTACCGCCGAATATGGCATGCTGCCCCGCGCCACAAACACCCGCATGCGCCGCGAAGCTGCGTCGGGCAAGCAAGGTGGGCGCACTGTTGAAATTCAACGCCTTATCGGCCGCTCGCTGCGCGCCGGCGTTGATCGTGTCGCTTTGGGCGAACGCCAGATCACGATCGACTGCGATGTGTTGCAAGCCGATGGCGGAACGCGTTGCGCGTCGATCACAGGCGGCTGGATTGCCCTGCGTCTGGCCGTAAACAAGTTGATGAAGGCCGGCGATGTGATCTCTGATCCGATGCTTGATCCGGTTGCCGCCATCAGCTGCGGCATCTACGCAGGCCAGCCCGTGCTTGATCTGGACTATCCCGAGGATTCGGAGGCTGGCGTTGATGGCAACTTTATCATGACCGAGAGCGGGCAGATGATAGAGACACAGATGAGTGCCGAAGGCTCCACCTATTCGCGCGCCCAGATGAACGAATTGCTGGATCTCGCGGAAAAAGGCATCGCCGAGCTGACAGCAATCCAGCGCGCAGCCTGCTCATGAGCCGGAAGTTCCAAGGCGACCGCATCCTGATTGCCACCCACAACGCGGGCAAACTGGAGGAAATGCGCGAGCTTTTCGCGCCGCTGGGGATCACCGTTGTGGGTGCGGCGGAAATGGATCTGGCCGAACCGGATGAGACCGAAGACACATTCATCGGCAATGCGCGGATCAAGGCACAGGCGGCAGTAAAAGCCACCGGCCTGCCCGCACTCGCCGATGATAGCGGTATCCAGGTTGCGGCACTGGACAATGCGCCGGGCGTCTACACAGCTGATTGGGCCGAAACGCCGAATGGCCGTGACTTTGTGATGGCCATGCACAAGACTCACGATCTGCTGGAAAAGGCCAACGCCCCGGATCCGCGTGCTGCCCGTTTCTGCGCCACGCTTGTTTTGGCTTGGCCCGACGGGCATGACGAAGTTGTCGAAGGGTTTGTGGATGGCACGTTTGTCTGGCCCATGCGCGGCGAAACCGGACACGGCTATGATCCGATCTTCCAACCGATCGGCGAGGCACGCACATTTGCGGAAATGACCCATGACGAAAAGAACGCAATCAGCCATCGCGCCGATGCGTTCACCAAACTGCTGGCGAAGTGCTTTGACTAAAGACGCCCCCTTTTCGGAGGACTGGCGGCAGGGCGGCTTTGGGATTTATATCCACTGGCCGTTCTGCGCAGCCAAATGCCCTTACTGCGATTTCAACAGCCATGTGTCGCGCAGCATCGACCAAGCCGCGTGGAAAACTGCTTATCTATCCGAACTGCGTCGCTACGCAGCTGAGACATCGGGGCGTACTGTCACTTCTGTATTTTTTGGCGGCGGCACCCCCAGCCTGATGAACCCCGACACAGTTGCGGCAGTGATTGCCGAAATCAAAACACTCTGGCCTGTCGCCAACGATCTTGAAATCACGCTAGAAGCCAATCCCGGCTCGGTCGAGGCGGGCCGCTTCATCGCCTACCGTGACGGCGGCGTTTCACGCATCTCAATGGGGATTCAGGCGCTGAACGATGAAGACCTTCGCCGCCTGGGTCGCATTCATTCCACGTCAGAGGCATTGGCCGCTTTTGACATCGCACGAAATACGTTCGAGCGGGTCAGTTTTGATCTGATCTACGCGCGCCAAAACCAATCCCTGAGCGATTGGGAGGCTGAACTGAATCAGGCTCTAACGCTATCGATAGATCATCTTTCTCTGTACCAACTAACCGTTGAGGATGGCACCGCATTTGGGGATCGCTATGCGTTGGGTAAACTACGCGGGCTGCCCGACGAAGACTTGGGCGCTGATATGTTTGATCTGACCCAAGACGTCTGTGGCGCTGCCGGAATGCCCGCTTACGAAGTATCAAACCACGCCCGTGACAGCGCACAATCGCGGCACAATCTGATTTACTGGCGCTATGGTGACTATCTGGGCATTGGGCCCGGTGCGCATGGCCGCCTGACCCTTGGCGGGGCACGCAACGCAACCATCTGTTTCAGTAATCCGATACGTTGGCTTGATGAAGTCGCCAGCAACAGTGCTGAACAGAGCCGCGAAACTCTGACACGCGATGATGAAGCAACCGAATTTCTCTTGATGGGGCTGCGGTTGCGCGAGGGAATTGATGTAACGCGTTATGCAGCGCTTGCCGGTAAACCGCTTGATGCCGGAGCAGTGGCACATCTCGCCAATATCGGCATGATAACCACCACCTCCGGCACTTTAACTGTTACAGATCAGGGTTTTAGAGTGCTTAATTCAGTTATTTCCGAACTCTTGACGGCTTAGGTAGCACTCAGCAAACGGCACAGTTCATCAAGTTCATCCAAAGACTTGTACTGCACAGTTAACTGGCCGCCCTCTTGGCCGGGCTTGTGTGATAAGGATACGCGCATCCCCAAATTCGCGGTCAGATCGCCTTCGAGCGCCCTTGTATCAGCATCCTTCTCTGTACCTTCGGTTGATCCCGTAGGCTTAGGTTTTGGATCACCCGCAAGTTCACGCTTTACCATCGCTTCAGTTGCACGAACCGACAGCCCACCCTTGATGATCTGCTGCGCCAGGTTGAGCGGGTCTTGGGACGGAATCAAGGCGCGTGCGTGACCAGCGCTGATACTACCATCGCGTAACAGCTCAAGAACCGGCATTGGCAGGTTCAACAGACGCAACAGGTTGGCAATGTGGCTCCGGCTTTTGCCAAGCGCTTCGGCCATCTTTTCCTGCGTGTGACCGAACTTCTCCATCAACTGCTTATAGCCGGCCGCCTCTTCCGCTGCGTTCAGATCAGCACGCTGGATGTTCTCGATAATCGCGACTTCAAGAACTTCGATGTCAGTGAAATCACGCACGATTACAGGCAAAGAATGAAGCTGGGCCATCTGGGCGGCGCGCCAACGGCGTTCACCTGCTACAATTTCATAGATCCCACCAGGGCGGGCGCGGACGATCAAGGGCTGAAGAACACCCTTTTCCTTGATCGACGCGGCCAGATCATCGAGATCTTCCTTACGGAATTGCTTGCGTGGTTGGTCAGGGTTCGGCGAAATCCGCTCAATCGGCACAAGCTGATCAGCTGCGGACCGCCCCTTGGCCGCCACGCTTTCCGTTTCACTAACGTCCGCCATCAATGCAGACAGTCCGCGGCCCAAGCCCCGCTTGCGTTCATTGTTAGACATGCTGCACCTCTTTTTTGGCGGGTTGATTGTTATTCATAAGTTCAGTTGCAAGATCGCGATAGGCTTTTGCGCCCTTCGACTGGCTGTCATATGCTAATACCGGCATCGCAAAACTGGGTGCTTCGCTCACGCGGACGTTGCGCGGGACCATCGTTTCAAACACGAGATCACCCAGATTGTCGCGGGCGTCCTGTTCAACCTGCTGTGATAGATTGTTCCGGCGATCATACATGGTGAGCACAACTCCTTCGATCCGCAAATCCTTGTTACCAGATTGACGGACCTCGCGAATGGTAAGCATCAGTTGTGACAAACCTTCGAGCGCGAAAAACTCGCTTTGCAACGGGACCAGCACAGAATGCGCCCCGATCATTGCGTTAACAGTAAGAAGGTTCAGTGAAGGCGGGCAATCGATCAAGATGTAGTTAAACGCGAAAACATCCATTTGCGTCTGCCGCAACGCATCATGCAGCAGGAAGCTGCGCTTTTCATTAGATAAAAGATCCAGGTCAGCGGAACTGAGATCAACCGTGGCCGGAACTATATATAGATTCTCGGTCTCCGTCTTGAGGATTACCTTATTCAGGTCAATGTCCTCCAAAAGCAACTCGTAGGTCGTAAATTCGCGATTATCGAGGCCAATGCCCAGACCTGTTGACGCGTTTCCTTGCGGATCAAGATCGATAACAAGAACCCGCTGGCCCTTCTCGGCCAGAGCAGCCGCCAGATTTATGGTTGTAGTGGTTTTACCCACGCCACCTTTCTGGTTCGCTATCGCAATAATTTTGGGGCCCTCAGGGCGAGAGAGATCAGACACGCGATAGCTCCTTGATTTTCAGGATTGTAGCGTCGGAATTTGTTTCGCTTTGCAGCACTTCAAGGTCATATGACCAATGTTTGCGTGCTTCTTCGTCTTCTTTCCGCCAGTTTTCACCCTTTGGAAACAGCGCAATGCCATCGGACGCCACATGACGCTCTGCGTGGTGCAGCAAAGATGTCAGATCACCCAAAGCCCGCGCCGATAGGACTGAAGCCCCAAATGGAGCCAGTTGATCCACGCGGTCAGCAATAACAACTGCATTCAACTTAAGCTCTCTAACGGCAGTTCTGAGAAATGCGCACTTACGCTGATCGCTATCCACAAGCGTGAATTTCCGCTCCGGGTGATGTCCCAAAGCGAGGATCGCCGCAACGATCCCCGGAAATCCTCCGCCGCTACCAATATCCAGCCAATCGCCCTCTATGGGCGCGGCGTTGAAAACCTGTACAGAATCAACGATGTGGCGATCCCAGATTTGGGAAGCATCACGCGCGGAGACGAGGTTTATTTTTTTGGTCCACTTTAGAACAAGCGCCTCAAAAGCTCGAAGCTGTGCAAGTGTTTCACGTGAAACATTATCCAATCCATTTACCATCATCACGCTGATCTTTTCGCCTGACCCTTACGGATCAACGCCAAAAGGAGAGTCAGTGCCGCTGGGGTCATACCGTCTAACCTAGCCGCCTGCGCGAGGTTCTCAGGCCTTGCAGCACGCAACTTCGACTTAAGCTCGTTGGACAGGCCATCGATCCCATCATACACAAACCAAACGGGAATTTTTTCGCTCTCATCCTTACGCAACAAGGCAACATCGTTCTCTTGCCGCTTGATATAATTGGCGTATAGGGCATCTTTTGACATTTGATCAGCAATTTCCTCTTCCACATCCGCCAGAGCAGGATCAAGAGCACGGACATGTCCAAAATTAACATCTGGAAAGGACAATAATTGAAATGCCGTACGCCTCTGACCGTCCGTATTTATTGCAATGCCAACCCCACCAGCCTCCTTTGGTGTAAAGGTTTTCGCCTCCAAAAGCTTACGACAGGACGCCAAACCGTCCATCTTGCGGTTAAACGCAATCGTCCTATCTTGGGATATACACCCTAGTTCAATCCCCTGTCCGGTTAGACGCTGATCGGCATTATCAGCCCGGAGCGACAACCTGAATTCAGCGCGGGATGTGAACATCCGGTAAGGCTCGGACACACCGCGCGTCGTCAAATCATCAATCATAACGCCAATATAGCTGTTTGTGCGGCTAAAGTTGGCAGCATCACGGTTTTGAACGGCCAGTGCGGCGTTCAGTCCGGCAACCAATCCTTGCGCCGCCGCCTCCTCGTATCCGGTTGTTCCATTAATTTGGCCAGCAAGGTAAAGGCCGGGAACGGATTTGAGCTCAAGCGTCTGCCGCAAAGCACGCGGATCAATATAGTCATACTCAATCGCATAACCAGGTTGAGTTATTTCAACGGATTCGAGGCCGACAATGGACCGCACATACTCCTCTTGCACCGAAAAAGGCAAAGAGGTCGAAATTCCATTTGGATAAATCGTGGAATCATCCAATCCCTCAGGCTCGAGGAATACCTGATGTGACGTTTTATCAGAAAAACGCACAACTTTATCTTCGATAGAAGGGCAATAACGCGGACCAACGCCATCAATGTGACCACCATACATGGCCGACCGCTCCAGATTGGTGCGAATAATGTCGTGAGTTTTCTCGTTCGTGTGGGTAATCCCGCAAGCGATCTGCCGAGAACCTGCCCGCTTGGACATAAACGAAAACAGCGTTGGAACATCATCAGCGGGCTGCATTTCTAACCCGTCCCAATTAATGGTTCGTCCATCAAGCCGTGGTGGTGTTCCCGTTTTTAGGCGACCAAGTTCGAGACCGAAATCATCAATGCGCTCGGCCAACTTTGTCGATGGGTTATCACCCATCCGCCCACCAGGCTTCTGAACATCTCCCACATGGATAACACCGCGCAGGAATGTTCCAGTAGTCAGAATAACTGCCCCGGCACCAATTGATGTGCCCTCAGCCGTAACAACACCAGAAACGCGGGCACCATCCATCACGAAATCCACGGCTTCGCCTTCCAGAATCGTAATCCTTGGGTGCGATTCTATCTCAGCAAGCATAGTGGCGCGATAGATTTTCCGGTCCGCTTGGGCACGCGGCCCCTGAACGGCGGGACCCTTCCTGCGGTTCAGGAGGCGGAATTGAATACCAGCAGCATCAGCCACGCGACCCATAACACCGTCAAGGGCATCAATCTCTCTTACCAGATGGCCCTTACCCAGCCCCCCGATTGCGGGATTACATGACATAACGCCAATTGTACTCCGCGACATAGTGAGGAGAGCCGTTTTTACTCCCATTCGGGCGGCAGCATGAGCAGCATCTGCACCAGCATGGCCACCGCCGATTACAATGACGTCAAAATGTTTCACGTGAAACAATCCTCATTTTCCCAGGCAAAAGCTTGCGAATATCTCATCTAACAGATTCTCGGCATCAATACGACCTACCAAAACCTCCAGCGCGTGAATCCCCAAGCGTAATTCCGCTGCCGCTATGTCATAGTAGTCTGGACCACGATCAAGCAACCGTCGAGCAGCGAACAGCCCGTGCTGTGCCGATTCCATCGCCTTTGCATGTCGTACATGCGTTGCCAGTCCAGCACCAGACGCAAGTTTCGTTAGCTTACCTTCAACTTGGATTAAGAGATCTTCAATCCCCGCACCTGTTTTCCCCGATATAGAAGGAAATGGTTGACCAGACAAATCCGCCTTTGACGTTAAGACAAGGTCATCTTCTTCGGGTGTGATAGGTGGTACATCACCCGCGTCGAGCAGAAACAATCTAAGGTCCGCATTTGACGCACGTTTCAGGGCCAGCTCCACACCCAGCGTTTCAATCTCGTCGGTACTTTCCCGGATACCGGCCGTATCAAGGAGCGTCACAGGGAGTCCACCCAAATCCATCCGTACTTCGATGACATCACGAGTTGTTCCCGCAATACTCGACGTAATTGCGGCATCGCGGCCTGCTAACCTATTGAGAAGTGTTGATTTTCCAACATTTGGGGCACCGACTATCGCAACTTCAAAACCCGTTCTAATACGCTCCGCCGCCTTGGTACCTTCAATCTCGCTTTTCAGAGCTGTGCCTACGTCATGCAATAATTCCCGAACTTCATCGCTGACATCTACAGGAACATCTTCATCTGCGAAATCAATCGTTGCCTCAAGCAACGCTGCTGCCCGGATCAGGGACTTACGCCAACCATCTATCTTTGATCCAAGCGCGCCCGAAAGCACTCTAAGTGCTTGTTTTCTCTGGGCTTCCGTTTCAGCTTCAATCAAATCTGCTAGGCCTTCAACCTGAACGAGGTCAAGTCGACCATTCTCAAGTGCACGCCGGGTAAACTCGCCGGGTTCAGCAAGCCGGACACCGTCAAAATGGGCCAACTCATCCAGAACGCGGCGCATAATGGCGATGCTACCGTGCAGATGCAGCTCTACAACATCCTCGCCCGTGAAACTGTTCGGCCCTGAAAAATTCAGGATGAGCGCCTGATCAATAAACCCACCATCTTGGTCTTTCACCATACGCAACGCTGACGCACGGGGTGCAGGCAAAGACCCGGCCAGTTGCACACATACATCATGCGCGCGTGGTCCGGATATCCGCACAACGGACACCCCAGCACGCCCCACTGCTGTCGCTTGGGCAAAAATAGTATCCATCGACCTAGGCCTTTGAATTTATGTGACGTTTTAGGTGTTCATCGAATCGAAGAAGTCAGAGTTGGTCTTGGTTTGCTTAAGTTTGGAAATCAGGAACTCAATCGCATCTGTAGTGCCCATCGGGTTCAGGATACGGCGAAGAACGAAGGTTTTTTGCAGATCAATCTTATCGACCAACAGTTCTTCCTTACGGGTACCTGACTTAAGAATATCGATGGCAGGGAACACGCGCTTATCAGCAATTTTGCGATCAAGAACAATTTCAGAGTTACCCGTACCTTTGAATTCCTCAAAGATAACCTCATCCATCCGGCTGCCCGTATCAATCAGCGCTGTCGCGATAATGGTGAGCGAGCCACCCTCTTCGATATTCCGTGCCGCACCAAAGAAGCGCTTGGGGCGTTGCAGAGCGTTGGCATCCACGCCACCTGTCAGAACTTTACCCGACGACGGGACAACGGTGTTAAACGCACGGCCCAGACGGGTCACGGAATCAAGCAGGATCACAACGTCACGCTTATGCTCTACCAGACGTTTTGCCTTCTCGATCACCATCTCTGACACAGCGACGTGGCGGGTTGCAGGCTCGTCAAACGTGGACGACACAACCTCACCCTTAACCGAGCGCTGCATGTCGGTAACTTCTTCGGGACGCTCGTCAATCAGAAGCACGATCAAATAGCATTCCGGGTGATTCTTTTCGATGGAATTGGCGATGTTCTGCAACAATACAGTTTTACCTGTGCGCGGCGGCGCCACGATCAGGCAACGCTGGCCTTTACCAATAGGAGAAACCAGATCAATGATCCGCGCAGAGCGGTCTTTGACTGTCGGATCATCAACTTCCATGTTCAAACGCTCATCCGGATAGAGCGGAGTCAGGTTCTCGAATGCAACTTTGTGACGCGCCTTTTCAGGGTCTTCAAAGTTGATCTGCGTTACCTCAGTCAGTGCAAAGTAACGCTCGGCATCGTCAGGGGCCTTAATCAAGCCGTCAATCGTATCTCCTGTCCGCAGCGAGTGTTGGCGGATCATGTCAGGCGAGACGTAAATATCATCAGGACCGGCAAGATAGTTCGCTTCGGGAGAGCGCAGAAACCCGAAACCGTCCTGCATGACTTCCAAAACACCGTCACCGGAGATTTCCCAGCCTTCATCTGCGCGCTCACGCAGAATCTGGAACATCATCTCGCCTTTGCGCATCGTGGACGCGTTTTCGATCTCCAGCTCTTCTGCCATATCAATCAGGCTTTTGGGAGATTTTGCCTTAAGGTCGGCGAGGTTCAGTGTTTCGATTGTCATGGAAATATCCTTGGCCCCGCGCAAATACGCCAGCTGGCCGATCTTGGAAAAAATAACGGGTTATGCGATCCCCGAACGGGGTGCTGCACGTTCCATACGCGGCACACACAGTTCTGTCAATTGAGCCATCAATCAGAATTTAACGGTTACCGAGAAAACAATCACAATCATCAACAGCGTCGGCACTTCGTTCATGATCCTGTACTGCCTGCCTGTCACGGTATTCTCTCCGCGCTGGAAACCCTTCATCCGCCGCATCAGCCAGATGTGGAACACAGTCATGAGGATCACGCTTGCGCCTTTTGTCCAAGGCCAGACATCACCCCAATAAACAATACCGGGTGTTCCCACCAAAAGCAGACCGAAGAGCCACGTCGCCATCATTGCAGGGCTCATGATGACTTTTGCGAGCTTGTATTCCATCATAGCAAAGATTTTATGTGTGTCGCCACTAAGGCCTACCTGCTCGGTGTGGTGAACCATCAGGCGGGGAAGATAAAACAAAGCGGCCATCCACGAAATCACCGAAATAATATGAAACCCTTTGATCCAAGGGTAAGCCGCGCTCAGGATATCGTTCATGGACTATTCTCCGTCTCTGGCACTATCTCTATATAAATATAGATATAAAGAAAGATTGTAGTTTTCAGTAGTGTAGCCAAAACCTGTGGATCAAATACTTACCCCCAGACAGGACGTGTCCGGTTTGACACATAACAGCTATTGTGAGTAACCTGAGATTACCAAAATTTAACTATTAATAACAATATGATGGTTGAAAAATTCGGGCAGGTTACTTGTGGAGAACTCTGTGCAGAGTTCAAGGTTAACTAAAGTTACTAAACCGTAAATTTGTCCTTTTCCACGGTGGAGGAATCCTCGCAAAATTTTCTGGAAGACTGCACTTATCCTCCTCTTGAACCCGAACTGTTAATTGCGGACAAGTTGTCACCGTCCCTTTACCGACCTTATGCAAGAGTTATCCCCATGTCTGTTCAGATCATCCTCGCCTCAGGATCGGAAATCCGTAGTCAGATGTTGCGCAACGCAGCAGTTTCACATGATACTCAAACCGCGCGAGTGGATGAGGAAACTATCAAAGAGTCCATGATAGCGGAAGGTGCTCCACCCCGTGATATTGCCGATGCACTGGCAGAATTGAAAGCAGCCAAGGTCAGCGACAAGAACTATTCAGCGCTGGTGATCGGGTGCGATCAAGTGCTGGACCATGGTGGAAAACTACTCTCGAAACCTGCAACACCCGAGGCCGCATTGGCACAACTGATAGCCCTGCGCGGTGACAAACACACGCTGTTGTCAGCTGCGGTGATCTATCATGAAGGCAAACCGTTGTGGCGTCACATTGGCCAAGTCCGTCTGCGCATGCGGGACGCGAGCGATGCCTATTTACAGGATTATGTCGAACGGAACTGGGATAGCATCCGCCATGCTGTCGGCTCCTATAAGCTGGAGGAAGAAGGCGTGCGGCTTTTCTCGCGTATTGACGGGGATTACTTTAACGTTCTTGGTATGCCTTTGCTGGAAATCCTGAACTACCTGACCCTGCGCGGAGATATCGCCCAATGACCGAGTTGCCCCGTATCCCACTTGCCGGCGTGATTGGCTCGCCCATCGCTCATTCCAAATCTCCACAGCTCCACCGCCACTGGCTTAAGACTTATGGTATTCCGGGCCATTATATTCCTATGGATGTCGCTCCTGCAAACCTGGAAACGGTGCTGCGCGCACTGCCGCAGATGGGGTTTGTCGGGGTGAACATTACAATTCCGCACAAAGAAAACGTGATGGAGATTGCGGACCTGATCACTGATAGCGCCACATTGATAGGAGCGGCGAACACCCTGATCTTCCGTAAGGACGGTAGGATTCATGCTGATAATACAGATGGTTATGGATTTATTGAAAATCTGAAGGCAGGCGCGCCAAATTGGAACCCCCGCACCGGTCCGGCCGCTATTCTGGGCGCGGGCGGTGCTGCCCGTGCGGTGATTGCCTCGCTTTTGGATGCAGGTGTCCCCGAGATATTCCTGTCAAACCGGACACGCGTGCGTGCGGACCAGTTGCACAAGGATTTTGGCAGCCGCGTGCGTGTGTACGATTGGGTGCAAGCGGGCAACATGATTGATGATGCGGCATTGCTGGTGAATACAACGTCGCTGGGGATGATTGGTAAGGGTGAATTGCGCGTGCCGCTGGACGGGCTTCGGACCGAAGCCATCGTGACCGATCTGGTTTATGCACCTTTGAAGACCAAAATGTTGGAAACAGCTGAGGAAATCGGCTGCACCACTGTCGACGGCCTTGGCATGCTCCTGCACCAAGCTGTGCCTGCGTTCGAGCGGTGGTTTGGCCGCCGCCCTGTTGTTGACCGTGCCACCCGTGCCGCGGCTTTGCGCTGATGTTTGTGCTTGGTCTCACCGGTTCTATCGGGATGGGTAAATCCACCACGGCGAAGATGTTTGTTGAACAGGGCTGCGCGCTCTGGGATGCGGATGCTGCTGTGCACCGGCTCTACGCCGTCGGCGGCGCGGCAGTAGCACCGTTTTCGGCGGCATTTCCAGAGGCTGTCATTGACGGCGCTGTGTCCCGCCCTGCGCTGAAAGAGATTATCGGCAGTGATCCTGCGGCACTCAAGCAGATCGAAGCGATTGTTCATCCGCTGGTCGGTCAGGACCGCGCAGAATTCCTTGCGTCTACGACGGCTGATATTGTTGTCCTTGATATACCTCTGTTATTCGAGACGGGCGGCGATGCGCGTGTTGATGCGACCGCCTGTGTTTTCACAGATGACGCAACCCAAGACGCCCGTGTGATGGCGCGGGGCACAATGACGCGCGAGCAGTTCCTGTCGATTAAGGCCAAACAACTGCCCGCCGCCGAGAAATGCGCCCGTGCAACCTATGTGATCCCCACGGATACGCTTGAAGAAGCGGCAGCCGCGGTGCAAAATATCGTCTCAACCATCCGGAGCCAGCTGCATGCGTGAGATCGTTCTTGATACCGAAACCACAGGTTTTGACCCGCAAACAGGCGACCGGATTGTTGAAATCGGTGCGGTTGAACTGGTCCGCCATGTGGCCACTGGCAAGACGTTTCACGAATACATCAACCCCGAACGGGGCATGCCGGACGAGGCGTTTCAGGTGCACGGGCTGGGCGATGACTTCTTGCGTGACAAACCCAAATTTGCCGCCATAGGTCAGGCGTTTCTGGACTTTGTCGGCGACAGCAAGATGATCATCCACAACGCGTCTTTCGACATGAAGTTCCTGAACTTCGAGCTGGCAAAGATGGGTCTGCGCCAACTGCCGTGGGAACAGGCAATTGATACACTGGCGATCGCACGCAAGAAATTTCCAGGCTCGCCGTCCTCTCTGGATGCGCTGTGTCGTCGTTTCGGCATCGACAACTCTTCTCGCACCTTGCACGGCGCGCTGTTGGACAGTGAAATTCTGGCCGAAGTGTATCTGGAACTGATTGGCGGCAAGCAGCCTGACTTTGGCTTGTCGACCCGCGCGGCGCCAAAAGAAGGCGAGACAAGCGCAGAATGGACTCCGCGCCCGCGGGCCACGCCCCTGCCCTCACGGCTCACCGAAAAAGAAAAAGCCGCCCACGCCGAGTTTGTCGGCAAGTTGGGCGGCGATGCTGTTTGGCTAAAGTCGTAACGCTTATGCGTCGGCTTTTGGTGCTGCTTCGGCCTGACGGCGCACGATTTCGTTACGGTACAGCGATACGAAATCAATGTTTTCCAGATTCAGAGGCGGGAAGCCACCGTCACGGGTCACATCGCTGACAATGCGGCGCAGGAACGGGAAGATCATGCGCGGGCATTCGATCAGCAGGAACGGGTGCAGCTGCTCTTCGGCTACGTCCTGAATATCAAAGATACCGACATAGTCGATTTCCAGCGCGAACAGCGTTGTATCGCCGCCTTTTGCCTTGGATGTCACATTCAGCTTGATCGAGGATTCATACTGGTTCTCGGCGGTGCGTTTTTTCGCATCCAGGTTGACCTGAACCTGAACATCGGGCTGTACGTCAGATGGTGCACCCTTCTGGGCCATGATATTTTCAAAAGACATGTCACGAATGAATTGTCCCAAAACGCGCAGTTGTGGTGCTTTGGGTTGTGTTGCTTCGGCTTCGGCCATAATCGGCACTCCTCTTTGGAGGTTGAGATATAATGGGGCAGACTTAACAGGTCAGGGCACAGCCCTCAATCGCTTAGTGTTTTGTCCAACCGGACGATCCACGGGGCGCGTCATCATCTGGAAGTTCGATAAATTCGCCGTCAATCACATCCCCGCCGCTGCGCGCAGTATGGGATTGAGGACGCTGTCCGGCACCTGATGCACTAAAGCCCTGCACGTTTATCCGCGCACGGATTACATTAAATGCGGCCTTACGGAATGCAGGGACCAGTAGCGCAAAACCCACGGCATCAGTGAAAAACCCCGGTGTCAGTAATAATGCACCCGAAAACAGGATCATCGCCCCATGCACCAGCGGCTCGGTCGGGTCGCGCATCTCTCCGAAGGACTGTTGCAACTGCCCCAGAGCCAAACGCCCCTGACTGCGCACCAGATAGGTTCCCGCAATTGCCGTCAGAATAACGATCAACAGCGTAGGCCAAAGGCCGATGATACCGCCAACCTGAATGAATAAACCGATTTCAATCACCGGAACGGCGATAAATGCGATTAAAAGCCACATGTATTTGCTTCCTTTCACAGGGGCTACAGTGGACTTGAGCCCCCTTGGCACCTACATAAGGTGCTAAGAGCCATGTTTCCACGCTTAGCACTCAAGAGGTCCATATGAATTCGCCGCTTATCCAGCTTTTAGTGCTTGCCGCTATTGCAGTTTTTTTGATCCTGCGGCTGAAAAATGTACTGGGCACCCGCGAAGGTTTTGAAAAACCGCCGCTGCCTGTCCAGCCTGCTCCGCGCAAAGGCCCTGCCTTTGAAGTGATCGAAGGGGGTCCTGATCTGGATATTACCGATCATTTTGACGAGGGAACTCCGCAAGCGCGTGCGCTGTCAGCCATGAAACGCATTGAACCCTCGTTCAACGTGACCGAGTTTCTGGCAGGTGGCCGTGGCGCTTACGAGATGATCGTGATGGGCTATGAGCATGGCGAGTTGGACAACATCAAGGCTTTCCTCTCAGAGGATGTATACGAAAGCTTTGTTGACGGGGTTGCTGCGCGCGAAGATCAGGGCCTGAAAATCGAGGCGAATTTTATCGGCGTCCGCGAAATGGCACTGGATAACGTTACACTTGATCCCGATACCAAAGAGGCCGAAATGACCCTGCGTTTTGTGGCAGAGTTGACACAGGCTGTACGCAATGCGGATGGCGAGATTGTAGAGGGCAGCGTGACTGATGCTAAAAAGCAGAAAGACACGTGGGTTTTTGCCCGCATTATGGGCTCGGATGATCCGAATTGGTTGTTGGTTTCTACAGACGGGTAACATGCGCGCTTCGCATCAGTGCCACCATCTTGGCCTCGCTTTGTGCGGGGCCTTTGGCGTCTGAGGTGAAATACGACATTCTGTCGTTTGATCAGCTGGACGGGTGGGCGCAGGATGACCATGCAGCCGCATTCAGCACCTTCCTGAATACCTGCAAAGATATGAAAGACCCCGATTGGAAGTCGATCTGTGCCTATGCGCAAGCAGGCCCGGACCCGCGCGAGTTTTTCGAGCTGCTGTTTCGCCCGGTTCTGGTCAACGACGGGAAGGAAGCGCTGTTTACCGGCTACTTTGAGCCGGAGCTGGATGGCTCTCTCACCCCAAGTGACCGTTTCCGCTATCCCGTCTACAAAATGCCGGTAGAGGCGCGGGAGAACCGCCCGTGGCTGACCCGTCGCGACATATTAGAAACCGGTGTGATGGAGGGGCGCAATCTGGCAATCGCCTATGTTGATGATCTGGTTGAGCTGTTCTTTCTTCAAATCCAAGGTTCTGGTCGTATTCGTCTGCCGAACGGGGATGCCGTTCGTGTTGGTTACCGCGGGTCCAACGGGCACAATTACCGCTCAATCGGGCAAGAGTTGGTGCGTCAGGGCGTGTATGAGCCCCATCAGGTCAGCGCGCAGGTGATCAAGAACTGGGTGCGCCGCAATCCTTTTGATGGTCAGGAAATGCTGTATCACAATCCCTCCTATGTCTTCTTCCGCGAGGTGAGCAAAGTCCCCACCGATAAAGGCCCGCTAGGCGCGATGAACCGTTCCATCACCACCATGCGCAGCGTTGCTGTCGACCCCGCATTTATCCTGTTGGGCGCCCCAGTCTGGATCGAGAAAGATGGCAAAGCGCCGTTACGCCGATTGATGATTGCGCAGGACACAGGATCAGCGATCAAAGGCGCCCAGCGCGCCGATGTGTTTTTTGGAACAGGGGATCAGGCGGGGCTGGATGCCGGCACGCTGCGCGATCCGGGACGTCTGTTGGTACTTATGCCGATCCAGCGTGCCTATGCTTTGCTGCCTGAAAGCGCGATATGAAACGCCGCCGCCTCACAGCCGAAGATCAGGAGCTATGGGATCTGGTCCGCTCCAGAACCGAGCCGATGAAGCGCAGCAATCTGGAGGTGCAGCGGTTTGAACCCGACGTCATGTCGGCCCCCGCCCCCGCGCCGCGCAATCTGCACAAGGCGCATGCTGTCATTCTGGGCAAACCCAATCCCCGCTCTGTTGCGCCATCGCATAATCTAGCTCCAGCGATCCATGACCATATCCGGCAAGCGCCTGTGCAGATGGATCACAAGTCCTTCGGCAAGCTCAAGCGCGGTAAGTTACGCCCAGAAGGCAAGATTGACCTGCACGGTATGACGCTGGACCGTGCGCATCCGGTGCTAACCGGTTTTGTGATGAACGCACATGCGCAAGGCAAACGCCTGATTCTGGTGGTGACTGGCAAAGGCAAGATGCGCGACGAGGGCGGCCCGATCCCTGTGCGGCATGGCGTGCTCCGCCATCAAGTGCCGCAATGGCTGGGCATGCAGCCGATGAAATCTGTGGTGCTCCAGATCGCACAAGCGCATGTTAGCCATGGCGGCGGTGGCGCCTATTACGTCTATCTACGCCGCCACAGGTAGGTCGCGCTGATAGCGCAGGATTCCAATCCCAGCCAAGAGCGCGCCACCAAAGTAGAAAAACGCAATCGGGATCATCTGGTCGGGAAAGTCTACGCCATAATCAATCAGCGCGCCTGTGATACCCGGCCCGATGGCCGAGCCGAACACCATAAGTGCCGCCGCCGCTGCCTTGATCGCGCCGAGGTTGCGCGTACCGTAGAAAACAGCCCAAAGCGCCGAAGTCGCAGTGCCTTGCATGCCCTGCCCCACACCAAAGATCAGCAGGCCAATACCCGCCATAAAGATCGTATCGGCATAGGCTAGCACCAGAAACGAGACGCCAAATGGTACCATCTGGAAGGGCACAACCCATTTCACGCCAAAGCGGTCGATTGCCCAGCCGGCAAAAAAGGTAAAGGCGATGCTGGAAAGGGTGAACGCAGGCATCAAGGCGACATAGGATACAAGGCTCCAGCCTTTCACCTCGGTCAGATGCACCTGCTGGAAGAACAGCGCGGTGCCCCAGGTGGATGGCCCCAGCACCAGCGGCACAAGGATGTAAAACAACGGATGGCGTAGCATCCGGGTACGCGTCCAGTGCACGCCGCCCATGCCAGTGCTTTGCGTGTCACCGGACATAGATTGCGGCGTACGTTCCTGCCGCAGGAGGAATTGCATCAGCGGGATTGTCACCACCACACATACCGCAGCGACCAGCCATAGATTGCGCCAGTCGGTCGTCAACAGCAGCCCGACAAACACCACAGGCAGCAGGGCTTGCCCGACGGCATAGCCCATCGACGAGAGCGACAGCGCCCGCCCGCGCGTAGCGATAAACCAGCGCGACATCGCAACCGAGCCGAGTTGTGACAGCATCCCCTGCCCCATAAGGCGCAGCGCGTAGATGACAAAGACCAGTAGAAATCCGTTCGGCACCAGCGACATCGCCACACAGGCCAGCGCCAGCATTATCATCACTGCCAGCGATAGATGCCTTACGCGGAACCGGTCAGTGAGGGACCCTGCCCAAATCATCGTGACCGCAGATAGCGTTGTACCAATGGTATAAATCCCGCCCCAGCCACCGTCTGTCAGGCCAAAGGCCCCCTTTATCTCACCCGCAAACAGCGAGATGAAATAGGTCTGCCCGAAGGACGAGGTGAACGTCAGCAAAAAGCCCGCAAGCAGGAACAGCCGGTTGTCGATAAGGAAGCGGAGGTAGCCCATGCGCCATAGATTGCCGACGCATTGGGGAATGGAAAGAGCTTAAAGGACGTAGCGGCTTAGATCGGTTGATTTAACCAGCTCGCCGAGGTTCTTGTCCACAAATGCGGCGTCGACCACAATCTTTTCGCCGCCGCGGTCCGGCGCGGTAAAGCTCAGCTCTTCAAACACCCGCTCCATGACTGTGTAGAGCCGCCGTGCGCCAATGTTTTCAACGGCTTGGTTCACGTCTGCCGCAATCTTGGCCAGCGCAGCGATCCCTTCCCCGGTAAAGCTCACCTCGACCTGTTCGGTTCCCATCAGGGCGGTGTATTGCAACGTTAGAGCGTTATCCGTTTCCGTCAGGATGCGTACAAAATCATGCTCGGTCAGGGCGCGCAATTCTACGCGGATCGGCAGGCGGCCTTGCAATTCGGGCAGCAGGTCTGACGGCTTGGCGATGTGGAACGCGCCAGAGGCGATGAACAACACATGATCGGTCCGCACGGGCCCGTGTTTGGTGCTGACGGTGGTGCCCTCGATCAACGGCAGCAAATCGCGTTGCACACCTTCGCGCGACACGTCACCGCCGCGCGCATCAGCGCGGGTGCAGACCTTGTCGATCTCGTCCAGAAACACGATGCCGTTCTGCTCGACCGCTTCAATCGCGGCACGGGTAACGGTTTCATCATCCAGCAGTTTGTCAGCCTCTTCGCCGATCAACACCTCGTAGCTGTCTGCAACTTTCATCCGCTTTTTGGTGGTGCGCCCGCCCATGGCTTTGCCGAAAAGGTCGCCAATGTTCATCATTCCCATGCCACCCGGCTTGCCGGGGATTTCCATGGCCGAAAACGGATTGGAGGTATCGGCAACTTCCAGCTCGATCATGGTATCGTCGAGTTGCCCGTCTTGCAGTTTTTTGCGGAACATCGCGCGCGTGCCCTCGCGGGCGTCCGGCCCTGCGATGGCATCAATCACACGCTCCTCAGCAGCGGATTGGGCGTTGGCCTTCACGTCCTCGCGCATATGTTCACGGGTCATTACAATAGCGGCGTCCAGCAGATCGCGGATGATCTGCTCCACATCGCGACCGACATAGCCCACTTCGGTAAATTTCGTGGCCTCGACTTTGAGAAACGGCGCGCGTGCCAGTTTGGCGAGGCGGCGGGAAATCTCGGTTTTGCCCACGCCGGTGGGTCCGATCATCAGGATGTTTTTGGGATAAACCTCGGCGCGGATATCATCCGGCAGGTTGCGACAACGCCAGCGGTTGCGCAGGGCTACTGCAACAGCGCGCTTAGCGTCATTCTGGCCGATGATATAACGGTCCAGCTCGGATACGATTTCGCGGGGGGTTAGATCAGTCATGCTTTGATTTTCTCCACGGTCAGGTTGCCGTTGGTATAAACGCAGATGTCGGAGGCGATTTTCATCGCGTCCCGTGCCACGGTCTCGGCGTCACGGTTGCTGTTATAGAGGCCTCGCGCAGCGGCCAGCGCAAAGTTCCCGCCAGAACCGATTGCCGCGATGTTATGCTCCGGCTCCAGCACGTCACCGGCACCGGTGATGATCAACAACTCCGTGCCATCGGTCACGATCAGCATCGCTTCCAGTTTTTGAAGATATTTGTCGGTGCGCCAGTCCTTGGCTAACTCGACACTCGCGCGCTGCAACTGGCCCGGTGTCGCCTCCAGCTTGGCTTCCAGCCGCTCCAGCAGCGTAAACGCATCAGCGGTGGAGCCGGCAAAACCTACGACAACATCGTATCCGCCGGGGGACAGCCTGCGCACCTTGCGTGCGGTCCCTTTGATTACGGTCTGGCCCAAGCTCACTTGCCCGTCCCCCGCAATCACAACCTCGCCGTCCTTTTTCACGCCGATGATGGTTGTGCCGTGCCAACCGGGAAAATCGCTATCTGCCATAATGCCTCCGTATGTTGTGTTCTATATGGCGGCTTGGGTGCGATGGGACAAGGGCAGCCCTTGTTGCGGATCGGGCGAAAGCATAGCTTTGCGTGTATGGATAAAGATCAAACCGTCACGTTTTATATGGAGCCGGAGCTGTGCGAGAGTGCGCAGGCGGGCAAGCATAATTTCATCGGCAAGGTAGCTGGTGTGATGTCGCGCGCCGGGCTGGCGGTGCGGTTTGTCCCGTTTGGGCGCAATGTACCCGAGGGCAATGGTTGGTCGATGAGCCATATCAAATCCCCGCCTGATGCGCAGGGCCTGTGTTTTCGCCGCGTCTATCATTACCCGTTCTGGCAGATTGAAAACTCGGCCGAGCGCTGGGCGTGGGATGTGGCGCAAGCCGCGTTTGAACCAGATCCGGCAGAGACAAAAGAAACGGCGCGTTTCTATGGCTTTTGGCAAAACCGGCTATTTGGGGAGGCGTTGCAGGCGCCACGCCGCGATGGATTTATCTATGTTCCGCTGCAAGGAAAGCTGACCGAACATAGACCCTTTCAGATTTGCAGCCCGCTAGAAATGGTTGAGCACTGTCTGGCGCAAACCATTCAACCCGTCATTGCGACTCTGCACCCCAATGAAAGTTATGATCGGGGTGAGATTGCCGCGCTGAAAAAGCTGAAAAAAGCGCACGACCGCCTGACCGTGCAAACTGGCGGGATGGAGGTGTTGCTGGCGGGTTGCGATTATATCGTTACGTAAAATTCCAGCGTTGCCTTCAACGGGTATTTCTTTGGCAAGCCGTCGCTGTTGTTCCGTAAGGTGGATTTTCACCATATCTCTGTTCTGGCCGAAATAGATGATCTGGCAGCGGGCTTTGCTGCCGTTCAGCGCGCCACGCCGGACTACGCCGCCTATGTCCATTGGTTCTGGCAGAAAAACAGCATCAACGCGGGCAAGCCAGATGCGGAGGAGCAGATTGCCGCGCGCCTCAAGAGGTTCGGCTGGCCCGTTTAGCAAACAAAAAAGGCGCCCCCGAAGGAGCGCCCTTTTCAGTTCTAATTTGAAATCGCTTAGATCGCGTCTTCGATCCAGCTTTGCAGGGCTGCCTTGGGGCGCGCGCCTGCCATGTTGGAGACAACTTCACCGTTCTTGAAGATGAACAGCGCAGGAATACCGCGCACGCCCATTGCGGCGGCGGAGTTCGGGTTGCTGTCAACATCGACTTTGACGATTTTCACTTTGCCTTCCATTTCGGCGGACAGTTCTTCCAGCGAGGGGCCGATCTGTTTGCAGGGGCCGCACCATTCCGCCCAGAAATCCACCACGACGGGGATGTCGGAATTTTTCACTTCGGCGTCGAAGGTCGCATCGGTAACAGAAACAGTGGCCATAAAGCTCTCCATGGGTTCGGGTTTGAATGTTACCTAAGAAGGCACGGGGGCTGCGTCAAGGTAACCTGTGCGATGCAAAGCCGCGTTCACGATATCTTGCGGCAAAAGCATCAGGGTCGCGGCGTGTGTCCAAAGGATTGCTGTCTCGATAGTCCGGTCGGGGTATATGGCTTGTAACGCATGGGCATAGGCACCCATCTGGCGCAACAATCCCTCGGGGCAATTGGTGGCGGAATCCGGGATTGTGCGGTTGGATTTGAAATCAACAGCCAGAACGCGGGTCTCGTCAATTATCAGCCGGTCAATGATCCCATAGAGGCGCTCAGCGCCGAGTTCGGCGGTTACTGGAACCTCGGCCAGCGTTGTGGGTGCAAAGGCATGCGCCAGATCCGGATGGTCTAGAACACCCAGTGCTTCCGCCAATGCGCTGGCAGCTGTTTCAGGAGCGATGTTGCCGAGCAGTTGGGTGGCCGCACCGTCACGTTGCGAAGTGCCCAGCGGGGCAAGGTGCTCCAGCAGCATGTGAACCAGCGAACCATAGGCTTTTGCGGTCTCCTCATCCATTCCCGCCTCACCGGCCAGCGCCTTGGCACCGCCCATATCGGACGGCGAAAGCACCACTTTCCGCGTTGGCGCAGGGGGAGGTAAGGTTGTAAAAACAGAGTCTAGCAAAGGTATTTCAACAGTTTTTCCGGGAATATCGACAACGGGAAGCGCGCCCCATCCCGCCTCCTCATGGCGGATGCCATAGGCGGGGCCATCATTGAAGTTGACCGCATTCAGATGGCCGAGCGCATCTTGCACCATCTGGTACCAACTGCCGCCATCCTTCGGTAATTCCCCTGCCGCCGCCACGATCAGCCATTTTTCTGCCCGTGTCATAGCGACGTATAGCAGGCGTAGCCCTTCTTCGATTTGGGCCTGCTTCAGCGTATCAATCTGGGCGGTAATACCTGCAGTCATCTCGGCTGAATTGGGTTTCCAGATCGGCACGCCATCGAGGGTGATAATCTCGTCGCGGATGTTGACGTCTTTTTTCCCTGTGTCCGGCAGGATCACAATTGGGGCTTCCAGCCCTTTGGCCCCATGCACAGTCATCACGCGGATCTGGTCGGATGCACTGTCGATTTGCCGTTTGATCTCCAGATCATCGGCCTGCATCCACTCCAGAAATCCTGTCAGGCTGGGCACTTCGGTCCGCTCATAGGCCAGCGCCTGACCCAGCAACGAATCGATACCGTTTTCTGCCTCTGTGCCCATGCGGGCCAGCAGATTGCGGCGGCCATCGTGTTTGGTGAGGATGCGTTCAATCAGATCGTAAGGGCGTAAAAAATCAACCTGCCCGCGCAGATCATGCAACACGGTGAGAGTTTCGGGATAACGGTCTTCCTGTGTCCGCAGGCTCTGCCAGAGGTCCTGTTTCAGTGGGCGATGGTGGGCGAGCGTAAACAGCGCCTGTTCGTCCCAGCCAAACAGCGGGGACCGCAACGCGGTTGCCAGCGACAGAGCATCATCAGGGGTAGAGAGGAATGACAGCAGCGCACCGATGTCACGCACCGCCAGTTCAGCGCCAACCTTCAGACGGTCAGCGCCTGCAATCGGCAAACCGGCGGCCTTGCACGCGCGGATAATCTCCGAGAACAGGCCGGTTTTACGGCCCCGAACCAGCACCAGAAAATCACCCGGCGTTATGCGGCGGCGAACCAGTTTGCGGTCTTTATCCTCGTCCGGGATGTAATGCTCTCCCTCCACCAGATGTTTGATTTGGTCCGCAATCTGGTCAGCCAATATCACCGTATGGTGCTGGTCACTCTTGTGATCGACGGGGTCGGTCCAATCGGCTTCTTCCTCGTCGTCTTTGGTTTTCTCCACGACGGGCCACAGATCAACACGGCCGGGCAGGGCATCTTTGAAGGCCAGATGGGTCATCGCCTCACCCATGCGCGGTTGTGGCAGGGTGTTGAACGTCTGGTCCACTGCCCGCAAAATCGCAGGGGAAGAGCGGAAGGAGTAATCAAGGCTCTGGTTCTGGAAGGCGAGATTGGCCGCCTCAAGGCTGGTCTGGAAGGAAGACCGCTTGATATCGAATTCCCGCGGATCAGCGCCCTGAAATGAATAGATCGACTGCTTTTTATCGCCTACCACAAACAGGGTGCGCGCAGTTTCTTCCTCACGCGCGCCGGAGCCTGATGCAAACTCATCCGCCAGTTTTTCAATCACATCCCACTGGCGCGGCGAAGTATCCTGCGCCTCGTCTACCAGAATATGATCAATACCGCCGTCGATGCGGTATAGGACCCATGCCGCAACCTTGGGATCATTCAGCAACGCGCGGGCGCGCAGGATCAGATCGTCAAAATCCAGCCAGCCCCGTTTTTGCTTTGCCGCTTCATAGCGGGTGATAAAGCGCTTGGCAAAACGGTGCAGCGCGTGTGTGCGGGCAACGTTGCGGGCACACATTTGTAACTCATGTGCTTCGAGCGTGCGTTGGGCCAAATCTTCATAGGCTGAAAGATAGGCGGCGCACCCGTTTTTCTGCGCGTCTTTTGTCAGAAGTGACTTTCGGATGGTGAATTCACCGGTCAAAAGAACGCGCTTAAGCTGTTCCAGGTCAGTGAAGGAGGGGTTTGTGAAGTCGATTTTCTTGAGACGCCCACCTGCTTCGCCCATAGTTTTTGGCATCGGAGCAATGACGTCAATCACCGCGGGCATCCAGCGGGCAACGGCTTCGTCCATCACGGTGCGCGGCAGCGTGTTCACATCAAACCCGTCGGGCAGGCCAAACAGCCCGTTCAGATCATCGGGCAGGTCCGTAAACAGCTCGCGTTTGCCGGTGATGGCCTGTGTCAGCGAGGCAAAGCTTTCGCCTGTGTAATGCGCTGCCAGATCAGTAACCAATCCGGCCTCGTCCCCCTCGGCCATCGCGTCCAGAATATCGGCGCGGAGCAACTCTGCCGCGCGGTCTTCAATCTCTTTGAACTGGGGGCTAACGCCGGCCTCCAGCGGGAACCGCCGCAACAGCGAGGCGCAGAATGAGTGGATCGTCTGGATTTTCAGGCCACCCGGCGTCTCGATCGCTTGGGCAAAGAGGGTACGGGCGTCGCGCAGCTGAACCGGATTGACGTCCTTGAGAACCCCCAAATCCCGAAGGCCGCTGCGCAGTGTATCGTCTTCCATCATCGCCCATTCGCCAAGGCGTTTGAACAAACGGTTCTGCATCTCGGAGGCGGCGGCTTTGGTGTAGGTCAGGCACAAGATGTGCTGCGGTTTGACACCTTCCAACAACAGGCGCGCCACGCGGTCGGTCAATACGCGGGTTTTTCCCGATCCGGCATTTGCGCTGAGCCATGTTGAGGTATCGGGCCGCGCGGCGGTGATCTGGGCGCGGGTTGCGTCATCCCATTGGGGCAGGCCGGTCATGTCAGGTCCTCCGGTTGGGCGGGGTCTGACCCGTCCCATTCGCCGAAGCGCGCCAGATGGTCAAACTCGCCTGCGAACACGACCTTTTCCATCATGCGTCGTGCGGTAAACCCCTGTTCGGGATCCAGATAGGCTGCGATCAGTTTGCGCAGGTTTTCAAGCACGACGGCAGGCGGTTCTTCCTCCAGTGGTGCGTGTTGCTCGACCGGTGGATTGCCAAGGCCGATGAAGGTTGCGCGGCTCACCGGTGCTGCGCCGATCTTGCGGAACGCGCCTTCTTCCACCATCGCAGCCTCGATCAGCAGCTGCTTGTCAAAGTGTTTTTGCTGTTTGTCTGTGGGGGGATTGCCGGTCTTGTAGTCGTAAATCTGAATCTCTCCTGCGGCGTTGCGGTCAATCCGGTCGGCGACGCCGCGGATTGTGAAGGCCAGATCGGGCAGCTCCAGAAGGCCGCGTGCGTCGTCCTCAAAGGCGATAGGGCTGGCGGTGGCAAGGCGCGCGCGCTCTGCCTCAATGAACCACTCAGCGATGCGTGCCAGACGGGCAAGCCAGATGGTGCGCGCCGCGGGCCAAGGTACCAGATCGGCCAGTGTCCCGTTAGCAATCTCGAGCAAATGTGCGCGGGTCAGGTTGGCCGGATCAACCACCACAGATTTTACAAAATCCTCAAGCACAGCGTGAACCACGATGCCGCGCAGGGGCGCATCGGGTGACTGGACAAGTGGATAAAGCGCGCGCAGACGCAGGCTGTGGCGGGCGTAAATCGCGTAAGGATCGCGGATCAGTGTTTTGATTTCTGTCACAGAGAGGCTGCGGGGGCGTGCAGCCAGCGGCGGGCGCGGAGAGGGGCGCGGAGCAGATGGCACGCGGTCTACCGCTTCCAGCGCGCGGGCCTGACCGAGCCAGTGATTGCCGCGTTCAATCATCGCGGACCAGGCAGCAACGCCGCCTTGTTTTGGCAATCCGCCCATCAGGTTCCCCAGCCGGTTCACCCAGCGAGACGGTACCGTTTCCGCATCTTCCGACCGGATGGAACGGGTGATCCAGACCTCAGGCGCGCAGACGGCCTGCTGGTAATCATGTGCTGCCAACCCCACGCGCCGCTCTGGAAGGAGAAGCCCGGCGTCATTGCGCATCTTGCGGTTCAGCCAAGGATCAGGCGGCGGAGCTTCGGGCCATGTGCCATCGTTCAGCGCGCCGAGGATCACCAGATCGGCGCCTTGTACGCGGGCCTCAAGCGTGCCCCAGATCATGATGCCGCTGTGCGGTGCATCGCGGTCCCGGACCTCGCCCGCAGACAAAAGCGCGCCTACAAGGTCACCGTAATCGGCGGCGCTCAGATCGGTGCCATAGCCCGATTCATCTTCCAAAGATTGCATGACACGGCGTGCTTCCAAACCGGCCTTTTGCTGCCACAACTCATGCGCTTCTGTGCCGTTTGGCCCAGCGGCGATGGCTTCAGCCAGCCGAAGGTGGGTTTCCACCCAATAGGACAGCGGGCGTGTGTCATGATCCAGATGGCCCGTTAGGGCATCGCCGACCCACGCGGCCCAAGTGTGTAGCGCCTCATCATCGGTATAAGCCTTTTGACACAGGGCGGTGAATGTTGCTGCTTCGGGATAGGGCAGGCCATAACGGCGGATTGCCAGCTCGCTGCGTTGGGTGTGCAGGCGGTGCATGTTGCGTCCGTCTGCGCTGTGGCTCAGCGGATGTTTCAGCAGCGTCAGCAGCGCCTCGGCGTCCAGCCGCCGTGACAGCAACGCAGCTACATGCCGCAAGAACCGCCCGGGAGGGGAGAGGTGTAGCGGTGTGCCGGCACTGTCATCGGGCAGAATGTCCCAACGGCTGAGGGCTGCCGTCACCCGCCGCCCCAGCATTCGGTCAGGCGTGATGAGGGCTGCTGTCTGCCCGTCTTGCGCTGCCTGCCGCAGGCGTAGCGCAATCGCGAGCGCTTCTGCACGCGGGGTTTCCGCCAGTAGCAGGGTCATATCTTTGGTGGCGTTTTCCAGATCATTCAGTTGCGGGCCCTCAATCCGCCATGCGTCGGTGACAGGGGCAGGGCGCAGGGATAAAGACACCAGCCTGTTGCGGGCGGGTGCGGGCGGCGGGGTATCCATATACCAGTTTTTGACAGCATTGGCCGTGCTGTCCAAACCCTGCATCAGACGGTAAAACCGGAACTGCGGATGGTCCTCCGAGATGAGCGGATCATCCAGCGCTGCCCAAACATCCGACGGCAGATCAAAATCAAAGCCGGGTAGCACCAGCGCACCTTGGGGCAGTTTTGCGACGGCTTGCATCAGCATCATTGTGGTGCCGCGCGATCCGGTAGAGCCTGCGATGATCACAGGATGTGTCGGGGGCTGTTCTGCCCAGAGGGCGGCAATGGCTGTGACCCGCGCACGCTGGCGGGCTTCCTTATCCGGCATGGCTTCGGTCAGGCTTAGATAGTTCTGGACGATGCCCAAAAAGACCTTTGCCCGCTCCCAATGGCCTGACTGATCGGTGACATCCAGACCGGCGATATCATCGGGAGTTACCCCTTCGCCCTGCATCTCGTCGATCAAGGCTGCCAGACTGTCCGCCAGATCATAAAGCGATGCGCGCGATGCCAGATCGGGCGAGCGTTCCAGCAGCGCCGAAATAAGGCCAATCAATTCCAACCGGCGGCGCAGGGCGGGTACGCCTTCTGGAATGATAACGCTCGGCGCGAGGGTTTCCAGATCGGTGATCAGGCGGATGCGCGGTAGCAGGCGGGCGGGGCCATCCTCGAATATACTGCGCAGACGGCGGGCCATGCGCTGGGTGTTTACCAGCACCTCAACCCGCGCCAAGGCTTCGGGCGGCTGGCCGTTAAACCGGTGCAGCAGACCGTCCACCAATGCCTGAGGGAAATCTACACCGGCAGGCAGACCAAAAACGCGCGGGGTATCTTGCGCTTCAAACATCTGAGGCCAGAAGTGTTTCTGCTGTGTTCACCCCACCGGGATGGCCCACGTCACACCACATGCCGGGATAGCGGATGCCGTGCAGGTGACCCTGTGCCATCATCCGGTCCCAAACAACGTTGAGGGAGAACGCAGACCCCTTAATATCGGAAAGCAGATCGGTCTTGATAATCTGGACGCCGCCGTAAACCACACCTGCACCGCGTGTGAGCCGGCCATCAGGCGCCAGTGTAAAATCACCTGCGCCTGCGTGTTCCAAAGCCTGCTCTGGTGGAATACCCATCAACAGGGCATCCATCCGGTCAGGGTCCCACGCGTCCAGCAAAAGGCGCAACGGGTTTGGGCCGCGCCAGATGGCGTCGGTGTTCATAGTGATCACCGGTCCGTCGCCCAGCAGCGGCAACGCATTGCGCAACCCACCGCCTGTTTCCAGAATACCCGGTGTCTCGATGATTGTTTGCACACCCAAGGGTGTCAGGTGGGCCTGCAACATCTCTGGTTTGTAATGCAGATTTGCCGCAATCACCGGCGGGGTGATGTCTTGGGCCAGCCCCAAAGGGTGGTCGATCAGCGGACGTCCTGCCACCTGCACCATCGGTTTAGGGCGGTCTGCGGTAAGGTGTTTCATCCGCGTCCCGAAACCGGCCGCGAACAGCAGGACAGGCAGGCTCATGTCGCGCATTTCGATTTGAGCAAGGCCAGTGCCTCGGGCGTGGGAAAGGGCAATGTGTTGCGGATGTGACCGGCGACGGGCGCAAGGGCAGGGTGGGCCAGATTACGCTCCACAAACTCCCAAACGCGGGGGATCAGATTAATGTATCGGGGCTTGCCCAAGACGGTGCACAGCTTGGCGAAGGCGCCGACAATCCGTAGATTGCGCTGGACGCCAAGGATTGCATAGGCGGCACGGAAAGCGTCCTCATCCTGCGGGTTTTGTGCGAGATACCTGTTGATCATCGCCGCCTCCATGGCAGGGGGGACATCGCGCCGCGCGTCTTGCAGGATCGAGACCAGATCATAGGCTGCATGGCCTGACATAGCGTCCTGAAAATCGAGCAGACCGACACGGGCGGCACCTGACCGTTCCGGCATCCACAGCAGGTTTTCGGCGTGATAATCCCGCTGGATCAAAACCTGTGGGCCATTGGCAAGCGGAGCGAGAAGGGCTGCCATCCGCTTCTCGAACTCCGCCTGTTCCGGCGTGTTCTGTGCGCCGGTCAGAGCGGACAAGTAGAACTCATAAGCGCGCGCCGCGAAATTGGTCATTGTCGCCGTATCATAGGGCGCCAGTGTAGGCATCGGTGCGGCGTGCAGGACGGTCAGCACATCGACGGAAGCCTCATAAAGCGGAAGTTCAAGGGATTCATCCCGTGCAATGACCTGCTTGAACAGACCATCGCCCAAATCCTCGATCAGCAAAAAGCCGTTTTCGATGTCGCTGTGCAAGATTTCGGGCGCGCTGAGGCCGATGCCACGCAGGTGGTTTGCAATAGCAAAAAAGGGGCGCACATCCTCGCCCTTGTCGGCGGGGGCGTCCATCAGGATAATCGTCGCACCACTGGTCGCGGTCAGCCGTTCATACCGGCGGTTCGAGGCATCGCCTGCCACAGTAAGGCGGTTTGCATTACCCCAGCCTGATGTGCGGATAAAGGCGGATAAAAGAGTGCTGCGGTCTGTCATGAAATCCAGTCGTTCAGTTTTGCATCCCATCGGGGGTCCGACCATGTGGCGGAAAGAATGCGGTGATCTTCAACATCGGTCGCGGCGAGGGTGATGTCCAGCGCGTCTTGCGGACGCAGAGCGGCCAGACGGTCTGGCCATTCGATCAGGCAAATGGCCTGCTCCATCGCTTCTGGCAGGCCTAACTCTTCCGTCTCGGATGGATCAGAGAGACGGTAGAGATCGGCATGCCAAATCTCGGCGCCGGACGCAGCATCATAGACTTGTACCAAAGTAAAAGTGGGAGAGGGGACATCCTCTGGCATTGCCAGCAGTGATTGGATCAGCGCACGGGCAAAATGGGTTTTACCTGCGCCCACGTCCCCGCTCAGCAGGATGGTGTCACCCCTTGCCAGGACAATGCCCAGCCGTCGGGCGAGGGTGGCAGTTTGGTCGGGAGTTTTAAGGGTGGCGGTAATTTTCATGCCGCCAAACTAACGGCCCAAAGCGCTGCGCGAAAGAGGGGTTAGTCGCTGTTCTTTTTGAGCCGCGCCCTGGGTTGTGCCACGGGCGATGATTGCCGTGAAAAGCGGACGACAGTTGCGCCTGCTGCAATAGGCACAATTTTGCACAACATCGGGGATTGCCCCTTCAGGCAAACAGGCATCGTCCACTCGCTGCGGTCTTGCAGGGTCATTACGGCGTCTTTCAA
Organism: Sulfitobacter sp.; assembly: GCA_029252045.1. GTDB lineage: Bacteria > Pseudomonadota > Alphaproteobacteria > Rhodobacterales > Rhodobacteraceae > Sulfitobacter. Next base: position 34,745 of record JAQXCD010000046.1, read on the forward strand.
ATCTTGCCATAGCGGGTTTGGAAGGGATTTTTCCTGCCACAAACGCACCGCGTCCGTAATGGTGGTATCCTGAACGCCGGTTCCGCTGTCAAAACCCCAAAGGTGGTCATAGGCCTTGTTCGAAAACGTCAGCTGACCTGAACGGGAGAAGACAGCCAAAGCATCCTCAAACGTATCAGCAAGGTTCTGGCCCAATTCCAATTCTGCACGGAAATTGCGCGCCAGAGACACTTCGGCGCTGATGTCCTCAATCAGGAAGGCGATGGCACCGTCAGGGTGTGGCCTGCCTTTAACGCTGAAAGTTTGGCCGCTTTCTAGAGTCCATGTTTCTTCAAATCGCCCCACTTCGGCATCGGTGATAAGATCGGCCATGCGCTGGCGCCAAGTTTTATAGTTTTTCGGCTCCGGCATGCGGCGGTTTTCGCGCAAGGCATCAAAGAAGGAATCAATTGTCGGTCTTGGGCTCAAAAACGAGACAGAAAGCCCTGTGAGATCGGTTAGGGCGGGATTGAACAGCGCCAGCTGGCGGTCGCGGTTGAAGATGGCCAGACCGATTGAGAGATGTGCAAAAGTCTTGGCCAGCGTTTGAACAAAATCGCGCTGGGCCTCTTCGGCGCGGATCAAAGCAGTGCGGGATGTTGCGTGGTGCAGCATGCCGCCGTCGACAGGATAGCGGGTTACGAAACCATTCTACGGCTGTGCTGCCAGCCGGCTCAAACTTGATCCGGCATGTGTTTTCATCGGGAACAGAAGGCGGCAGGTCAAAAATAATGTCTGAGCCGGTTTTCGCGGCACGCAGGCTCACCACGCGGTAGGCTTCGTTATGCCAGACGAGAGTACCTGCATCGTCGGTTTTCCATGCGGGGTGCGGCAGGCTTTTGTCGATTTGGCGGAGCAGTTCAAGCTCTTCCATATCGCAGGCTTCTGTTACGAGATTTTGCAGACTGTAAAACGTCAGGGTTGCGCCGTCTTTACGCCAGTCGATCTCAAGGGTGGATTTATTATCCCGGCCTTTGATCACATTCCGGCCCCTACCATTTGAGGCGACCTGTTCGGGGAAATCAGGGTACTGAGGCCGAAGTATATCATAAAGGTCAGTCCAGCTATGCCCGCCGATAACAATTGGGAATGTCGCCAGCGCTGTATCACTTGCGTATTCAAGTGTGCCGTTTTTGAACAGGATCACGGGCTGGTCGGAAAAAGGCTGATTCCGGTCTTTCGGGCTGCTCCGAAACACCCACCAAACGCTTAACACGATGGTTGGTATCATTACCGCAAGTATGACGATCAGATCATCCAAAAACACGACTCCGCTGGGTGGGGAGAAAGGCCCCACTCTCGCGTATTCAAGCTTAAGAAAGTGTTAAAAGTGAGACCGCATTAAGTATCTTGGAAGCGCATATTATGTCCTGTTATCAGTGAGTTTTCTCCTTCCTTTGCGTCGATTTTGCCACGCGGCCAGCGGACTTCGACTACAGCACCGACAGGGGACTTCAGGTCAGTCGCATCCTCCGTTCCGTTGGCGAATTGCAAGGTGGCACCAGAGCGTTCCAGCAGGGTTTTTGCAATGAAAAGACCCAGACCCATTCCCTCGTATTCCGGGCGGGTGGTGTCTGCCTTGCGGTGTCTACGCCGCCCCATAAACGGATCACCCAAACGGCCCAGAAGCTGCGTGGGGAAGCCCTTTCCGTCATCTAGTATCCGTACCGTGATGGTATCGCTGGTCCAGCGCGCCTCTACCCAAACGGTGCTTTCTGAAAAATCGACCGCGTTTTGAACAAGATTGCGCAGGCCATGGATGATCTCTGGCATGCGCAGGACGGCTGGCTGTGCGCCGGTAGATCCATCACTGCCTCGTACGGAAATTCGCACATCTTTACCGCGATTTAGATGCGGTTCCGCAGCATTTTCCAAAACAGTGATCAAGGGTGCTTGCCGCATATGCAGATCATCTTTCCCTGCTCGCCCCATATTGCGCAGGATATCGCGACAACGGTTGGTCTGCTCGACGATCAGCTCTGCATCCTCGCGCAGTTCAGGCTGATCGCGCAACTCGTGGACCAATTCGGCACTGGCGAGTTTGATTGTGGCCAATGGCGTGCCTAGCTCATGCGCGGCAGCCGCAACAACGCCACCTAGATCGGTCAGCTTCTGCTCGCGGGCCAGCGCCATCTGGGTGGCGGCCAGCGCATCCGACATCAGATGGATTTCTGATGTGACGCGGCGGGAATAGCTTGAGGTGAACAGCACGGCGATGATCAGGGCAATCCACTGGCCAAAGATGAACAACTGCGGGATGTTTAGAATATCGCCCTCTTGCGTCCTCAACGGCAGATAAAAGAACGCCAATACGGTCACACTGATGATCGCCACGGCGCATAACACCATGGTGGACCGCATGCTGAGCGCGGTGGCCGAAATTGTAACTGGTCCCAGCAATAGCAGAGTGAAAGGATTGTTCAGCCCCCCTGTGAGGAACAAAAGACAACTGAGCTGAAGTAGATCAAAGATGATCATCGAGACGTTTTGCCGTTCCGTCAGGCGTTTGTTTTCCGGAAATACAAATGCTGCAACCATGTTGCCAATGACGGAGATGCCGATCACAAAATAGCACCAGCCCATTTCCAGTTGTAAGCCAAAGACAAATGGCGTCACCGTTACCGCGATAAACTGACCGGCAATGGCCACCCAGCGCAGCAGGATCATTGTCCGCAGCCGGATCCAGTTTGCGCGTTTACGCTCGCCCAGCGGCCGGATTGTCTGCTGTGTCATCTCCGCGCTCCGCTCATTTGTGACTTGCATTGCATAGGACCTAGCGTACGTCTGTCGGAAATCACCATCAAGGGTACGCAATGCCGCGTGCCAAAACAGGAGAAACCCATGACCCGTATCGCTGCAATCGCCGCTGTTTTAATCGCTGTCGCAGGAATGGCAGCCATGCTGCTGATCGGTTCCGGTGGCAAGGGTGGCGACCAATTTGCAGAATGTGGTGCGGGCGCTGTTGCTGGTGATCTGGGCGGGCCGTTCACATTGGTGACTGGCGACGGTGAGACCGTGACAAGCGAGCAAGTGATCACCGGACCTACGTTGATCTATTTCGGCTACACCTATTGCCCCGATGTCTGCCCGTTGGATGTAGACCGCAATGCTGCCGCCATCGAGATACTGGAAGAGCGCGGGCAATCGGTCACGCCTGTTTTTATCACAATTGATCCTGCCCGCGACACGCCAGAAGTTGTCCGCGACTTCGCCGAAGCGATGCACCCGCGCATGATCGGCCTGACGGGAACAGCCGAACAGGTGGCCGTGGCCAGCAAGGCGTACCGCACCTATTACAAGGCGCATCCGCCTGTAGATGGTGAATACCTCGTTGATCATTCGACCTTCAGCTACCTTGTGACACCCGAAAACGGCTTTGTTGAATTCTTCCGTCGCGAGATGACCCCCGAGCAAATGGCCGACAAGATCGGGTGCTTTGTTGATCATATTTGACGACAGCGTTTGACGGCGGGTGTTCACGGCCCATATTTGGGGTAGAGTACACATAGACATTTTTGAATAAGGCACGCCGACATGCCACACGAAAGCCTGACCGATATCGGTCCCGACAAAACCCTGTTGCTGCTCGACGATGACGAGCCATTTCTGCGCCGCCTTGCAAAGGCGATGGAAAAGCGCGGGTTTGAGGTGGAAATGGCGGGCTCTGTTGCTGCCGGATCTGCCATCGCCACTGCCCGCCCGCCCGCCTATGCTGTTTGTGACCTGCGGCTGGAAGACGGCAACGGTCTGGATGTTGTAGAAATACTGCGTGAAAAACGACCCGATGCGCGGATTGTTGTTCTCACCGGATATGGTGCGATTGCTACTGCGGTGGCTGCGGTCAAGATCGGGGCCACGGATTACCTGTCCAAGCCGGCGGATGCGACCGACATCATGAACGCATTGCTTGCAAATGGTGATAACCTGCCACCACCGCCTGAAAACCCGATGAGTGCGGACCGCGTACGTTGGGAGCACATCCAGCGGGTTTATGAGCTATGCGACCGTAATGTCTCCGAGACGGCACGCCGCCTGAACATGCACCGCCGGACCTTGCAGCGTATTTTGGCGAAACGCAGCCCGCGCTAGATGTCGTAGCGCTTGAGGCATTTGTTGACGCGGGTGCCATCGGACAGTTCGTAGTCCTCAATCACGGCGTAGTCGCGGAAGCCGCGGCTTTGATAATAGGTCAGCCCGCCTTCATTATCGGCGCGGATGTTCGCTCGGATCCAGACATAGCCCAGCGCTTTTGCCGCTGATGCTGTCGCTTTAAACAGGGATGACCCGATCCCGAGTCCCGTCTGGCCAACCTGCACAAACGTCGCAATCTCTGCCGCCTCGACGGGCAGTTGTTCGCTGGGTGATATCCACTGGAACCCCACTACTTTTTCGCCCCCATCCAACGCCACATGCCACGCAGAATGATCCGGCGCATAGGCCATCCACTCGGCTATATCTTTGCCCGTGACGGGGCGGACAATAGCAGTGGTGCCCCCTATCGCAATAATCTCGTTCAGCAGGGCCGCCATGGAGCGTGTATCAAGTGGCATCGCAGGGCGGACGTGGATCATGGCATTTCCTTCATCAGTTGCGCATGGCGCGCGGTAAAATCTGCACGGACTACCACGGGGGGGCGTAGCGCTATTGTCAGGCCCTGATATAGCGCAGAACCAGGTTTGCCGAACAGGCGGTCGGCTTCCTCAACCGAAAAGCCGGCGATCTGGATCGCTTCCATCCACGCACTTACTCGGTCGGCCTTTTTGATCTGCTTTTTGATTGCGTCGGGTACCTTGGCGGGCAAACCAAAGCGGATATGAACTGCCGCCTCCAGCCGCTCGTCCAGCGCGCCATAACCTGGGCCAATGGCCGCTTTTACGGGCGAGATCATATCGCCAATCACATATTCAGGCGCATCATGCAGCAATGCAGCCAACCGCCATTTAACGGCTGCCGTCTGAGCGATCCTGCCAAAGATCGTCTCAACCAGCAGTGAATGTTCGGCCACGGAATAGGCAAAATCCCCTTTGGTTTGGCCGTTCCAGCGCGCGACAAAAGCCAGACCGTGGGCAATATCCTCAATCTCGATATCCACGGGAGTAGGGTCCAGCAGGTCCAGCCTGCGGCCTGAAAGCATCCGTTGCCATGCGCGGGGTTGTTGCGCCATATCTGCTTCCTTGTTTCAAATCCGATTTGCACCACATAGTGCCACCCGCCTTGCGGGTTCTGCAACAGCGGGATGTGAGGCAATTCGCCTGATCCTCACGCCACCGCGCTGATTGCGAAAATACCTGTGCGGTGCTATGCGCGCAGCAACAAGATATGAAGGAGCGCCCACATGGCCAATGACTATATCGTAAAAGACATCCAGCTTGCGGATTACGGGCGCAAGGAACTGGATATCGCCGAGACAGAAATGCCGGGTCTGATGGCGCTGCGTACCGAGTATGGCGAGGCGAAACCGCTGAAAGGCGCGCGTATCGTAGGCTCGCTGCACATGACCATTCAAACGGCTGTGCTGATCGAGACTCTGGTTGAGCTGGGTGCAGATGTGCGCTGGGCCTCGTGCAACATCTTTTCCACCCAAGACCACGCGGCAGCCGCGATTGCGGCGGGCGGCACGCCTGTTTTCGCAATCAAGGGCCAGAGCCTTGAGGAGCATTGGGATTATCTCGACAAATCCTTCATGTTCCCCGAAGGGCCGAACCTGATCCTCGACGATGGCGGCGATGCAACGCTTTACGTTCTGCTGGGCGCCCGCGCTGAAGCAGGCGAAGACGTCATTGCGGTGCCAACGTCCGATGAAGAAGTTGTGATCAAGGCGCAGATCAAAAAGCGTATGGCAGCAAGCCCCGGCTGGTTTACCAAAATGCGCGACCAGATTGTCGGGGTGTCGGAAGAGACCACAACAGGTGTCCACCGTCTGTATGAGCTGTTCAAGAATGGCCAGCTGCCTTTCCCTGCGATCAACGTGAACGACAGTGTCACCAAGTCGAAGTTCGACAATAAATACGGCTGCAAAGAGAGCCTTGTTGACGGTATCCGCCGCGCCACCGACACCATGATGGCCGGCAAAGTTGCCGTGGTTCTGGGCTACGGCGATGTGGGTAAAGGCTCTGCCGCATCGCTGTCGGGTGCGGGTGCCCGCGTGAAAGTTACAGAAGTAGACCCTATTTGCGCGCTCCAGGCCGCGATGGACGGATATGAGGTTGTGCTGATCGAGGACGTGGTATCGACCGCTGACATCTTCATCACTACCACCGGCAACAAGGATGTGGTCCGCATCGAGCACATGCGCGAGATGAAGGACATGGCCATCGTCGGCAACATCGGCCACTTCGACAATGAAATTCAGGTCGCTGCCCTGAAGAACCACAAATGGACAAACATCAAAGAACAGGTGGACATGATCGAGATGCCGTCCGGCAGCCGTCTGATCCTGCTGTCCGAGGGCCGCTTGCTGAACCTTGGCAACGCCACCGGCCACCCGTCTTTCGTGATGTCCGCCTCTTTCACCAATCAGGTGTTGGCGCAGATGGAGCTGTGGATGCGCGGCGATCAGTACAAGAACGAGGTCTACATCCTGCCCAAGCATCTGGACGAGAAAGTAGCGCGCCTGCACCTCGACCGGATCGGCGTAAAGCTGTCCAAGCTCAACTCCGAACAGGCGGCTTATATCGGCGTGGCCCCAGAAGGTCCGTTCAAGCCCGAGCATTACCGCTACTAAGCGGAACTGCCGCCGTATGAGCGACAAACCAACATACAAGCGCCGCCCGGTCATTCACTGGGTGGCGCTTTTTGTTTTTATCCTGATGGGTTCGGCTTTGGCGGCATGGCAGATGATGGTTCATCCGGACACCCCCCTACCACCGGAGTGGAACCCGATGCTGCCGCTCGCGGTTACCGACCCTGTAACGTCGATAACACCATGGAAACTTCGCAGGGCGCTGGGAATTGGTGCATCCTGTCTTGCGGCTTTGGCAACGGGCGCGCAGGCAACAAACAAACCGGATCATATCGAGAGTGACCAATGCGGAATTGCGCCCCAAGTTTCGCTGAGCAGGGCGGGCGGTGCGGCGCTGAAGCTGGTGAATACCCGTTGCCAAACCGCACTGCGGCTGGCGCTGTGGTCACAGCACGGACTACAACCCGCCGCGCAAGAGATATTCGGTCAGGGCGTCGCAGAGATCAGCCATTTCTCCAGCTATTCCTGCCGCGCCATGCGGACATCGGCAGGTGATACCGGACGGATGAGCAGCCATGCCACCGCAGATGCCATCGACATCAGCGGTTTTGTGCTGACCGATGGCACCCGTCTCAGCCTTTTGTCTGATTGGAATGGAACGCCCGCAAAGGCGGCATTCCTGCGTCGCGCCAATCGTACAGCTTGCACATGGTTTCGGGTCACATTGGGTCTGGCATATAATAGACTGCATGCAGACCATTTTCACCTTCAGCATAGCGGTTTTGGCCTCTGTCGTTGAAGCGCGGGGAAACCCGTTTGGAAAATTCCCTTTTTTTGACGACACGAATGCCATCAGGCTTTGATTCAAAGTGGCCATCCAGCGGCTTAAATTTTTATGGGGAGAAGAAAAAATGGGTAAACGGGACGATTTGATCGCGAAATACGCGGATGATCTGAAAAACAAATGCGGCATGGAGCCTGACATGGCGCTGCTGACCAAAGTAACAATCGGTTGTGGTCCGGCCATCTATAATGATGACGCCTCCACCGTTGCTGGTTCGCAAGCCTCCGAGCTTGAGACAGTCAAAACCAACTTCCTTATGAAAAAGCTGGGCTTGCCCGATGGTCCAAACCTGATGGAAGGTATTAATTCCGTGATCGAGGTGTACGGTAAATCCGAGCGCAACAAATACCGCGCCGTTGTTTACTACATGCTGACCAAGCATTTTGGCAAAGAAGCTGTTTATAGCTGATCCGGCATTCGTATGCTGACCCTGAAACGCCTGCTTGGTTAAGCGGGCGTTTTTTATTTGGCTAAAGTTTAACATACTGATTTGTTGAAAGAAAAATTCAATCAGCGTAGGTATGACTTATCGGCCAGTACGGCCAGAACATATTTCGAATACATGTGTGTGGGTTACGGGAGCACATGGGGTGAGAAAGGGTTCTGGCGGGGTGCTGGAACCCTTTTTTCGTTGTCAGACAGCCTGCGTTGTTCAGAACAACGGTAGCACCAGACCGATTACCGTGCAGCCAATCACCGCATAGCCACCGTCAATCAGTGTCAGGCGGAATGGCCTTCCTCCGTAGGCATTGTTGATCATGAGCCAAGGGCTGATGAAAAACAGCCCTATACCAAAACCAGACACTGCGTCTTCACTAACAGAGGTGTTCGCGGATTTTCGGAGCAGTTGTTAAGGTGGATTGCATGACGAAAGAAGTGATCCCAAATGACAAAACGAAAGAACCATTCGCCCGATTTCAAAGCCAAGGTTGCGCT
>JAQXCD010000047.1 GCA_029252045.1 Sulfitobacter sp.
GCAAGCGCAACCTTGGCTTTGAAATCGGGCGAATGGTTCTTTCGTTTTGTCATTTGGGATCACTTCTTTCGTCATGCAATCCACCTTAACAACTGGTCCGAAAATCCGCGAACACCTCTGTTAAAGCACTACGGCGAGACGCTGGGGCGGCAGAACTGCTATGTCATCAATCACGGCTATGGTGCGGAAGTGGCCGAGCTGGCGCAGGGGTGCAACATTATCGGCATCCCCGGTGATCCGCACAAGAATTTCGACGTCAAGCGCTGGGGGCTGCTGAACAATCTGGTGGGTGGCCTGCGCAAGTATTACCGTCATGTGATTGTCGGTGACGTGGATGAATTGGTGGTGGTGGTCGACCCTGACAAGGGCATGAACCTGCTGCAGTATCTGGAGGCCGCCCCCGAGAAGCGTATCCTGACGCCCTTGGGGCTGGAGGTGATCCACCGCATTGATCTGGAGCCGGAGGCGATTACGGATCATATCATCGGTCCGCGCCGCCATGTGCGCCCGGCGCCGCATTACTCCAAACCCTGCGTTGTGTCAGCGGCGGCAAAGATTGCGCGCGGCGGGCATTTCACCCAGTACCCCAAGCTGCATACGCCCGATGATCTCTATCTGTTTCACCTCAAGTTCTGCGATTTTGCGCAATACACCGGTGCCATGGACCGCCGCAATGCGGTGACCCAGGAGATGGGCGATGACATCAAGGGGACGGCCATCGGGCGGCACTGGTTTGGCGCGGCGCGCGGCGAGGACCGCGAGACATTCGAGGCATTTGCCGAGCTGAAGATGCAGGAGGGCTTCGATTTTGCCTTTATGCGCAAACGCATGCACCGCTCGTTCAAGGCGCGGGGAGATATGGGGTATTTCGAGTTCAACCGCCCTGACTATGACACGCAATACGAGCTGCCGGAGCGGTTTATCGGCGCGATCTAATGCGCCTTTAGAAAGGGGTGCAGCGCGCGCAATGTCTCCTGCGGGGCTGTGTCGGGAAAGAAATGTCCTCCGGTGATGGCCGCCGCTTGCATATGTGTCAGCCGGTCGGCCCATGTTGCGGGCACATCGTAGGTTTTGGCCATAGGCCCGTCTGCGCCATAGAGCACCAGTGCCGGCATCTCCAGCCGCCGGTCCAGATCGACGGTATCCAGATCAAAGTCAAACCCGAGCGCTGCGCGGTAGTCTTCGCACATACCGCGGATGGTTTCCGGATCACGCCACGCGGTGCGGTAAGCCTCTAGGGCTGCGGGTGCAAATGCCCCGTTTCCGGTGGCGCCCCAACCCAACAGGCACGATTCGTAAAAGGCATCGGGATCGGCCGATATCATCCGTTCGGGCAAAGGCGCGGGCTGGGCCAGAAAGAACCAGTGGTAATAGTCGCGTGCGACCTGACGGGTAAGGTCGTCCAGCAGCAGATGGGTCGGGATGATGTCCATCACTGTCAGGCTCAACACGGCATCAGCCGCATCCAGTGCCAGCCGGTGCGCCGTGCGTGCGCCGCGGTCATGGCCGACAAGATGGAACCGTTTGTGCCCCAGATGCGCCATGAGCGCGCGCTGGTCGGTGGCCATGTGCCGGAAGCTGTAATTCTGCGTTCCGTGCGGTTTGGAACTGCCCCCGTAGCCGCGCAGATCGGCGGCGATCACCGTATGGGTTTTGGCCAGTTCCGGCGCGATTGCGTGCCACATGGCGTGGGTTTGTGGAAAGCCGTGCAGCAGCAATACAGGCGGGCCATTGCCTGCGCTGGCATAGGCGATGGTCTGGCCGTTCACCCCAGCCGTATCAGCGGTGAAACCGGAAAGGACTGTCATGCGTTAGGGCCCTCTGGATTAGGCAATTTGGCTCTTGCAGGGCTGCGGGGGGAAGGGGCAGAGCGTCTCTGCCCCTGATTTCATTTACCCGCGTTTGCCAGCGACCAGTGCTTGCATCTGGTCCAGCGGCAGGTAGCCGCGCAGCAGCTCGTCTTTCATCACAAAGGTAGGTGTGCCGGAGATTTGCAGCAAACCAGCCAGCGCGCGCGTCTGTTCGATCTCGGCGGTGACTTCGGGTGTGTTCATCCGCGCCTCGATTGCTGCCATATCCAGACCGAATGTCGTGCCCAGACGGCTGAGGCTGGCCATGGTGATGTCGCCCTTGAACGCCATCAACGCGTCGGCGACGGCGTGATAGCTTTCGCCCCCCGCCACCTGTTTCACAGCCACGGCAAAGCGCGAGGCCAGCACAGAGGCGTCGCCCAAGATGGGCAGCTCTTTGACAATCCATTTGATGTTGCCGTCGCTTTCCAGCAGCTGCGCCACTTCGGAATGTGCCTTTTTGCAATAGCCGCAGCGGTAATCCAGAAACTCGACCAGAACGATGTCGCCGTCGGGATTGCCGCCCACCCATGAATAGCCGTCGTTAAAGATGGAGTCGGCGTGTTGGGTGACCAGATCCACATCGGCCTGAAGCTGCTGCTGCTGCTCGCGCTGTTGCAGGATTTCGACGGCCTGCATGATGACTTCGGGGTTTTCGAACAGATAGGCGCGGACTTCGGCGCGGAACAATGCGCGCTCCTCGTCGTTCATTTCCTTCAGGTCGGCAGCAAATGCGCCAGTTGCGAGAGCACCCAGCAGGGCAGAGGTGGCAAGCAGACGTTTCATATCAAGCACTTTCATTATTGGGCCTTATCATTTTGCGGCACGTTGGGAGGCAATCAACACATCCTGCGCCCGCTGCCAAGGGCCAGAACCCTCGGCCAGAAGACCGGTGGCGCGTCTAGCGTGAATTCCGGCATCTTTCATCCGCCCGCTCAGGGCGTAGCGCTCGGCGGTGACAAGGGCGGCCATGCCGGTCTGTCCGGTTTTGGCATAGGCCGTCGCCAGATCGCGCAGCATGGAGCCGTCGCGGAAATCCTGACGCCGTGATTTCTCGAGCGCATCGAGCGCCTGTTTCACATTTCCGGACGCCAGCAGCGCGCGGCCATATCCCGACAGGATCAGCGGATCATTCGGGGCGCGTTTCACGGCGGCGCCGTAGGCCGCTGCTGCTGCCGCGAAATTGCGGGTTTCCAGCAATATCTGGCCCTTCTGGTCGTAAAAGAACGGGTCCTTCGGGCGTGTGGCAATTGCGGTATCTATCGCGGCCAGCGCCTTGTTGGTGCGAGAATTGCGGTGCTCTGCAATCGCTTCGCGCAGGGCGCGTACGTCTGCATAGGATTCGGATTTCAGGCGCCGCAAGGTCCAGCTGGGCGCACGGGTATAGGCGCTCAGCTTGCCCTGAAGGCGCGCAAACCAGTATTCGGCGGTAGGGTCGGGGGGCAGGGTGCCATAACTCGCTACATAGCCTGCAACAGCGCGCACGCGGTCGCGGCTGAGGGGATGGGCGCGCATATAGGGGTCCTGACGGCCGACGCTCAGTGCTTCCTGGCCGGCAAAGATGTTCAGCGTGTCGAGCAGCCCTTGCGGCGAGGCGCCGGCGGATTTCATAAACCGGATGCCGGATTGATCGGCCGAGGCTTCCTCGGCCCGTGTGTGGCTGAGGAAGGCGCGTTTGGCCGAAGTGGAGGAGCCGAGCGCAATCCCCTGCGCTGCCGCGCCATTGCCGGAGACTGCCGCCGCGGCGGCCAGCGCCAGACCCAGTCCGCTGATGGTGCGCGCATTGTCCAGATTGCCCAGACGGCGCACAATATGGCCATTGGCGATATGTGCCGCCTCATGGGCGATCACCCCTTGTAGCATCACGGCGGACTCCAGCCTGTTGATCAGGCCCGCGTGCACAAATATCGCGTCATTGCTGATGACAAAGGCGTTCAGCGTGCTGTCATCCACCACCAGAATCTTCACCCGCTCGGGCGACAGACCCGCCGCCTTGAGGATGGGCGCGGCAATCTGTTTCAGTGCGTGTTCCATATCCGCATCGCGCAACAGGCCCGCCGCCTGCGCGGGCAGGGCCAGCAGGGCAACCACGATCAGGGCGGCTATTGACGTGAGAAGGCGGATCAGGTGAAAGCGCATGAACAGCAGTCTAGGAGAGCATGCATGCGGAATTCAAGCCGATCCGAGGTCGATCCCTTTATTGTGATGGACGTTATGCAGGCCGCCGCCCGTGCCGAGGCTGCGGGGCGTCATATTATCCACATGGAAGTGGGCCAGCCCGGCACAGGCGCGCCGAAAGGTGCGGCAGATGCGCTCACCCGGGCGATGGCCGAGGGGCCGCTGGGATATACCGTGGCCCTGGGGCTGCCTGCGCTGCGCGCGCGCATCGCGCAGATGTACGGCGAATGGTATAATGTTGATCTGAACCCCGAGCGGGTGGTGATCACGTCCGGCTCCTCTGCCGCGTTCTTGCTGGCGTTTACGGCGCTGTTTGACAGTGGTGACCGTGTTGGCATCGGCGCGCCGGGCTATCCTAGCTACCGCCAGATTCTGGGTGCTTTGGGGATGGTGCCCGTTGATCTGCCCACAGCCCTCGAGAACCGGTATCAGCCGGTGCCGGCCGATTTTGCGGGCATGGATTTGCGCGGGTTGATGGTGGCCTCTCCGGCCAATCCCACAGGCACGATGCTGGATCACGCCGCCATGTCGGCGCTGATCGGTGCGTGCCACGACACGGGCGCGTCCTTTATCTCGGACGAGATTTACCATGGTGTGGAATATGAGAAGAAAGCGGTAACCGCGCTGGAAATCACCGACGAGTGCTATGTGATCAACAGCTTTTCCAAGTATTTCAGCATGACGGGCTGGCGCATCGGCTGGATGGTGGTACCGGACGATCAGGTGCGTGTGGTCGAGCGGATTGCGCAGAACATGTTCATCTGCGCGCCGCATGCCTCACAGGTTGCAGCGCTTGCCGCGATGGAGTGCACAGACGAGCTGGAGGCGAATATGGATGTCTACCGGGCCAACCGTGCGCTGATGCTGGAGGGGCTGCCAAAGGCCGGATTTGACCGTATCGCACCGCCGGACGGGGCGTTTTATGTCTATGCCGATGTGTCCGAAATCACCAATAACAGTCGCGCGCTGGCGGTAGATATTCTGGAAAAAGCGGGTGTTGCTGTGACGCCGGGGCTCGATTTCGACCCTTTGCGCGGGCATACTACACTGCGGTTTTCCTATGCGCGCAGTACGCAAGACATCCGCGAGGGGCTGGCGCGGTTGGCGGCCTATATGCAGACCCGCTGAGGCGCTGGACCGGAGGGGCATTTGGATGGTATAGACCGCCCAAAGCGCCACATAAAAACCCGTGGCCGGAGCGGTAATGAAACGATTTCTACTTTGCGTGATGTGTCTGTTGTGGCTGTCGCCTGCCTTGCGCGCGCAAGAGCTGTCAGCGTTGGTGCGGGTTGATCCCTCCGCCAGCGGCATCACGGACGGCTGGTTCGGGCGGACTGACATCGCGCTGCACCTCAGTCAGGGTGTGCCGTTTCGCGTCTTTACGCTGGATGATCCGGCGCGGCTGGTGGTGGACTTCCGCGAGATTGATTTTGACGGGCTGCGCGCGGCGGCCTTCCTGAATGACAGTACCCGTATCAACTCGGTGCGTTTTGGTGCCTTCCAGCCGGGCTGGTCCCGTCTGGTTGCTGATCTTGCAGAGCCTGCCTTGCCGCGCGAGATCGGCATGCCGGTAGATGTGAATTCGGGCCGTGCCACCCTTGAAATCATGCTTAAATCCGTATCGCCCGAGGACTTTGCCGCTGCTGCCGGTGCGCCTGCCGATCCCAATTGGAAACCTGCGTTTCTGAAGGCTGCACCGCCGCCGCCCGCAGGGGCCGACCGCTTTACCGTGGTGCTGGACCCTGGCCACGGGGGCATTGATCCGGGGGCCGAACGGGACGGCGTGAACGAAAAGCAGTTGATGCTGAGCTTGGCGCAAACTCTTGCCGACGTTTTGCGCCGTGCAGGTGTCGAAGTGGTTATGACCCGCGAGGAAGACGTGTTTGTTGCCCTTGAGACGCGGGTGGTGACGGCCCATCAGGTGCAGGGGGATTTGTTTATCTCGCTGCACGCCGACAACCTCAGTCAGGGCGGTGCAAAGGGGGCGACCGTCTATTTGCTGTCGTAGGAGGCAAGCGACATTGCGACCGAACATCTGGCCGCGCGGCACAACCGCTCGGACATCATTGCGGGGGCGGACCTGACCGGATCGGATGATCAGGTGGCATAAGTGCTGCTGGATCTGGCACGTCAGGAGACCGAGCCGCGATCGGTTGCCTTGGCTGAGCAGCTGATTGCAGCGATGACAGCGGCGGGTGGCCCGATGAACCGCAGGCCTCTGCGCAAGGCGGGTTTCTCTGTCCTGAAATCCGCTGATATCCCTTCGGTTCTGATCGAGATCGGCTTTCTCAGCTCGGACCGTGATCTGGCAAATCTGAGCGATCCGGTCTGGCGGCAGGGCATGGCGCGGGGGGTGGCGCAAGGCATTCTGGCGTGGCGCGATGCGGATGCGGCACGCACCGGATTGGTGCGGCAATAATTCCCGCAACAACAGCGTTTCAAATCAACAGGTTTTAGGCGAGGTTTCGCCCTGTTTCCCCCTGCTTGCCTTTTGACCATTCCGGCCTTTGGGCGTATAGGGGAGGCTATTCAAACAGCCATTCAAGGAGCTGTCGCGCGTGTTTCGTCTGATCCTGTCATTTTTCGGGGGTATTTTTACGACCCTCACCATGTCTATTGGCATGATTGCACTCACGATCGGTGCGGTTTTCTGGATGTACGGGCGCGATCTGCCCAGCCACGAATCCCTTGCTTCCTACACGCCGCCGACGATCAGCCGGATTTATTCCGGTCAGGGCCGATTGATTGACGAATTCGCGCAAGAGCGCCGCCTGTTTGCCCCCGCCGATACCATTCCCGACCTGATCAAACAGGCGTTTATTTCGGCCGAGGACAAGAATTTCTATGAGCATGACGGTTATGATCTGCGCGGCATTGGTGCGGCGGCAATCGACGCGGTGCGTACACGCGGGCGCGATGTGCGCGGGGCCTCCACGATCACCCAGCAGGTGATGAAGAACTTCCTGTTGTCGGGCGACCGTCAGGCAGAACGTAAAGTCAAGGAGATCATCCTTGCGGCCCGTGTAGAAGAAGCGCTGCCCAAAGAAAAAATCCTCGAGCTGTATCTGAACGAGATTTTTCTGGGTCAGAACAGCTATGGGGTGGCCGCCGCCAGCCAGACCTATTTCAACAAAACCCTGAGCGAGCTGGCCCCCCACGAGGCGGCGATGCTGGCCAGCCTTCCAAAAGCACCGTCTGATTTCCACCCTGTGCGCCGCAAGGACCGCCTGTTGGCGCGCCGGAACTTTGTTCTGCGCGAGATGAAAGAGAACGGCTATATCACGGAGGCTGTCTATCAGTCCGAAGTGGCCTTGCCGCTGCGCTCGGTCCAGAACGGCGATTTCGAGAGCTTTAAGGACGAACTGCCACCGCGCGACTATTTCACCGACGAAATCCGCCGCCAGCTGTCCGAGAACTTTGGCGAAGGTGAATTTTTCACCGGCGGTCTGACCGTCCGCGCGACCATCGACAATGAAATGCAGCCGATTGCGGCGGATGCGCTGCGCCGCGAGTTGGAGAATTTCGACCGGGGTCGCGGTATCTGGCGCGGCACGGGTAAGACACTGCCCGCCGAGGCCTTGGTGGACGAGGAAACATGGCGCACGGCACTGGCCGAACAGCGCGTGCCCCGCGACATCACGCTGGAGACACAGTGGTTCCCTGCCGTGGTGCTGGAGACTGCGCCGCAAGGTGCGCGTTTGGGTATCGAGAATATCGAGAATGAAGAGGGGGGCAACTGGGTTCCCCGTGAAGATATGGAATGGGCGCGCGCGCGCAAATCCGATGGCAAGCTGGGCGGGCGTGGTGATCTGGTTGAGGTAGGCGACGTGGTGCTGGTGCGCCGCATGGTCACTGATTCAGACGGATCGTTTATCCGCTGGACCTTGCGGCAGGTGCCCGAAGTGCAGGGCGGCTTTGTTGCGATGGACGTCAATACAGGCCGTGTGATCGCGATGCAGGGCGGGTTCAGCTATCAGTCGTCGGTATTCAACCGTGCCACTCAGGCCAAACGCCAGCCCGGTTCCAGCTTTAAACCTTTCGTTTTTGCCGCAGCACTGGACAGTGGCTATTCGCCTGCGACCATGGTTGTGGATGCGCCGATCGAGATCAACACACCGCAGGGTGTCTGGCGTCCGCAGAACTCCTCCAACCGCTATTACGGCCCTACGCCTTTGCGCACCGGGATCGAGCAGTCGCGCAACCTGATGACGATCCGTCTGGCGCAGGAAGTCGGCATGAATGTGGTTGGCGACTATGCCGAGCGGTTCGGCGTCTATGAAAACCTGTCGCCTGTTCTGGCCAACGCGCTGGGATCGCAGGAAACCACGCTGTACCAGATGGTTGCGGCCTACGCGATGTTCGCCAACGGCGGCGAGCGGGTAACACCTACATTGGTGGACCGCGTGCAGGACCGTTATGGCCGCACGGTCTATAAACATGACAAGCGCATTTGCGAGGATTGCAGCCAGACAACGCTGGCGGCAGGGACTTCGCCACGGGTGATTTCCAACCGCGAGCGGGTGATGGATCCGGTCACGGCGTACCAGCTGACCTCGATGATGAAGGGCGTGGTCGAGCGCGGCACAGCGCGTGAGACCGTAAATCTTCCGGTGCCGACAGCGGGCAAAACCGGTACGACAAACGATGCAAAAGACGTATGGTTTGTGGGCTTCACCTCAAACATCGTGGCGGGCTGCTATATCGGCTATGACCAGCCGCGCAGGCTGGGCAATGGCGCGTCAGGGGGCGGCATGTGCGGGCCTGTGTTCCAGCGCTTTATGTCCAAAGCCGTTCAGAAATACGGCGGCGGGAAATTCCGTGTGCCGGACGGGTGTGAATTCATCAACATCGACCGTTTCACCGGTGCGCGCCTCAGCGATGTGGCCAAAGGCGACAACGTTGTGTCTGAATGTTTCCGCGAAGGCGAGACAATCAACTTTGGTATTACCTTTGACGGTGGCTTTGCCATGGGGGCGGACCTGCCTCTGGTGGAAGAGGTCGGCGGGACAAAAGCCAAAGAGGTCACAACCTCGACTGGCAAAAAAGCCATCGTTGGACACAAAGCGGGCTTTGGCACGCTCAGCTCGGGTGGTTTGTACTAGGCGACCTTGTGGCGAACAGGCCGCTGGTTTAACACAGGGGCGGCTCCCGTATCAGCGGGGGCCGCTCTATTATTTTCAGGACTGATCATGCGCGCAGAAGTACAAAGCACCGTCGATAGAATCCGCAAATCACTCGATTTGCTGGGCCAGCGGCTCAACGTGGAAACGGCGCCTTACCGGCTGGAAGAATTCAACGCCCGTGTGGAGGACCCGACCCTGTGGGATGATCCGGAAGCGGCACAAAAGCTGATGCGTGACCGTCAGTCCTTGGTGGATGCCATCGACACCTACGAGGGGATCAAGACCGATCTGCAAGACAACATCGACCTGATCGAGTTGGGCGAGATGGAAGACGACAAGGAAGTTGTGGGCGAAGCCGAGGCGGCCCTGGCTGCTCTGGTGAAATCCGCCGCCCAGAAAGAGCTGGAGGCGCTGCTGGACGGCGAGGCCGATTCCAATGACACCTTCCTTGAGATCAACTCGGGCGCGGGCGGCACGGAATCGTGCGACTGGGCCAGTATGCTGGCGCGCATGTATGTTCGCTGGGCCGAGAAGAAGGGCTATACCGTCGAGCTTCAGGCAGAGAGTGCGGGCGAAGAGGCGGGGATCAAATCCGCTTCCTACAAGATCAGCGGCCATAATGCCTATGGCTGGCTAAAGTCTGAATCCGGTGTGCACCGTCTGGTCCGTATCTCGCCGTTTGACAGTGCTGCCAAGCGGCACACGTCGTTTACATCGGTCAAAGTCTATCCGGTGGTTGATGATAACATCGAGATCGAAGTGAACCAGTCTGATATCCGTATCGATACCTACCGCTCAAGCGGTGCCGGCGGCCAGCACGTCAACACCACGGATTCGGCCGTGCGTATCACCCACCATCCCACCGGCATCGTTGTGACAAGCTCGGAGAAATCGCAGCACCAGAACCGCGATATTGCGATGAAAGCGTTGAAATCGCGGCTGTATCAGATGGAGCTGGACAAGCGTTCTGCCCTCGTCAACGAAGTGCATGAGAACGCAGGTGATGCGGGCTGGGGCAACCAGATCCGGTCCTACGTTTTGCAGCCCTACCAGATGGTCAAAGACCTGCGCACAAATTACGAGACCTCGGACACCAAAGGGGTGCTGGACGGCGATCTGGACGGGCTGATGGGCGCGACCCTGGCGCTGGCGGTGTCGGGCAAAAGCCGCGCACAGGCGCAGGGGGACTAAGACCAATGCGTAAGGGGCTTGTTGCGGTTGTTCTATTGATCGCGCTGGTCGCGGGATATGGTGGCGTAGCGCAGATGCGGGCAGGGCTGGACCGCTTTGCCGCAGACGGGTGTGCTATATCCTCCGATGGGACACTCCCCTTTGCTGCACAGATGGCGGAACGGCTTGGTTGGGCGCACCAGCAGGGCGACTGGCTGCTACTTGGGCCAATTCTTTGCACCATTGTACCGCCCTCTGTCACGCCGCAAATCAGCGCGGGTGATCCCGATGTCGCGCCATTCATTTCTGCCGTCGATGCCAACCCTGATATGCCGGGGTGTTTTGCCGATACGGAGGCAATGGAAAAGAGCCTCGTCCTGAGCCGCGGCTGGACCGAAGAACATGCCTATCGTGCGACCATGACTATGCTGGCTGCGGGCATACTCAGCGGCGAATGGCGGTTTTACGGAGAAGATTTTCTCGCCACGCCTTTGGGTTTTCAACTTACCACTGGTGTTTGCGGCAACGTTCCATATGCTGAAGGATTGAAGGAAAGCCACGCGGATATGATTGCAGGCTTTGACAGCTTCTTGCGGATAAACGCCCCCGGAACGGCATGTAAACCCGGCGGGCAGTTCGGATACCTTAAATGGGTAGAAAACTATACGCTGGTGGGGCAGGGCCCCGTTGTGAACGCATGGCAGTTTCTCGAGGTAGGATACCTGCTTACAGCTTCCGAGTGGGTTGACGGGGTGAGCCTGCGTGGCAAAGGAATGCCGCGCCCGCCGATATGTGTGCCCGAGGATATGATCCCTAAAGAATAGGGTATTGCATGCGTCGGGGTTGGTGTCCTTTTTCGTGTCACGGAGATTTTAGATTTGGATGCGCTGGCCCAATCTGCCGCGCTTGAAAAAGGTGAACTGTCTGCCACGGAGCATATAGAAGCTCTGTTTGCGCTGGCCCTGTCCGCTTTTGCGCCTCAATGTTTCCTGTCGCAAAGCCCATGGTCGGCCAAAGCCTCTAGGACATAGCAATCCCCAGAGATGCCATCTCCGTCACAGGCTTTGGAAATCCGCGCGAGTTCTTTTTCCAACGTCTTCAGCCGTTTGATCTTTGCTCGGACATCGGCAAGTTGAGGCACCGCGATATTCGTTGCGGCTTCGCATGATCTATCCGGGTGTTCCTGAAGTTCGATCAGGGACGAGATCGCCTCAATCGAGAAGCCCAGATCGCGCGCTTGCCTGATAAAGCTCAACCTCTCCAATCCGGCGTTGTCGTACCGCCTTTGATTGCCGTCCGTTCGTTCGGCTTGGGCCATAAGGCCCATTTCTTCATAGTAGCGGATTGTCGGGACTTTGACCTTTGTGCGCTTTGAGAGTTCACCGATTGAATACATGAAGAAATCCCTTGAACCTCTAGTCACTAGAGGTTGTATATAGGTCGGGACATAGACTCAAGGACCGATATGACCCGCAAATTTCTATCCCCGACCGACCTTCTTGATTACGATGCCGCGACCATACAGCGGCTGATAGAAGCGCGTGGGAGGCACGGCCTCTCACCGGCGGACCGCATCGGCGCAGCCTATGATTTCGTGCGCAACGATGTGCTGTTCGGCTACAACGCGGACGATGCCTTGCCGGCTTCTCGCGTGCTGGCGGACGGATATGGCCAATGCACACCAAAAGCATTCTGTTGATGGCCCTCCTTCGCGCCTTGGAGGTGCCTTGCCGCTTCCACGGGTTCACCATCGACAAGCGGTTGCAAAGGGGCGTTGTGCCCGAGCTTGTTTACCCACTGGCGCCTAGAAACATTCTTCACTCATGGGTTGAGGTCTATCATCAGGGGCGATGGCTGAACCTTGAAGGGTTCATTCTGGATCAGCGCGTTCTAGAGGCGCTCCAGAAAAATTTCCAGAGCGCGCGACGCTCTGCGCTTATGGGGCGGGTACAGAAAACCTCCAAAACCCGAATGTCGACTGGCGCGGAGAAAGCACCTATATCCAGAAGTCTGGTATCAATCAGGACTTGGGTGTTTTTGACACGCCTGACCCGTTTTACGCGGACCATCGGCAGCTCTCTGGCGTGCGCGGTTTTCTCTACCGTCTTATCATCCGCCGTTGGATGAATCTTCGCGTCACGCAGATCCGAAACGGAGCCGTGCCGACCATTCCCGGCGGCGCAGCCAGTCTGGCCCCGGCGATATCAACTATACAACTGAAAGAAGGTGTGTGATGGCAGGCTGTTGTGGACATGACGCCAAGTTTGAAGGTGTCTCGGATGAGTACAAACGACGGCTCTGGATCGTCATTGCGCTGAATGCGACGATGTTTGTCGTTGAGATGTCGGCAGGCCATCTGGCCCAGTCACAGGCATTGCAAGCGGACGCTTTGGACTTCGCCGGTGATGCGCTGACCTATGGCATATCGCTGGCGGTCATAGGGGCATCAATCCGCGCCCGGACAAATGCGGCGCTGTTCAAGGGGTTTAGCCTTCTGTTGATGGGCTTGTGGGTCTTCGGTTCCACCCTCTATCGCGTCTTCTATGCCGGCGTTCCTACGGCAGGAATTATGGGCGCCGTTGGCTTTCTTGCATTGCTGACCAACCTTGCGAGTGTGTCCTTACTCGTGCGCTACAAGGACGGGGATGCCAACGTCCGGTCGGTTTGGCTGTGCTCGCGCAATGATGCCATCGGTAACGTTGCTGTCCTGTTTGCGGCTCTTGGGGTCTGGGGAACTGCAACCGGCTGGCCGGATCTGATTGTCGCGACGATCATGGCAGTGTTGTTTTTGTCATCTGCGTTCCAGATTGTGGGGCAGGCGCTTGCGGAGCGGTGCGAGACACTCAACCACGGGCGGGCAGAAGTCTGATGCAGTAAGTTTTGATACATTTCGGTCCGGGGATTGAGGCGACAACGCTTGCTGCGATCCTATGGTCGTTCGTATCCCCTCAGCGCCGTCATCGCGGAAGGTGAACGGGACTTTGATGCGGCCTCCATGCGCCTGGGGCGCGCGTGCCGCGAACAACGATGTCTCAAATGCAGGCAGATGGCTTTGGCCCAATGCAGTTCGCGTGACCTAATTCATCGTCTTTTGGCGCGTCTGCTATTGCGTAGTGACCTAATGCGCGATCATATTGTTACATGGATATTTTGAACATGGATGCGCTGGCCCAGTCTGCTGCGCTTGAAAAAGGTGATCTGTCAGCCGCCGAGCTGATGGAAGCCACGTTGGCCCGTATCGAGGCCGTGAACCCTGCGGTGAATGCCATCGTCAGCCTGCGCGACAGCGATCGTCTGATGGATGAAGCCTGCGATGCGGATAACGCGCCGCGTGGCGGCTGGATGCATGGCATGCCCATCGCCATCAAGGATCTGGCCAATGCGGCGGGCTTGCCTACCTCCATGGGATCGCCCCTGTTTGCAGGGCAGGTGGCCGAGGCAGATGATACCATGGTGGCCCGTCTGCGCCGTGCGGGGGCGATTGTCATTGGCAAGACCAACACACCCGAGTTCGGGTTGGGCAGCCATACGTTTAATCCGGTGCACGGCGCCACGCGCAACCCTTACGATCTGACCAAATCCTCTGGCGGCTCGTCCGGCGGGGCGGCGGCGGCGCTGGCCACGGGCATGCTGAGCATCGCAGACGGGTCCGACATGATGGGAAGTCTGCGCAATCCGGCCGGCTGGAACAACGTCTACGGTCTGCGCCCCACCTGGGGCACGGTCCCGAGCGACCCTGTGGGTGACATGTTCCTGCACCAGATGGCCACATCCGGCCCGATGGCGCGCAGCCCTTCGGACCTTGCGGCCTTGCTGGACGTGATGACCGGCGCTGATGCGCGTCAGCCGCTGAGCACGGAAGGCGCCAAAACGCTGGCGGGCATTGACCGCGCGCCCAAAGGTCTGCGCATCGGTTGGCTGGGTGATTGGGACGGGGCCTTCCCCTATGCCGACGGGATCATGGAGATCAGTCAGGCCGCCATGGTGCAGATGGAGGGGCTGGGCCACAAGGTCGAGACATTGCCCGCCCCCTATGACGCGGATGCGATCTGGAAGGCGTGGATTGATCTGCGCTCCTTTGCGGTGGCTGGCGGTTTGGGTGTGCTTCACGCCGATCTGGCCAAGCGCGAATACCTCAAGCCTGCAGCGGTCTGGGAGATCGAGCGCGGGTTGGCCATGTCGGCGATGGATGTGCAGCGTGCCAGCCTGACCCGCTCGGACTGGTTCCGCCGCACCACGCGCCTGTTCGAGAGCATGGACGTTCTGGTCTTGCCTTCCGCACAGATCTGGCCGTTTGACTTGGACTGGGCCTATCCCGAGGCAATTGCGGGCAAGGCGATGGACACCTACCACCGCTGGATGCAGGTTGTGGTGCCCGCAGGGCTGATCGGGCTGCCGGTGGTGAATGTGCCAATCGGTTTTGGTGCCGATGGCCTGCCGGCAGGGGTGCAGCTGATCGGGCCGCGCGGCAGTGACGGGGCCTTGTTGCAGCTGGCCCAGCAATGGCACAGCGCGACCAGCTGGCCACAAAAGCAGCCGCCAAAACTGTAGGGAGTACAGAGCCATGGACAGCACAGCCACACGCCCGCTGGGCATCCCCACGCTGGGCAAACCCACACCCGCTATTTTGCGCCACGCGCTGGTTGCGGGCTGGCAGGATTTCCGCGCGGCGCCGGCCTTTGGCCTGATCGTGGCGGTGCTGTGCCTTGTGGCGGGTTGGGGGCTGGTTGGCCTGACGGTTTGGGCTGGCCACACCTTCTGGTTTGTGCTGGGCGTTTTCGGCTTTCCCCTTGCTGCCCCATTCGCGGCCCTTGGGACATATGAGGTCTCCCGTCTGCGGGGCTTGGGCGAACACCCTTCCGTGGGCCGCGTTTTGCAGGTTCTATGGACGGAACGGGGCCGCCAGTTGCCGCTGCTCTGCGCGCTGATGATGGTGATGCTGCTGTTCTGGTTCTTTCTGGGCCACATGATTTTCGCCCTGTTTCTGGGGCTGAAACCGATGACCAATATAATGTCCTCGGCCAGTGTCTTTCTCAGCGTGGACGGGCTGATGATGCTTGGGCTGGGGACGGCTGTAGGGGCAGGATTTGCGCTGCTGCTCTATGCGATTTGCGTGATCGGCCTGCCGTTGTTGCTGGACCGTGAAGTTGATTATGTGACAGCGATGATCCCTGCGTTTCTGGGGCTGATCATTGTGCTGCCATGGCTGGGCCATGCCTCATGGCACGTCTACGCAGCCCTCAAAAACTAGTATCCGGCGTCTCGCGGCCATGGGCCACCAGTTGCGCACGCAGGGGGGCAGCACGCGCGTCACCTAACTCAAGCGCAAAGACATAGGCATGGGTCAGGAAAAAGCACGCGGCATCTACGTCAGACGCTGCAGCGTCGGCGGCCTGACTGTAGAGCGTGACCAGTGCCTGCGTGTCGCCGGCCGCATGTGCGGCCAGCATGTCGGTATGAAGCGCGTTCATTCAGCGGCAAGCGGTGCGCGGTGGCGGTCCAGCTGGGACGCAACCCAGTCGTGGAACATATGTGTCGGCCCGTCCATCGCAGGAGAGAAGCGCCCGCCGTCAAACCCTACCGCATGGCGGCCACGCTGCATGCCCTCGACGACAAAGATGTCCTCCTCGAACACGTCTTTCCACTGGGTGGTATTGCGCGCGCGCAGTTCCGGATCGGTCTGGGGTTGCGCGTAATAAAGGTGCACATGCTCGACCGTGCGCTCTGGCCCTTCGGGGACCAGTATGATGGCAAAAGCATGGTCGCGGTGCACACCCAGCAGCACGTTGGGGTAGGCGGTGACATATTCCGCTGCGGTGTCCCATTTGTTGCTCAGGCCTTCGAAGTCGGGAAAGCAGGCGCCGTCCTCGCCCTTCAGCTGGCGGTAGACCAGCGTGCCTTGCCCTGAAAAACGGCCTTTTTCCTCGATGTGATAGTGATCCTCCAGCCGTGAATAGCTGTTCAGACCGGGGTGGACCCATGGCAGGTGATAGCTCTCGCAGTAGTTCTCGACGGCCAGCTTCCAGTTGCAATTCACGCCCAGCTCGAACCGGCTGTCTGCGCCGCCATGATACAGCGGTTTGTCAAACTCGCCCCAGCGGGCCAGCAGATCGGCGTTGGCTTCTTCAAAGGGTTTTGCGGTGCCTGATACGTTGATCCAGACAACATCCATCCAGATGTGGCTGCGCACTTCGACAAGGCCGAGCAGGTTTTTGTCGATGCCCTCATGGGTGTTCTGGCCCGGCCCGCCCACATGCGGCGTGCTGACGAGCTTGCCTTCGGTAGAGTAGCACCATGAATGGTAGGGGCAGCGGATGGCCCCTTCGATCTTGCGTGGCTCTTCTACAAGGATCATGCCGCGGTGACGGCAGATGTTCTGGAACACGCGCACCGTGCCGGACCGGTCGCGGACCAGCAGCATTGGCATGCCGAGGAAGGTCACAGGCTTGGCATCGCCGATATCGGGCACATCGGCAGCGACACCCAGACCTGCCCAGTTGTCAAACAGGACGGCCTGACGCTCTTCGGCAAACAGGGCAGGATCAATGTAATGGCCGTTGGGCAGGCCATTGGCTGTCTCGATGGGACGGCGGACAGTGCTGAGATCGGAATAAGACATAAAACCCTCCTGTGGTTGCAGCAATAAATACCACAGGGCAGGCAAGCGTTTCACGCCGCCAGCGACCCGCTTTGCCTAAGGGCGACACGCGGTGACAGCGGGCGGGCAGGGAGGGCGTTCACCCCGCAGGGCAGGGTGAACGCGTCAGATCATTCGCCGCGCGACAGGGCCGCAACGCCGGTGCGGGCCACATCGGCCAGACCCAGCGGGCGCATCAGTTCGGCGAAAGCGTCGATTTTCTCGGGCGCGCCTGTGATCTCGAAGACAAAGCTGCTGAGCGTGCTGTCAACTACATTGGCGCGGAAGATGTCGGCCAGACGCAAGGCCTCGACACGTTTGTCGCCAGTGCCGGTGACTTTGAACATCGCCAGCTCCCGCTCGACGCTGGCACCTTCCACGGTCAGGTCATGCACATCGCGCACCGAGATGATCCGGCCCACTTGCGCCTTGATCTGCTCGATCACCTGCGGTGTGCCGCGTGTGACGATGGTGATGCGGCTGAGGTGACCGATGTGGTCCACTTCCGCGACGGTCAGGCTGTCGATATTATAGCCACGGCCAGCGAACAGGCCGATGACCCGCGCTAGCACACCCGGCTCGTTCTCGACCAGCAGGGCCAGTGTGTGGCGCTCTTCCACGTCCGAGAAGTTGGGGCGCAGGTTGTAGGCGGAATGGCTGTTGGCGCCTTTTTTGATTTTCAGTGGTGACATTGTCATAGTCCTTTAACTTACGAGCCGGAGATCGGAATTTTTGAAAAATTCCGGACGTTTTCTTGGAGAGAAAACGGCTACACCAGCAGCTTTCCTGCGGCATCAATCGCGGTTGAGGTGTCGACCTCGCCCATGATCATCTCGTTATGGGCCTTGCCTGACGGGATCATCGGGAAGCAGTTTTCGTGCTTCTCGACCAGACAGTCGAACAGAACAGGGCCGTCATATGTGATCATTTCCATGATCGCATCGTCCAGATCATCGGGGTCGGAGCACAGGATGCCCTTGGCGCCAAAGGCCTCGGCCAGTTTCACGAAATCAGGCAGGCTCTCGGACCAGCTGGAGGAGTACCGCTCGCCGTGCAGCAGTTCCTGCCACTGGCGCACCATGCCAAGGCGTTCATTGTTCAGGATGAACTGTTTGACGGGCAGTTTGTACTGCATGGCGGTGCCCAGTTCTTGCATGTTCATCAGCCAGCTGGCTTCGCCCGCCACGTTGATGACCAGCGCGTCAGGGTGCGCCATCTGCACGCCGATAGACGCGGGGAATCCGTAGCCCATAGTGCCCAGACCACCGGACGTCATCCAGCGGTTCGGGTCTTCAAAGCCGAGGTACTGCGCCGCCCACATCTGGTGCTGGCCTACTTCGGTGGTGATATAGCGGTCATACTTTTTGGTCAGCTCTTCGAGACGTGTGAGCGCGTACTGTGGCTTGATCACTTTGCCCTTCTGCTCGAACTTGAGGCAGTTGACCGCGCGCCATTCTTCCAGCTGTTTCCACCACTTGGCCACCGAGGCCGTGTTGGTCTTGCGGCCGCGTGATTTCCACACCTTCAGAAGGTCTTCCAGCACATGGCCGACGTCGCCCATGATGGGGATGTCAACGCGGATGACCTTGTTGATGGAGGACGGATCGATGTCGATATGGGCTTTTTTGGAGTTCGGGCTGAACTTGTCCACCACACCTGTGATACGGTCGTCAAAGCGCGCGCCGATGTTGATCATCAGATCGCAACCGTGCATCGCCATGTTGGCCTCATAGGTGCCGTGCATGCCCAACATGCCCAACCACTTGTCGCCGGACGCAGGATAGCAACCCAGACCCATCAGCGTGGAGGTGATCGGAAAGCCTGTCGCGCCGACCAATTCGCGCAGCAATTGCGATGCGGCGGGGCCGGAGTTGATCACGCCGCCGCCTGTGTAGAATACAGGGCGCTTGGCCTTTTCGATGGCTTCTACCAATTCGACAATCGCGTCCATGTCGCCTTTCAGCTGTGGCTTGTAATGCGACTTGGACGGCGCTTTGGGGGTGTATTCGCCTTTGGCAAACTGCACGTCCTTGGGGATGTCCACCAGAACGGGGCCCGGACGGCCCGAGGTGGCGATGTGGAAGGCTTCGTGGATCACGCCGGACAGCTTGTCAGTCTCTTTCACCAGCCAGTTATGTTTGGTGCAGGGGCGGGTGATGCCAACAGTGTCCGCCTCCTGAAACGCGTCCGAGCCGATCATGAATGTCGGTACCTGACCCGTCAGGACGATGATCGGGATGCTGTCCATCAACGCATCGGTCAGGCCTGTCACCGCGTTTGTCGCGCCGGGGCCGGAGGTCACCAGTGCCACACCGGGCTTGCCGGTTGAGCGGGCATAGCCTTCGGCGGCGTGGACCGCCCCTTGCTCGTGGCGCACCAGAACGTGCTTGATGCTGTTTTGCTGGAAAATTTCGTCATAGATCGGCAGGACAGCACCGCCGGGATACCCGAATACGGTATCGACGCCCTGATCAATCAGGGCTTGAACGATCATTTTCGCTCCGGTCATCTGGCGTGTCATGGTGCTGGTCCTTTACTTGGCGTCTTATGGTTATGCCCGTGCGGGCAGTCGGTGGTCGGGTCGGTGTGGCGTCGTCTGGCAGATGCTGCCCATAAAAAAGCCCCCGAGGGTGTCGGGGGCGCATGGGGACTTGTTATGGTCAACCGTTACCGGCCCATGCGCGTTTCCTCTACAATGACGACTAGGCTCAACATGGGCCATTCACTCCGTTTGATTGTGCAAGGACATTATGAGCGGGATTTCGGGGCGTCAACCGTCAATTGGCAGGTTTTTGTGTCCGCAAAGTTCATTTTTGTGAAATATTCTTTCGCCGAGGGCTGTCGCCGCGACATTTTGGCAAATTCGAGGGGTGAACCACCCCGCTTGTGAGGCAAAACTGCGGGACGTTCTACAAATCCACACCGGTTCCTTGCAGCACGCCGTGCTCCAGCGCATAGCGCGTCAGGCCGGCTGTGCTGGAAATCCCCAGCTTGCGTTTGATGTTCTTGCGGTGTGTCTCGACGGTGCGCACGGAGATATCGAGGGTCAGTGCGACCTCTTTGTTGGATTGCCCCTGCGCCAGCTGCAACAGGATCGTCTGCTCGCGCCCGGTGAGGGTTTCGCGCACGCCGCCGCCTTTGGGGGTGAGGGACCCTTGCGCGCCGGTGCACAGATACCGCTCGCCGCGCATGACCGTATCTATGGCCAGCTTGATTTCATCGGTGGGCACGTCTTTCAGCAAATAGCCCATGGCGCCATGGTTGAGCGCTGAGGAGATATATTCGGGGCTGTCATGCATCGACAGGATCACGATGCGGGTGCCGGGGCGCTGTTCCAGCACAATCTCGGTGGCGGACAGTCCCCCCATGTCGGGCATGTTCAGGTCCATCAGGATCACATCGGGGTTCAATGTGGCGAGTTGCTCGATCACGGCGCGCCCGCCGTTCAGGGTGCCAACAACTTCAACGTCGTCATAGCTCTCCAGAATGGACTGGATGCCTTCGGCGACCATCGGATGATCGTCCACAATTGCGATGCGCAGGCGGTGGGTCATAGGTTGATCTTTCCGGTATCGTGAGAAGGTGCCGCGGGTTTGGAGCTGTCCGGTGTGGGCGGGAGCATATGGGTCAGCGGGGCGATGGCCTCGATCTCGACACCCTTGCCGGGGCTTGAGCGTAACTGGAGGCGGCCGCCCAACTGGTCCATCCGTTCTTGCATGTTACGCAGGCCCAGCCCCTGCGTCCCGCCGCGCAGGTCAAGGCCGCAGCCGTTGTCCGTGATCCGCAGTGTTGCACCCCGCCGGTGGCCGCGCAAATCAATACTGACATGTGTGGCGCCAGCGTGGCGTTCGATATTTGTCAGGGCCTCTTGGGCGATGCGGTAAAGGGCAATCTTGGCGTCGTTGTCCAGACGGTTGCGAAAGACAACGGTGGCATAGCTGGTCTCGATCCCGGTGCGGGTGCCGAATTCTTCGGCCAGCATCCGCAGGGCAGGGCCAAGACCCAGATCATCCAGCACACCGGGGCGCAGATCGCGGCTGATCCGGCGGACCTCGGAAATGGCCTCGGCCAGCGAAGCGATGCCTTTTGCCAACGGCGCGCCTGCCTTCGGGTCACCCCGGTCCAGACGGCGGCGGGCATTGTCGAGCGCATAGCGCACGCCCACAAGGATCTGGCTGATCCCGTCATGCAGCTCGCGCGCCACGCGGCCCCGCTCTTCCTCCTGCGCGTCAAACACCCGCTGTGTGAGCTTTTTCAGTTTGGCATCCGCCAGACGGCGTTCGCGCAGGTTCAGGCCCATGCCGGTGCCGAACACCACCAGCAGTGCGGCCAGCGTGATTGCGCCGATATACTGGAAGGTCCGCTGCACCCGCGCCTCTACCTCGGCGCGGGTGTTGGCCACATTCGCCACCACGTCATCTATAAAGACACCTGTACCCACGGCCCACTGCCAAGACGGAAAAGAGGTGACATAGACAATCTTGCGCGCCACCTCTCCGGTAGAGGGTTTGGGCCACATATAGCTGTGATAGCCCGCACCTTCGCGGGCGATCTGGATCAGGCGGTCCACCACAGGGGTGCCTTCGCTGTCGCTCTCGCTGAGGAAGTTCTTGCCGATTCGCTCGGTCTCGCGCGGGGACACGATCGCGGTGCCGTCATAATCGTAGACAAAGAACTGGCCTTCCTCTGCATAGATCATCGCCGAGAGGATTTGGGCAACTTGCCGTTTTGCGTTTTCGTCATCGGGGGCGGCGGACCCGTAGATAAAGTAGAACCCGTTGCGGGCCTGCGTGACGTAGTTGCGCAATTCGACCTTCTTCGCCTCGATCAGCTGGGTTTCGAGTGCGATGATTTCCCGCTCGGCCAAGGCGCGGGACTGGGCAGCAACAACCAGCGCAATAGCGGCTACGGCCACGATCAGCGGCAGCGCCGCCAAAAGCGTGAGCTTTTGCGCATACGGAATGTAAAAGCGGGGCTGGTCCGGTGTCATTTTGATTCGATACGACGAATCTGCGTCACGTTCAAAGGTTAAGCGCGTGCTGTGCCCGAAAGTAGAAACCGCCCGTCTGGAGCGAATTCTCCCTTGACTAACTCCATTCGCCTGAAATTTAGCCGTTCAAATCGACAGAATATGGTTTTCTACGCAGTAGTAGGTATTTCAAATATCTGAAGCCTCGCTAGTCTTAGGCCACTTGTAACGACCTGCGCGGATTCTTTCGTGCGGGCAAAAATAATCCCGGGAGGATACCCTTATGGATCGTCGTTCATTTCTGAAGACATCTGCCCTTGGTGGCACGGCAGCAGCCGCATCTACACTTGCGGCACCCGTCTACGCCCAAGGTAAAAAGACACTGACAATGGTAACATCATGGCCACGCGGTTTCGCCGTGCTGGACGATGCGGCCACATACCTGAACAACATGGTTAACGAGATGTCTGATGGCACGCTGACCATCGACAAGAAAGCTCCGGGCGAGCTGGTTGGCGCCTTCGAAGTATTTGACGCCGTGTCCTCCGGTCAGGCCGACATGTACCACTCTGCCGATTACTATTTCATCGGTCAGCACCCAGCCTACGCCTATTACACTGCCGTACCATTCGGCGGCACAGCACAAGAGCTGACAAACTGGTACCACCACGGTGGCGGCCATGAGCTGCACAACGAGCTGGGCGAGATCTTCAACCTGAAGTCCTTCCTTGCAGGTAACTCCGGTTCACAGTCCGGTGGCTGGTTCCGCAACGAGATCAACTCTGCCGCAGACTTCAACGGTCTGAAGTTCCGCATGCCGGGTCTTGGCGGTAAAGTGCTGGGTAAAATGGGCGCATCCGTGCAGAACATCCCCGGTGGTGAACTGTATCAGGCGCTGTCCTCGGGCGCGCTGGACGGTCTGGAGTGGGTTGGTCCCTTCGCGGACGAACGCGCCGGCTTCCAAGAAGTTGCAAAAGTCTACTACACAGCGGGCTTCCACGAGCCAGGTTCCGGTCTTGCAGCTGCTGTTAACCTTGATGTCTTCAACGAGCTGTCCCCAGCGCACCAGAAGATCATCGAATACGCAACGATGGCGACCACGCACACCCAGCTGGCCGAAACACTGTCCAACAACGGTGCAGCGCTGAAGCGTCTGCAGCAGCAGGGTGTAAAAACCATGCAGTTCTCTGACGATGTTTGGGATGCATTCGGTGCAGCTTCCAAAGAAGTCATGGACGAGAACATGGGCGACGAGCTGTTCGCACGTACACGCGAGAGCTTTGAGGCGTCACTGACGTCTTCCGCCGAGTGGCTGTCCAAGTCCGACGCCTTCTACGTCGAGCAGCGTGAGCGCGTGCGCAACGCAGGCTAAGGCCAATCAAGTTCAGAGGCCGCGCATCGTCGCGGCCTCTGGGTTTTGGGTTAAGCAATGAGCGCCTCACAGGGGTGAAAAAATTCCTCATATGCCTATGACGCCGGAACCCGCCTAGCGTGACATAAAATGCGCGCCTCCGGCGCGATACCACTACGCGCCTCCGGCGCGACCCGGGGAGGGGACACATGGCAGAAGATATTGTATGTTCGGGATTTTTCCGTGCAGCCGAGGGCGCAAAGCTCGGCTGTCTTGATAAATTCCAGGAGAGCGGCTTTGTCCAATTTGTTTTGGGCAACGTGTTGGAAGCATTCTACAACTTTTTCGCGGCACTTCTGAACCCAGGCATGTGGTTGAACTGGTCCGACGGACAGGCGCTGATGCGCTTTATCTATTATGGCGGCTCGGTCGAATTGTTCTTTGTGTTGGCGACCGGATTGGTGATCCTCACCATTATCGGCATGCGTAAACGCGAATTTATGTGGGCAATGGTGCGGGGCCTGGAAGGGTTTGCCAATGGCGTTGGACGCCTGTTCGCCTGGGCCGGCCTGATAATGGTGTTGCAACAGATTATCATCGTGTTTATGCAGCGGATTTTCACGCGGCCTGATATCTCTGTCGGCTTTGGTATCCCGCTGCAATTCGATATCAGCTGGTTCGCAGAAGAGCTGAAGCTGTTCAATGCTTTGGTTGTCTGTCTGTGTGTCAGCTATACCTTTGTGCAAGGCGGCCATGTGCGCGTTGACCTGTTCTATGCAGGCGCCAAGTTCCGCACTAAGAAGATTGTCGACATGTTCGGTGCGCTGTTCTTTATGCTGCCTTTTGCGATCATCACATGGATGTACGGCTGGTACTTCTTGTGGCGCCATCTTGTAACGCCGAACCCGTCTGCCTCTGACACGCTGGCATTGCTGTTGCGTAAGGCAAAGCTGTTGAAATGGAACGTAGAGACCATCGGTTTCTCGCCCAACGGCTTTAACGGTTATTTTATGTTCAAAATTTTGCTCTGCATGTTCTGCGTAATGGTCATGCTGCAAGCCATCGCCATGTTCTACCGCTCGTGGTGTGAACTGCGTGAGGGCGAAGAGAGCGAAGGTAAATATCTCGACAAGGATACACTTGGCGAGGGCGAAGAAGCCTATGAGGGAACACACTAATGTTTTTTGGTCTAGACGGGGTCGAAGTCGGCCTGATCATCGTGTTTGTCTGTCTCTTCGGCGGCATTCTGTCCGGTTTTCCGGTGGCGTTTGCCATCGGGGGCGCCGGGGTCATTTCATTCGGTATTATCGCGGCTTTGGACAGTGCGGGTTTGCTGATCCACCAAGCCATTGACCAATCCTCGGACGCGTATCGTGCGCTGGTGGATTCAGGTATAAAATACGAGAACATATCGGTCTTCAGTTATCCGGACTTGCCACGCATCGGGGAATCCGTGTTCCCGCAGGGGTGGGAAACGGCGCTGGACCGCAACGTATCCTTTGTTGTGAACCGCATGAACGAGCGGGTTCTGGCGGGCCAGTCCATCGAGACTTTGCTGGCCGTTTTGATGTTTGTTATGATGGGCATCACGCTGGAGCGCTCCAAAATTGCAAACGATCTGCTGACCACAATGGCAAAGGTCTTTGGCCCGCTGCCGGGCGGTCTGGCCGTGTCGGTTGTGGTTGTGGGTGCTTTCCTTGCGGCTTCTACCGGTATTGTGGGGGCCACAGTGGTCACCATGGGCCTGCTGGCCCTGCCAACAATGTTGCGCAACAACTACTCGCCCGAGCTGGCAACGGGTGTCATCGCGGCTTCGGGTACTTTGGGGCAGATTATTCCGCCGTCCATCGTGATCGTTTTGCTGGGCACACTGGCGGGTGATCTCTATTCCTCCGCACAAGAGGCGCGTGCCTCTTCGCTGGGATGTACCGATGCTCTGACCTATCTGGGCGAGCCTGCGGTTGTCTCCGTTGGTACGCTGTTTCAGGCCGCCTTGCTGCCGGGTATCCTGCTGGCGCTGCTTTATGCGCTCTATGCCTTTGGCTATGCGCTGATCTACCCTGACAAGGCACCCGCCGTTCCAATGGGGGGCACCAACGCCGAGCCTGTGACCCGTTCAGAAGCGTTTACATGGTTTGTCGGCGCGCCAGTGCTGATTATTGTCGGCACAATTGTCTTGGGTACGCTTGGCTTTGTCGGCAGCCAGAGCACGCGTATCTCCAGCTTTTCCGACATCGGCGAAAGCGCCACCCTGCGGACCAATGTCGGGGACGAATGTAAAGCTGCGATGATCGAGTTGCACGGTCAGGAACGTTGGGACCTTGCACTGGAGCAACAGGCAACAATCGATGCGGCGGGCGGTCTGGCCCAAAGCGCCAAACTGACGGATGAGCAGTTTGCGATTGCACAGCAGGAAAAGATTGATGCGGCTGCACCCGTCGGAACCGGCATTGCGGTCCTGATGATCCTGCTGTCGCTGATCCTGACAACTGCACGCGGTGTGTCGCCCACAGCGGATACCAAGCCCCTGATCATCGGCAGTATTGGTGTCGTGTTGCTGTTGCTGGTTGATATCCTGCTGGTCGGTCCGACCACGTCACCCGGTGTGATGGTTGTGCTGATGGCACTGCCCTTCACCGCCGTGATGTACGGTGTCGTCTATGCGACGGGTGTTTGCGCCAAGAACGAGCTGATCCGCGTGGTCTTCCCGCCGCTGGTTCTGATCGTGGCTGTGCTGGGGTCCATCCTTGGCGGTATCACCAACCCGACGCCCGCTGCGGCACTGGGTGCGGGGGGGGCTATCATGCTGGCGGCCTACCGCAAGCTGAAGGATCTGGATCGCTCGCCCAAGGTGATCATCTGGTCCACACTGGCGATCATCATCTGTATCCTTGTCGGTGTGAACTTTGACCTGCGGATCAATCAGGACGAAGTCGGCTTCGAGAATTGGGTTGCCTTCTTTGTTGCCTACGGCGCCTATCTCTATGCGGTGTTCGGCCTGCTGTTCAGCTGCTGGATCCTGTGGACATCGGGTGTTCTGACGCCCGTGGTACGCGAGACGGCCAAAGTGACCTCGATGGTGTTTACGATCCTCATCGGCTCACAGCTGTTGAACCTTGTGGTCATCAGCTTTGGCGGCGAGCATTACATCCAGCAGTTCCTGCGCTCCTTCGACAACGAGGTTCAGGTCTTCTTGCTGGTGATGCTGGTGCTGTTTGTGCTGGGCTTCGTGCTCGATTTTCTCGAGATCATCTACATCGTTGTACCGATCGTGGGACCGGTTATCTATGGCGGTACGTTCGACCCCAAATGGGTGACGATCATGATTGCGGTGAACCTGCAGACCTCGTTCCTGACACCGCCTTTCGGCTTTGCGCTGTTCTATCTGCGCGGCGTTGCTCCGGCGAGTGTCACGACACAGCACATCTACCGCGGGATCATTCCGTTTGTGCTGATCCAGGTGGGGGGCCTTGCGATCTTGTGGTTGTTCCCGGCAATTGTGACGATTGTGCCGGATCTGATCCCGTAAGCGGGCGGGCTTTGGAGAGACAGTAAAAGAGGGCGTCCGATAGGGCGCCCTTTTCTTTATGGAACTGTGGATTTAGCAGGGGCGGTATTGAGTTTAAAAGCACAATAAAGAAGCGGTTTCAGCGGGGTCCGATCGTTACATTAGCGGCGTTTTCTGGCGAAGACATGAGAGTGACGAGGTGTAAATGCGGGCGAGTTTGAGAGCGAAGGCGATTGCCGTTTGTGACGCAAAAATTGCGCAGAAGGGGGACCGTGTGGGCCTGTCGTGCTACGCCTTCTTTGCGCACCGCAATGATGATGCTGCGCTGCTGATGGAGGCGGCGACATGGTGGATTGAAATCCACAAGCTGGATCATTTCGAGAAGGCAGTGAGAATTCGTGCTCTTGTTGCTTCGGGTGGCCAGGTCAACGCTGCTAGCCGCGTTTGGGCGCCATATCGGGCAGGGAGATGTTTGCGACCTGCTCGGATATCGGATCGTTGCTGAGCGGGTGGGGGTCGAGGGTAAAGCCTTGCGGATCGCGCATCTGCTGCCATTCGCCGCCCATAAAGACCTCAAGCCCGGAGAACTTGGCCTTGTAGCCCATCTTTTGGCTGCCGGGCACCCAATAGCCCAGATAAACATAGGGCAGGCCTGCGCTGCGGGCGATTTCGATATGGTCGAGGATGATGTAATTTCCCAATCCGTCGCTGGGGCGGTCGGGGGTATAGAATGAATAGACCATGCTCACCCCTTCGCCCAGAACATCGGTCAGGCATACGCCGGTCAACTCACCGGTCTCGTCGTCGGTGTATTCGATCACGCGGCTGCGGATCGGTGTTTCCTCAACCATGGCGGCGAATTCGAACACATCCATATCCGCCATGCCGCCGTCCGCATGGCGGCTGTCCAGATAGCGGCGGAACAGCTCGTATTGATCTTCGGTGGCCCAAGGGGACGTGGCGCGACGGCTGAGCCCTGCGTTGCGTTTGAGCGTGCGGCGCTGGCTTTTGCTGGGCTGGAACCGCGACACATCAATGCGCGCGGAGAGGCAGGCCGCGCAAGCGGCACAGGACGGACGGTAGAGGACATTCTGGCTGCGCCGGAACCCCTGTGCGGACAGGCTGTTGTTCAGCCTCTCCGCGTTCTCGCCCTGTAGGGCTGTAAACAATTTCCGCTCCATCCGCCCCTCCAGATAGGGGCAGGGCTGTGGAGCAGTTACATAGAACTGCGGAGCAATGGGAAGCGAGTGGCGCATGGGGCGGGTCCGGACATCTGTTCGCAAATAGGATGATTTGGGTAAAAGGATAGCGCGGCCGTGCAGGGGCGCAAACCCTAAAGTGACCTGCTGGTTAAACAGGCACCATAAGGCTGATGCCGGATCAGGCACGTTTGTTCAAAGCGACGGTACCCAGGACCATATCGCTGAGGCCTTGCCGGCGCTCGGTGCTCAGTATCAGGACGATCGAGATCAGTTGCAGCGGTGCAAATGCGACGCTGATGGAATAGCCCAGCGTATGGGCAAAGGCGGTGGGCAGGTCAAACGGCTCATCGTTGCGGGTGCGCAGCTCAATCGCCATAAGGCGCATGCCCCATGTGGCCGATCCGCGCGACAGGGTGACAACGCGGTAGGCAAAGCCCAGTATGATAAACAGGAAGGGCAGAAAGAAGAGGCCCGTAAAGGCGGTAAACGGCAATATCAACAGCACCAGTCCGGTGGTGACGATGATGTCTATCACCCAGGCCAGCAGCCGCGACGTCGGGACACTTTCGTAAAATTGCGGCTGGATGTCAGGATCAGGTGTCATGTCGGTCTTTCTTACAGGGGGCAGATGCGCCTGCCCCAAGATGTGGGCAGGCGCGGGGAGGATTGCAAGCGGTTAGGCTTCGGCGGTGTCATCCTTGCGGGTGGCACGTTCGTCCATAAAGGCGTCGAACTCGGATTTGTCCTTGGCCGCACGCAGGCGCTCGAGGAAGGTCTCGAAGCTGTCCTGCTCTTCTTCCAGACGTTTCAGCGTGTCGGCCTTGTAGGCATCAAAGGCGGTGTTGCCGGTGGGGCGGCCCATGGTCATGCTGCGGTGCATTTTGCGGCTACAGCTACGCGAAGATGATGAAAACATACGTTTACTCCAGATCATATAGCCCAGAAGGGCAAGGCCAACGGGCCAGAAAAAGATGAACCCCAGCACCATGGCGGCGATCCATGCGGGCTTGCCGCGCTCGTCCAGCCAGTTTTCGGTGCGGACAAACCAGCCATCGCGGCTGCGGTTGCGGGACGAGAAGGTCGGTGTGCCAGTCATTGTAGTCATTATAGTCCCTCACTATTGCGGTGTGCTGCCGCCGGATGTGGGGCGCTTCACCGGTGAAAGGATGTTTATGTTAATGCCTTTCACATCACTCAATTTTGCGATGATTGGGGATTTTGCAAGGGACCATGTGAATGTTATTTACATTATTTGTGTTCCTTTCATTATTTCAGATACTTGGCGGGGGTGATTTTCTGAAAATGGCCCATTGACGGGCAATCGCGCAGGCGTAACTGTGGATATATGAATGATATATCTCTCTCCAAACGGCTCACCCGATCCCCGCGCACACCTGTAGGGGCCGAGACGGGGCTGCCGCTGGCGCAATTTGATGCGGCGCTGCATCCTTTGCTAAAAGGCACGGCCGCACTCGCACCCTATCTGGCGACTTTGATCACAAAAGAGGCCGATTGGCTGGCAGATGCTGTTGCCGCACCCGAGGCCGCACTGGCCGCAGTGCTGGCAGCGCCCGCCGATCTGGATGAGGGCACGCTGAACGCAGGTCTGCGGCAGGGTAAACGGCGGGTGGCATTACTATCGGCCTTGGCTGATCTGGGCGGGGCATGGTCGCTGGAGGAGGTGACAGGCGCGCTGACGGACTATGCGGATGCGGCGGCACATGCAGCACTTCGGGTGGCTGTGGGCGCGCAAATCCGGCGCGGCAAGCTGCCGGGCCTCACGCCCGAGGATGCAGAAACCGCAGGGGGCATGACCGTGCTGGCGATGGGCAAGATGGGTGCCGGAGAGCTGAACTATTCCTCCGACATTGATCTGATCTGCCTGTTTGATGAAAGTCGCTATAGCCCGGATGATTTTCAGGAGGCCCGTGCGGGGCTGATCAAGGCCACCCGCGCGATGGCGGCTAGCCTGAATGACATCACGGGCGACGGCTATGTGTTCCGCACCGATCTGCGCCTGCGCCCCGATCCGGCAGTCACACCCGTCTGCGTGGGCCTGCTGGCCGCCGAGCGGTATTACGAGAGCCTGGGCCGGACGTGGGAGCGTGCCGCCTATATCAAGGCGCGCCCCTGTGCGGGGGATATTGCCGTAGGGGATGCCTTCTTGCGCACGCTGCGCCCCTTTGTCTGGCGCCGCCAACTGGATTTCGCCGCCATTCAGGACGCCCATGATATGCGCCTTGCGATCCGCGAGCATAAGGGCCTTGGTGGCCCGATCACGCTGCCCGGTCAGAATATGAAACTGGGCCGGGGCGGCATCCGCGAGATCGAGTTTTTCACCCAGACACGCCAGTTGATTGCGGGGGGGCGCGACGAGAAGCTTCGCGTGCGTGGCACCAAAGAGGGGTTGGCGGTGCTGTCGGCCAAAGGCTGGGTGCCGCAAGAGGCCGCTGATGCGCTGACGGATCACTATACCTTTCACCGCACGGTCGAGCACCGTTTGCAGATGGTGCAGGACGCGCAGACCCATACCCTGCCGCAAACGCCCGATGGCATGGCGCGGATTGCGGCGATGATGGATATGGACGTGGATGCGCTGGAGGCAGAGTTGCACAGCCGTCTGGCTGCGGTGCACGAGATCACCGAGGGCTTTTTCACCGAAGCGCGCGGCCCGAA
Source organism: Sulfitobacter sp. (assembly GCA_029252045.1). Taxonomy (GTDB): domain Bacteria; phylum Pseudomonadota; class Alphaproteobacteria; order Rhodobacterales; family Rhodobacteraceae; genus Sulfitobacter. The sequence goes on from JAQXCD010000047.1 coordinate 30,665, forward strand.
ACCGGCGCCCGAGAGCACCCATACCTTCGATGCGGCGGTGATCGACGCATGGCACAGCTATCCTGCGCTGCGCTCGGAGCGGGGGGCCGAGCTGTTCGAGCGGCTGAAGCCCGAATTGCTGGCACGGCTGGCGCAGGCGGATAAACCGGACGAGGCGATATTGGCCTTTGACGGGTTCCTCAAAGGGCTGCCTGCAGGGGTGCAGCTGTTCTCTTTGCTCAAGGCGAACCCGCAGCTGGCCGATCTGTTGATCACCATCGTTTCTGTCTCGCCGATGCTGGCCGAGCATCTGTCGCGCAATGCGGCGGTGCTGGATGCGGTGATTGGCGGCGACTTTTTCGCCAAATGGCCGGGGCAGGAAGTATTGACGGCTGCGTTGCAAGACCGGTTGGCAGCACTGGATGATTACGAGCTGCAACTGGACGGCACCCGCGCATGGGCGCGGGAATGGCACTTTCGCATCGGCGTGCACCACCTGCGCGGCCTGACTGACGGTGCGCGCGCGTCTGAGCAATATAGCGATCTGGCCCGCGCCGTGCTGCGCGCCCTCTGGCCGGTGGTGATCGCCGAATTCTCCCGCCGTCATGGGCCGCCGCCGGGTAAGGGCGCTGTGATTGTGGGGATGGGGTCACTGGGGGCAGGGCGGCTGACCGCGCAATCCGATCTGGATATGATCATGATCTATGATGCAGACGGGATTGAGGCCTCCGAGGGCAAGCGCCCGCTGCCCTCACGCCAGTATTACGCCCGCCTGACGCAGGCGATGATCACTGCGATGAGCGCGCCCATGGCCCAAGGCCGCCTCTACGAGCTGGATTTGCGGCTGCGCCCGTCCGGTAATAAGGGGCCGGTGGCCACGTCTATTGAATCCTATACCAGCTACCAGCGCGAGGAAGCATGGGTCTGGGAACATCTGGCGCTGACACGGTCGGAGGTGATCGCGGGGCCAGAGGGGCTGGCCCGTGAGGTCGAGGCGGTGCGGATTGAAATTCTCAGCGCGAAACGCGACATTAGCCATATCTGCCAGCAGACCGCCGAGATGCGCGCGCGCATTGCAGCCGCCAAAACGCCTGAAGGCCTGCTGGATGCCAAGATCGGGGCGGGGCGGTTGCAGGATATCGAGCTGTTTGCACAGGCGGGCGCGCTGGCGGGCGGTACCGCTGCGCGCGACATCCCCGCGGGTCTGGCTGCCGCGCGGGAATGTGGTCTGCTGGATGATGAGGGCGCGGCGGCCCTGACCACCGCATACGAGACGCTTTGGGCGCTGCAATCAGCCACACGGCTGTTGTCGTCGCGGCCCTTGAACATGGAGGCTTTGCGTGCTGCGACGCTGCGGTTCCTGGTCCAAGCCGTCGGAAACTCTGCTGAAAACGACAGTGCGCAGGATATGGAGACGCTAATGGCACAGACTTATGCCACCGCCGACCGGATTATCACGGCAGCACTTGCGGCGCAGAGCAGCGGAGAGACGTGATGGACAAATCGACACCCGATGACCCCAAGGGCCTGATCTATGAGGCCTACCGCATCGAAGGCATCACCAAACCCGAATGCCGGACCATCTTTCTGGATTGGGCGCTGAGCCTGGGTGTCGAGTGTGAGACCAACGCAGCCCTGCGCAGACTGCTTGCGCTTTACGGTACGGATGCCGCCCATCCGATGTCCGAAGTCATGTCCGAGGGGCTGCATGCCATCGCGACACCGCGCAGACGCGGCGGGTGGCGCAGCCGCAAACGTGACTGAGGCGATCCGTTTCGGAAGGCGGCTATTGTGGCCTGCCATGCCGCAGATGCCGCCAGTTTGCGCCAATGATTCCCTAAATGCGTCTAAAACCTGCCTCATTCATCTCCGATACCCTTAGAGGTAGAAGTTTATGGTCCGTTGACCTGAGGAGACCGAGATGAAGATGATCAAGTTTGGATGTGCCCTGAGCATTGGTGCGGCATTGAGTGCATGTGGCGCGTCAGATGTTGTAACCCGCGAGGCCGCGTTTGTGCCGCCAGCCGCAAATTCCGTCAACTTCGCCGCAACCGAAACCACCGCAGCGACGCAAGCCACCCAACCCCGCAGCGTGCGCACTGTGACGACTGGTAAACGCCAGTCCCAGACCATTCTGCCCGGTGCAATCCTGCGCCAGATCAACGTATCGCAGATCAACGTGCGGGTTCCGACCTCGCTGAAGGTGTCCGAGGCGAACCGCTATTACCCCAATGGTGATATCGTCTGGCGCGAAGACCCGATGGGCAACCGTCACGCGCAGGTTGCCAAGATCGTGCATGACGCCATGACCGTCGGTACACAAAGCTTCACCGGCCCCGTGCCAGTTATCCTGGACATCGAGCTGGTCCGTTTTCACGCGCTGAGCGAGAAGGCCCGCTATACTGTCGGCGGTGTGCATAACGTGATCTTTAACATGGTTCTGCGGGATGCAACGACCGGTGCTGCCCTCTCCGAGCCGCGCCGCGTGAGAGCAACCTCGAAGCCTTTGGCGGCCAGCAGGCGATCTCGGCCGAGGCCCGTGGCCTGACCCAGAAAATCCGCATTTCCGGCCATCTGGCCGAAGTGATCCGCCAGCAGATCAGCGAGCCTGAAGGCTACAAGGATGCTTCCCTCGGCTTCTTCCAACTGATCAACGATTTATAGCTTTCCCTTACCATGGGAACCGATTAGGAAAGGGCGCTATGACAGCGCCCTTTCCCACATCCGCACCACTGCCCGTCGTCCGTCTTATTCCAAAGGCGAATGCCCGTGCCATCCGGCACGGCGCACCATGGGTTTATGCAAACGAGTTGGTCACAGACCGCCGCACCAAAGGCCTTGTGCCGGGTACGATTGCGGTACTGGAAGACAGTCTGCGCCAGCCTTTGGGTGTGGTCACGGTCAACCCCAATTCCAAGATCATCGCGCGGATGCTGGATTCCGATCCCGAAGCCAGCATTGATCAAGCGTGGATGGCAGCACACCTGCGCCGCGCACTGGCCCTGCGGGAGCGGATGTATGACGCGCCGTTCTACCGCCTTGTCCATGCCGAAGCGGACGGATTGCCCGGTGTTGTCATCGACCGTTTTGGCGATACCTGTGTGATCCAGCCCAATTCGGCATGGTCCGATGCGCTGATTGGCCCGCTGACGGCGGCGCTGATCGAGGTGACAGGCGTAAAGAACGTGTTGAAAAACGCCTCTGGCCGCACGCGCAGCCTTGAGGGGCTGGATGATGTGAGCGGTGTTCTGGCGGGTTCTGCCCCCGACGCTGCCGTGCCTGTGCTGATGAACGGTGCGACCTATATGGCGGATCTGACCGGCGGTCAGAAAACCGGTATTTTCTATGACCAGCGGCCCAACCATGCCTTTGCAGCGTCGCTGTCGCGCGGGGCGCGGGTGCTGGATGTCTTTGCCCATTTGGGCGGCTTTGGCCTTGCGGCTGTCGCTGCTGGTGCTGCCTCTACGCTATGCGTTGACGGCTCTGCACCCGCTCTGGCGCTGGCCGAACAAGGTGCGGCAGCCATGGGCGTGTCCGACCGTGTAAGCATCCGTCAGGGTGATGCCTTTGACGTGCTGACAGCGCTGCGCGCCGAAGGTGCCGAATTTGATGTGATCATCTGTGATCCGCCCGCATTTGCTCCCGCGAAACCCGCGCTTGAGGCTGGCCTACGCGCTTATGAGCGGATTGCGCGGCTTGCGGCGCCATTGGTGGCCGAGGGTGGTATTCTGGGGCTCTGTTCGTGCTCACATGCCGCTGACCTTGCGGCGTTCCGCACGGCGTCTGTGCGCGGTATCGGGCGGGCAGGGCGCAGGCCTTCGCTGATCCATACCGGATTTGCGGGTGCGGACCATCCGCAGCTGCCGCAGCTTGCCGAAACGGGCTATCTCAAGTCGCTGTTCTTCCACCTGTAAGCCTATGAAAATGCTGCTCGATGCCTGTGTGATCTATCCCACTGTCATGCGGGAGATGTTGCTGGGCGTCGCCCGCACAGGGGCCTACACGCCGCTGTGGTCCGCGCGTATCCTTGAGGAATGGGCGCTGGCGGCGCGCAAGCTGGGCCCGCAAGGCGAGACGATTGCGCGCGGCGAGATCGCTTTGGCGCAGGCGGCGTTCCCCAAAGCCAGCGTTGCGAGCCATGCCGGGTTGGAAGCGCGGCTCTTTCTGCCCGATGCCAATGACATCCATGTTCTGGCCGCCGCAGTGCAGGGCAACGCCGACGGTATCATCACGATGAACGCCAAGGATTTCCCGCGCGGGATACTGGCCGAAGAGGGGCTGAGCCGGAATGATCCGGACGCCTTTCTGTTGGGCCATTTCCATGCCAGCCCCGATGCCGTGACCGCAGTGGCACAGGCCGTGGTCCAAGAGGCCCGCCGCCTGTCCGGCGAGGATTGGAATATGCGGTCCTTGATGAAAAAAGCCCGCCTGCCACGATTGGGTAAGGCGCTGATGGCTTCAGACTAGCTGTCCCACTTGACCTGCATCGCCGTCAGCGCTGCAATCCGGTCCTTGGTGTGCGGATGCGTCAACAGCCACGCCGGAGGACGCCCGCCCCCCGATTTTGTCAGCGCGTCCAGCTTTTCAAACAGCGATATTTGCGGCCCGATCCCGATACCTGCTTTGGTCAGCAGGGCGGCGGCATAGGCGTCCGCCTCGAATTCGTCACTGCGCGACAGCTTGGCCGCCAGCAGCGAGGTCAGCATATTGGCCAGCCAGATGCCGATGCCGGGGATAAAGCGGCTCAGGACCATGCCCAATGCCGCGCGCATCGCGTTCTGGCCGGAAAAGTCGATCATGCGGCGGCGCGAATGCCCCAAGGCGACATGCCCCAGCTCATGCGCAATTACCGAGGCCAGCTCCTCTGCTGTGACCTCGCCTGCGCGGAACTTGTTATAGAACCCGCGTGTGATGAAGATGCGCCCGTCAGGGGCGGCAAGGCCGTTCACCGGCTCAATCTCGTAGATGTGGACGTTAATACGGGGGATTTCCAAGGCTTTCGCCATCTGCTTGCTCATCGCCACCAGTTTCGGGTCCGCCAGTACGGTTGATTGCTCGTCGAGCTCGCGCCCCGTGCGCCACACGGAAAAGCGGTACATGACAAGGCCGTAGAGCACGGCCAGCAGGATGGGGATGACTTTTATCATAGGGTTAATATGGGGCACGGGGCGAAACCCGCAAGGGGATATCAGCACGACAGGCAGCAAGGGCGCGCTGACGGAAGTGTGACAGGTGTTTACTGATCAATGGCTTGTGAGCGGCCTAATTACTCAGGACAACCAAAGTCAGGAGTGTCCCATGCGTTTAACGGTATCAGCAATGTTGTTCAGTGTACTGGCGAGCACAGCCTCGGCAGGATCTGTCAGTTTTTCAAACGGTTGGCAGGAGCAGCGCTTGTCTCTGTTCAATTCCAACTCATACAGCTTTGGTAAAACTCTCGGGCTTGTTTCGGACGGCTCAGTGTCGATCGCATGGACGCGGGTGGCCGAGGGCGAATGGGGCAGCACGGCTGCGTCCTGGAACTGGACCGTTGACCAGTCGGTGCCAGCGACGAACCTTGCTAGAAAGGGCGGTGACGACCGCAATATTTCGCTTTATTTTGTTTTTGTCCCCGAAAGCATTGCGCCGAGCCTTAAGGGTGCGAATATCCGTAGCCTGCTGGGTAACAGCGACGTGCGGATTATCCAGTATGCCTGGGGCGGGAACGCTGCGCGTGGGCAAGTGATCCCATCGCCTTATGGGCCAAAGGGGCAGGGTGTGACCATAGCGCTGCGGCAGGCGGGAACCGGATCGCACAGCGAGAAGGTTGATCTTGCAGCGGACTATAGACGCGCCTTTGGCGGGGCCAAGGGTGCGCTGGTCGGACTGGCGGTCTCTGGCGACAGCGACGACACAAAAAGCGTGATCCGCGCTGCAATCGGCAATCTCACCCTGCGTTAGCGCGTGAGTGTCTTCATCCCGCGTGACAGGCCTTCCAGCGTCATCGGTACCATCGCCTCTTGGCCGAAAATTTCTTGGATCATGGTGATAGACTGGGTGTAGGACCAGTATTTCTCGGGGATCGGATTGATCCAGAGGTTTGATTTCCAATGCTCGCGCGCGCGGTTCAGCCAGACAGAGCCCGCTTCGGGGTTCCAATGCTCGTTTGCGCCACCCGGATAGGCGATCTCGTAGGGGGACATGCTGGCGTCGCCCACAAAAATTGCGCGGTAGTCGGGGCCGTAGGTGCGCAGGATTTCATGGGTGGGGGTCTGCGCGTCCCAACGGCGGCGGTTGTCGCGCCACACGCCTTCATAGAGGCAGTTATGGAAGTAGAAATACTCCATATGTTTGAATTCGGAGCGCGCGGCAGAGAAGAGTTCCTCCACCACCTTGATGTGCGGGTCCATCGAGCCGCCCACATCGAGGAACAGTAGAACTTTGACGGCATTGCGCCGCTCTGGCCGCGTTTTGACGTCTAGATAGCCTTGCTCGGCGGTGGAGCGGATCGTTCCATTCAGGTCCAGCTCCTCGTTCGCGCCATCGCGCGCCCAGCGGCGCAGGCGTTTGAGCGCTACTTTGATGTTGCGGGTGCCCAGCTCGACGCTGTCATCCAGATTGCGGAATTCGCGTTTGTCCCAGACTTTGACAGCCTTGCCATGGCGGCCTTCTTTCTGGCCTGCGCGTACGCCTTCTGGGTTATAGCCGTAGGCGCCAAAGGGCGAGGTGCCACCGGTGCCCATCCATTTGCTGCCACCTTCATGGCGGCTTTTTTGTTCCTTCAGGCGCTCTTTGAGCGTCTCCATCAGCTTCTCGAAACCGCCAAGGGCTTCTATCTCGGCTTTTTCTTCTTCGGTCAGATGCTTTTCGGACATCTTGCGCAGCCATTCTTCGGGGATATCGACAGCTTCCAGAACCTGCTCGGCCGAGATGTCCTCCAGCCCCTTGAACGCGGCAGCGAAGGCTTGGTCGAATTTGTCGATGTTGCGTTCGTCTTTCACCATGCTGACGCGGGCGAGGTAATAGAACGCCTCTACGTCATAGGTGGCGAGGCCAGCGGACATGCCATCCAGAAACGCCAAAAGTTCCCGCATGGATACGGGAACTTTATGGGCGCGCAGTTGCTCGAAGAAAGGCAGAAACATCAGCTGGCGATCCGGTCGATGATCACGGTGATGAACATGCCCACGATCAGGAAGGCCATGGCGTAACCCGCTGCATATTGCGCGATATCCTTGCGGTTACCGCGGCGCTTTTTGGCAGTCGTTCCACCGACGATTGCGCCGATGATTGCCAACCCGATTACGATCATAGTCTAGCCCTTTGTGTTTGCGGGCTATCCTTTGAGCGGGTTGAGTGACGCGATTTCACGCAGCTTGGCCCGCACAGCCCAGTCAGAGCCAAATCCGTAGCGCGCCCAACCCAAACTGTCCATACGCACAGCCTGTGCTTCCGACGTCCGGTTCTCCAGATCCAGCGCTTCGGCACGTAGCAGCAGCAGCGTCGAGAGCAATGCGGCATTTTCGTTCAGACGGGCGGACTGGATGTGTGGCGACACCAGTTGCAGGGCTTCCTGCCCCTTGCCTTGGGTAATGGAATAGGCGGCAAGTTGGGTTGCAACATAGGCCTGATGCAGTGCTGTGCCAGAAGTTGCGACGTAAAAGCGTTTTGCGGCCAAATAGTGCTGATGTGCATCGCGCGGGTTTTCATGTTGCAGGACATGGCCCATGGCGTAATGCGCAAAGGCGCGGCGTTGATTCTGCCAGCCCATGGCCTCGGCAATGCGCAAGGCTTCGGCAGCGGCGCTGCGGCGGGAACTGTTTTTGGACGAGGGGCCAAGCGCTGTCTCGATCGCCCGCTTCCACTGGATCGGGGTGCGTGTCGAGAAGGATGCGCGGACTGCTTCGCCGCGCGGGTTAATCTCGCGCAGGATGTGGGGCAGGGTGGCTGCCACCTGACCGCGCGTCATACCGTTGTGCAGCTTGGGTGAATAATAGGTCCGCAACATCAGCATATCAAAGCCGGTCAGGACCGTATGCACGTTGTCGTCGTTGAAAACAGAATCGGGCAGGCGGTACAGATCGTTGAGCGGCCCCAGTGCCTGTGCCAGTTCTTCGTGCAGGCAGTCACGGACCTCCTGCGGGCTCACGTCATTTGGCAGGAAAATCGCCAGACGGGTGCGCTCGCGCAGTTGTGACCAGTTGGCCTGCTTGGTTTTCCGGGTATGACGGTATTCATCCATGGTGCTGACGTTCGGTGCGACAAAGCAGGCGGCCTGCGGCAACAATTCCTGAATGGCTTTGCGCGGCACGGCATTGATGGTCACATTGGCAGTTGGTGCGCTGATCTGGCTGATGTTTATCCGCGCCTCATTGCGCAAACGACCAATCAGTCGGCGCAGATCATGCTGGAGCGATTCTGGCTGCTGCCCAACGACGGTGACCGTGATGGGCCCCTCAAAGCGCGTGAACACAGGCAGTTCACGACCGCTTTCCAGCTTGAACGACAGCTCGATGAAATCAAGCGCCAGATCGTTGTTTGCCCGCACCGGACCCGTGTGCTAGCCGGTTGTGAATACTTTGACAGGGGGCAGGGAACTCTCTGAAAAGGTCATCCCGCGGGAGACATCACCACCGACCGTGGGGGTACATGCGTTCAGAGCCATCGCCAGCAGCAGTGCTGCGCGAGCTTTCATATCCGTTGCCCTGTTAACGCGTGCGTTGCGTTAACGTGTTGAAAACGCGCAGAAACCGCGCGCACTACTCGTGCGATAAAGATTACCATACTCTGTTTGCCTGCCCTTTAGAGCCTCAATTGGAGATCTTTTCGCCTCTCAACACGCCCTCGGTAGGGAGCAATTAAGGCAAAATCAGGGCAAATTTGACAGATTGTGGCCAACCTGTGGTTGTGGGTACGCAGATGCCACAGTTCAACGGCGGGGTTTGCGGCGCAGATCTGCGCGGATTAACCATATATGCAAGCATATGAGAGCAACTGTGCTGAGGGTGAACGCCTCAGTTGGGGTGGTCAGCCCCGTCACAATTGCTGTAACTGTGATAAATCCCCACGCAACCCCTGCGAGAATCGCAAGACCGTTGAATTTGCGCCGATTGGCGGTAGGCGATTATCAAAGATAAAGCAGTAGTGAGGGCTGCTATGGCTAACCAGATCACACAGGCGAATAGCGGCGTGAATAGTAATAAATTAGACCAGCCGCTAAAGAATGGCACCGTTAATGCTACTCTACCTATTAGCCCATATATCAGAAAGTGTAGCGGCGCGATCAAAGCCAGATAGAGCAGACCGCGTCACGGCACGGGCCTCAGCGTCCGCCGCGTGCCATAAAGGCCAGACGTTCAAACAGATGCACGTCCTGTTCGTTCTTCAACAACGCGCCGTGCAACTTCGGTAGGGCAGAGTTTCCGTCGGCTTTCAGGTCGGCTGCCGTCATGTCCTCGGCCAGCAACAGTTTCAGCCAGTCGATGACTTCCGAAGTCGACGGCTTTTTCTTCAGGCCCTGTTGGTCACGGATGCCGTAGAACTGCGTCAGCGCAATGGTCAGCAGATCGGGCTTGATGCCGGGATGGTGGACTTCGACGATTTTCTTGAGCGTCTCCATGTCCGGAAACTGGATATAGTGGAAGAAACAGCGGCGCAGGAAGGCGTCGGGCAATTCCTTTTCGTTGTTGGAGGTGATGATCACAATCGGGCGGACCTTCGCCTTGATCGTCTCGCCAGTCTCGTAGACGAAGAACTCGTTCTTATCGAGCTCTTGCAAAAGGTCGTTCGGGAATTCGATGTCGGCTTTGTCGATCTCGTCAATCAGCAGCACAACTTTCTCGCCCGCCTCGAATGCCTCCCACAGCTTGCCCTCGCGGATATAGTTGGAGACATCATGCACACGCGCATCGCCCAGTTGGCTGTCGCGCAGGCGCGATACCGCATCGTATTCATAGAGGCCCTGCTGGGCGCGGGTGGTGGATTTGATGTTCCATTCGATCATCCGCAAACCCAGCGCCTGTGACACCTGACGCGCCAGCTCGGTCTTTCCTGTTCCGGGTTCGCCTTTAACGAGAAGTGGACGCTCCAGCGCCACAGCAGCGTTCACCGCAATCTTCAGATCATCCGTTGCGACATAGTCTGCGGTGCCTTGAAATTTCATATTCTGATCAACTTTCCGGTTCATTTCAGCGTCATATTCGGGGGGCATAATAGCGTATGATCGGGTAGTGACAATCACTCAAGCGTCCTATAGACCGCGCCCAATGAGTGATGTTGTGAGGGGGAGTTCCAAATGACAGTAACAAATTACGCCGAGGGTAGACCTAAAGTGAAAAAGCAGAGCTTTTTGCCATCAGATTACACACCCGCCGAAGACGAGCCGTTTATGAACGACCGTCAGGTTGAATATTTCCGCCGCAAGCTGAGAGCTTGGAAAGAGGAATTGCTGGAAGGTAGCCGCGACACGATCGAAGCGCTTCAGGACGGCACACGCAACATTCCTGATGTGAATGACCGCGCGTCTGAGGAAACCGACCGTGCGCTGGAGCTGCGCACCCGTGACCGCGCCCGCAAGCTGGTCAACAAGATCGAAGCCGCACTGCGCCGGATCGACGAGGGTGACTTCGGCTATTGCTCGGTCACCGGCGAGCCGATTTCGCTCAAGCGTCTGGATGCACGCCCCATCGCCACGATGAGCCTTGAGGCACAGGAAAAGCACGAGCGCCGCGAGAAAGTACACCGCGACGATTGATCCCCGAAAAGGGTTTTGGCGATTAGATATGCCTGTCTGAATTCCCTGTTGTATATAGTGCAGGATGACAGGCAACGCCGCGTGAGAGATTCTGAAACGCCGCAGCGCAAGCTGTGGCGTTTTTTGCAGAGGGGACGGAGATGCAGATCAGGAATGCGCTTGTTGTTGGTGCAGGCATCGGCGGCTTGACCGCAGCCATAGCACTGGCGCGCCGCGGCGTGGCTGTTACCGTGCTGGAGCAGGCGCCGGCAATTCGCGAGGTTGGCGCGGGCCTTCAGGTCAGCCCCAATGGCCTGTTTGTCCTGCGGGCGCTGGGGCTGGAAAAGCGGCTGCAGGAGCGGGGTGCCGTGCGCGGACGCGCCGTGGTCATGCGCAGTTTTGACCGCGAGGAGGATCTGGCGCGGCTAGACCTGACACTTCTGCCGACGGGGCAGGCCTATTTCTTTATGCACCGTGCCGATCTGGTTGATGTGCTGGCCCGCGCCGCGCGCGAGCATAACGTGACCTTCGAGATGGGTGTACAGGTGCGCGATGTTCAAACGGGTGATATGCCGGAGTTGACACTGACCGATGGCACAACCCGCCGCGCCGAGTTGATTGTAGGGGCGGACGGTATTCATTCGCGCGCGCGGATTGCGCTGAACGGGGCGGATGATGCGGCATTCACGGGGCAGGTTGCGTGGCGTGCCACAGTGGCGAACAGGTTTGGTCATGGCAATCACGCCATGGTGACAATGGGAGCAGGCCGCCATCTGGTCAGCTACCCGTTGCGCGGCGGTGATATGGTTAATCTGGTTGCGGTTGAAGAGCGTAAAAGCTGGGCGGCTGAGGGCTGGAACCACGCGGATGATCCGGCAAACCTGCGCGCAGCCTTTGCGGGCTGGGGCGGAATTGCGGGCGAGATGATTGACGCGGTTGAGGCGCCGACACTCTGGGGGCTGCACCGCCATCCGGTGGCAGAGGTTTGGCAGCAGGGCGGTGTCGCGTTGCTGGGGGATGCGGCCCATCCGACACTGCCGTTTCTGGCGCAGGGTGCGAATATGGCGATGGAGGATGCGTGGGCGCTGGCCGATACCGTATTGCGGGGCGGTGTGGCAGCTTTGCCTGCCTATCAGGCGATGCGCAAGCCGCGCGTCATCAAGGTGATCAAAGCGGCAGAAGGTAACGCATGGCGCTTCCACCTGAAGCCCGGTCCGGTCCGTTTTGCCGCCCATAGTGTGATCCGTCTGGGCGGCCGGTTTGCGCCTAAACGGATGTTGGGCGCGTTTGACTGGCTGTATGGGTTTGACGTAACGGCGCGCACTCCTCGCTAGCTGCGCGCCGCTCCTCGCTTACTTCGCGCGGGCGACCATGCCGAACAGGTCACGCGGATCATCAGGATCGGCCAGCATGTCCAGCGGCGTGAAAAAATCCGTGCCCTTGATTGCATCGCGGACATAGCACAACGCCGAGAAATCCTCGATTGCGAAGCCTACGCTGTCAAACAGGGTGATCTGCTTGGCATCCGTGCGGCCTTTGGCTGTACCTGTCAGAACCTCCCAGAACTCGGTCACCGGATGGTCCGCGTCCAGCTGCTGGATTTCGCCTTCAATGCGGGTCTGTTCGGGATATTCCACAAATATATCAGCGCGGTGCAGGATGGCGGGGGCCAGCTCGGTCTTGCCGGGGCAATCGCCGCCGATGGCGTTCAGGTGCACACCGGCGCCGACCATGTTATCGGTCAGGATGGTTGCGTACTGCTTGTCAGCCGTGCAGGTGGTGATGATATGCGCACCAAGTATCGCCTCTTCGGCACTGGTGCAGGACACAACCTTGAGGCCGGATGCTTGCAAATTGCGCGCACATTTAGCCGTCGCGGCAGGGTCCACATCATACAGACGCACTTCGGTAATCCCGACAATCGCCTGCATGGCGATGCTTTGGAATTCCGACTGCGCGCCATTGCCGATCATCGCCATGACGGTGGCCCCCTTAGGCGCCAGAACCCGTGCCGCCAGCGCCGAAGTGGCAGCCGTGCGCAGCGCCGTCAGGATGGTCATTTCCGAGAACAGCACCGGATAGCCGTTGGCCACATCCGACAGCAAACCAAAGGCGGTCACGGTTTGCAGCCCGTCTTTGGTGTTGCCTGGGTGGCCGTTGACGTATTTGAAGCCGTAGACATCGCCATCCGAGGTTGGCATCAGCTCGATCACACCTACGTCTGAGTGTGACGCCACACGCGGGGTTTTATCAAACAGCGGCCAGCGATGAAAATCCGCTTCGATCCGGTCACAGATACCCAGCATCATGGGCGCAAGCCCGATATGGTTGATCAACCGCATCATGTGGTCGACGCTGACGAAGGGCACGAGAGCTTTGTGGGAAGGGCTTGTCATTATACTCTCCAGCTCAATACGCGCGGGTCGGGCGGTCAAACACATTGCGGCCCATGGCAGAGGCGGCAAGTTCGACCATCAGGCGGGCGGTGCGGCCGCGTTCGTCCAGATAGGGGTTCAGCTCGACCAGATCGAGGGAGGTCAACAGCTCGGAATCGTTGACCATTTCCATCACCAGATGGCCTTCGCGCACGGTGGCGCCGCCCGGAACAGTGGTGCCCACAGCAGGTGCTGCGGCGGGGTCAAGGAAATCCACGTCAAGCGACACATGCAGCATGCCGTTCACCGCGGCGACACGGTCAAGGAAGGCGCCCAGAGGCTGGGCGATGCCTGTTTCGTCGATCTGGCGCATGTCGACACGGGTTATGGCAGTCTTCTGCAAGGCCGCACGCTCTGCCGGATCAACCGAGCGCAGGCCGATCATGGCGATGTTTTCAAACGGCAGCGGCGCGGGCAGGGCGGGCCAGCCGAGGAACTCACCACGTCCCGTGACATAAGCCATCGGCGTGCCGTGCAGGTTGCCGCTATCGGTGCTTTCTAACGTGTGGAAATCGCTGTGCGCATCCAGCCAGAGTACAAACAGCGGGCGATTGACCGCTGCCGCGTGGCGCATGGCCCCCAGAACTGTGCCAGCAGCGAGTGCATGGTCGCCGCCCATGGTGATCGGCATGCCTCGGGCAAAGGAGCCTTCGGTTGTGTCTGCCAGCGCGTGGGTCCAGGCGATGGTTTCCGCCAAGCGGTGCAGCTTGGGGTGGGGTGTGTCGGTGAAGGGAATAGGCGCCACATTGCCAATGTCGGTGACGGTGTGGCCAAGGCTAATTAGCGCTTCGCCAAGGCCTGCGGTGCGGTAGGCATCAGGCCCCATGATACAGCCGCGGCGGATTTTGCCACAATCCAGCGGCGCGCCTTGGAGAATACAGTGTTGAGGTTTCATGGGAGGCTCCTGATGTTTGTTTTCTTGGGTATAGGTGGCACATATGGTCTATGAAAAGGATACAAATTGTCCGATATGAACTTAGATTGACCGAATTGGAGCATACTGTGGACGAAACGGACGATAAATTGATCGCAGCGCTGCGCCATGATGCGCGCGCCTCTCTGTCAGACCTTGCCGCGCGGCTGGAGATGTCGCGCACAACCGTGCGCACGCGGCTGGCACGGCTGCAAGAGCGGGGCGAGATTGTAGGGTTTTCGGTGATCACCCGCGCGGATGTGGCACGCGATCCGGTGCGCGGGTTGATGATGATCGGAATCGAGGGGCGCGGCGCGGAACGGATCAAGCGGCAATTGTCAGGGATGGCAGAGTTGCGCGCGGTCCATTCCACAAATGGCCGTTGGGACCTTATTGTCGAGATTGGCACCGCCACGCTGGCGCAATTTGACCGCGTACTGGACCGCATCCGCCAGTTGGATGGGGTTGTCGCCTCCGAGACGAGCCTGCTGTTGAGTACGCGTAAATCCGTCTAGGTGCCGGGGGTCAGGCGCGACGCGCCGCCTCAACCCAGAGGGCAGCCAGTGTCAGAGATATCAGCGCATTCCATCCCGCCATACTGATGCCGGCCAGTTGCCAGGCAATGTCGTCACAGCGCACAATCGGCGCGGCGAGGATCTGGTTCATCAGGTCTTGCGCGCTTACGCCGGAGACACCGGAAGAGGTGCAGCTGGTTGGCCCTTCCCACCACGCCTGTTCGACGCCGACATGGTAGAGGCCAATGAACGCCGTGCTCAGAGCGGCCAGCGCCCCAAGCCACGCCAGCTTGATCTCACCGGTGAGCATAATGAGAAGGCCTATGATGACGGCACTGGCATGGGGCCAGCGTTGCCACAGGCACAGTTTGCAAGGCGCCATACCGCCCAGATACTGGAAGGCAAAAGCCGCCAGCAACAAAGTGGCGGAACCGGCAGTGGCAAACAGCAAAGTGCGTATCATAATAGTTTTATCACAAAAAAGCCGCCAATCAGCAGGGCAAGAGCAAGTGTAAACATGAGCGGCAGACGCCGTTCAATAAAATCACGCACCGGTGCGCCGAATTTCCACAGCAGCAGTGCCACAAGGAAGAAACGCAGACCCCGCGCCAGAATGGAGGTTGCGATGAAGGTTGCCAGAGGCATACCGGTCCAACCGGACATGATGGTGATCACTTTGTAAGGGAACGGTGTGACCCCCGCGGCCAGCACAGCCCAGAATCCCATATTGTTGAAGGTAGTGGCAAACTCCTCCATGGAATCTGCTTTGCCGAGGGCCTGCAAGATCGGCGCGCCCAAGGTGTCATAGACGAGGGCGCCAATGGCGTAGCCCAGCAATCCGCCCAGAACGGAGGCGACAAGAGCCACCCCTGCAATCACAAATGCACGGTTCGGGCGGGCAATGATCATCGGGATCATGATAATGTCCGGCGGGATTGGAAACATCGAGCTTTCAAGAAAAGCAACCAGCGCCAGAACCCACAGTGCGTGGCGGTGCTCGGCGAGGCTGAGCGTCCAGTCATAAAGGCGTTGGATCATATGTAGGGTTCCTTGGGGTTGTGCTTTCAAAACCACCTCGCGCGGGTCAGGTCAAGTGAATGAAGAGAGCGAAACATCGACCTGTCCAATTGGGCGCAGTTTGGGCTTGCACCGGTTCTTGGCGCGGGCTAAACGCTCGGCAGTGCCCGAGTGGCGGAATGGTAGACGCAGGGGATTCAAAATCCCCCGCCGCAAGGCGTGCCGGTTCGAGTCCGGCCTTGGGTACCAACCCTTTTCAAAAGGGTTTCCGCGAATTTTAATGCAGATTGTTGAACCGTTCTGGTCTGTTTGAAGGCTGTTACGGCTTCTTTTTCGCGGGTCTGGAGGTTGCTGAATGTACCCTGATCCGGTGCCACAATTCAGGGCCAGGGTAAGGCCAATAGCTTCAAAAACAGCTGAAAATCCGAATTTTCAGAATAAGCACCGGCTGAACGATTCGTATAAATGTGGCCTTCGATTCAGTCAATTCGCACTAGTTGGCTTAAATTTGCAGCATTGGTTCCAAGTTGTGAACAGAGAAATCAGAAGCGATTCTATCCTAAAGGCTTGGCTCGCTGGGCAACCGCATAGGGTATTGTTGCGATAGTCGAAACAGCCAATTCCCGCCTGAATTGAACATTTTCCCATTGAATGCTCGGTTTCCCCGTAAAAGCAGCCAAACTCATGAGTCCAGGGCGTTTCCATGGTGGCAACAATAGCCTCACCGCATTCAAAGCAGTGCAAGAAACGTTAATCATATTGAAATGGTTTCGCCCATTTGGTGACACTTTTCAAACATTTTTCCCTTTGTTCGTCTGGCGCCAAAAGGTATCTATAAGGCAGCCCAACTGGGGGGTTGACGATAATTTGGTCCGGGGGCGGCCGCACACTTACTGCATCATGCGATGTGGGAAAAGAGGTGTTCCTAGATTTTAGACCAGT
>JAQXCD010000048.1 GCA_029252045.1 Sulfitobacter sp.
GTCGGGATCCGAACCCGAGACCTACTGATTAAAAGTCAGTTGCTCTACCAACTGAGCTACAGGCCCACTGTTGCGGTGTTTAGAAACCTGAGCGGATCGGGTCAACCCCCATAACGCACGAATTTCATACGGACTGCTGGAATAACCGGCACGCTCCGTTTATATGCGCAGAATGAGCCAGATAACCCCCTCCTTACTGCCATTTATGAAGATGCACGGACTCGGAAACGACTTTGTTGTTTTTGACGCGCGCAGCGATGATCTGGATTTGCCCGAAAGGGTGGTTCGGGCGATTGCGCACCGCCAGAAGGGAATCGGGTTCGACCAGCTTGCCGTGATCACCAAAGGCATCGGTGACGCGCATCTGACCTTCTATAACGCCGACGGCTCGACCTCGGCAGCATGTGGCAACGCGACCCGCTGCATTGCGCGGTACCTGATGACCCAAACAGGCACCAAAGCCCTGCATCTGACCACAGATCGCGGTGATCTCTACGCCTTGGATGCGGGAAACGGGCTTACATCGGTGAACATGGGGCAACCCCAACTGGCATGGGACGAAATTCCACTCGCGCACCAGATGGACACGCTCGCCCTGCCGATAGAGGGTGCGCCAGTGGCAACAGGTATGGGTAACCCGCATTGCACCTTCTTTGTAGAAGATGTCGCGGCTGTGGACCTCGCAACCTTCGGTGCCTTGCATGAGCATCACCCGCTCTACCCCCAGCGCACCAATGTACAGGTTGCACAAATCATCGGCACAGATCACATCCGCATGCGCGTTTGGGAGCGCGGCGTAGGGGTCACGCTGGCTTCCGGCTCCTCCTCCTGCGCAACAGCTGTTGCCGCGGCACGGTTGGGCCTCACAGAACGCGCTGTGCGCATTGATTTGGACGGGGGCACCCTCCACGTTGATTGGCGTGAAGATGGTGTCTGGATGACCGGTGAAACAATGCATGTCGCGGATGGCACGCTGACCGCTGATTTCATAGCGAGCTGTTCATGAGCGCGCCGATATTCTCCAACCACGGCTGCCGCCTGAACCAGTATGAACTGGAAGCGATGAAGGAACTGGCCGCCGACGCGGGCTTGCGTGATGCTATTGTGGTGAACACCTGCGCTGTTACGGCGGAGGCCGTGCGCAAGGCGCGGCAGGACATCCGTAAACTGCGCAAAGCCAACCCCAATGCCCGCCTGATCGTCACAGGCTGTGCGGCACAAACAGAGCCCGCCACGTTTGCAGCCATGGCCGAGGTCGATGCCGTGATCGGCAACACCGAGAAGATGCTGGGCGATACATGGCGCGGTCTGGCCGCAGATTTCATCGGCGAGACCGAAGCACTGCAAGTGGACGACATCATGTCGGTCACCGAAACAGCGGGCCACCTGATCGACGGATTCGGCACACGGAGTCGCGCCTATGTTCAGGTGCAAAACGGCTGCGATCACCGCTGCACCTTCTGTATTATCCCCTACGGTCGCGGGAATTCCCGCTCGGTTCCCGCGGGTGTTGTTGTGGGCCAGATCAAACGGCTGGTCGACAAGGGCTTTAACGAAGTGGTGCTGACAGGTGTCGACCTGACCTCATGGGGGGCGGACCTGCCCGCTACGCCGCGTCTTGGTGATCTGGTGATGCGGATTCTGCGTCTGGTGCCTGATTTGCCCCGGCTGCGAATCAGCTCGATTGATTCGATAGAGGTGGACGAGAACCTGATGCAGGCCATCGCGACCGAGCAGCGGTTAATGCCGCATCTCCACCTGTCATTGCAACATGGCGACGACATGATTCTCAAACGGATGAAGCGCCGCCACCTGCGCGACGATGCCATCGCCTTCTGCACCGAAGCCCGCAAGCTGCGGCCCGATATGACATTTGGTGCAGACATCATCGCCGGTTTCCCGACAGAGTCGGACGCGATGTTTGAAAACTCGCTAAAGCTGGTCGAGGACTGCGACCTGACATGGCTGCACGTCTTTCCCTATTCCGCCCGCGAAGGCACGCCAGCGGCCCGTATGCCCGCCGTCAACGGTGCGGCCATCAAGGCCCGTGCCGCAAAATTGCGCGCGGCAGGCGACGCACAAGTGCAACGTCATCTGGAAGCGCAGATTGGCCGACAACACGAAGTGTTAATGGAGAATGCGTCGATGGGGCGAACCGCCCAATTCGCCGAGGTCGATTTCTCAGCACCTCAGCAAGAAGGTAGAATTGTGCGCGCAACGATTACCGGCTCGAACGGCACACGCCTGACAGCCTAAACCGCCGTACAGCCGCACAAACAAAAACGCCCGCCAAGTCGAACTCGGCGGGCATTTTGATTTTAGGACCTATGCAGATCAGTCTTTGTATTTGACCCGGGCCCAAAGGCGCTTGTTGGTCAGGTACAACAAAACCGACAGCAGCGTCAGGAACAGCACACCCGCAAAACCGGCTTGCTTGCGCGCACCCATTTTAGGCTCTGCTGTCCACATCAGGAACGCGGCAACATCATGCGCCATCGCGTCAACGGTGTTTTCGTGGCCGTCAGCAAACTCGATCGCTTCATCATAGAGTGGTGGCGCCATAGCGATCCAACCGCCGGGGAAATACTTGTTCTCATAGAACGTTGTACCCGCCTGCTCTTTTTCTTCGCCTGTGTAGCCATGCAGGATTGCCGAGATATACTCAGCACCGCCGGTACCCTTCAACAACTGGTTGATTCCCAGACCGTAAGGACCGTGGAACGCCGCACGCGATTTTGCCATCAACGACAGATCAGGTGCGTTGGACAGTGCCGACTTGGGGAAGTGATCCGCCGGAGTCGACGGGCGGAAATCATCCAAATCTGGATCAAACGTTTCGAACTTCTTCGAATATTCGATCACTTGCTCTTCGGGCAAATGTGGACCGCCTTGATCACCCAGCGTACGCAAGGGGACTTGCTTCAACCCGTGGCAAGCCGAACAAATCTCGGTGTAGATTTGCAGACCGCGCTGGAGCTGGTTCACATCATACGAGCCAAAAGGACCGTCAAAGGAAAAGTCGACGTTCTCGATAGCATGCGCGCTGCCTCCCGCCGCAAACGCGGCGGGTGCAGTCAGGGCCAGAACGGCGGAAACGAGTGTTGCTTTGATCATGTTCATCTCGATTTACTCCGCAGGTTTCACGATTGTGGACGTGCCGCCAACTTTCGGCGCGTAATGCGCGTCAAAGTCCGCTTCGATCGTCTCGGGCTGTGCTGTTGGCTTCTCGATCACACCAAGCAGAGGCAGAATAACGAGGAAGTAGGCGAACCAGTAAGCAGAGGCGATCAAAGAGATCGTTGCATATGGCTCCTCGGTTGGCATTGCGCCCACCCACATCAGAACGAAAAAGTCGACAACCAGCAAGGCAAACCACCACTTGAACATCGGGCGGTACCGGCCCGAACGGACGCTGCTGGTATCCAGCCATGGCGCAGCAGCCATAACACCGATCGACCCGAACATCGCCAGAACACCAAAGAACTTGGCGTCGACGATACCTGCAGTCAAAAAGGACGTCAGCTGAACAACCCAAACATCAGCAGTAAAGGCACGAAGAATTGCGTAGAACGGCAAGAAGTACCATTCAGGCACAATGTGCGCAGGAGTGGAGAGCGGGTTCGCTTCGATGTAGTTGTCTGGGTGACCAAGGAAGTTCGGCATGAAGCCAACAACCGCAAAGAACACAACCAGGATCACGGCCAGCGCAAACAGGTCCTTGACCACAAAGTAGGGCCAGAACGGCAGTGTGTCTTTCTCTGCGTCTTCTTTCGAGGTGCGGCGCACTTCAACACCGGTCGGGTTGTTGTTGCCCGTGGTGTGGAATGCCCAGATGTGAAGGATCACAAGACCGGCAATCACAAACGGCAGCAGATAGTGCAGCGAGAAGAAGCGGTTCAGCGTGGCGTTATCCACAGCAGGTCCGCCCAGCAGCAATGTCTGGATCGGCTCGCCAATCAGCGGGATCGCACCAAACAGGCCGGTGATCACTGTCGCGCCCCAGAAGGACATCTGACCCCATGGGAGAACGTAACCCATGAATGCTGTACCCATCATCATCAGATAGATCAGCATGCCGATGATCCATGTGATCTCGCGCGGTGCTTTGTAGGAACCGTAGTACAGGCCACGGAAGATGTGGGCATACACAGCGATAAAGAACAGCGATGCGCCGTTTGCGTGCATGTACCGCAGCATATAGCCACCGTTCACGTTACGCATGATATGCTCGACGCTGGCGAACGCCTGATCAACGTGTGGCGTATAGTGCATGGCCAGCACGATGCCGGTCACAATTTGCAGCGCCAGACAGAATGTCAGAACGATGCCCCAGATCCACATCCAGTTCAGGTTCTTCGGCGTGGGGATCATCAGCGTGTCATACATGAGACCAACAACTGGCAGGCGGGAGTGAATCCACTTTTCGCCGCTTGTCTTTGGCTCGTAATGGTCGTGAGGAATTCCAGACATGTGTTGTTTCCTTTAACCGAGTTTCAATGTGGTTTCGTCGAGGAATTCTGCCACCGGAATGGGCAGGTTCGTCGGCGCGGGACCTTTACGGATACGGCCAGCCGTATCGTAGTGCGAACCATGGCATGGGCAGAACCAGCCGCCAAAATCACCGGCACCATCACCGATCGGCACGCAGCCAAGGTGCGTACACACACCCATCATGACCAACCATTCGCCGGCTTCGTCCATGGTGCGGTTCTCGTCGGTAGCAGGTGCTTGCGCGATATTATTGTTCTGGGCGATCGGATCAGGCAAATCAGACAGCTCTACCGCGCGGCCCGCTTCGATGTCTTCGGCGGTACGGCGGCGGATAAACACCGGCTTGCCCAGCCATTTAACAGTCAGCTGCGTGCCCGGCTCAACCGCGCTCACATCAACGCGGATGGAGGACAAGGCCCGTACATCAGCCGAAGGGTTCATCTGGTTGACCAATGGCCAAACAGCAGCACCCACGGCCACAGCGCCCGTACCTGCGGTGGCGTAATAGAGGAAATCCCTCCGGTTGCCTTCGATATCATCAGCTTGTGACACGTCGGTTTCTCCGTAATTGGGCCGCAAAGCGGCAAACAGGAATCTGGGCGCACTTGTACCAAGGCGCCGGATATTGGTGCGGTATCTAACTTGCAGTGTCCGTGCCGTCCAGATGGTTTAGACGCGCAAACCGTCGCACTGGCCGAAAATCAACACTGATTTGATCCGCTTTGACTTGAATTATGCCGCCGGAGGCACGGTGGACTTCATCCAGTCGCGCGATTCGAATGCTTTGAACCACTCGGCCAAACCATCATTGCCTTTGCGCCAGCCGCGCGCATCATGGCGGAAATCAAGGTAAGCCAGCGCGCAAGCCACGGAAATCTGGCCCATATCCAGCGGACCGTTCAAATGGCTCATCCAGCGGGTATTCAGGGCTGCAACGCTGCGGGCAATTTTATCCCATTGGCCATCGACCCATTCAGGCATCCGCTTGTCCTCGGGGCGCAGGCGCGTCTCATAGACCATCAGCAAGGCTGCATCCAGAATACCGTCCGCTGTCGCCTCAAGCGTCAGGGTATCCCAACGCCGCGCGCCTTTGGGATAAAGCTTATCACCGCCACGCGCATCCAGATAGGCCGTAATCACGCGGCTATCATAGAGGGTCGGCCCATCCGGCCGCTCAAGTGCGGGAACCTTCGCCAGCGGGTTTTTTGCCAGCAACGCAGGATCTGCTGCCACAGGTGTGGTGGCTACATTGATCAACTCTACATCGTCTCGCTGGCCCGTCTCTTCCAGCAGGATCATAACTTTACGCACATAGGGCGATGTGGGGGCATAGTAGAGCTTCATGGCTAGGGTTCCTTGATTGTGCATGTTTCGCGTCACTCTTTACCCGAAAACCGAACAAGGCAACCTTGCATTATAGGTGATCAAGGTCCCGCATCATTGCAGCCAGTACCGCTGTCTCGCTGCCGATCCCGTGATCTGCCATTTGACCAGATGCAGCAAGGCGGGCAGCCTCGGGCTTGTTCTGGCCCAGCTTCCACGTTCCATCCCAGCCCGTCACAGTAAACCGGAAAGGCACAATCATCCGCATCATCTTTTCCAGCACATCGGGTGTCATCTTGGCGGTGTTCCACGGCGTTTTAGGCAACAACTGCGCCTCGTATTCTGCAGACTGGCGGTCCAATACGTCGCGGATCTGCTCCTGCGGCAACCGCTCCAGCGTACCAGTCAAATGCACAGCAATGTAATTCCATGTCGGCACCTGATCCTGCACCGCATACCAATCCGGCGAGACATAACTATCCGGCCCCGAAACCAGAATCTTGGCCACATGCGGCCCCTCGCCCATCCGCGCAATCGGGTTGGACCGGACCAGATGCAGGTCCACACTGCTCGCGTCCTCATTCAGCAAAAACGGCACATGGCTAATCTGCGGGCCGTCTTCCGCGTTGAGTGCTAGCACCCCAAAGGCACGGGACCGCGCAAAGGCAATGTTTCGCGCAGCACTGGCATCATGAAAAACCGGATTGGGATGCATCGCGCCCTCCTGAGGAAATCTGTTGCGATAAGCTATTGCAGAGGTTGGCTATGCTTGGCAATCTGCACCTATTCTCAGGGCGGGGTGAAATTCCCCACCGGCGGTATGGAGGGTTTCCCTCCGAGCCCGCGAGCGCTTGCGCCTTTCTAACGAATGGCGCAGGGACAAGCAGATCCGGTGAGATGCCGGAGCCGACGGTTAAAGTCCGGATGGAAGAGAATGCAGACCTGTAACGCCCCCCTCGGGAGGCGGCTGCGGGGCTGTAATCGCCTTGGGTGGACGTGTTTGAACCTAAAGGAGATACCCATGACAGACACCCCCGCCCGCTTCGCCTTTGTCAAAGCACAATGGCATGCAGATATCGTTGACCGCGCCTATGACGGCTTTGCCGAGGGGGCGCCCGATGCGCAAACAGATGTATTCGACGTGCCCGGCGCGTTCGAGATGCCACTGAAGGCCCAACAATTGGCCAAAACCGGCAAATACGACGCCGTGATTTGCGCCGCTTTTGTGGTCGATGGCGGTATTTATCGCCATGATTTTGTGGCCAGCGCAGTGGTTGACGGGCTCATGCGCGTAGGCCTGGACACAGGCGTGCCTGTGCTTTCCGTCTCGCTTACCCCGCACCACTATCAGGAGACAGATCACCACAACGCCATCTACCGCGCACATTTTGTGGAAAAGGGCCGCGAAGCCGCGCGCGCCGCTTTGGCAATGGTCACCCGCTAAACGGCGCTGGCCGTTTTCTAAAATTCCGTGCCGCCTCAGCCCAGATAGGCACGCAACTCCGGCGGTGGATCATCCATCAACGCTGCCGCCGGACGGGGCGCTTGCGCCTGTCCCCCCTCGACAAAGATCACCTCATCCGCAATCCGGCGCACATCCTCCGGCGCGTGGGTGACCATCACCATTGCCGCACCCGTTTGGGCAATGGTATCCTTCAGCAAATCCAACATTTCATTGCGCAACGCAGGCCCCAACGCTGCAAATGGCTCGTCCAGCAACACCAGCGGACGCGCCTGCACCAACACCCGCGCCAATGCCACGCGGCTTTGTTGACCACCAGACAGGTTCCCCGGTTTTGCATTTGTGTAATCGGCCAAACCAACCCGCGCCAATGCCTCCATGACCTTGTCCCGCTCTGCCGTGCCGATCCGCAAATCTGGCCGCAGGCCCAGCCCCACGTTTTGCAAAACGTCCAGATGCGGGAACAGGTTGTTGTCCTGAAACAACATCGTCATGGGACGCGCACCCGGTGCATCCTGCGTGATATCGCGCCCATCCCAAAGCAGCCTGCCCGACGCCAGCGGCACAAACCCGCACACCGCCGCAAGCAGTGTAGACTTGCCCGCACCCGACGGACCGATCACCGCATAATTGCGCGCAGGCTCCAGTGTGAAATCTGCCAGCAGCCGGAAATCGTCCTGCACGATCAGCGCTTGTTCAAGCTTCAGCACGTCCGCGCCCTCCTTTATCGCACATCCAGAACACTCCAAGGCTCAGCACCAACAGCACCAGCGCGGCCCCCGCTGCCGCATCCATCTGGTAGGCCCCCATAAGCCGCACCATCTGCAAAGGCAGCGTCACACGGTCAGGATCGGCAAAAAGCGCGATCACCCCCAGATCACCCATCGACAACGCCCCGGTCAGACCCGCCGCAAAACCGATCTGTCGGCGAAGGCGCGGCAACAACAGTATACGCCACAAGGCCCAGCCTCGCACACCCAGCATGGCGGACAGGCGCCCAAAGGTCTCCACCGCATCCCGCATCGGCGGCACCAATATCCGCAAGGCAAAGGGCAACGCCATCATTGCATTGACCAGCACGGTCACGGGCAGAGCAAAATCAAACGGATCCGCATAAGGGTTGATCACGATAAACCACCCTGTACCGATCATCAGTGGCGAAGCGGCCAGCCCCAAAAGCCCAACGGCCTCCAAGCCGCCGCCCTTGCGCCCTGCAATCCACCCGGCCATCGGCAGCGCAAGCGCAAGCAGCACAATGATACTAGACAGCGCCACAGCAATAGATGTGCCCGCCGCCAGATACACCGTTGCGGGCATCGCAGGCAGCCCCATGACCCCGCGCAAGATCACCGCCGCCAGCGGTACCAGCAAAAATCCGGCAGCGAAGCCAATCACAAGCGCATCCATCACCCGCTGCACGTCGGCCCGCGCATCCCAACGCGGCATCACACGGTCCAGCCCGCCACCCATGGTGATCACCGGCACAAACCGCAGTGCGAATAGCGCTACACCGCCCGCCAGCGCCAGTTGCACAACCGACAGCAGCGCAGCACGCCCCAGATCAAAATCAAACCGGAATGCCTGATAGATTGCCAGCTCGATCGTGGTCGCACGCGGGCCACCCCCCAGCGTCAGCGCCACAGCAAAACTGGTCAGGCAAATCACAAACACCAGCGCCAGCGCACCGGGGACAATCTGCGCCAGCATCGGCAATTCCACAGCGCGAAACATTGCACGCGGGGTCAGACGCAACTGCGCGCACAGGCGAAACCGCTCTGCGGGAATGCTCTGCCACCCTTGAAGCAGCAGGCGTGTCGCCAGCGGCATGTTGAAAAACACATGCGCCAGAACGACCCCGTGAAACCCGTAAATTGAGACAGCCGGCAGGCCCAGCGCCTCTAGCCCCGAATTAAGCCAACCACTGCGCCCGAACACTGTCAGCAAGCCCAAGACAGCCACTATCACCGGCAGAATAAACGGCGCGCCCAGCAGCGTCACCAATGCCGCGCGCCCGACAAACCGCCGCCGCGCCAAGGCCCGCGCGACCGGCACAGCGAGGAGGACCGACAGGACCGAGGAGCACGCAGCCTGCAAAACCGTAAACCGGATCGCCGCCCAATCCGCAACGCCCAGCCCCGCGCCCGCCTCGGCACGGCTCAGCACGGCACCCAGTGCCAACAGGATCAGCGCCAGCACCATCAGAGCAGCGCTGATCCCCGTTTTAGGACTGATGGTCACAGGATTTATTGCGACAACGCCTTGAGCCATTCTGCCAAAGCTTCCTCGCGGATTGCAGGGACTTCCTC
Organism: Sulfitobacter sp.; assembly: GCA_029252045.1. Classification (GTDB taxonomy): domain Bacteria; phylum Pseudomonadota; class Alphaproteobacteria; order Rhodobacterales; family Rhodobacteraceae; genus Sulfitobacter. The sequence continues at coordinate 9,583 of JAQXCD010000048.1, forward strand.
GGAAGGTGTCAGCAACGCCTTGGCTGGTATGGTCAACGTCTCGAACCCTGCTGGCAGACCCGCCGCAGGTGTCACCGCCGGATACATCCAGTTGGTTGTGGGCAGGATGCTCTGCGCCACGTCTGACACCATAAAGTTCAGGAATGCTTCTGCCAGTTCGGGCTGATCCGTCCCTGACAGCACACCCGCAACTTCGATCTGCATGTAGTGACCTTCGTCAAACGCAGCGGCCGCCTTGCTGTCATCCTCTTCCGCAATCAGGTGATAGGCGGGAGAGGTGGTATAACTGAGCACCATGTCGGCCTCACCCTCCAGAAACAGGCCATAGGCCTCGGACCAGCCTTTGGTCACGGTCACGACATTATCGGCCAACCCGTCCCAAATGGCAGGCGCTTCAGCGCCATATGCTGCTTTCACCCACATCAGCAGGCCCAAACCGGGCGTGGAAGAGCGAGGGTCTTGAATAACAATCTTCAAATCGCTCTCGCCCAGTGCTTTGAAGTTCGCGGGCGGTGTCAGGTCCTTGTTGTGCACAAAAGCAAAATAGCCCCAATCGTAAGGCGCAAATACCGGATCGGTCCAAGCCACAGGTAACGTATACTCCGCAGTCACAGCTGTTTCCTTGAACAGCCCCGTTTCCTTTGCCGCGGCAATCAAGCTGGTATCCAGCCCCATCACCACATCGGCCTCCGTGCGCGCACCTTCCAGCTTGAGCCGCGCCAGAAGCGCCGCCCCGTCACCCAAACCGACGAGGTTGAGATCACAACCACAGACCTCTTCAAACGCCTTTTCAATCACGGGGCCGGGACCCCAATCGCTGGTAAAGCTGTCGTAGGTGTAGACCGTCAAAACGGGCGTTTCCGCCTGTGCTGATGATACGGCAAGTGTTGTCACAGCAGCCGTGGCCGCAAGTGTTGTAGTCGCAAACGTGAGATACTTCATAGCATCCTCCAAATTGCGGCGTCAGAAAGTTGTGGATTTTGTCCAGACCTTCCCTCCGCCGGGGTTAACCGGTTCAGGTTCAACGGGTCTGTACTTGCGTACATCTCAGCCAATGGCACCCCGAGGTACTGCAATAGCTAGGAGCGTCTTACGACTTTGGCAAGCCAAAACCCCTTGAGGCATCTCCCCTGCCCCGCTAAGTCAGAGGACAAAGGAGCACTCCCCTATGTCGATGAACAGCTTTGGCCATCTTTTCCGCGTCACCACATGGGGCGAAAGCCACGGGCCTGCCTTGGGTGCGACTGTTGATGGCTGCCCACCGGGTGTAGAAATCACACCCGAGATGATCCAGCACTGGCTCGACAAACGCAAACCCGGCCAAAACAAATACACCACACAGCGCCGTGAGGCCGACGAGGTGAAAATTCTGTCGGGCACGTTCGAAGGGGTGACCACAGGCACGCCGATCCAGCTGATGATCGAAAATACAGACCAACGGTCCAAAGACTACGGCGATATCAAGGACAAGTTCCGGCCCGGTCACGCCGACATCACCTATTTCCAGAAATACGGCATCCGCGATTATCGCGGTGGCGGGCGCTCGTCTGCGCGCGAAACCGCGTCACGGGTGGCTGCGGGCGGCTTGGCGCGTGAGGCCATCAAAGCGATTGCGCCGAATGTGCAAATCACCGGATATATGGTCCAGATGGGACCACACCAGATCAACCGCGATGCGTTTGACTGGGACCAGATTGAACAAAACCCCTTCTGGGTGCCCGATGCCAAGGCCGCTGCCGATTGGGCCACCTATCTGGACGGCCTTCGCAAATCAGGATCGTCGGTAGGTGCTATCATCGAAGTCACAGCGCGCAACGTCCCCGCAGGAATCGGCGCGCCGGTTTATGGCAAGTTAGACACTGATCTGGCCGCCGCAATGATGAGCATCAATGCCGTCAAAGGTGTGGAAATCGGTGAAGGCATGTCCGCCGCTATGCTGACTGGCGAGCTGAACGCCGACGAGATCTTTATCGGGCCGGACGGGCAACCCGCCTATACGTCCAACCACTCCGGCGGCATTCTGGGCGGCATCAGCACAGGTCAGGATATTGTCGTGCGCTTCGCGGTGAAACCCACATCCTCCATCCTGACAACCCGCCGCACGATCACCAAAGACGGTGAAGAGACCGAGATCATCACCAAAGGCCGCCACGACCCCTGCGTGGGCATCCGTGCAGTGCCTGTCGGCGAAGCGATGATGGCCTGTGTGATACTGGATCACCTGCTGCTTCACCGCGGCCAAATCGGCACCAACCGCGGCACCATCGGCCCGCAGGCGTAGGGACATGGCAAAGGTCGAAGATTTCTCTTCCAGACCGGCAATGGGTGTTGCGCTCAAGGTGATGGCGATCATGTTGTTTGTCGGCATGTCCGCAATCATCAAAGCCACCGCAGAGGATGTCCCCCCCGGCCAAGCTGTCTTCTTCCGCTCCTTCTTTGCAATTCCGGTGATCCTGATCTGGCTGGTCCAACGCGGCCAGCTCAGCGTCGGCCTCAAGGCAAAAAAACCGATGGGCCACGTCTGGCGCGGTTTGTTCGGCACCACGGCCATGGGCCTGACCTTTGCGGGTCTTGGCCTGCTTCCGTTGCCCGAAGTCACCGCCATCGGCTTTGCCACACCAATCTTCACAGTCCTACTGGCCGCCGTAATGCTGGGTGAACGCATCCGCCTGTTTCGGGTCAGTGCCGTAGCCATCGGATTGATCGGGGTGATCATCATCCTGTTTCCGCGATTTGGCGGCGCGCAGCTGGATCAAACTGCCACCCTTGGCGCAATATTCATTCTCTGCGCCACAATGCTGCGCGCATTGGTACAAGTACACTTGCGCCAACTGGTACAGAACGAACACACTGCTGCTATTGTGTTCTACTTCTCTGTCACGGCCTCGGCGCTTGCCCTGCTCACAGCACCTTTTGGCTGGGTCATTCCGTCGGCAGGCACGCTGGGCCTGCTGGTCGCCGCAGGCCTTATCGGCGGCGTGGCACAGATACTGGTGACGTCGGCCTATCGCTTTGGCTCGGTCTCAATGCTTGCGCCCTATGATTATACCTCGATGCTGTTTGCCATCATCCTCGGCTACTTCCTGTTTGACGAGCTGCCCACCGCGCTGATGCTTGTAGGATCGAGTCTGGTGATTGTAGCGGGCGCGCTTGTCATCTGGCGCGAACGCCAGTTAGGCATGGAACGCAGCAAAGTGCGTGCTGTCAGCGACCCGAAATCCTAACCTCCCTCAAAGGAAACACACCATGTCCGACGACACACAGGCCCATAAGGCCAAAATGCAAGATGTGCAGAGCAAGCAACGCAAGAAGATTGCGGAACTTGCAGACCCGGAGAAGGGTCTGGTGCTGGTCCATACCGGCAATGGGAAAGGCAAGTCCTCCTCCGCCTTCGGGGTGATCATTCGCGCGCTGGGCTGGAAGCAAAAAGTGGGTGTCGTCCAGTTTATCAAAGGCAAATGGATCACCGGCGAGCGGCAGTTTTTCGACCGCCTGGGCGAGGTCACATGGCACACAATGGGCGAGGGTTTTACATGGGACACCCAAGACAAAGACCGCGACATCGCCGCAGCCGAGGCCGCCTTTGCCAAAGGCGTCGAGATGATGAAAAGCGGCGATTATGATCTGATCGTGATGGACGAAATCAACATCGCCCTGCGCTATGACTACCTGTCAGTTACCGATGTTATTGCAGGGCTGGAAGCGCGTGACAAACGCACCGGCGTGATCCTGACAGGCCGCGATGCCAAGCCGGAGTTGTGTGAATTCGCCGATCTGGTGACAGAGATGACCGAGATCAAACACCCGTTCCACAACGGGATCAAAGCCCAGCGCGGGGTGGATTTCTGATAAAACATAGGTTTTCATATGTTGAAAAATCCCGCATAGCGCGAAACCCGTGTTAGCCTTCCTGTACAGATAGGGCGAATCGTCCCGCCAGAGGACCCGCCCGTCCAACAGTGGAGGATTGATATGACGATACCGAAAATCACGGCACTTTGCCTTGGCTTGGCCTTTACAGCCGGGGCCGCAATGGCCGATTGCACATCTACCAGTCAGTGGGGCGCGGAGGATACGCTGGGCTCCGCCAATCTGGTAACGCCCGAGCGGACGCTGGAAGCGGCCAAGCTGATCAAGCAGGGCAAGTCCATGCCGCTGGGCATCGCCATCGGGCCAAACACACCCGCCTTCCCGCCCCGCTCACTCAGCTTGCAGGTGGTGCAACCGAACCAGCAGGGCGGACAAAAGCTTTCTGCGTTTGGATATGAGGGCAACTATAACGGCGACATCCTGCAAACATGGATCGGCATCGACTCACAGCTCGACGGTCTGGGGCATCTGGGCGAAGGCGGTCACTACTACAACTGCCTTGATGAAAAAGAGATCAGCGTAATCACTGGCCTGACCAAGCTCGGTACCCATGCGGTGCCCCCGCTGGTCGCGCGTGCAGTGATCATTGACATGGCGGCGCATACGGGCGTCGCGGTAATGCCTGCAGGGGCCCATTTCGGCGAGGCGGAGATCAAGGCCGCCGCTGAAGCGCAGGGCGTCACCATGGGCGAGGGCGATATCATCCTCTTTCACACCGGCTGGACCGAAGGGATGCTGGAGAGCGACCCGACCACATGGGGGAGTTCCGAACCGGGCCTGAACAATGAAGGCGCTGTCTATATAGCATCGCTCAATCCGATGGCGGTCGGAGCGGACACATGGGGGCTGGAGCCGATCCCCGCCCCTCCCGGTGACAAGATCTTCTATGGCCACGTCACCCTGCTCAAAGAAAACGGGATCTATATTCTGGAGACGATGAACACGGGACCGTTGCTGCGTGATGGAGGCAACGAATTCATGTTTGTTCTGGGTCAGCCGCGCATCATCGGCAGCGTACAAGCGATGGTCAATCCTGTCGCCTTGTATTGATCAAGAGGTATTGCGGGGCCTGACGGCCCCGCCACGGGGCAGGCCGGATCTGCGATCCGGCCTGCCCCCGCTAAAATATCAGGCGCGCACCAGCTTTTCATAGCTCTCCGCAATGTCCCGCGTCAGCGCACCCACTTCAAATTTGAAATCCCCGATCTGCCCCACAGGGGTCACTTCGGCGGCAGTACCTGTTAGCCAGCACTGCTCGAAACCGGACAGCTCTTCCGGCATGATATGGTGTTCGTGCACGGTGATACCCTTGTCATGCAACATACCAATGACTGTCTGGCGGGTGATACCGTTGAGGAAGCAATCCGGCGTAGGGGTATGCACTTCACCGTCTTTGACAAAGAAAATATTCGCCCCTGTCGCCTCGGCCACATAGCCGCGGTGATCATACATCATCGCGTCCGAACATCCCTTGGCCTCGGCTGCGTGCTTGGACATTGTACAGATCATATAGAGGCCAGCCGCTTTTGCATGGCTCGGGATCGTCTCAGGGCTGGGGCGCTTCCACTTGGAAATGTCCAGCTTGGCACCCTTCATCTTTGCGTCGCCGTAATAGGCCCCCCACTCCCATGCAGCAATCGCCATGCGCACGGGGTTGCGTGATGACGCCACACCCATATCCTCACCTGCACCGCGCCACGCAATTGCACGCACATAAGCGTCTTTCAGGCCCGAGGCCGCAAGAACCTCGGCTTTGGCGGCCTCAATCTCATCAATGGAATAGGGAATATCAAAGTCGATCATGTTGGCCGAACGCTTCAGACGCTCGGAATGCGCGCGGCTTTTGAAAATCTTGCCGTTATAGGCACGCTCGCCCTCAAACACGGACGACGCATAGTGCATGGCATGGGTCAGGATGTGCACATTGGCCTCCCGCCAAGGGATCATTTTGCCATCCATCCAGATGTGCCCGTCCCGGTCATCATATCCGCCAGCCATAATCTATCCTTCCAAAGTATTCACATTTTCCACATATTGCGCGTCACCACCCAAGAGAGACATAAAGTTACGCAAAACTCGAGATTTGGTAGCCATTCAGGGTTGGAGTGTCAACAACACTGACATAAACTGAATAGATACGCACACGGAGACGCACCTAATGGACAGACGGCCCTCAAGCCCTTCAAGCGGCGAGGCATTGCTGTTTCTGACAGACGAACAGCTGCGGCAAGGCATTGAGGCGATGTTCTTTGCCTATCGCGGATTTACCGCTGATCCTGACCGCATTCTTGCCGATATGGCTTATGGGCGGGCGCATCACCGGGCCATCCACTTTATCGGGCGCGCGCCGGGGACAACTGTGAACAATCTGCTGAATATCCTTGGCGTTACAAAGCAGTCGCTGAACCGTGTATTGCGTACACTGATTGCCGATGGTCTTGTAGAAAGCAAGGTTGGACGACAAGACAAACGCGAACGGCATCTTAATCTGACACAGGCAGGACGCACATTGGAACAGACCCTATCTGACGCACAACGCGCCCGCATGCGTGCCGCCTTCCGCGATGCAGGTCCGGACGCCGTCGCCGGCTTTCGCACGGTATTGGAAGCGATGATGGATAGCGAAATGCGCAATAGCTACGGCAGCCTGAAAGACAGCACCCCATGAGCATTCCTGACGCACACCTGCTGATCGTCGACGACGATGAACGCATCCGCACCCTGTTGCAAAAATTCCTCATGCGCCACGGGTTCCTTGTGACCGCATCCCGCGATGCCGCCCATGCACGGCGCATCCTGTCGGGACTGGAATTTGATATGATCATCCTTGATGTGATGATGCCCGGTGAAGACGGGCTGAGCCTGACACGGTCGCTGCGTGAGACAATGACCACACCGATCCTGTTGCTGACGGCCAAAGGCGACACCGACAACCGGATTGAAGGTCTTGAAGCCGGCGCTGACGACTACCTGGCGAAACCCTTTGAGCCAAAAGAACTGCTACTGCGGATCAATGCCATTTTGCGCCGGATGCCCGAGGCGGCCCCTCGCGATATTGCTCCCAAAGTTATGAACCTTGGCTCCATTCGATATGACATGGAGCGGGGGGAGATGTGGCAAGGCGAGGATCTGGTACGCCTGACCGCCACTGAAATCCAGCTGATGAAGATTTTTGCAGCGAAGCCCGGTGAGCCCTTGAGCCGGTCCAGTCTGGTAGAAGAGCTGGGCCGTGACAGGGGGCAGGCTCAAGAACGGGCCGTAGATGTTCAAATCACCCGCCTGCGCCGCAAGATCGAGGAAGACCCAAAGCAGCCGCGCTACCTTCAAACGGTTCGAGGTGCCGGATATATGCTTGCGCCTGATTGATAGCATAGAGGGGGCCAGCCCCCATCGCCCCTGAAGGGCCGATTCCCCCCGGAGGATTTAGAGCCAAATAAGATAGACAGAGGCGGCGGCCCTGCTGGCATCGGTGGGAGACAACCGATAAGGTCTGGCGGAAATAAGACTGGAAAGATCAAGATGACTGATACACCTGTGGGCGAGATGAGCTTTGAAGCCGCGATGGCGGAACTGGAAGCAGTGCTGGGCAAGCTGGAACGCGGCGATGTGGCGTTGGACGAGAGTATTACGCTGTATGAACGCGGCGCGTTGTTGAAGGCGCGCTGTGAAGCGAAGTTGAAAGAGGCCGAAGAAAAGGTTGCTGCAATCACGCTGGACGGAGACTGCAACCCCGCCGGACTAAAGCCTGTCGAAGGGCTGTAACTGTGGGTCGTTTTGCTACAGCGCTGGGCGAAGCGGGTGCAATTTCGACGCGCGAGATTGCCAGTGCTTTGGCTGATACGCAGGGGTCAATTCGCGATGCTATGATTTATGCGACATCCGGCGGCAAGGGTTTACGGGCATTTTTGGTTTTGGAAACAGCGCGTCTGCATGGGGTAGGCATACCAGACGCAGCTCCTGCGGCTGCCGCGATTGAGGCCCTGCATGCCTATTCCCTGGTGCATGATGACCTGCCCTGCATGGACGATGATGATTTGCGGCGCGGACAGCCGACTGTCCACCGCAAATGGGATGAAGCGACTGCTGTACTGGCCGGAGATGCGTTGCAGACGCTGGCGTTCGAGCTGGTGGCGCAAGCCGGCTGTTCAGATGCTGCGCGACTGCAATTGGTACTTGGGCTTGCGCAAGCATCAGGCGTGCGCGGGATGGTGGGCGGCCAGGCGCTTGATATCGCAGCAGAGACAGCGCAGGTCCCTTTGACACTTGGCGAAATCACAACTTTACAGGCAGGAAAAACCGGTGCGTTGATCGAATGGGCAGCTACGGCTGGTCCGGTCATGGCCCAAGCTGACACCTCGGCATTGGGGCAATATGCCCGGGATCTGGGGCTGGCCTTTCAAATTGCGGACGATATTCTGGATGTCGAAGGCGATGCCGCCACCGTTGGAAAGGCAGTTGGCAAGGACGCCAATGCGGGAAAGGCCACATTCGTGTCACTGCTGGGCCTTGATGGCGCCAAGGCGCGCGCGCAAACTCTTGTGACCGCGGCCTGTGACGTACTATCTGGCTATGGAGCACAGGCGGACACGCTGCGCGAGGCCGCTCAATTTGTGATCTTGCGCAAAAGCTAGGGATAAAGACATGACCGACACGCCAAAGACCCCGCTGCTGGACCGGATCAAGCGCCCTGCAGATATGAAGGGCCTGTCCGATCGCGAGCTGACGCAGCTGGCCGGCGAAGTGCGTGCCGAAACGGTATCTGCGGTTTCTGTGACGGGTGGCCATCTGGGCGCGGGTCTGGGTGTGGTCGAGTTAACCGTGGCGTTGCATGCCGTATTTGACACCCCGCGCGACAAGATCATCTGGGATGTGGGCCACCAGTGCTATCCACACAAGATCCTGACTGAACGTCGTGACCGTATCCGCACGTTGCGCATGGAGGGAGGCCTGAGCGGCTTCACCAAGCGCAGCGAATCCCCTTATGACCCCTTTGGCGCTGCGCATAGCTCCACGTCGATTTCTGCCGCCCTCGGCTTTGCCGTGGCGCGTGATCTGGGTGGTATTGTGCCCGAAGGTCTGGGCGATGCGATTGCCGTCATTGGCGACGGATCGATGTCTGCAGGCATGGCCTATGAGGCAATGAACAACGCGGGCCACCTGAAAAAGCGGATGATCGTGATCCTGAACGACAACGAGATGAGCATTGCGCCACCCGTGGGCGCGATGTCCGCCTACCTGAGCCGCCTTTACGCCGAAGAGCCGTTTCAGGAACTGAAATCTGCCGCCAAAGGTGCCGTGAGCCTGTTGCCCTATCCGTTCCGGGAAGGCGCCAAACGCGCCAAGGAAATGCTGAAAGGGATGGCTGTCGGCGGGACGTTGTTTGAGCAGTTGGGATTTAACTATATCGGGCCAATCGACGGGCACGATATGGATCAGCTGTTGCCCGTCTTGCGCACTGTTAAGGCGCGGGCGACCGGTCCTGTGTTGATCCATGTGTTGACCAAGAAGGGCAAAGGATATGCCCCGGCAGAGGCTGCGCGCGACAGGGGCCATGCAACAGCGAAGTTTAACGTCATCACAGGCGAGCAGAAAAAAGCGCCGAGTAATGCGCCAAGCTATACAAACGTCTTTGCCGAAAGCCTGCTGCAAGAGGCCGCCGAGGACGACAAGATTTGCGCCGTAACGGCGGCGATGCCAGATGGCACCGGCCTCAGCAAATTTATGGAGCGCTATACCTCGCGGTGCTTTGATGTGGGGATTGCAGAGCAGCACGGTGTGACCTTCTCGGCCGCCTTGGCCGCTGGCGGGATGAAGCCGTTCTGTGCGATGTATTCAACCTTCCTGCAACGCGGATACGATCAGGTCGTACATGACGTCGCCATTCAGCGCCTGCCCGTCCGCTTTGCCATTGACCGCGCAGGTCTGGTGGGGGCCGATGGTGCGACCCATGCGGGGTCATTTGATGTCGCTTTCCTTGCCAACCTCCCTGGCTTTGTGGTCATGGCCGCCGCCGATGAGGCCGAGCTAAAGCATATGGTAGCAACCGCTGCGGCGCATAACGACGGACCAATCGCCTTCCGCTTCCCGCGTGGCGAAGGCCGCGGCGTGGACATGCCCGAGCGCGGCACCCCGCTGGAAATCGGTAAAGGCCGGATGATTTCCCAAGGCAAACGCGTGGCAATCCTGTCTTTCGGAACGCGGCTGGAAGAGGTCGAAAAGGCCGCCGAAGCGCTGGCAGCAAAAGGGATCACCCCCACCATCGCCGATGCACGTTTTGCCAAACCACTGGACCGTGACCTGATTCTGTCACTGGCCCGCGACCATGAAGCGCTCATTACTATCGAAGAAGGTGCCGTTGGGGGCTTTGGCAGCCATGTGGCACAGTTGTTGGCGGACGAGGGCGTGTTTGACCACGGGCTCAAGTTCCGCTCGATGGTGTTGCCGGATACATTTATCGATCAGGCTAACCCCGCGGATATGTACGCAGTCGCAGGGATGAATGCCGAGCAGATCGAGGTCAAAGTCCTTGAAGCACTCGGCATATCGAAGATCGGCGCGCAACGCGCCTAGTCTTTGCGCGCCGCCATCAATTGATCGATTTTCGCCTCTAGCGCATCCAGCTTGCCGTTCACCTCGGCACGGTAAGCATCTGTACTTGCAACCGATTCTTCCTGATGCGCGTCCTGCATAGAGTTCACGATAAGACCGACCAAAAGGTTCACCACGGCAAATGTTGTGACCATGATAAAGGGCACAAAGAACATCCACGCCAATGGATATGTCTCCATCACAGGCCGGACGATACCCATGGACCAGCTCTCTAACGTCATGATTTGGAATAGGGAATATCCGGATCGGCCTAATGTACCGAACCATTCACCAAACGAGTCACCGAACAGCTTGGTCGCCATCACGGCAGCGATGTAGAAGATCAACGCCATCAACAAGAACACCGATGCCATCCCCGGCAGCGCCGTTACAAAGCCCTCGACCACACGCCGTAGGCGTGGGGCAACCGACACCACCCTGAGCACCCGCAGAATCCGCAAAGCCCGCAACGCAGAAAAGCCCTGCGCGACTGGAACAAGTGAAATGCCCACAATGAAAAAGTCGAAGATGTTCCACCCGTCGCGGAAGAACCGGGTACGGTAAGCAATCAACTTGGCAAGCAGTTCTGCGACAAAAACCGCAAGGCAGAGCCGATCCAGTAGCAGGATCAGATCACCTGCTTGGGCCATGATGGTTTTGGACGTCTCCATCCCCAAGATCACAGCATTAAACAGGATAACGCAGAGAATTACATTCCGGACACGGGCAGATTCCAGAAATCCGGCAAGCTTTTGAGTAGGTGACATTGGGGCTCCGTCATGGGCGGCTTTGCTTCTATATGGCGTGCGGCAAACCCTGCGACAAGGCTTCGTAAAGGCAGAAAAGGGTCAGTTTTTGCCTTGTGACAACATCGCTGAAAGGCCACTGCGATAATCCGGATATTTCGGCATCCATCCCAACGCCTGCTTGGCATAATCGTTCCGCACGCGCTTGCTCTCGGCGTAAAAGCTGCGCGCCATCGGGGTCATCTCGGCCTCTTCAAAACGCACCGCCGGCGGAAGGGGCAGCCCCAACAATGCCGCTGCGTGACCAATAACATCCTCCGGCGGCGCGGGATCATCATCACATAGATTATAGACAGCCCCGGCGGACGGGGCGCCAAGTGAAAGCTCCAGCGCGCTCGCGATGTCCTCAACGTGGATGCGGCTGAACACCTGCCCTTCTTTGATGATTCTTCGTGCAGTCCCGTTGCGAACCTTCGCAAATGGGCCGCGATCCGGACCGTAGATACCCGCAAGACGGAAGATATGCAGCGGCAGATCAGGGATGGCACCCCATGCGTGCTCAGCCCTAACACGGGCCAATCCACGTTTGGTCGTGGGTGTCAGGGGTGTCTGCTCATTCACCCAACCACCCTTGTGATCACCATAGACACCCGTTGTTGAAAGATATCCCAGCCATCTCATCCGGCCTGCATAGGCGCTGATCTGTGCCTGAAGGGCTGAAAGTACCGGATCCCCCTCGGGGCCAGGCCCCGCCGATACCAGAACGTTCGGAAACTCGGCAATCAATTCCGAAGGATCGTCCCCCGGCCAGAGCAGCGGCTCTACACCCGTTGCGGCGATTGCATCCATTTTTTCAGCACTTCGTGTCGTCCCGACAATATGCCACCCTTCCGGCACCAGACGCGCCGCAAGCGCCCGCGCGCTATAACCGTGACCAAAAGAAAGCAGTCGCTTGTCCATTGAGTTACTCACCCTGTCTTGAATCGAGAACCAGATTTCTGGACCTCAAACGAAAAACGGCCCCTCCCGAAGGAGAGGCCGTTAAATCTTGGAAGTCTGACTAAGCTTAGTCAGCTACTTCGGAACCGTGGCCGTCAACGGATGTATCTTCGTCGTCGTCTTTCAGGAGAGCTGCGATTGCAACTGCTGCAACAACACCACCGATGACAACAGGTGCGCCAATGCCGGAGCCTGTTACTGGAACGAATACGCCTTTGTCTTCTACAACGTCATCTTACTTTGGTGCGGCATAGGAACCGGCGAAAGAAGCTGTTGCTGTAGCTGCTACGAGCGCTGCGATGGAGAGTGTCTTAAGCGTAATAGTCATCCTGCTTTAAATTAACCTTTAGAGGACAAGTCCTCGTTTGAACCTGCGATAGCTGATTTCGAAAATCTTCACAACGATATATGAGGACCAGTGTTTACATTAATGGCGGAGATTTGCCAACTGTTGCACAGATGTCTAATTCTTAAGCAATATCAGTTCGAAGTAGCCCGTTCTTGGGCCCAACCACTGACGGGACTTCCGCACAAGCCCAGTGCCACTTTGAACCCAATAGTCATTTTGGACGGACGCCTGACCGCTTTGGGTGCTGACACAATCCTCGCGAAGATGATCCGTTTTAATTATTTGGTTTACAATAGAAATTTTCTCTCCGCCCAGATTTCGGATCGTGCAGCGAAATTGATAATCTGTAGTTGTAACGTCGCCATCGGAGATAACATAGGTCCGGATGCCGCCTGAATTTGCCCGCTTCTGGAGCGACCGAACGGTCACGTTCGCATCTGCAGCAATTATGTCACCACCGATCCCGCGCGAGCCGACAACAACCCCATTCCGGAGGAAGATCTGCGCATTATCGGACGATTTCCAGATTTCTACAGTGCCCAAGGACGAATCGTCACGCACTGCAATGCGGCGTAGAAAGTCACTTCCGCCCCTCGATTCGGGGTTAACTTGCAGCGCAGCAGTAGTTGTTTGCGCCAACATGTCCGCAGTCACCTCAGCTTTCGGGCGCGGCCCCTCACGGCGTGACGTGGCGATATCCTTGATTGAGCTAAAGACCAGCTTGGAGAAATCCTCCTGATCCGTCTCCTTAGAACTACAAGCGCCAAGCAGCCCCGCAATCAGAACCGCTGCAACACCGCGCGTGAACATCTTCTTCATTCCCATACCCCGGACCAGTTCCCGACCACCGCTTCACGGTGACCGCTGCGTACTTGTTCGTAAAGACGGCCGGGCACACTCAGACGGGCACCGCCATCGCGCGAGAACGGCCGAAGCGTTGTCGATCTGACCCGAGTATCGGGCTTGCCCAACAACCAGCTGGCCGGAACGGTAACAGTGATGCCTTTGTCAAAAGACCCCACACCAAACTCGTCTGCCGACACATCCGTGAGGGTAAAGAACCCGCCAAGGCGCCATCCGTTTGCAAATTCACGTTCCAGCGTAACCGTCGCACCGACATCACCGGCAAGATAGCGACCGACATCAAGCTGGCCTGTATAGCCGTTCTTGAATTCGTAGTAAGCCGAAGCGTGCCCTGTCGCGACGCCGTAGTCCTGAAAGCCGAGAACGTTATCAAACGCACGTTGTTTGACATAGTTCATCTCGACACCCAGCGCGAGCCTGCTTGCAACGGGCTTCCAAAGAACCTCAGCCGAAACACCACCGAACATCCGCTCCAGGTAACCCGCAGAAACGCGGGTATAGACATCAGGAGCCGCTTTCCACTGACGGCTGACATAGAGCTGCGGGATCGATGTCGCGCCGCCCTGATCATACTCAGCCGCGTCCGAACGGACGTGCTGCAAACGGGACTGGTTCAACCGGTAAATATCACTGATGTTGCCAACAAGACGATGCTCGACCTGACCGGCAATCTTCCAGCCCGGCGCCGGCTCATAAGATGCGCTCAAGGACAGGCCCGCATCCACGCGGATGGGTTCGTTGGGGTCAAAATATCGCTGACGCAAATACGGCCCGATGGACCAGTTAAATGCAGGGAACAGCGCCTCGTTTCGGGCACTGCCCGTCAACACAGGGGCAGCACTCTCAAATCCGGTAACAGCCAGCAACGCATCAGCCAAGGCCCACGGTCGCCTTCACGGTCCCGGGTATACGCCCGCCCGAAAAATTCTTGGTCGCGGCGACAAATTCACCCGCATAAATCCCCGTGCCCGCAAAATCCTGCAAACCGACTGTCAACGCAGGCAGATACTTGCTTTCGCGGTTCAG
>JAQXCD010000049.1 GCA_029252045.1 Sulfitobacter sp.
GACAACTGTTCGGGAAATGCCCTGAATCAGTTAGTGCGGGTGTGGCGGAATTGGTAGACGCACCAGATTTAGGTTCTGGCGCCTATGGCGTGGGGGTTCGAGTCCCTTCACCCGCACCACTTCATCTCTTTGAAAAGTTTGATAAAATTTCTTGGTGACCCTGCACCGCGCATTGGCGATTGTTCCCCATGTATCCGGCGGGAAGGTTTTCTGCCCCGACAGTAGCGCCACCGGCTAGGAATGTGTCGTATGGCAGCGAACAGGGGAAAGCAGAAAATTTGCGATCAAAGCGATGTATTTTCGAGCTGTCATGCGTCTGAAAAGTTGGAATTTTCACCGCTTGCAGGCGGCGGCGCTGCGTTATCAGGCGAGGAGCGTCAACCAGAGCCAAACCGTAAAGATCGATGAGCCCGTTGCAATCAAGACAGATGACGCGGCCACGCGGCGGCCACGCCCGTACATATTTGCAAAAATATAGGCGTTAAAGCCCGGAGCCATGGCCGCTGTGATCACGCCCGACCGGAACAGATCGTGCGGGACGGAGAGCGCGGTGCCCATAAGCCACATAATCGCCGGATGAAGCAGCAGACCGATGCAGCAGACCATGGCAATGGCCTTCATATCCCCTTCGGGCTTGTACTGTACCAATACACCACCCAAAGCAAACAACGCCGCGGGCAGGGCCGCACGAACAATCAACGACAAGGCATCATCCAGCACCGATGGAATTATGATGCCGCTCAGGTTGACAGCAAAACCCGCAAGAATTGCGATCACCAGCGGATTGTTGAACATCGCCCGCGCGACAGACCGCGCCAGCATCAGCCTGCTTTGGCCGCGATTGCGTACAAATTCCATGACAGTAATCCCCAACCCGTAGCAAAACGGCGAGTGGATCGCGATGATCGTATAGTTGCCGGTGAGGTTCTCGGCGCCGTAGGCCCGCTCTGAAATGGGCAACCCCAGCAGGACCGAGTTTGAGAACAGGCAGCAAAAGCCTATGGCCACGCAGTCCTCCCAGTCGCGCTTGAACAGCAGCCGCGCACCGAACAGGCCCAGCGTAAAGCAGATAGCAGCGCCGGTGTAATAGCTGATCATCAGACCTGCATCAGAGGAGGCGCCTAAATCCAGATTGGCAATCGCTTGGAAGAGCAGGCAGGGCACCGCAAAGCTTTGGGCAAAGCGTAGAACGCCGTCCACTCCTGACAGCGGGAAAAGCCCGCGCCAGACCGCCAAATAGCCAAAGCCAATGACCAGAAAAACGGGTAGAATGACATCGAGAAGTGTTTGCATGGGGGGGCGGCTCTGACGTGTACGGTGCTTTTGCCTACACCCGACCGCGCAGATGGGAAAGCGCCGATGTCAGCGCAGTGGGAAGTCCAGTTGCATCCCGTCATAGGCGGGGCTGATGTGATCGGGGGTCTCGGCGGCGACGGTGCGGTAGTCCAGATCGTTGTGCATATTTGTCAGTACGGCTGTTTTCGGCTGCACCCGTTCGATCCATTCCAGCGTTTGCGACAGGTGGCTGTGGGTCGGGTGCGGATCACGGCGCAACGCGTCGACAATCCAGCAGCGCAGGCCTTCCAGCTCGGGCCAGATGTGATCGGGGATGCTGGCCACGTCAGGCAGATAGGCCACATCATTCACTCGGAACCCCAATGCGTCCATCCCGCCATGCGGCACAAGGAAGGGGTGGAACGTGAGCGGCCCGCCGGGGCCCTCAACCGTCACATCACCGTCCATCAGGTTCATATCCAGAATAGGCGGATACATAGAGCCTTTGGGCTGCACAAACGCGTAGCCGAAGCGGTCCATCAAGGCTGCATGTGTTGGCGCATCACACCACACGGGCAGGCGCGCGCGCATGTTGATCACGATCATCCGCAGATCATCCATGCCGTGCACATGATCGGCGTGCGCATGGGTATAAAGAACGGCGTCCAGCCGCCCGACACCGGCATCAAGAAGCTGGCTACGCATGTCCGGCGAGGTGTCGATCAGAACACTTGTGGTGCCGGCATCCGTGATCCGCTCCACCAGAGCAGAGCAGCGGCGGCGCGCATTACGCGGCTCGGACGGATCGCAGGCGCCCCAATGACCGCCAAGCCGGGGCACTCCCCCTGATGAGCCACAGCCGATAATGGTCACCCGCATCACATCGCTCATGCGGCACCCTTGTAGGCGGCAACTTTGGTGAACAGACGTTCGAAATTGGCCTCGGATTGCGCGGCGAAGGTGGCATAGTCGATGCCGAATGTCTCGGCTGCGCGGCGGGCCGTATGGGCAGTATAGGCAGGCTCGTTCCGGCGGCCCCTATGGGGGGGCGGGGCCAGATAGGGGCTGTCTGTCTCGACCAGTATCCGTTCCAGCGGGGCGGCGGCAAAGATGTCGCGCAGCTCCTGACTTTTGGGGAATGCGGTGATGCCCGACATGCTGAGGTAAAAGCCCAGATCAAGTGCTGCCCGCGCCAATTCGGGCGAGGAAGAAAAGCAGTGCATGACGCAGGTATAGGCACCCTTGGCGTGTTCATCGCGCAGGATAGCGGCCATATCTTCATCCGCATCGCGGCTGTGGATGATCAGTGGCAGACCGGTTTCGCGCGCAGCTGTGACGTGCAAACGCAGGCTGTCTTGCTGCATCTGCGCGCTTTCTGCGGTGTAGTGGTAATCCAGCCCCGTCTCGCCAATGCCGACCATTTTCGGGTGCTGCGCAATTTCCAGCAACTGCTCCAGCGTCGCCATCGGCTCGGAAGCGACACTCATCGGGTGAGTGCCAGCAGCATAGAACACCGAACGATGCGCCTCGGCTATGGCGCGCACGGAAGGCTCGTTTTTCAACTTGGTGCAGATTGTCACCATACGAGCCACACCCGCTGCATGGGCGCGGGCAATCACCTCGGGCAATTCCTCGATCAGTTCGGGGAAGTCGAGGTGGCAGTGGCTATCGGTGATCAGGGGGGTATCGGTCATGGGGCTCCGGTGGCTGTGGCGAATGTGTTAACGGGGGGCGGCCTTTGCCATCTTGAAGAAGGTATCTAGAACCAGCGCGGCAGGGTCAAGGTTGACGGCAATGCCGTGGCGCGCGCGCGCGCCGATCTCTGCTGCCAGATCGGCCCAGACACGGGCCTGGTGCGGGGTCGGGGACAGGCGTTTCAGAATATCCGCTTCGCCGTTTGCCGCTTGCGGGGAGGGGGGCGTGCCTGTGGCACCGGTGCGCGCCAGGCGGCTGAGCAACAGGTCAATCAACGTAAACAGCAGATCGCGCTTGGCTTCGCCGCCACGCGCTGCGGCAAGCTCCGCCAGCTTCAAGGCGTGGGCGCGGTCCATGTGCGGCAGAGTGCCCAGCAGTGCGACTAATTCGCCATAAAGGCCTGCACCGCCCATCAAGGACAGGCGCATCGCCCCCCCGACAGAGCCGCCAGAGAGCGCGGCAAGCGCGTCCGTGTTGGCGGCTTGCACCTGCGCCTGGGTCATGGCTTCGGCCACTTCGGCAGCGTTCAGCGGCGTCAGGTTCAACGTCCGGCAGCGCGAGCGGATTGTGGGCAGTAGGCCCGAGGGCTGGTGTG
Source organism: Sulfitobacter sp. (assembly GCA_029252045.1). Lineage (GTDB taxonomy): Bacteria > Pseudomonadota > Alphaproteobacteria > Rhodobacterales > Rhodobacteraceae > Sulfitobacter. The sequence continues at coordinate 3,566 of JAQXCD010000049.1, forward strand.
AAATCAGGATCAATAACGTGCGGGCAGGGGGTTCTTCCAAAATCTTGAGCAAGGCGTTTGCAGCAGCGGTGTTCATCAGATCGGCATCGTCGATGATAATGACGCGGAAGCCACCATCCGCAGCGGACATGTGGATAAACCTGCCCAGCTCACGGATCTCATCCACCCGAATGACCTTGGAGAACTTCTTCTCGGTGAAGGCCTTGGCGCGTTCGCTTTCGCTACTGCCCATACCGCCCAAGCGGACCAGATGCACGCCCGGCTCGCCACCCGCCAATATGCGCCGCGCTACAGGATGATCCGCCGGAATATCGAGGCTGGTAGGCGGAGGATCAGCAAACATTGCGTTCGGATCAGGGAGCGGTGTGGCCAGCAAAAAGCGCGCGATGCGCCATGCCAGTGTGGCCTTGCCCACACCGCGCGGCCCTGTGAGCATCCACGCATGGTGCAAACGGCCCGTGTTGAACGCATCCACAAACGCCTGCTGCGCCGCATCCTGACCGATCAGGCGGGCCGTGTCGCGCGGGTGCGGGGCGCCTTCCAGACGTTCAGGCTGTGGGAGGGTGTCATCACTCATAAAAGCGGTTTAGCTGGGATTGATCCGCTTTGAAATGGGGCGCGGAATTTTTGGAAAATTCCGGCGCGTTTTCTTTGAAAGAAAACGGCTATCCCCGCGCGGTCAGCGCCTGATCGACGCTGGTGCGGATGTCGGCGGCAACGGCGTCCAAGTCCTGTCCGCCGTCAACAACACGAAAACGGGTGCTGAATTCCTGCGCCAGTGCCAGAAACCCTGCACGCATCGCAGCTTGCAACTCTGCGCCGAAATCCTCAAACCGCTCTTCCGTGCCTTGGCGGCCTTTGGCGCGCTTCAAACCCTCAACAGGGTCCATATCAATAAGGATGGTCAAATCCGGCTCCACGCCGATCATCAGGTCATGCAGGCTGTCGACGGTTGCGCGCAGATCACCGCGGCTCAGGCCCTGATACATGCGCGTGCTATCGGCAAAGCGGTCGCAGATCACGATTTTACCCTCGGCAAGGGCAGGGCGGATCAACCGTTCCAAATGGTCGCGGCGTGCGGCAGTAAACAGCAATAACTCGGTCTCGGCAGACCAGCGGTCGGGGTCGCCTTGCAACACCAGTGCGCGTATTTCCTCTGCTCCGGTTGAGCCGCCCGGCTCACGGGTCAGGACGACATCGCGGCCCTGAGCACGCAAATGGTCCGCCAGCCGCGTCACTTGTGTGGATTTGCCGGACCCGTCGATGCCTTCAAAGCTGATGAAAAGGCCCGTGTCGCTCACGAAGCCTCGGGGGCGGGGCCTGAATTGATCCGCGCCACAACATGTTGGGCGGCGGCAACCAGACGTCCGACAAAGCCGTGCCGCAACACATCGCGGTCCGCCAGAAGCGGCACCCGCTTTTCGGGCAGGCCTTCGGGGCTGATGATCAGTTCGCCGATCACATCGCCTTTGGCAATCGGCGCCTTGATCGGGCCGTTATAGACGATTTCGGTTTTCAGCGGCTCAATCGGGTTGACGGGCAGCAGTAGCGACAAATCCTCACCCAGCTCCAGCCCTACAGTCTTTTCCGCCCCGATCGAGACATCGGCTTTTGCAATATGCGTGCCGGCTTTGCCCAGTTCCGTTTGCGCAAACTGGCGGAAGGCCCAATTTGTCAACGCTTCGGCCTCGCCCGCACGGGCCTGCGCGGTGTCGAGACCGGAGAGCACGAAGATGATCCGCCGCTCGCCCTGCTTGGCCGATCCGACAAGGCCGTACCCAGCTTCTTCGGTGTGACCTGTTTTCAGGCCGTCCGCACCGATGCCCAGACCCAACAGCGGGTTGCGGTTCAGGCGGTTGGCGGATTCTGCGGGGTCAAACAGGAATTCTTTTTGCGAAAAAATCGGATAATACTGGGGATAATCCTTGATCAGCTTGGTGGCGACCAGCCCCAAATCCCGCATCGACATCCGGTGGCCTGCCTTTGGCCAGCCGTTGGAGTTGGTAAAGGTCGAGTTGGTCATGCCCAGCTGCTGCGCACGCATGGTCATCTGCCGCGCAAATTTCGCCTCTGTGCCGGCCAGCGCTTCGGCGATCACAACACAGGCATCATTGCCCGACAACACGATGATACCGCGGATCAGGTCCTCCACGCGGACCCGCTCTCCGGCTTTGAGAAACATGGTCGAGCCACCATATTGCTGGGCTGCAGCAGAGACCGGCAGCTCCTGATCCAGATCGAGAATACCTGCGTCAATCGCCTCAAACGCCATATAGAGCGTCATCAGCTTGGACATCGAGGCAGGCGGCAGCGGTTGGTTCGCGTTTTTGGCCATCAAAACAGTGCCGGTGCTGAAATCCAGCACATAGGCGGCAGTGGCGCGGGTATCAAAGGCATGGGCGCTGACCGAGGAGACCAGAAGTGCAACCGCACTCAGCGTTAGTTTCAGTCCGTGCATAATAGTCACCTTCTCAGATCAGCTGGAAACGGCATAGGCATCAGTGAAACCTTCCGCTTTGATAGTCGACAGAATCTTCGCTTGCTCGGCGCTGGTTGCGGCAGGGCCGACAACAACGCGCCAGAACGTCTTGCCGTTAATCTGGCTTTGCTTGACCGAAGGCGCAAGCCCTGCGCCCCGCATTTGCTTGGCCGCACGTTCTGCGTTGGCTTCGATGCTGAAAATTCCGATCTGGATATAGGGCTTGGACAGTTTCGAGCTTTGCACAGGGGCTGCCGGTTTCGGGGCAGGGGGCGGTGTGGGGGCTGCGGAATCGATTGCCGCGGTTGCCGTGGTCGTCACCGGATCCAGCGGAGCTGCACTCACTTCGGGGGCTGCCTGAACTGTCGTATCGGTTGCCGTCTCGGAGGGGGCGGCAGGCGCTTCGCTTGGTTCCTGAACCTTGCGTAAGGCGGTCACGTTCAATTTTGCAGGGGCACCGGCCAGAATGCCCAAAGAGGCCGCTGCATCTGACGAAATTTGCAAGCTGGGGCCGGGAATGTCGCGCTCACGCTTGAACAATGCACCGACGACGAATTTGCCGTTGGTCTGGTTCCGGATGATCACGCGCTCGGGCTCGGTCACGTCCGGGTGTGCAACCCAGACACCGCCAAGGCTGGGCCGACCGTCCCACAAACCCTGATCTGTGACCGAGAAAACCTCTGGTGCCTCGACATCGCGCTCGACCACGGGGCGGCTTGCAGCTGCCTGCTGGCTTCCGGATTTGTTGGCGTTTGCAGTGGGAAATGCGAACTGCCCTTGCTCATCGCACCCCGCCAATAGCCCTGTAATCAAAAGCGTGCCTGCAATGGCGCGCAAGCGACGGTGCGCGCCCGTGCTTTGATCTGGTGTGATTTGACTGCCCATTATCCCTCGTCCTTGCCTGCGTGCGGGTCAGTTTTTGACACGCCACATCACCCCTTTGCGGAGCATTTGCACCACTCTAACGCGCGAGTGCCCTACACGACAAGACATGCAGGCCCCGATAGGCAACTTTCCCCGCTCCTCCGCGTGAATTTTGCCCGATTGCAGAATCGCTCAACCCGTTTTAGGAAACACGCACAGCGGAGGTTTGGCAGAGTGGTCGATTGCACCGGTCTTGAAAACCGACGGGCGTGAGAGCGTCCCCAGGGTTCGAATCCCTGAGCCTCCGCCAGTTCCCCCTTATGACGTATTGTGCCATACAAATAAGGGGTTTCGTGACTGTCATCGAATGAGTTTACCCACACGTCGTACCCACACGCCCCCAATATAAATAATGCTGTTGAATCACTTTGACATGTGACCGCCCCTAGCTTGCCCAGCGCATAAAGCCGCTAACGACCTTATTTCTTTTGTTCGTGTGAAATCTT
>JAQXCD010000050.1 GCA_029252045.1 Sulfitobacter sp.
GGTTTGCGATCCAGAAACGGGGTCAGCTTCATCAGGTCAGCGGCTTTTTTAACAGCCGCGTCAATCTGGCTTTCGGATTGCTTCAAAAGCCGCATCGGGCTGGCGATGTTGTCATAGACGGTCATCGAGGGGTAGTTGATGAACTGCTGATACACCATTGCAACGCCGCGATCTTGTACACGCATGCCCGTGACGTCTTTGCCGCCCCAAATCACCTTGCCTTTGTTGGGAACATCAAGCCCTGCCATCAGGCGCATCAATGAGGTCTTGCCAGATGATGTTGGTCCAAGCAGCACGTTCATGGTGCCCGATTGCAGCTCCAAATCAGTGGGGTAAATATGTGTCTGGCCATTCATGACCTTCGACACACCCTCTAAGACAAGTGACATTTTTCTCTCCCTTTTCGCAGCTTACACTGCGTGCTGCTGTGACGGCGTAGCGGGCGCTGTGGCCAGCCGCGCGTCAAGCACGTCTATTTCGTTCGCCGTAAGTCTAAGACCCAGTTTTGAGCGACGCCAAACTATGTCTTCTGCAGTCCGCGCAAATTCGTTTTCAACCAGCCAGTTCACTTCCCGCTCGGTCAGGTTTGCCCCGAAGTTTTGACCAAGATCGGTTTCAACCTTCGCGTCGCCAAGCATATCGAATGCATCCAGACCATAAGCCTTGACCAGACGGGTGACCCAAGCGGCACTAAGAAAGGGATATTGAGCGGCAAGCCGCTGCGTCAGCGCGGCGACACCGTCCACCGGAAAATTGCCGCCCGGCAAGGGCACGCCAGCGGTCCATGGCTTGCCCACATTCGGAAAAAACGGCGCGATCTTTTCCAAAGCGGTCTCAGCAAGTCTGCGATAGGTCGTGATTTTGCCGCCAAATACGTTGAGAATGGGCGCACCTGCCGACTGATCAACCTTCAATACATAGTCGCGCGTTGCCGCGGTGGCCGAGCTTGCGCCGTCATTATAAAGGGGCCGCACGCCGGAATAGGTCCAAACGACATCGTCTTTTGTGACGTCCTTTTTCAGATATTTGGACGCGAACGCCAAAAGGTAATCCTGTTCTTCGGGCGTGCAAACCGGCTTTTGGTTCAGCTCTGTATGATCGGCATCGGTGGTGCCGATCAGCGTAAAATCGGTCTCGTAAGGGATTGTGAAGATGATCCGCCCGTCTTCACCTTGAAAGAAATAGCATTTGTCATGGTCATAGAGTTTGCGGGTCACGATGTGACTGCCACGCACAAGCCGCACACCTTCTGTTGAGTTGATCCGCACGGTGTTGCGGATAATATTTTCCACCCAAGGCCCGCCAGCGTTCACTAACATACGGGCCTTCACGATGCGCGGGGAGCCATCCTTCGGCTTAAGGGTTACATGCCAAATACCGTCGATCTGCTCTGCGGAGGTCACCTTTGTGCGGACATTGATCTTTGCGCCACGCGCTTGTGCGTCGCGGGCATTGAGGGTGACCAGCCGGCTGTCTTCGATCCAACAATCGGAGTATTCAAAGGCCTTTTGAAAGCGGTCCTCAAGGGGTGCCCCCTCAGGTGTCCCGCCCAGAATCAACGAGGTTGTGCCCTTCAAAATCTTACGTCCGCCAAGATTGTCGTACAGGAACAGCCCGAAGCGGATGAGCCAAGCGGGCCTGCGTCCCTTCATCCACGGCATGACAATATTCAGGACCTTCGATGTGGGCGTATCACCATCAAAGCGCATGTCTTCGTGGTATGGTAATACAAATCGCATCGGCCAAGAGATGTGTGGCATCGCCTGCAAGAGCGTCTCGCGTTCGATCAACGCCTCACGCACGAGGCGGACCTCCCAGTACTCAAGATATCGTAATCCGCCATGGAAAAGCTTTGTCGATGCAGAGGAGGTGGCCGAGGCCAAATCGTTCATTTCAGCTAACTCAACGCTCAGCCCACGGCCGACCGCATCACGGGCAATGCCGCAACCGTTGATGCCGCCGCCAATGACAAGAAGGTCAACTACGTCGTGAGTTTCACACGGTTTCAATGAAGCCTCCCTGCATTCATGTCTGGCTGCAGCCTCCCAGCTTGCGGCGTTGGATTAATCAACACCGATTCATATAGCATTTCAATAACGAATGTTCTTTTTATTTCGTTTTTAGGTAAATGGCTGGAATTGGTATGTATTTACGTTCGCTTCGTTCGGGATCGCTGAAACTCAAGCCCATTGTCGCGAATCGAATACTTGACCTTCTGTGATCGTTGTTAGTTATTGCTTGGGCGCGAATGCCCAGTCTTGTCGTGCGGTAAGTTAATGCCAGCGGGGAAGTCATGGTCACGAACTTCAGACAGCAAGAAATTCTTGAACTGGCCCGCAAGGATGGCAAGGTCACTGTAGAAGGTCTGGCCGAGCTCTATGACGTGACCGTCCAAACGATCCGGCGTGACCTGTCCGAACTCGCCGATAGCGGGCGACTTGAACGTGTGCATGGCGGCGCGGTTGTGCCTTCGGGCGTCATCAACATCCAATACGAGGAACGTCGCAAGCTAAACGAGACGGGCAAGAAGGCGATCGCTGTCAGATGCGCGCAGGAAATCCCCAACGGTGCTTCGGTCTTTATGAACATCGGGACGACAACGGAGGCCGTGGCACAGGAACTTCTTGATCACGAAAACCTGCTGGTCGTGACCAACAATTTGAACATCGCGAATATTCTAGCCGCAAATCACAGCTGTGAGATTATCTTGGCCGGTGGCGTTCTGCGGCGCGCAGACGGCGGCATCGTTGGCGGGTTTACCGTGGAGATGGTGAAGCAATTCAAGTTTGACTACTCCGTGCTCGGTTGCTCTGCGATTGACGCAGATGGCGACTTGCTGGATTTTGACAGTCAGGAAATCATGGTTAGCAGCACAGCGATCAAAAGATCCCGCAAGGTCATGGTCGTGGCCGATCAAAACAAGTTCGAACGCAAAGCACCGCTCACGATCTGCTCTCTGAACGATGTCACCATGCTGTTCACCGACGGCGGCCTGTCCAAGGAGTTGATCGCCGATTGCGCCCAGTGGGGAACCGAAGTGGTCATCGTCTGATCGAGGGTGAACAGCATTTGGAGGCGCTTGTTTGAAAAGACGCGACAACACGGGCTGGATTTTCGTATTGCCTGCAACGCTTGTGCTAGGGCTCATCGGGCTGATCCCTCTGATCAAAGTGGTCAACTATTCCTTGTTCGAAATCTTCATTCTGGATGCGCGTTTCTGGGTCGGCGCGGAATGGTATAAAGAGATCATCGGGTCTGGTCGCTTCTGGGCAAGCTTTGGCCGTAGCACGTTATTCTCGGCACTGATCCTCGCGATACAAATTCCACTTGGCATCGCGATTGCTCTTTGCATTCCCCGAGGAAAATTCTGGGTAGGGATCACACTCGCCATCATCGCGCTACCGCTCCTTGTGCCGTGGAACATGATCCCATCACTGTGGCTCAGCCTGCTCAATCCGGACACGGGCCTTCTGGGGCGGCTTTTTCCCCAAGTCGGCTGGCCCGCCGACTGGAAGCTTTCCGTTGCGCACACATGGGCGGTCATCATTGCAATGGACGTCTGGCATTGGACGAGTCTTGTGGTGATCCTGTGCTACAGTGCACTCACCACAATTCCCGCAGCGCATTATCAGGCGGCCGCAATTGATGGCGCTGGCTCTTGGCAGGTATTCCGCTTCATTCAGCTTCCAAAACTCTACAACGTGCTGCTGATGGCAATCTTGTTGCGGTTCATGGATTCATTCATGATTTACACTGAGGCTTTCCCGATCAATGCAGGCGGGCCGAACGGTGCCACCCTGTTCCTCGCCGTCGATCTTGGGGAAGAGATCAAGGCCTTCAACTATGGCCCCTCCGCCGCGCGCTCTGTGATCTACTTCCTGATCGTTCTGACCGTGGCGTGGACGTTTAGCAAAGCGCAAGGCCGACTGGATAGGGCAGGTATCTTATGAAATTCCCACGGCTATATCTTCCTGCGATCAAGAGCCTGATTTTGGTCATCTTCATCGCCTTCACTTGTCTACCACTTGTCCAGATGACGTTGATTAGCTTCATAGCAACACTGCCAACCCCCGAT
>JAQXCD010000051.1 GCA_029252045.1 Sulfitobacter sp.
CATCCAGAGCGCGACAAGCATGACAAACATGCCCGCAAAACCTATCCATAGGGATATATTGCAATCCGGCTGCGTCTATCGGCTGTCCGGTGGCGGCCATGACAAGGCCGTAGTGTTATCGTTAAACGGGTGTCAATTACAGCACTGGATATTTGTTAATGATTTCTACCCTTGCACCAACACGGATTGCGCAAAACCTTTTTGCTTATGGCGCGTCCGAAGTTGCGGCCAAAGCCTCGCGGTTGTTGGTGGTGATCACGGTCGCACGTACGCTGGAGCTGTCCCAGATCGGGGTTGCGGCAGCGGCGCTTGCGGCAGCGGATATCCTTAAGTCATTGACTAAAAACGGTGTTGGGCAGAAAATTATCGCAGCACCACAGGCCGATCTTGCCGGCACTTGCGCCACCGCGCACCGGATTTTCTGGGTCTGGTGTGTCGGCCTGTTCCTTGCGCAATCGGCCATCGGCTTTGCGCTTTATGCAGGTGGGGCAAGCCTTGAGGTCCTGTTGCTTATTCTGGTTCTGGCAGGTGAGTACCTGTTTATGCCTGCGGGTCTGGTTCAGACGGCCCTGGCGATGCGCGCGGGCAAATTGCGCCAGACTGCCGCAATTTCGGGCGGTCAGGTGGTTGGCGCCAATCTGCTTTCTGTTGTTTTGGCCATTTTCTGGCCCACCGCACTTGTACTGATTCTCCCCCGTTTGCTGACCGCCCCTTTCTGGCTGGTTGCGATGCGCCGTTTGCACCCCTGGACGCTGGACCTGAGTGAAGGCCGCGCGCCCCTGCGCCCTTTCATCAGCTTTGGTTGGGCCGTTCTGGGAGTCGAGCTGGTCAAGGCCATGCGTTTGCAGGCAGACAAGCTGATTGTGGGCACGTTGATGGGCGCCGAAGCTCTAGGTCTCTACTTCATGGCCTTCAACGCCGGTCTTGGTCTGGCAAACTCGTTCTCTACAGCTTTCTCGACGGTATTGTTCCCGCATTTGTGTGCCAGTGCCGATAAGACCCGCGCCCTGCGTCAGAGCATCCTGCTGGCCGTCGGGCTGATCACGCCTGCGGTCGTGCTGCAAGCACTGGCCGCACCCTACTATGTGCCGGTTTTGTTCGGCGATGGCTGGGATGGCATCGAAGATATCGTAACTATTCTGTGCCTCGTCGCAATTCCGACCACTGTTTGGTCTGCCGCTGCGGGGGGGTTGCGTGCCACTGGTCGTGTGCAGGTTGAATTCTGGTCGACGATCGGCATCACAGCGGCTCTCATGATTAACACCGTTGTGTTCGCCTCTTACGGTCTCCCTGCGGTTGCGACGGGCTATGCCATTGTTGCAACCGCAGAGATGATCGCTGCGTCTCTTCCCGCTCTTCTTACGGCCTTTGGCCCCACTCTTGTAAAGGCTTGATCCTATGCCCAAGTTTTCTGTTATCGTCCCTTGCTACAACGCCGAAAAGACCATTTTCGGAACACTCAGCAGCATTCAGGACCAGACGTTTACTGATATCGAGATCATTTGCGTTGACGAAGGGTCAACAGACCGTATTTTTGTGATGCTCAATGACATTGCCCGCGGCGATCCAGGGGTGAAGGTTGTAAAGAACGCAGGCAATGGCCCAAGTGCGGCGCGTAATCTTGGCGTGATCCATCACGCAAAGGGTGATCTGGTTGCCTTTTGCGATGCCGATGATCAATGGCTGCCAGGTAAACTGGCCCAGCTTGCCGGTCTGTTCGAGAATACCACAATCGACGGTGCGTATGGTCAAATCGGCTTTTTCGAGCGTGAACCACATGATGCCGTTGCATTCTCGACTGTTCCGCAAGAGGCGCTGACGATTGATCTGCTGCTGGGGGAAAACCCTGTTTGCACCATGTCCAATGTAGCGCTGCGCCGCCGCATCTTTCTGGAGGGGGGCGGGTTTGATTGCTCCATGGTCCACAACGAAGATCTGGAATGGCTGATCCGTCTGGTGGGTGAGGGTGCCTGCATTATGGGGATGCCGCTGTTGCAGACGTGGTACCGTACCAGCGTCGGTGGGTTGTCCACGGATCTGACCGCCATGATGGCCGGCCGCATGCGCGCGGTACAGTCTGCGGCCCGTTACGGCGTTGCCCCCAGCGGCCAGAGCCACGCGATATTCCAACGCTATCTTGCCCGCCGCGCCCTGCGCGTGAGTGCTGTGCGTACCGAGGCGCTGCGCCATGCGGTTCGCGGCCTGTGGCATAGCCCGATCGGTTTTTTGCTGCCGCTTCATCGCGGTGCGCTGACATTTATCGGGGCGCTGGCTGTGACTGCGCTGCCCCGCACCCTGAGCCGTTCTTTGTTTTCCTGATTTTGACGAGAGTTTTTTACTATGTATTTTGCATCAATTATTGTTCCTGCCTATAACGTTGCCGCAACAATGGAAGAGACGCTTGATGCGCTTCTGGCGCAGACTTACGAGAATTTCGATATCATCATTGTTGATGACGGTTCCAGCGACGACACCAATGATATTGCCACGCGCTATGCGCTGGACCCTCGGGTCCGTTTGATCCGCCAGACGAACCGTGGTCTGGCCGGTGCGCGCAATACCGGCATTCTGGCTGCGCAGGGCGATATTGTCGGGTTTTGTGATGCAGATGACATCTGGGTGCCGGAAAAGCTGGCGCGTCATGCGGCCCATCTGGCGGCAAAACCGCAGGTCGGGATCAGCTATTCCGGCTCGGCCCTGATGAACGACGCGGGCCAGCTGACCGGACAGGCGCAACGCCCCAAGCTGACAGGTGTCACCGCGGCAGGTATTTTCAAGCGTAATCCCATCGGCAACGGTTAGGCTGTGGTGATCCGGCGTGCTGTACTGGAGGAGATTGCCTATCAGCCCCGTCAGGACCCCGCCCGCGACTGGTATTTCGACGAGACATTTCGCCAATCAGAAGACATTGAGTGCTGGATGCGCATCGCGCTGACAACACGTTGGGCTTTTGAAGGTGTGGCAGGCCTGTTGACGCAGTACCGGATCAGCACGGGCGGTTTGTCGGCGGCGACAGACAAGCAGTTGGCAGCATGGGAGCGGATGGTGGAGAAACTGACCCCGCTGAACCCGGCGTTCTTTGAGGTGAAGACGCCTGTGGCACGCGCCTATCAGCTGCGCTATTTGTGCCGCCGCGGTATCAGTGACATGGATGCCAACCGTGCATATACCCTTAGCAAGGAATAGATGGCGCAGTCGCGTGTGCCGCTGATGGAAGAGCCGGTGAAATCTGTTGTTACACTTGCTGCCGCGGCGTTTCTGTCGCTGGTCGGCCCTGCAACCCTTGCGCGGGTGATGGAGGTTGCGCGCCGCGCCCGCACCCTGCGGGCCGCCTGATGCAGCGCCCTACTGTTTTACATCTGATCGATGATACCACTGCCGGCGGTGTGATGCGGGTGCTGGATCACATCCGTACGGCGCCTGCGATGGCCACCTTTGCAGATCACCACATCCAGCCGGTTCAGCGTAACAAGATCACGCTGCCGCGTCTTGAAGCTGATGTGATTGTGTCCCATCTGGCCATCAGCTGGCGTGCCTTGCCGATGCTGCTGGCTCTGCGTTTGCGTCATCCCAAAGTGTCGCTGGTCCATGTCGAGCACAGCTATACGGAGGCATTTGTCGCCCTGAACGTGCGCAAAAAGGGCCGCTTTGCGACGCTGCTGCGGATGGCATACGGATTATTCGACCGCGTCGTTGCGGTGAGTGAGGCGCAGGGCAAATGGCTGGTGAACAGTGGTGCGGTCAAGGCGCGCGCCCTTTGCGTGATCCGGTCCTGTGTGGACTTGTCCGCCTTTCGCGGGCTGGCCGCCCCTGCGCCACAGGTGCGGGTCATTGGCGCCATCGGGCGGTTGGACCGGCAAAAGGGTTTTGACACGCTGATCGAGGCGTTCCGCCAAACCCGCAACCCTAATGTGGCACTGCATATCTATGGCGAAGGTGAAGAGGGTCTGGCGCTCAGCGCGCTTGCCGAAGGTGATCCGCGTATCCAGTTCATGGGGTTTGTCGATCCGCTGGTTGCGATGGCAAATGTCGATGCGGTTGTGATGCCCTCGCGCTGGGAGGCCTACGGCCTTGTTGCGATCGAGGCACTGGCCGCCCGGCGCAAATTGCTGGTGGCCGATATTGACGGGCTGCGCGATCACATCGCTTACGGCGCTCAAGCGGTTCAGGATCAAAGTGTTGCGGCGTGGAAAAACGAGATCGAGAATCTGCTGGCGCAGGGCCCTGCGGATACGCCTGCCAGCGCCGCGCGTGCGGATAGCTTCGAGGCAGAGTTTGCCAAAAGCTGGCAGGAAATGCTGGCAGGTTTGAACACTCACCGCTGACCTTTGCCTCAGCTGCGCGAGCGTGTATTGCATTGCCTTGACTGACTGTGATCCCTTCACAGCAGATTAGGCTGTTTTCATCCGCACAAGGACGCGCACCATGGCACAGATTCCTGACATCTCCACCTGGGTCGGGCAGACCGAAACGCGGACAGACCATCTGACGCTGCAACCTGCGCAATTTATGCAGGCCACGCTGGGCCGTGACGTCGATCTTGTGGCAGGGGATATGTTGCCGCCACTGTGGCACTGGATGTATTTTCTGGAGGCCCGTCCGCTGGGGCAGTTGGGCCGTGACGGCCACCCGAAGCGCGGTGGGTTTCTGCCGCCTGTGGCCTTGCCACGGCGTATGTGGGCGGGGGGGCGGTTTACCTTTTCAGCGCCGCTGATCCTTGGGGCGGATGTGCGCAAGGTTTCGACCATTGATAAGGTGTCCGAGAAAGAAGGCCGCACGGGTCGTCTGTGTTTTGTCACTGTCCGCCACGATATCTACCGTGGAGATGTGTTGGCGCTCAGCGAAGAACATGACATCGCCTACCGTGAAGACCCATCCCCCGATGCACCCAGCCCTGTGCCGCAACCCGCGCCGGACACGGCCGATTGGTCGGAGGAAATCACCCCTTCGCAGGTGCAGCTGTTCCGCTACTCCGCGCTGACATTCAACGGGCACCGCATACATTATGACGTCGACTATGCCCGCGAGGTTGAAGGCTATGACGGGTTGGTGTTCCATGGTCCGCTGACAGCGACGTTGTTGCTTGATCTGGGGCTTCGCAAGTTGGGTGTGACGCTGCCCAAGTCGTTTGATTTCAGGGCGCTGGCCCCGATCGCGGGCGCCGCGCCGTTCTTCATCGAAGGGCGCGTTACTGCCACGGGTGCGGACCTCTGGGCACGGCGGAGCGATGGTGCTTTGGCCATGCGGGCAACCGTAGAAGCCTAAGCCGCACGCCGTTCCAGTTGGCCTCACCGACCCTTTCAGGTCGCCTTGGCCTGATTGCATGTCGCACGCGGGGTTGTTACTTGGGGCCGGAAGATAAATGCTGTCACCACAAACACCTCTGCCAAGGTCAGGACTCCCATGCCACGCATTATTTCCCTTTTTTGGGCCACGACGATGGTCCTTGCTGCGCAAGTCGCCACCGCGCAGGAAACCGATATTTCGGGCCGCATTTCGGTCGAGTTGAACGCGGCGGAAACCACTGAGCAGGGCTGCAAGCTGACGTTTCTTATCACCAACGGTCTTAAAGCGGCTGTTGATAAGGCTGTCTATGAGGCGGTGTTGTTTGATATGGCCGGGCAGGTGGACAGGCTGACCCTTTTTGATTTCGGAGCGCTGCCCGCCGCGCGCCCGAGGGTGCGGCAGTTTGTGATCCCCGAGACCAGCTGTGAAGCGCTGGGGCGGGTTTTGTTTAACGGCGCCAGCACCTGCGAGGGCGCGGGCATTACACAGCAGACCTGCGAGACGGGCCTGCTGCCCTCGTCGCGTACCCGCATCGAGGTGCTGGGCTGATGGACAATGTGTTTGGGCCGTTTCGCCAGATTGCCGAGACTGGCGGGCCGGTTGTGGTTGTTTTAATGTGTGTTGCTGTGCTGACGCTGGCGGTCGCGATTTACAAAGTCTGGCAGTTCTGGATGGCGGCTGTTGGACGCCATAACGCGCTGTCGTTGGCTGTTGCGGCCTGGGATAGCGGCGATCACGGGGCTGCACGCGCCGCGCTTGCGCGCTCGAACAGCTATCTGGCGCCCGTTGTGGAAATGGCCATGTCGGCCCCTGCGGGGGGGGCCGCGCGGCTTCAGGCCGAAGCGGAGACGCGGTTTGCCAAGCTGGAACAGGGGTTTCGGCTGCTCGATTCGGTGGCGCAGCTAGCGCCGCTACTGGGGCTGTTCGGCACTGTTCTGGGGATGATCGAGGCCTTTCAATCCATGCAAGCGGCGGGATCACAGGTGGACCCGTCCATTCTGGCGGGGGGCATCTGGGTTGCACTGCTGACAACGGCGGTCGGGCTGGTGGTGGCAATGCCCACGGCGCTGGTTCTCAGCTGGTTCGAGCAGCGGATGGAGGCAGAGCGGGTGATTGCAGACAAGGCGATCCTGACGGTTCTGCATCCGGCCGTTGCGGGAAGCAGTCCGCAGCCAGACAGCACATCCGCCCGTGGCTAGGCCACGCAACAGGCGGCGGCGTTTGTCGATGACCTCGCTCATCGACGTGATCTTCCTGCTGCTGCTGTTTTTCATGCTGACCTCTACTTTCTCCAAATTCGCCGAGGTCGAATTGGCGGCGGCAGGTGCCGGTCCTGCGGTTCCCGGTGATACCAAGCCGCTGTTTTTGCAGCTGGGTGTGGATACTCTGCGCCTGAATGGTGAGGATGTGACGCTGGCCGGTTTGGGGGCTTCGCCTTTGGGGCAGGCGGCAGAAGGCACGGTTTTGCTTGTATCGCTCGGCGCGCAGGTGGATGCGCAGCGGCTGATAGATCTGCTGGTGGCACTGCGCGGCTTGCCCCAACTCAACGTTTCGGTTCTGGGAGGGTAGGGGATGCGCCGTCTCGCCAAGCCCAAATCCCAACGCGAACCGACAATCGCCCTGATCAACATCGTGTTTCTGATGCTGGTGTTCTTTATGGTGGCGGGTACGCTGACCCGCGCGATGGACCCTGCGCTGACGCTGGTCGAGACCCGCACACTGGAGGGGAACGCACCGCCAGATGCGCTGGTTGTTTATCCCGACGGGCGGATTGCGTTTGAAGGTGTAGCCCAAAGTGATACGGCGACTTTTGTTGCGGGCCTGTCAGAGGTAGACCGCGAAGTTGTGCGCGTGGTGCCCGACCGCGCCCTGCCTGCGGCGACGTTGGTGGCATTGACGCGCGATTTGCGCGCCGCGGGTGTGCTGCGGGTGATGCTGGTCACACAGCGGGCGCTGCAATGATGCGCGTGACCGTCGCCAAAGTTGTGTCGCTGCTGGTGTCTGTCGCCGTTGTCGCCGGTGCGGCGCATTTCGTCATGCCGCGCGCGGTGGTGGAAATTGCGGGCGGCGGGCCGGAAGTCGAGGCGCGCATGGGGTCGCGGTTTGAGGATATGGCGGATGGCACGCTGTCGGCGTTGAATGCGACCGAGGTATTGGAACCTGTTGCACAGGCAGAGCCTGCCGAGGTTCTCCCGGCCGTTCCCGCAGCTGTTCTTGCCCCTGCCGTTGAACAGCCAATTGCACCCGCTGATGTGCTGCCAACCCCTGCGGTTTCCGCCCCGACCCCCCTTGCCGCAGCGCCGCTGCCAGCTGTGCCAGCCTTGGCCGTGCAGCCCGCACCGCAGGCAATTGTGGCGGCAGAGCCGGAAAGCGATGCGCCCGCACTCTCCAGACGTCCGGCGCAGAAAAACCCTGAACTGGCTGAAAAGGTTTCAAAAAGACAAGAGCAGGAGCAGGCAGCGCGTGCACAAAAACGGGCCGCCGAGTGGGTAACAGCAAGCAAAGCCCCTAAAGGCAACGCACAACGTAACAACACCAAAGGATCGCAAAGCGGCAGCAACAAAAAGGCCAAAGCGACCCAATCCGGCAAAACTGCAAAGCCTGCCGCGCAAGCCGGCAATGCGGCTGTCAGCAATTACCCCGGACAGGTGATGCGGCGGATTTCGCGGGTGGGGAAACCGCGCATTCGCGCCAAAGGCACAGCGGTGATTTCCTTTTCCGTCTCGTCAGGCGGGGGGCTGGCCAGCGTTTCTGTGTCGCGCAGTTCCGGCTCGGCGGCGTTGGACCGTGCGGCTGTCGGGATGATCCGCAAAGCCGCGCCGTTTCCGCGCCCGCCCGCAGGGGCGCAGCGGCGGTTTACGATCCGCATAAAAGGCCAGTAGTTTAGGGGCGGCGACCTGAGCCGCCGCCCTCAAGCCTTTCAAATATCAAAAAAGATCGTCTCTAGCGGCCCTTGCAGGTGCACGTCGAAACGGTAGCTGCCATCGCCCTTTTTCTTGGCCAACAGGGTAGGGATGCGGTTTTGATGTTCGATCCGCGTCAGGATCGGGTCATTGGCGTTCGCCTCCGCTTCGTCTTCGAAATAGATGCGGGTATGCAGGCCGATGTTGATACCCCGCGCGACAATCCATGCGGTGATATGGGGCGCTTGCATCCGCCCGTCGGGGAAGGGTACGGCACCCGGTTTGACCGTTTCGAAGGTGAACTCACCGGTTACCATATCGCCGGGCGAGCGGCCCCAGCCGGTAAAGTTGGGATCAGCCGTGCCGCGCGTTTCATTTGCGGAAGCGAACAGGCCCGCCGCATCCGGCTGCCAGATCTCGACCATTGCATCGCGCAGGGGGGTGCCGGTTCCGTCATAGACCGTGCCTTTGATGGTAATCTCGGTTCCCTGCACAGGGCCGGTTTTCATCTGTGTGCCCAGATCACCGTCGTAAATCTTGATGCCGGTGAAGTTCGGCGTGCAGCCGATATGGACGTAGGGGCCCGCCGTCTGGCTGGGGCTTTCGCGCAAATTATCAATACGCTGCATGTTACAGACCCTCCTTGCGATTTTCGAAATAGGTCTGACGGCGGCCCCGCAGAACGATATCGAATTTATAGGCGCGGCTGTCCATCGGGACGGTGCGGTTCATGTCCAGCAGACCTGTCAGCGCATCCACCGCTTCCTGACTTTTGAGGACGCCGACGATGGGGCATAGTTTGATGTGCGGATCGCCCTCGAAATACATCTGGGTGATCAGGCGCTGGGCAAAGCCATGGCCGAAGACAGAGAAGTGGATATGCGCGGGCCGCCAATCGTTCATGCCGTTGGGCCAAGGGTAGGGGCCGGGCTGGACGGTGCGGAACTCGTAGCTGCCGTCTTCTCCCGTGATGGTGCGTCCGCAGCCGCCGAAATTGGGATCAAGAGCGGCGAGGTAGCTTTCCTTCTTGTGGCGGTAGCGCCCGCCTGCATTGGCCTGCCAGAACTCCAACAGCGCGCCGGGAACGCCGCGCCCGTTTTCGTCCAGCACGCGGCCATGTACGATGATGCGCGGACCAATGGCACTTTGCCCCGGTGCGGCGTAGTTCAGGATCAGGTCATTGTCCAAATCCCCGATCAGGTTGTGCCCGAATACGGGAGAGGTTTCTTCGCTCAGCGTGCTGGGAAAGGACAGCAGGGCGGCCTGCGGGCTGCGCTTGATGCTGGTTTTATACGGCGGCGTCAGGGCATCGGGCTGCCACTCCCGATCACGGGGGATAAATCCGCCGCGTTTAGGCGGTGTGTTGCGGATGCTCATAGGGTCACTCCCATTTCGGAATAGGTTTGTTTGGCCAGTTTGATCGCATGGTTGGCTTTTGGCACACCCGCATAAACAGCGACATGCATAAAGGCTTGCAGCACGTCGGCAGGGGCGGCACCGGTATTTGCGCAGGCGCGAATATGCATCGGGATTTCTTCAAAATTCCCTGTGGCTGCCAGCAAGGCCAGCGTCAGCATAGAGCGTTCGCGCCGCGTGATCGTATCATCCGACCACAGCGTGCCCCAAGCGCCTTCGGTGATCAAGCTCTGGAAGGGTTCGTCGAACGACGATTTAGCTGCCTCGGCGCGGTCCACATGGGCATCGCCCAGCACGGCGCGGCGGGTTTTCATGCCTTGTTCAAAACGTTTCGACATATCTTCTTCCTTGATTTTCGGCCGCATCAGTAGGGCAGCCCGACATAGTTTTCCGCCATCGCCTGCTGTGCCGCTTTGTTGGAGCGCAGGAATTCAATCTCGGCCACCTGCATTTTCAGATCAAATTCTGATTGATCGGGATAGGTGTGCATGAGCGAAGAGAACCACCAGCTGAACCGCTCGGCCTTCCAGACGCGCGCCAGCGCCTTGGCGGAATAGGCATCGATACCGGCTGTACTGGCGTTTTCATAAAAATCACGCAGCCCGTTGTAGAGGTAATGCACATCGGAGGCGGCTGTGTTCAGTCCCTTCGCGCCTGTGGGTGGCACGATGTGGGCGGCATCTCCGCACAGGAACAGACGGCCCCAGCGCATCGGCTCGGTCACGAATGATCGCAGCGGGGCGATGGATTTCTCGATGCTCGGGCCGGTCACCAGTTTGTCGGCCTGTTCTTTGGGGATGCGACGTTTGAGTTCCTGCCAGAAGGCTTCGTCGGTCCAGTCTTCGGGTTTGTCGCTCAGCGAACACTGGATGTAATAGCGGCTGAGGTTTTCATTCCGCATGGAGCAGAGCGCAAAGCCGCGCGGGGAGTTGGCATAGATCAGCTCGTGATTGACGGGAGGTGTCCGTGACAGAATGCCGAGCCAGCCGAAGGGGTAAACCTTTTCATATTCTCGGCGCACGTCCAGCGGGATGGTCTGGCGGCTGACCCCGTGGAATCCGTCACATCCTGCGATGAAATCACACCCAAGCCTGCGGGCCTCTCCGTCCACAGTGTAGGTCACATGCGGCGTATCGGTGTCGGCCCCGTGGATCACGACATCCTCGACGTTGAATTCGATCGCCCCTCCGGCCTTTTCACGGGCGGCATAGAGATCGCGGGTCACTTCCGTCTGGCCATACACCATCACAGGCGTGCCTGTGTGTTCAGTGAAATCCACGCGAAACATCTCGTCGCCGTAAGAAATCAGCGTACCGTCGTGGGGGATGCCCTCGGCGTGCAGGCGCTCGGCACAGCCCACTTCCTCCATCAGCTTGACCAGACCCTGCTCCAGTACGCCCGCGCGGATGCGGCTCAGGACATAGCTCTTTGTTTTGCGCTCCAGAACCACGCTGCTGATCCCGCGTGTGTGTAGCAGCTGGGCCAGCAGCAGCCCCGATGGTCCGCCCCCGATTATGGCAACTTGGGTTTTCATGATCGCCCCTCTGATAGTGTTCAGGAAACGTCGCATGTTTGTATGGGTATTGAAAATGAGATAAAGGGAATTTTAGTTGCCCAAAAAGGTATGAATATGGACCGTCGCATCAAATTCCGCCATTTGGATGCCTTTAGCGCCATCGCCCGCGCCCGCAGCTTCAAAGCGGCTGCCGAGCAGTTGCACCTCACACAGCCCGCGATTTCCAAAACGCTCAAGGAACTTGAAGACATATTGGGTGTGGTTGTTATGGAGCGGAGCCGGTCCGGCGTGTCTTTGACACCCGAGGGCGAGGTGTTTTTGCAATTCGCCGAGCACAGTACGGCCGCGTTGCGACAAGGGCTGCGCAGTGTCAGGGGGGCAGGTGTGGGGGCAGGGGTGTTGCGGGTGGGTGCGCTGCCCAGCGTTGCTGCATCCTTACTGCCCGCTGCCGCGATTGCTTTTGTGCAAACGAGCAGCGAGACACTGCTGGAGGTGCACGAAGGGCCACACCACGACCTAACAGCGCGGCTGCGCAGCGGCGGGCTGGATCTGATGGTGGGGCGGTTGGGCAATCCTGAAACCATGGTCGGCCTCAGCTTCCAGCAGCTCTACTCGGAACAGGTGGTGATTGTGGCCGCGGCGGGCAGTCCGGCGCTGGGCGTGACGGATTTTGCCGCACTGGATGGTTTCCGCGTGCTCTATCCTCCAAAGGATTCCGCAATCCGGCCGCTGGTGGCACGGCTCTTGATTTCCCAGGGCGTACCCTTGTTCCACAACCGGATCGAGACCGCATCGCCCGCTTTCGGGCGGGCCGTGGTGCTGGCCGATCACGCGACGGTGTGGGTTATTAGTAAAGGTGTTGTGGCGGCGGATATCGCCAATGGTACGCTGGTCCCGTTGGAAATTGACATGTCCGCCACCTTGGGCGCAGTCGGAATCATGAGCCGCGCCGAAGAGGTCCCGCCTGTGGCGACCCGGTCATTTAGCAAGATTTTGAACGAGTTGTGTTAGTCTGCCTGCGACAGGGCGGGCAACTTTGTGTTCCGAGAAACAGAGCAACACAGCACTTACCCCTAAAAACATGAGGCCGATTTTCGCTAAGTCATTGAAAGTAAATGGAGGCGAGTATCGGAATCGAACCGATATACGCGGATTTGCAATCCGCTGCGTAACCACTCCGCCAACTCGCCTCGGGTGCCCCGATATAGACCGCGTGTTCTAGGGCTGCAAGACGCAAAATAGGCAATTCGGGCATGGATTCGTGGCAGTGACACAGGCCGGGTTTGCTGTGGCGGTATGTGGCGTTGCCGCCCGCTGCTGGTTGTGGCACATTAAGGCTCAACAGGATTCTGTAAAGACGAGCATTCCCCCATGACCGATTTCTCAAAACGACGCACGATGATGGTTGATACGCAGGTACGCCCCTCAGATGTGACCAAATTCCCTATTATCGACGCGATGCTGACAGTGGCACGCGAAGATTTTGTACCCGCAGCAAAGCGCGAGGCAGCCTATGTGGGCGAGAACCTTGATCTGGGACGGGGCAGGACGCTGGTTGAGCCGCGCACATTGGCGAAAATGCTGGATGCGCTGGCGATCGACGGTGACGAGCTGGTTCTCGATGTGGGCTGCGCGCTGGGATATTCCACAGCTGTGATTGCGCGGATGGCGCAGGCTGTTGTTGCGGTAGAACAGGACGAAGACATGGCCCGCGAGGCGCAAGACGCGCTGATGGCGGCCGGGGCGGACAATGCCGTTGTGCATGAGGGTGCCCTGACAGAGGGCGCGCCAAAGGATGGGCCCTATGATGTGATTGTCGTCCAGGGTGGCGTATCGGAGGTGCCTGCAGCGCTGACCGACCAGTTGAAAGAGGGTGGCCGGATTGCCGCGCTGTTTATGAACGGCGCACTAGGCGAAGTGCGGGTGGGCTACAAGCGCGAGGGCCGGATCAGCTGGCGTCTGGCGTTTAATGCGACCGCGCCTGTTTTGCCGGGTTTTGAAAAAGAGATGACGTTCACGCTGTGAATTTCGGTGTGCCGGTCTGCGGCACACATCAACATGACGGAAGCTGTGCCGATGTGGACGGATTCCTGAACGGAGGCTTTGATATGGTATTTGGTAACTTGACGCGGGAGGCTGTGCGCGCCGCGCGGACAACCTGTTTGGTGGCGGTCGTGGCCACCTTCGCGGGTCTGAGTGCCACTGCTGTGCGGGCGGAAACTCTGGCGGATGCGTTGGTCAGTGCCTATAATCATTCGGGTTTGCTGGACCAGAACCGCGCCTTGTTGCGTGTCGCTGATGAGGATGTTGCAGCCGCCGGGGCCGCACTGGAGCCTGTGTTGCGTTGGACCGCGAGCTTTACGCAGAGCGTTGGCCGTGGCCAGTCTTCGGTGGGTTTCGGGGTGCAGAACAGCGAAAGCCTGATCGCTCAGGGCCGATTGATAGCTGAGCTTTTGATCTATGATGGCGGTGCGACCGCACTGGGTATCGAGGTTGCAAAGGAAACTGTTCTGGCAACCCGTCAATCCTTGATCGGGGTCGAGCAGCAGGTGCTGCAGCGCGGCGTTCAGGCCTATATGGGCGTGATCGAGGCTACAGAGTTTGTGCAATTGCGGCAGAACAACCAGCGCGTTCTGACACAAGAACTGCGTGCCGCGCAAAACCGTTTTGAAGTGGGCGAGGTCACCCGCACGGATGTCGCATTGGCCGAGGCGCAACTGGCGCAGGCGCGCAGTGGTCTGGCAAGTGCGCAAGGCAACCTTGCCATTGCGGTAGAGGAATACCGCAACGTGATCGGGCGCAAGCCCGGCCGCCTGTCACCTCCGCCAAAGCTGCCTAAGCTGGGCAGTGATATTGAAGCGGCCAAAGGCCTTGCCGTGCGGGCGCACCCGTCTATGCGGTCTGTCCAGCACCGTGTCGCCGCGACCGAGTTGGCGATCAAGCGCGCGGAAGCATCAAAGCGCCCCACCGTAGGGTTGCAGGGTATCCTGTCGATGAGTGAAGACCTGAACAGCAGCAATTTCAGCACAGGCGCAAGCGTGGGTATCAATGCTGCGGGTACGATTTATCAGGGCGGGGCGCGGTCTTCGGCTGTGCGTGCCGCTCAGGCGCGGCGTGATGCAGAGCGCGGCAATCTGCATGTTGTGCGTCACAATATCCAGCAAAACGTCGGTATCGCTTACGCTCAGCTCAGCTCGGCGCGGGCCTCTATCGAGGCGTCAGACCGCCAGATCAGGGCAGCCCGCATTGCCTTCCGTGGTGTGCGCGAAGAGGCGACACTGGGCGCGCGGACAACATTGGACGTGCTGGATGCAGAGCAGGCTCTGCTGGACGCAGAAGCCGCGCGGATTTCGGCGCAGTCACAGTTGTACAATGCAGCCTATGCCGTTTTGGCCGCAACGGGTCGTCTGACAGCGCAGGACTTGCGCCTGCCGGTTCAGCAATACGATGTGTCCGAATATTATAATCTGGTCAAAGACAGCCCTACAGCCAAGTCCGATCAGGGCAAGCAACTGGACCGCGTGTTGAAGAGTTTGCAAAAGAATTGATCACTTTAGATGTGGTTTAAACAAAAAGCCGCTCCGGCAGGGGCGGCCTTTTGTGTATCCGGCCCAATTGAACCGCATGAAGGCAACAGGGTGATTTTATATTCTTTAACGATTTTCGCCCCATTGTTAGAACCCCCTCTACGCGCTATCTTTGCCACTCAGTAGAGGTTGGTGCAAAATGTCAAAAGCTGTCACAAATGAAGAGGTCGAGGATGTGTTGTCATCGATCCGCCGCTTGGTATCCGAAGACAAGCGCCCGCTGGCCGGTCTGTCGTCGGCACCACGCGAAGTTGTTGCACCGCCAGCCGAAGTTGTGGATCCCATAGAGGCCGCCCCTGCGGTAGAGGGCGCAGCAAAACCGGTGCCTGACCGTTTGGTTCTGACGCCCGCACTTCGTGTCGCAGATGCGCCGGATGTAACAGATTCCGATGAGGTGCCGCTTGATCTGGGGGCCGTAGCGCGAGAGACTTGGGGCCCCTCTGATGAAGTAGAAGAGGCGCAGGATGAGGATGCGCCGGACATTCTGCCTTCTGTCGATGGCGAAGTCGAGATTGATGCGCTTGTTCATGACACGTTGGAAACGCAAGGTGACGAGTCCGGTCTATCCGACGGTGACTACGGCGACGAAGGGTATTGGGACAATGAAGACGACATGGATCCCAACACCACGGCGACTGCTATGCACGACGTTGAAGATGTAACGGAGTTTCGGGACACGGCAGCCGGTTTTGGCGATGACGGTGATTGGGATGACGAGATTTCAACTGATGATCAGTGGGATGTCGAAGCTGCAACTGATGGCCTGACCCGTGATAACGCATCCCCGGATTTCGAAGCGGATATCGTTCGTGAAGCTGACGTGAAGGTTGAGCCACAAGCCGCAGATATGTCAGCGGAAACAGAAAAAGATGCCAATATTCTCAAGGCAGATGTGTCTTTGACAGCCAAGATCGCCGCTTTGGGCGCTGCGATTGGCAAGTCGCCGCAAGAGTGGGAGCCGGATGGCGATGAAGCCAATGATCTTGCAGCCACAGGCGCGCCTGCTATGGCGTGGGAAGATGATGTTGAGCTGGATGCCAAAGGCGCGCCGTTTCAGGAGCAGATGATCGACGAGATCGCAAGTGCTGCCGAGGCGGAAATGGCCGAAGAAGCGGGCAAGGCTGGTCTTGCGGCAGCTTTTGGTAGTGATGATCAACTGATGGATGAAGAAGCCCTGCGTGATCTGGTGAGCGAGATCGTACGCTCGGAGCTGCAAGGTGCCTTGGGTGAGCGGATTACGCGGAACGTGCGCAAGCTGGTGCGCCGTGAAATCCACCGTGCGCTGACCGCGCAGGAAATGGAATAGGTTCTATTTGACCTCGGCTGCCGCCTCTAGCAGCGCGTCGAGGTCGAAATACGCCTCGATGTGCGCGGCGAGCGCGTCTAGCGCTTGTTCGACCTGATCTTCAAAAACCACTGATGATTTCGCATCCAGTGTGGCCAGATAGGCCGCACGAAAAGCGTCTGACGCAAAAATCCCGTGTAGATAACAGCCAGACACGCGCGCCCCTTGGTTTGTCGCCCCTTCGCCTGTGTCATCCAGCTTTAGTAGCGGGCGGGTGCAATCCGGCCCGTCGGTTTTACCCATGTGAATTTCATAGCCATGCAGGGACGTGCCGCTGGCAATGTGGAAACCTGTGCGTAATGACAGGTGTTTGACCGGTTCCAGCACCGTATGGACGTCCAAATGGCCCAGCCCCTCAACCGTGCCTGCGGGCCCCTCAATTCCTGTCGGGTCGCTGATGGTTTTACCCAACATCTGATAGCCACCACACAGTCCCATCACATGGCCACCGCGCCTGATATGGGCCGCGATATCAATGTCCCAGCCTGCGGTGCGCAGGTCTGCCAGATCGGCGATGGTGGATTTGCTGCCAACCAGCAGGATCAGGTCGGTATCGGCGGGAATGGCAGTGCCGTTGGTGATCATGCGCAGGTCCACCGAGGGCTCGGCTGCAAGCGGGTCAAGATCGTCGAAATTGGCGATGCGCGGCAGTTGTGGCACTGCAATCACCAGACCCGCCCCGCCTGAGCGCGCCCGTGCGGGCAGGTCCATCACATCTTCTGCGGGCAGGCGTGCTGCGTGCTCAAACCATGGTAACACGCCAAAACTGGGCCAGCCGGTGCGTGCCACGATATCATCGCGCCCCTCATCAAACAGGCTGCGGTCGCCCCTGAATTTATTGACGCAAAAGCCTTTGATCATTGCATTATCTGTCGCGTCCAATACGGCCTGCGTGCCAACGATCTGGGCAATAACCCCGCCGCGGTCGATATCGCCCATCAGGATCACGGGGACCTGTGCGGCTTGGGCGAAGCCCATGTTGGCGATGTCACCGGCCCGCAAGTTCGTTTCGGCAGGAGAGCCCGCACCTTCGATCACAATGATGTCGCATTGGGTTGCCAGCCGCGCAAAGCTTTCCAGCACTGCTGGCATCAGGTTTTGCTTGTTTCTGCCAAAAGCGCGGGCCTCCTGACTGCCCACGACTTTGCCCTGCACGACCACCTGCGCGCCTGTTGCCGTTTGCGGCTTTAGCAGGACGGGGTTCATATCGGTATGGGGATCAACGCCACAGGCGCGGGCTTGTAGCGCTTGGGCGCGGCCAATTTCGCCACCATCCGAGGTGACGGCGGCATTGTTGGACATATTTTGCGGCTTGAACGGGCGCACGGTGAGGCCACGGTTGCGCAGGGCGCGCAGTATGCCCGCAACGATCATGGATTTACCGACGTTGCTGCCGGTGCCCTGAATCATAATTGCTTTTGCCATTTCTTGCGCCCTGTTCCTGCCTGAGTGCAAACTGCCGCAAAGGCGGCATTAGGGAAAGCGGTATAGGAGCAGGGGCCAGCAAGAGGCACAAAAAAACGCAGCCCGAAGGCTGCGCTTTTTTTACACGTCGTACCGAAAGCGCTTACGCTGCTTCGGCCTGCTGTGCTGCATTGCGCCGTTCTGATTCTTCGCGCGACAGGGCAACGGACGTCCGTACACCTTTGCCGACAAAGTCCATCAGACCCGTCACAACACGCTCGTTCGGGTCGATGCCCGCACAGCTCAGGACTTCACGGCCATCGCGCGAACGCGCCCAACGGGCGATCTGCTCGGGGCCATTGCCATATTTCTTGTCGTCTGCGATTGCATCATCGAGTGCAGCTAGTACTACTGCTGCGAACAGTTTACGGGCGCGGTTACCTTGTTCGTTATTAAAGGCCGTGCCATCAACGAAATCTTTCAACTCGTCGTCCTTCCATTATTCTTGCTCTTGTCATTTTCGGCGTTTGCCTCTTGTGACAGATAATGAGCGATTCGGATACCCTGTTTAAGCATGGCTGCCATGCTAAATGCGCATGGCTTGTGAGGTCTCCGATACCAAACACAGCTCCTTGTGTGCGGTTTCTCCCCAAGATATAGGAACGGTCAAGATTTCATCAACCTTTTGCCAGAGTTTTGACACATGCCCAAAATCAACGGAAACGAGATTCGCCCAGGAAACGTATTGGAACATAACGGCGGTCTTTGGGCTGCGGTTAAGGTCGATCATGTAAAACCGGGTAAAGGTGGTGCATTTGCGCAAGTCGAGATGAAGAACCTGCGCAACGGCTCCAAGCTGAACGAACGTTTCCGCAGCGCCGACAAGGTCGAGCGGGTGCGTCTGGAGCAGAAAGACCAGCAGTTCTTGTATGAAGATGCAGGCATGCTGATCCTGATGGACACCGACACCTATGATCAGGTGCAGCTGCCCGCAGACCTGTTGGGCGATCGGCGCCCGTTTCTGCAGGACGGCATGATGGTTGTGGTGGAATACCACAACGAAGAGGCGATCAACGCTGCACTGCCGCAAAAGGTAACTTGCAAGATCGTCGAGACAGAGCCGGTGGTCAAAGGCCAGACGGCGGCGAACTCGTTCAAGCCGGCGCTGCTGGACAACGGCATCCGTGTCTCCGTGCCGCCTTTCGTCGGGACAGATGAGGATATCATCGTGAACACAGAAACATTCGAGTATGTAGAGCGCGCCTGAAGCCGTTCCCTAAACCACAATTGATGCGCAGCCCTTCGGGGCTGCGTTTTGCGTTCAGGCGGTGCGGGTGACAGTTACGCCGCCTGCCTCCATCGGTCCTGTGGCGCGGTCATAGCGCAGATAGGCGAGTGCGGTGTCGCCCGCGCGGGTCAGCAGGGTGCCTGCGGGTTTGCCATCAGCGGTGATCGCGGTTCCCGTGGCAGCCGGACCTGACACGATCACTTGTGCCAGCCCTTTGCGCAGTTCTGTCTTGTGTTTCATTCGTGCGGTGACTTCCTGCCCGACATAGCAACCTTTGCGGAAATCAACACCGCTCAACCGCTCGAACCCCATTTCCAGAATGAACGAGTCGGGTGTCAATTCAACCCCGCTCTGCGGGATCAGGTGCGCGACGTAGAGGGCGGGCCAGTCCACGGTATCATCCGTCTGGGGCGTGTCGCGGTAGGCCCGCCATCCCAGCGCCTCATGGCGGGGGTCGGGCAGGGCATCTGAGGGGGGCGTGCCTGTTCCGCGGTGCAGATGCAGCGCGGTCGCGGTGATCTGCACATCCGCGCGCAGTTTGTACATGCCCAGCCGCTGCGCCAGCATATCGGCCTGTGCCGCATCGGCATCCAGCAGAACACCATCCCCGTCGGCCTTGAGAAAGAAATCAGCCATGTATTTGCCCTGCGGCGTCAGCATCGCGGCATAGACAAGCCCTTGATCAAGGCGCGTGACATTGTTGGTCACCAGCCCTTGCAGGAAATCGCGGGTGTCAGTCCCGCTGAGGCGGAGAATACGGCGGGGATATTCGGTCATCAGGGTATCCTTTTGAAGTTGTGCTACATATAACGTTTCAGGTTCCGGTTTACAGGGGCAGGATGACGGAGACGGTATGCGCGCACAGATTTCGGTGATTGTCCCTACGCTGAATGCAGAGCCTGCGCTGGCTGCGTGTTTTGGCGCCTTGATGGAGGGGCTGGATGCGGGCCTGATCCGTGAGCTGATTGTCAGCGATGGCGGCTCGACAGATGCCAGTGGCGCTGTGGCGCAGGCATGGGGCGCGCAGGTGGTGCATGGTGCTGCCTCGCGCGGCGGTCAGTTGCGGCGCGGAATAGAAGCGGCACAGGGCGAGTGGCTGTTGGTGTTGCACGCAGATACATCTCTGTCTGCGGGCTGGACCGATGCGGTACGCGCAGCAATGGCAGACCAGCAGACAGCGGGCTGGTTCCGCTTGGCGTTTGACCACGGTGGTGTTGCGGCCACGCTGGTGGCGGGTTGGGCCAATTTGCGCAGCAGGTTGGGGCTGCCTTATGGCGATCAGGGGTTGCTGATCCACCGTGATCTCTATGCAGCGGTCGGGGGATATCCAGACCAGCCCTTGATGGAGGATGTGGCCCTGGCCCGCGCCTTGCGCGGACGGCTGACCCCGCTGGACAGTATTGCAGTGACATCTGCCGCCAAATACCGCCATCAGGGGTGGGTGCGGCGCGGTGCGCGCAACCTGTGGACACTGATCCGCTATGCGGCAGGTGTCCCGCCCGCGCGTCTGGCACGCGACTACTCGCGCCAGACCTGAGCCTATCTAGCTGCCGAAGAAGTGCTGGCCGATGCGCTGGAGCAGGTTCGGTTGGCGTTCGGGGGCGGGGGTATCCCTGCGGCCCATGATGCCACGGCGGCGGTCCGATACGGTTTTGCCATCGCGGAATTGCAGCCGGTAGAGATCGGCGTAGATGCCGCCGCGCGCCAGTAGTTCTTCGTGGGTGCCACTGTCCACGGCGCGGCCGCGGTCCATTACGATGATCTTGTCTGCGTTGCGAATGGTGCTGAGACGGTGGGCGATGACCAGCGTTGTGCGCCCCTGTGACAGGCGGTCCAGCGCGTCCTGCACAACCTGTTCGGATTGCGCATCCAGCGCGCTGGTCGCCTCGTCCAGCAGCAACACGGGCGTATCGCGCAGCAGCGCGCGGGCAATCACCACACGCTGGCGCTGCCCCCCCGACAAGGCAGAGCCGCGCGGCCCCACGGCCGTGTCCAGCCCGTTTTCCAGCTGTGGGAGGAAGTCGGATACAAAAGCCGCATCAAGTACCCTTTTCAGCTGCTCGTCAGTGACGTCTTTGCGGCCCAATACGATGTTCTCGCGCAATGTCTCGTCAAACAGCAGCGCCTCTTGGCTGACCACGGAAAACAACGTGCGCAGATCGGGAATGGCCATTTCGGTTGTGGCTACACCGCCAATGCGCACATGGCCGCTCGACGGGTCCAGCAGGCGGGTCAGCAGATTGAAGATGGTTGATTTGCCCGCTCCCGATGCGCCGACCAGTGCCGTGGTTTTACCGGCTTCGGCCGTCAGGGACAGGCCGTGGAGCACTTCGGTCTCGCCAAAGGACAGGCTCACGTCGTCCAATGTGATTTCTGTGCTGTCTTTTGGGGCAGCGACGGGTTTCCGGGCCGAGGTCAGGCGCAAAGGCGCATCCATCAGCTCTTTGATCCGCTCAAGTGCGGCGGCAGCCACCTGCCACTGGCCGCTGATGGCGCCCAGACGGCGCAGCGGGTTAAAGGTAAACCCCATGGCGGTGAAGAAGGTCATGAACTCGCCAATGGTCTTGTCACCCGAGATGATTTCTGAGCCGCCGTAGAGGATCACAGCCATGAACCCGATACCGGAGATGATATCAATCATCGCAGGAATGGCGGAACTGCCGAAGGCTGTGCGCACTTCGGTATCGACAAACTGGTCGGTCAGGCTGCGGTATTGCCGCGACTGGTAATCCTCCAGCGCGTTGAGCTTGATTTGAACGATGCCGTGGAACACTTCGTCCAGACGGGTGGACAGGCTGGCACCCAGATCGCGGGCCTCACGGGCGCGTTTGCGCACAAAACGTTGGGCAAAGGCCGCGGGCAGGACCATCACAGGGATGCCGATACAGGCCAGCAGCGCCCAGACAGGATCGATCGAGATCGCAACACCCAGCAGCACCAGCAGGCCGAGGAAATCACGCCCCGCGCCCGTGATGATGGCACGCCACACATCGCCCACGGCATTTACATCCGATTGCACCCGCTGCACCAGAAAGCCGGGCGGGTGGGTCTGATGGAAGGCGCCGTCTTGTTGCATCATCCGGTCCAGCAGATCGATGCGCATGTCCGCTGCGGACCGTTGCGCGATGCGCGTGAGTAGCACTTTCTGCGCCACACCCGTGACCGCACGCAGCACAAAAATCCCCATCAGCACAAGGCCTACAACCAGCAGCCAGGATTGCTCTCCGGCGACAAATACGCGGTCGAACATCGGCTCCATCAACTTGGCCATCGCCCCCAGCGTCGATCCTTCGATGGCCATAAACAAGACGGCCAGAGCCAGCTTGCCCATGTGCTTGCGCAGGTAGTCGCGCCAGAGCCAGCGCATCAACGTGCCGGAGGAATAGGTGTTTTCACTGCTCATGGATCGTTTGGCCTTTGTTTTGGGCGCTTTGGCGCTGGCGTGACCATAAAGCGCGCGTAGGGGCGGGGCAAGGAGCAGGCAATCGAAGCGGAGCGATTGACGGCCCAAGCGCGCAGAGTATGGTTGGCCGGAATGCAGCATGTGCAAAAGCAATAAGGTAACAATATGACGAACCGGCCAAATCTGTCTCGCGGACGTGGATATCTGGCGATCCCGGGCCCATCGGTTATGCCGGAAGCGGTATTGCAAGCCATGCACCGCGCGGCGCCCAATATCTATGAGGGCGAAGTTGTCGAGATGATGCCCTCCATCATTCACGATCTCAAGCGGGTGGCCCGAACCGAGCATTATGCAACGATCTATATCGGTAACGGTCACGCGGCATGGGAGGCGGCGCTGAGCAATGTGGTAGCCCCCGGTGACTGCGTCCTGGTGCCTGTAACAGGGCGGTTTGGTCATGGTTTCGGCGATGTGGCGACAGGTTTGGGCGCGGACGTGCAGGTCTTGGATTTTGGCAAGTCGTCGCCCATGGATCTGGAAGTGATCGCGCAGGCGCTGGCCGAAGACAAGGATCACCGCATCAAGGCGGTGCTGGCGGTGCATGTTGATACCTCAAGCTCGGTTCTGAATGATATCAAAGGCGTGCGCGACGTTCTGGATGCAGCAGGCCATCCGGCGCTGCTGATGGTAGACTGCATCGCGTCGCTGGGCTGTGACCGGTTCGAGATGGACGCATGGGGTGTCGACGTGATGATCACGGCCAGCCAGAAGGGGCTGATGGTCCCACCCGGTATTTGTTTTGTCTTTTTCAACGCGCGTGCACAGGCGGTGCGCGAAGCCATGCCGCGTGTCAGCCGCTATTGGGATTGGACCCCGCGCAGCAAAGCCACCGAATTCTGGCAGTACTTCAACGGAACCGGCCCCACACATCACATTTACGGCCTGCGCGCCGCACTGGATATGATCAACGATGAGGGGATCGAACAGGTCTGGGCCCGCCATACCGTGCTGGCGCGCGCGATTTGGGCGGCTTGTGATGCATGGGGCGAGGGTGGTGATCTGCGGATGAACATCACCGATCCCGCGTTTCGCAGTACCGCAGTGACCGCGCTACGCCTCAAGGGGAATGACGGCACCCTTCTGCGCGACTGGACCGAGCGGGAGCTGGGCGTGACGCTGGGGATCGGGTTGGGCATGGCCGAGCCGGATGATCCGGCGCGCAATGCCTTTTTCCGGCTGGGCCACATGGGGCATGTGAACGGGCAGATGATCATGGGGCTGTTGGGCAGTATGCAAGCAGGCTTGTCGAGCCTTGGCATCCCGCATGGCCGTGGTGCACTGGAGGCTGCCGCCGAAGTTATCGCGGGGCACTAAGGCCTGTATCGCGACCTAGGCTTTGCCCGCATCTGCCAAAGCGGCGGGCAAAGCCTTTGCAAATGCGTCGAGCATCTCGGGCGTGCCGCAGCTGACGCGGATACAGCGGTTTTGCGGCGCTACAAATGGCATCCGAACAAAGATACCGCGTGAAATCAGACCGTCGAGGACGGCTTTTGCAAAAACCCCGTCATGTCCGCAGTTGATGGTGACAAAGTTTGTCGCGGAAGGGAGCGGCGTCAGCCCGTTATCGCGCGCGATTTGCGCAATCCGGTCTCGTGCGTTTGCGATCTGCTGTTGGACTTGGGCCAGATAGGCCTGATCTTGTACTGCGGCCAAGGCACCAGCCTGTGCCGCGCGGTTCATGCCGAAATGGTTGCGGACTTTGTGGAAAGCCTTGATCAAGTCAGGATGGCCTATCGCATAGCCCACACGCGCGCCCGCAAGCCCGTAAGCCTTTGAGAAGGTGCGCATGCGGATCACACGCGGATCGTCGGCAGGTAACGGCAGCGCTGTCCCCTCAGGGGCGCATTCGACATAGGCTTCGTCGAGGACCAGCAGGGTGTTTGCAGGCAACTCCTCCATCGCTTTTGCGATGTCCTCGCCCGTAGAGTGGCTGCCCATCGGGTTGTCGGGATTGGCAAGATAGACCAGCTTGGCATCCACTTCTGCTGCTTTGGCAAACAGGGCTGCGGGGTCTTCATGATCATCTGTGTAGGGCACCGTATGCAGCGCACCACCAAACCCAGCGACATGGTAGTTGAACGTCGGATAAGCCCCTGCAGAGGTCACAACAGCGTCCCCCGCACCAACCATCAAACGGACGATATAACCGAGCAGCCCGTCAATGCCTTCGCCTACCATGATATTGTCTGCTGTGCAGCCGTGGTGGGCGGCAAGGGCCGCGCGCAGATCATGGCTTTCGGGGTCGCCGTACATCCATTGCGGTGTCTCGGCCATTGTGTGGATTGCGCGGGGTGACGGACCAAAGACGTTTTCATTTGCGCCAAGGCGTGCATCAAAGGCAGCGTCGCGGGCGCGCTCCTGCGTTTCCGGCCCGACAAACGGGACAGTTGCGGGAAGTGACTGTGCAAGCGGGGTGAGGCGTAGATGTGTCATGAAATGCAGTGAATACGGAGGTTGCTGCAAGGGCAAGCCTTGAAACGGGCAAGGGATGCGATTAAATGAGAACTGATCGCAACAACGGGAGGCCGTATCATGGCCAAGCTCACCAGACGTGGATTTATCGGCACAGCAGCAGCGGCAGCGACCCTGCGCGGTGTTGGCGTGACAGCCGCCAAGCCGCAATTCAGGCGCATCCTGACGCTGGTCTATGACAAAGGTCTGGGGATGATGCGGGCCGTTGAGAAGGTTGTGCCCCTATAAGTGCCGCCACGTTTTGCTGGCATGTGACGGGGGGCTCTGCTTGGCTGCTAAAAAGCATACCAAAGGAGTGCCCATGTCCCGCGTTTCAGTTACCTATCAAGACCACATCGCCCATGTACGCCTGACCCGCGCGGACAAAATGAACGCGGTGGATCAGGAGATGATCACCGCCGTGATCGCCGCAGGCGATGAAATTGCTGCCTCGGATGCGCGGGTGGTTGTCATCTCCGGTGAAGGCAAGGCGTTTTGCGCAGGCATCGATATCTCGGGCCTCTCCGGGATGATTGGCAAAGACCCCGCAGAATTGCTGATGCCGCGCACCCATGGCAATGGAACGACCAACCAGTGGCAGGAATTTGCGATGGTCTGGGCGCGGATGGATATTCCGGTGATCGCCGCGGTGCATGGAGTGTGCTTTGGTGCGGGAATCCAGCTTGCACTGGGCGCGGATATTCGCATTGCGGCCCGTGATGCGCAGTTTGCGGTGATGGAAATGAAATGGGGGATCGTCCCCGATATGGGTGGCATGGTGCTGCTGCCGAAACTGGTGCGCTCGGACGTGCTGCGGCGTTTGACCTATACGGCCGAGCCCGTGGGCGCCGAGCAGGCAGAGCGCTGGGGGCTGGTGACGGAGCTGGCCGATGATCCACTGGCTGCAGCCCAGCAGCTGGCACAGGTGATTGCGGGCAAAAGCCCCACGGCTATCCGTGCTGCCAAGCGGTTGATCGCAGTGGCGGAAACAGCGGATGAAGTGGCCGTGCTGGATGCTGAATCGCGCGAGCAAGTGGCGCTGATCGGCAAGCCGCACCAGATGGAGGTGATTGCGGCGGCATTTGGCAAGCGTCCTGCGGTTTTTAAATAACGGCTGTTGGCGCGCGCTGAGGGCGCGGGTTTGAGTTTAGGGGCACAATGAAGAAGTTGGGGCGCGTGCGGTGCATGGCACGCGCCCTTGTATTGTTAGCCAATCTCGGAGAGGCGGTTTAGGGCCGCTTGCAATTGGTCGGCTTCTTCCTGGCGGGCGTTCAGATTGTCTTGCGCTTCGGCGACAACCTCATCCGGGGCGGAGGCCACGAATTTGGGGTTGTTCAGGCGCCCTTTGAGGCCGCCGATTTCCTTGCCCAGTTTATCCAGCGACTTTTGCAGGCGGGACTTTTCTTCGTCGATGTCGATGAGGCCTTCGAGGGGCAGGCCGAATGTGGCGCCGGCTGCGCTGATCGCGACCGTGCCTTTGGGGAAGGTCTCTGCGTGGGTCAGGCTGTCAACGCGGGCAAGTCGTTTGATCATTGCTTCGTTGTTGGCCCACGCGGCGGTGGCTGCTTCATCCATGCCTGTCACGATCATTGGGACCTTGAGGCCGGCGGGGACGTGCATTTGCTGGCGGGCGGAGCGGATGTTCTCAATGAGGGAGATGACCCAGTTCATTTCGCGGTCCGCGTCGGCGTCCAGAAGGGCCTGGGTGGTATAGGCGGGCCAGTCTGCGTGCACGATCATTTTCGGACGTTGGGCGGTGTTGCCCCACAGCTCTTCTGTGATGAAGGGCATGATGGGGTGCAGCAGGATCAGGCATTGATCCAGCACCCAAGCCATTGTTTCGCGTGTCTCTTTTGCCAGATCGCCCTTGCCGTCATCGTCTTGCAGCAGGGGTTTGGACAGCTCGACGTACCAGTCGCAGACCTTGCCCCAGACAAAGGCATAAAGCGCATTTGCGGCGTCGTTGAAGCGGTAGGTATCGAGTGCTGCGTCGACCTCTTCGCGGACGCGGGCGGTCTCTCCGATGATCCATTTGTTGAGGGTCGCGTTGGGTGTCACAGGCGGTACACCGTCTGTACACCCCTTGTACACCGGGCGCGCGTCGAACACGCCGTTCATTTCTGCGAACTTGTGGGCGTTCCAGATTTTGGTGCCGAAGTTGCGATAGCCTGCAATCCGCGCTTCCTCCATCTTGAGCGCGCCACCGAGGGAGGCCATGGCGGCGTTGGTAAAGCGCAAGGCGTCGGCGCCGTATTGGTCGATGATTTCAAGCGGGTCGATCACGTTGCCGACTGATTTCGACATCTTCTTGCCTTTGGCGTCGCGGACAAGGCCGTGGAGGTAGACGGTGTCGAAGGGGATTTTGCCCGTGGTGTCGAGTTGCATCATCATCATGCGGGCGACCCAGAAGAAGAGGATATCCTGACCCGTGATCAGATCGGAGGTGGGGAAGTATTTTTTGAGCTCTGGCGTTTCCTCGGGCCAGCCGAGGGTGCCGATGGGCCAGAGGCCGGAGGAGAACCATGTGTCTAGGACGTCGGGGTCGCGCCAGACCGGGAAGAGGATGTCTGTCGGGTCCTGGCTGAAGGAATATTTGCCAAGGCTTTCGGACAGCATATGCATGGCCTCCGCACGGTTGGCGACCTCGACCACGCGGGCGTGGTTGAGCGGCGTCGGCAGGGAGGCGATTGAATCTTTGAAACCGGAGGTGGCAGCCTCAAAGGAGGCAGCGCAAGCGATGTGATCGCTGCCTTCGGGTAGGGATTGATCCATCAGCAGGCGACCGATTTCCACGAGGTCCAGCGCACCATCGCCTTCGTCATCAATGAAGCCTTCGCGCTTGAGGTCGAGGCCGTACCAAACTGGTATCTGGTGACCCCACCACAGCTGGCGCGAGATGCACCATGGCTCGATGTTGTCGAGCCAGTTATAGTACACTTTTTCACCGCTCTCGGGCATGATTTTGACGTCGCCGTTGCGCACGGCGTCGAGGGCGGGGCCTACGATTTGGGCGGTATCTACGAACCATTGGTCGGTGAGCATCGGCTCGATGACCACTTTGGAGCGGTCGCCGAAGGGTTGCATGATGGGTTTGCTCTCGACGTAAGGGACAGTCTCGGTCACTTCCGATTTGTTGCCGTCTTCGTCCTTCACCGTGCGAGTGACGTCATGCATCACGGCGAGGCCCTCAGACGTGATGTCTGCGATGACTTTCTCGCGCGCGGCAAAGCGGTCGAGGCCACGGTATTCGTCTGGGACAAGGTTCATCGCGGCGATCATTGCCTCGTCGAAGGTCTGCTCGCCGTTGGCGATGGCTTGGGCAACGGCTGCTTCTTCAGCGTAGGGCTTGCCATCGGCGCGCATGGCGGCCTTGGTGTCCATCAGCGGATACATCGGGATGTTGTTGCGCTTGGCGACTTGGTAGTCGTTGAAGTCATGGGCGCCTGTGATCTTTACCGCACCAGAGCCGAAATCCTTATCTGGGTATTCATCGGTGATGATGGGGATCAGGCGGCGGAGTGCCTTGGGGCCGACGGGAATTTCGCAGAGTTTTCCGATGATTGGGGCGTAACGCTCATCTGATGGATGAACGGCGACAG
This sequence comes from Sulfitobacter sp., assembly GCA_029252045.1. Classification (GTDB taxonomy): domain Bacteria; phylum Pseudomonadota; class Alphaproteobacteria; order Rhodobacterales; family Rhodobacteraceae; genus Sulfitobacter. Next base: position 28,259 of record JAQXCD010000051.1, read on the forward strand.
CGCCGTCCCCGAGCATCGTCTCAGGGCGGGTTGTGGCGATGGAGATGTAGTCGCGGGTTTCGCGCAGTGTCTCAACACCGTCTTCGTCCTTCTCGACATATTCATAGGTTGCACCGCCCGCCAGCGGGTATTTGAAGTGCCACATGTGGCCCGGCACTTCGGTGTTCTCGACTTCGAGATCGGAGATTGCCGTCTCGAACCGCGGGTCCCAGTTGACGAGGCGTTTGCCGCGGTAGATTTTGCCGCTCTGGTACATCTGCACAAAGACTTTGATCACGGCGTCGTGGAAGTTGGGCGAATTCTCGTGGCCTACGCGCGTGTCGCCCGGCGCGCCGGACATGGTGAAGGCGTTGCGCGACCAGTCGCAGCTTGAGCCGAGGCGTTTGAGCTGGCCCACGATGGTGCCGGCGGTCTGCTCTTTGTAGGCCCATGCATGCTGCAAGAACTCTTCGCGGGTGAGGTCGGTGCGTTTGATGCCTTCTTTGGCAAGCTGGTTTTCCACGGCCAACTGGAGCGCGATGCCCGCGTGGTCCTGACCGGGCTGCCAGAGCGTGTCAAACCCGCGCATGCGGTGCCAGCGCGTCAGGATGTCTTGGAGCGTGTTGTTGAACGCGTGGCCGACGTGCAGCGAGCCGTTGACGTTGGGCGGCGGGATCATGACGCAGTAGGTCTCATCGCGCGACGCGTTTGCGCCTGCTTTGAAGGCGCCGGCCTGTTCCCAAGCGGCGTAGAGGCGGGCTTCGGCCCCGGTTGCGTCGAAGTTCTTTTCCAGTGCCATGATCATCGGTCCCGTATTGTTGTTTGGAGGCTGATGTAGCGGAGCATGCGGCAGAGGGGAAGGGTTAGCGCTTGTGACGCTATGTGGTGGGTGGACATGGCGGATAGGTCCGCTAGGTTTCGGGCAAGAGATATTGCGGACTTCAGGGAGCAAGCGCATGGAAAAATTCGGCAAAAGCCAATCGGTCAAACGGGTTGAGGATGTGCGGTTTCTGACAGGTGCGGGGCGCTATGTGGATGACATCGTACCGGAAGGGGCATTGCAGACCTATGTTTTCCGCTCCTCCGTGGCGCATGGCGTGATCACCGAGCTGGACCTGAGCGAGGCGGCGCAGGCCGAGGGCGTGCATCTGGCGTTTACCTGCGCGGATATGGAAGCGGCGGGGATCAACATTGCCTTGAACGGGGCGATCATCAAGAACCGCGATGGCAGCGGCGGTGCAGCGCCCCTGCGCCCGATGTTGGCAAAGGACAAGGTTCTTTATGTGGGGGAGCCGGTGGCGGTGATTGTGGCGGATACTTACGAGCAGGCCCGCGACGCTGCCGAGCTGATCATGTTCGATGTGGATGAGTTGCCCGCCAAGATTGACATCACACGCGGTGGGGAAACCGTGCATGCGGAGGCGCCGGACAACTGTGCCTTTGATTGGGGGATGGGCGATGAGGCTGCCACCGAGGCCGCCTTCAAGGCTGCTGCCAAGACTGTGGCGCTGGATGTGGGGGACAACCGGATCATTGTGAATAGCCTTGAGCCGCGCGGCTGTTTTGCCGAGTGGGACGGCACACGTCTGCATCTGGCCAACAACGGGCAGGGTGTCTGGGTGCATAAGGACAATCTGGTGAAGGCCTTTGGTCTGGACGAGGCCAATGTGCGGGTGACCAACCCTGACACCGGCGGCGCCTTTGGCATGAAGTCGATGACCTACCCCGAGCATTTCCTTGTCAGCCATGCTGCCCGTGTTCTGAACAGGCCCGTGCACTGGATGTCCGAGCGGACCGAGGCGATGCTGAGTGACAATGGCGGGCGGGATCTGACCAGTTTGGCGGAGCTGGCGTTTGACGAGAACAACAAGATCACCGCTTACCGTGTGACGTCGAAGTGTAATCTGGGGGCTTATAACAGCCAGTTTGGCCAGTTTATCCAGACGCAGTTGTTCAGCCGTGTTTTGATGGGTGTTTACGATGTGCAGACCACTTGGCTGCAGGTTGAGGGGTATTACACCAACACCGTGCAGGTGGATGCCTACCGCGGCGCGGGCCGCCCCGAGGCGATCTATGTGCTGGAGCGGGTGATGGACCGTGCGGCGCGCGAGTTGGGCGTTGATCCGCTGGAGCTGCGCCGGATCAATTTTATCAAGCCGGCGCAGTTTCCCTATGCTGCCGCTACGGGTGAGACGTATGATGTGGGCGATTTCGACAAGGTCCTGACACGCGGCGCGCAGGAGGCGGATGCGGCGGGTTTTGCGGCCCGCAAGGCGGCGGATGCCAAGCGCGGGCTGCTGCGCGGGCAGGGTATTTGTTATTATATCGAGAGTATTTTGGGCGACCCCAGCGAGGGGGCGAAGGTCAACTTTCTTGCGGACGGCACGGTGGAGATCCTTGTCGGCACGCAATCAGGCGGGCAGGGGCACGAGACTGTTTATGCCAAGTTCCTCAGCGACCAGACAGGTATTCCTGCGGATAGGATTGCCGTCATTCAGGGCGACAGTGACCTGATTGCCAAAGGCGGCGGCACGGGGGGGTCGCGCTCGGTCACGGTGCAGAACAACGCCACATTGGCGACGGTTGGCAAGATGAAAGAGGTGTTTACGGTGTTTCTGGCGGAGGAAATGGGGGTGCCTGCCTCCGAGATCAGCTTTGACGACGAGCGGTTCCGTGCGGAAGGCTCTAACCTGACGCCGACCATGCGGGACGTGGCGGAGATGGCGCGGGACAAGGGCCGCGATGATCTGCTGACCCATCACGAGCGCGCGACGCTGGACGGCCGCAGCTTTCCCAACGGGGCGCATATCTGCGAAGTTGTGATCGACCCCGAGACAGGGATTGTGACGACGGACCGCTACACCGTTGTCGATGATTTCGGCAATCTGATTAACCCGTTGCTGGCCGAGGGGCAGGTGCACGGCGGTGTTGTTCAGGGCATCGGGCAGGCCTTGCAGGAGCGTGTTGTCTATGACGAGGACGGTCAGCTGCTCACGGCATCGTTTATGGACTATGCGATGCCGCGCGCGTTGGATGTGCCTTATATTTCGTTCACCAGCGAGCCCGTCCCTTCGACGGCCAATATCATGGGCATGAAGGGGTGCGGCGAGGCTGGAACGGTTGGTGCGTTAGCGGCTCTGTCTAATGCAGTGCAGGATGCGCTGTGGGAGCATGGCGTGCGTCAGGCGGATATGCCGTTTACGCCGCATAAGGTGTGGGAGTTGTTGCAAGGTGAGGCCATCGCCGCAGAATAATGAGAATCCCTCGTTGGTGAGGCGGCTGTTTGGCCGTTTGTGGCACCGGCCGGATACAGACATCCGTCCGGTGCGTGGGCCGCAGGTGCATCTGGTGATCCTTGACGGCACAATGTCCACGCTGGACCCCGGCTGTGAAACCAATGCGGGCATTGCCTATGGGCTGGCCCGTGAAATGGGCAGCAGCATATCGATCTATTACGAGCCCGGATTGCAATGGGACAGCTGGCGCACGGTGCGGTATGTTGCCACGGGGCGCGGGATCAACCGGCAAATCAGGCGCGCCTATGGCTATCTGGCATCGCGTTACCGTGACGGGGACCGGATTTATCTGATGGGCTATTCGCGGGGGGGCTATGCAGTCCGCTCGCTGGCCGGAATCATTGATCGTATGGGGCTACTGACGCGTGAAAACGCAACAGAGCGGAATATCAGGCAGGTTTACCGGCTTTATGAACGCCGCCTGATCAGTGCAGAGGCCAAAGCATTCAGGGCAGCGCATTGCCGTCCGCAAACGACAATCGAATTTGTAGGGGTTTGGGATACTGTCAAATCACTGGGGATCAATGCGCCAGTCCTGTGGCGGCTGAGTGCGGCGCGCCATACGTTCCATAACCATGACCTGAGTGCCTGTGTAAAGCGCGGCTGTCAGGCCTTGGCGCGGGACGAGACGCGGGTGGTTTACCGCCCCGTGATGTGGACCAGCGACCCCGCGCGGCCAGACCAGATCCGGCAGGTGTGGTTTCGCGGAAGTCATGGGGATATTGGTGGCCAGTTGAGCGGGCGACAGGCCTCGCGGTCCTTGTCGAACATTCCGTTGGTCTGGATGCTGGAGCAAGCGGCACAGATGGGTTTGCCGTTGCCCGACAACTGGCAGGACCGGTTTGTGCAGGATGTCACTGCGCCGTCGATCGGCACATGGGCGGGCTGGGGCAAATTGTTTGTGACACGGCGCAAGCGGGTTATTGGCGCTGATCCGTCCGAGCAGCTGCACAGCAGTATTCAGGTTGTCCCGAGCGAAGAACTACACCCATTAGTTGAAATTGCCAGAATGCGGTCATAGTCTTGCCGCTTCGCGCAGGCATCCTCGCAGTTCTGAACTGTAAGAGGTAAGCTATGTTTCGATATGTTTTGACTGCTGCTCTTCTTTTGCCGGCGCCCACACATGCACAGCCTGTCAGTTGGGGTATGGCGCAATGTGGTGCCTTGATGGATGTGATGGAGGACTATGTCCACCAGCAACCGCAAAAGCAGTACCTCGATGAAGCAGCAGTATTAATGGCAGCGGCGGCGCGGCAGCAATCCCAAGCGGAAGGCCGCAATACTGCCGAACTGGTCAAAGTTCAATCGGCAAAGCGGGACGCGTGGGTCGACATGGGCAATACCATGGCGTTTAAGGCGGAATTCGGTGATTGGGTGGACTACTGCCAGTCACTGGCCAAGTCCTACGACATCAAGCTGCACAAGAGCATGTTGCGCTGAGACATCGCGTCAGCCGACCTTCATGACGATGCAGGTGGTCGAGCCTGTGGCATACAGCTTGCCGTCGTCCACACCCCTGATTTCACCATGGGCAACCCCTGTCGAGCGGCCCACATGGTCAATCTTGCCGATGCAATCAATCGTCATGCCCAACGGGATAGAGCGCAGGATGTTAATCTTGTATTCCAGTGTGGTGTAGACCGATCCACGCGGCACCATCGTCATCACGGCACAGGCCATGGCGCTGTCCAGCAGCGTGCCGTACCAGCCGCCGTGCACTGTGCCCATCGGGTTGGTGACGTTGAATTCGGGGGTGCCGCGGAAGACGCAGTGGCCCGCCTCTACGCTGTGTAATGTATAGCCCATGGTGGCCCCGATGGGCGGGCCGGGGTTGGTACCGTCCAGAATGCTCTGCATAAACTCGAGACCGGTTAGTTTGATCGCATCTTGAGTGCTCAGAAGGTCTTCGGGTTTGGTGGCAAGGCGACGCATGGGGCAGGCTCCGGCTGGGATGTTTGCCCCAGCCTAGAGCCGCTTTGTGCGCAGTGGCAAGGTGTTACGCCACGTTGGAAAGCTGTGATTGGGGCGCCACACCCAAGGCGCGGCAGACATCACGGGTCAGGTCCGGGCGGTTGAGCGTGTAGAAATGCAGCGCGTCTACACCTTCGTCCACCAGATCGCTGCACAGCTCGGCGCATAGGGAGGTCGAGAGCAGTTCGGTCCGGCCATCGCGTTCTGCTGCACGGTAGGCTTCGTCCAGCCATGCCGGGATTTTTGTGCCGCAACGCTCGGCGAATTTGCGCGCCGAGGTCCAGTTGGTGACGGGCAGGATGCCGGGCACAATCGGTTTGGTGATGCCCGCCGCTGCGCATTGGTCGCGAAAGCGCAGGAAAGGCTCGGGCTCAAAGAAGAACTGCGTCAGGGCCTCATCCGCGCCGGCATCGAATTTGCGCTTGAGGTATTGGATGTTGGCGTGCTGGCTGACGGCGTCGGGGTGGCAATCCGGGTAGGCGCCCACGCGGATGGTGAATTTGTCTTGCAGGGCCAGCGCCTCGATCAGCTCGACCGAGTTTTTGAAGCCGTCCGGATGAGGGGTGAAATGCTCGGCGCCGTTTTGCGGATCGCCGCGCAGGGCGACGATATCGGTGACACCCGCCTGATGGAACTTCTCGGCGACTTCCAGTGTCTCGGCCACGTTGGCGCCGACACAGGTCAGATGCGCCGAAACGGGTAGACCGGAGGTGCGGTGCAGCACATGTGCGGCGTCATGGGTGAGGTCACGGGTGGTCCCGCCTGCGCCGTAGGTGACCGAGAAGAAACGCGGGGCCAGAGGGGCCAGCGCCTGTGCCGTATCCCACAGCTTGAAAGCCGCATCGACGGATTTGGGCGGGAAGATTTCGAAAGAAACTGAAGGGGGTGTCATGTCTGGCATCCTTGTTGATTTCCTAATGTGTGACATGCTATTCGACATGAGACAAATTCATAATTTTCATCATCAACATGAGGATCAGCTCATATGCACATCGAATTCCGCCATCTGCGTACCATACAGGCCATCCACCGCGCGGGCGGTTTGGCCAAGGCGGCGGAGATGATGAACATCACGCAATCCGCGCTGAGCCATCAGGTCAAGGGGCTGGAAGATCAGGCGGGGGTGGAGCTGTTTGTCCGCCGCTCCAAGCCGCTCAAGCTGTCGCCTGCGGGGCAGCGGCTGTTGAAGCTGGCCGAGCAGGTGTTGCCACAGGTCGCGGCCTTGCAGGATGAATTCAGCGGGCTGCGCGATGGCAGCACGGGGCGCATGCATATCGCGATCGAGTGTCACGCCTGTTTCGAGTGGTTGTTTCCGGTGCTGGAGCAGTTCCGCCGCAGTTTTGGCGATGTGGACGTGGATATCCGCCCCGGTCTGGCCTTTGACGCACTGCCCGCGTTGCTGCGGCAGGAGGTGGATCTGGTGATCTCCAGTGATCCGGAAGAAATTGATGGCGTAGAGTTTATCGAGCTGTTTGACTACAAAGCGGTTTTTGTCGCGGCGAGCGCGCATCCGCTGGCCAAGAAGGGTTTTATCGAGGCGGAGGATTTTCGCGGTGAGACGTTGATCACCTATCCGGTGGAGCGCACACGTCTGGATGTGTTCAGCCAGCTGTTGATTCCGGCCAAGGTGGAGCCTGCAAATATCCGGCAGGTGGAATTGACGGCGGTGATCTTGCTGTTGGTGGCGTCGAACCGCGGGGTATCTGTGCTACCTGACTGGGTCGTACGTGAGGTGAAGTATTCCTCGGATTATGTCACACGGCCCCTGACCAAAGGCGGCATCACCCGCAGGCTATACGCGGCGATCCGCAGTGAAGACCGCGAGAAGCCGTTTATGCGCGAATTGCTGGGGCTGGCGGGGGTTGAGGCACGCAAGTTGCAGGCGGTGTGAGGTGGGGGCGAGGTCCGGTTTGCAGGACTTAGTTGCCGTTCGCCTCTTTCCGCGCAACGTCTGCTTCAAGCAAAATTGCGTGATTGTCGGAACTTGATTTTTGAATTAAATAAGTAAAAATGCCAAAAAGTGGGCCAAGACCCATAAGAGCAGGAAGAATGACACTGGCAATCACGGGATACCTGAGAGGAATGCTAACCATCGCTTTGGCGGTTGGTATGCTCCTGTCTGCGAACTCCCGTTCGGTCACCCATGATTTCACGGAACTCGCAAAGATCGTCGCGGAACATCACGCCGAGATTGCAGAACATGGCCACGCCCATGAAGACATCATTGACCTGATGCATGCCTATCATGACCACATCCATGAGATCGCGGATCATGAACACAACATCGCGTTTCTTCCACCACGCGATCCTTCGGGTTTTATCATGCCCACCAACACAAGCTGGATGATGGCACCCAGTGCCATGGCTGACAGAAGAGACTACGGGTTAGAACGACCGCCACGAGTGTGATGCTGCGCCCGACAGGGCGTTCCAATCCATCACAATCAACAAACGGAAAATCAAAATGATACCAAACCGATCCTATCGGTCGGGGCAGCAGACGCATCCTCTGCGACAGTCCCTGACCATCTTCACCACCGTCGTCTTGATGCTTATGGCATTCGCGACCTCGGCCTATGCCCATGACGTGACCCCAGGGGACGCGGGCTACATCCAAGAGATTTTCGGGGTGCATATAATCTCGTTCATCTATCTGGGCGCAAAGCACATGATGACGGGCTACGATCACATCCTGTTCCTGCTGGGCGTCGTGTTCTTCCTCTACCACATGAAGGACTTGGCGATTTACGTCAGCCTGTTCGCCATCGGCCACTCGGTCACTATGCTTTTGGGCGTGTGGTTTGGCTGGGGTATCAACGCCTATATCATCGACGCGATCATCGGCCTGTCGGTCGTCTACAAGGCGCTCGACAACCTTGGCACCTTCCAGAAGTGGTTCGGCTTTCAACCTAATACCAAAGCAGCCACGTTGATCTTCGGTTTGTTCCACGGGACGGGTCTGGCGTCCAAAATCCTCGAATACCAGATTGCTGAAGACGGGCTGCTGGCCAACCTTCTGGCCTTCAACGTCGGCGTTGAGGTCGGGCAACTGCTGGCCTTGTTCGTGATCTTGATCGTCATGGGGTACTGGCGTCGTAGCCCCAATTTCATGCGTCAGGCATCTGTCGCAAACATCATCATGGCCGGCCTTGGCCTTCTGCTGACGTACCAGCAGATCGCAGGCTACATCGCCAGTACATAAGAATAGGAAAAGAACAATGCACAATGCACCAAAACCCAACATCGAAGACCTGCCCACCAAGGCACAACTGCGCCGTTCCTCGATTATCGCCGGCATCGGGGCCGTGTTCATCGGGGTCTGCGTTTACCTCCCCGCTGAACACGGAACAGACCCGACAGGCGTGGGCAACATCCTCGGCCTGACTGAGATGGGCGAGATCAAGCAGCAGCTTGCCGCAGAAGCCGCCGCAGACGGGGCGCTACACGGAGGGGACGAATCCTCATCCCTGATGAACGATATCTTCGTATTGTTTGTCGGGGCGGCCCAGGCACAGGAAGCGTGGCAGGACGAGATCACCTTCACCCTCGCACCCGGCGATTCCACAGAGATCAAGGCGACCATGGAAGAGGGTGCCACCCTGACTTATGCATGGTCGTCAACTGGTGGGCGCGTCAACTTCGACCTTCATGCCCATTCAGGCGGCGACGCGGTTACATATGAAAAGGGACGTGGCCAAACATCTGGTGAGGGCAGCTTCCAGACACCCTTCGCAGGGGATCACGGCTGGTTCTGGCGCAACCGCGACAACGCCGACGTTACGGTCACGCTGCAATTGCGCGGCGACTACAGCGAGATCGTTCGAAGCGAGTGACGCAATGATTTGATCACCTGCGCTTCACTGTTCAGGTGATCATAAAACCAGTGGCTTCCACCTAAAGCCGAGCTTCGCTGCACAATAGAAAACCGGTAAAGTGGGCTCCATGCCGCCAATCGCTTTGGCTGCAAACGGGTCCCGCGCCGCCGGTTGGGGCAGCGCGGGGATTTGGGTTAGATCACTTTTACGATGGCTTTGCCGGTGTTGCCGCCAGTGAGCAGTTTGATGAAGGCTTCGGGGGCGTTCTCCAGACCTTCGGTGATGTCTTCCTGCACTTTGACCTGACCGCTGGCGATCATCGGGCCGACGGCTTTGTGGAAATCAGGCATGCGGTTCCAGTGGTTGGAGATGATAAAGCCGTTCACGCTCAGAAAATTGACGAGGATTGTGCGCCAGAGTTTCGGGGCTGTGAGGGTTTTCTCGATGGCATCTGCGCCAAGGCCGCCCTCGTTGTACCATGAGATCATGCCGCAGATCGGGATGCGGCCGTGCTGGTTCATCAGGGGCATCACCGCTTCGAGGACTTTGCCGCCGACGTTTTCGAAATAGATGTCGACGCCTTTGGGTGCTGCTTCTTTCAGGGCTGCGCGCAGGTCGGTGGCTGTGGCATAGGCGCGGTGGTCAAGGCAGATGTCAAAGCCGAAATGCTCGACAGCGGTTTTGCATTTCTCGGGGCCGCCGGCGATGCCAACCGTGCGCAGGCCCATGGATTTGGCGATCTGGCCGACCATGGAGCCGACGGGGCCGGTAGCGGCGGCAACAACAAGGGTTTCGCCTGCTTTTGGTTTGCCCAGTTCGGTCAGGCCGTACCAGCCGGTGAGGCCCGGCATGCCCAGCACGCCGAGTGCATAGGTGATGGGGGCTGCCTTGGGATCGATCTTGGCGAGGCCAGCAGCAGGAGCGACCGCGTGTGTGGCCCAGCCGAAGCCGCCCATTACAAATTCGCCAACCTCGAAGCCTTTTGCGTTGGAGGCGATGATTTCACCGACCGAGCCGCCTTCCATTTTGCCGTTCACCGGAATGTTGGAGGCGTAGGATTTTGCATCGTCCATGCGGCCACGCATATAGGGGTCAAGGGACATGTAGTGCACGCGCACCAGTACTTCGCCTTCACCCGGTGTGGGGATGGGCAGCTCTTCCAGACGGAAGTTTGCCGGGGTCGGCGCGCCTGTGGGGCGGCTGGCAAGTGCGATCTGTTTCATCATTTCAGTCATGGGATCCTCCGTTGGTTTCGCCATACGTAGCGGAGTGCCGACGCGGTACAAGTGACACGCTACGTCACTGGCTCTTGGCTTTCTGCGGCGGGCGTCCTATGAGGGCGCTTGATCCATTCAGAAAAGGCCAGCATGACATGGTAGGCAGTGCAAATCTTAACATCATGATCAAAGCCGCGCGTAAAGCGGGCCGTGCGTTGGTGAAGGACTTCCGCGAAGTTGAACAGCTTCAGGTGTCGATGAAGGGGGCGGGTGATTTTGTCAGCCGTGCCGATATCAACGCCGAGAAAATCCTGAAAGATGAATTGCGTGCCGCACGCCCGACTTATGGCTGGATTGCCGAGGAAGGTGGCGCGGAAGAGGGCGAAGACCCCACACGCCGCTGGATTGTTGACCCGTTGGACGGGACCACAAATTTCCTGCACGCGCTGCCGCATTGGGCTGTGTCCATTGCGTTGGAGCATAAGGGCCAGATCGTGGCGGGTGTTGTCTTTGACGCCGCCAAAGACGAGATGTTCTATGCCGAGAAGGGCGCGGGGGCGTGGCTCAACGAGAGCCGCTTGCGGGTGTCCGGCCGTCACAAGATGATCGAATCGATTTTTGCGACGGGTATTCCTTTTGCTGGCCGTTCGGACTTGCCTGCCACATTGCAGGATATGGCGCGTATCGCACCGACTTGTGCGGGTATCCGCCGCTGGGGTTCGGCGGCGCTGGATTTGGCCTATGTCGCTGCGGGTCGTTATGACGGGTTCTGGGAGCGTCGTTTGAACGTTTGGGATCTGGCTGCGGGCGTGATCATTGTCAAAGAGGCGGGTGGTCTGGTCGAGCCGATCAATCCGCGCGGTGACGTTCTGGTGGACGGCGAGATTGTTGCCTCTAACGAGGCGCTCTTTAGCAGCTTCTCGAAAGTTGTGCGCGGCTAGGCTATGTGCGGTCCGACGGGTGGTTGACGCCGTCGGTCCAGCGCACGGGCTCGTGCTGCCATGTCTCTACACCTTCAATACAGCCAAGGTTGATTCCGCATTGCGCGGGGTCTGCGCGGCGTTGGTGGTAGAGGTAGATGCCACAGATTTTACAAAAGTAATGCTTGGCCGTGTGCGTGCCCCAGCTGTAGCGCTGTAGGGTGTCTGCACCTTTGGTAACGCTGAGGCTGGCGGTTGTGGCTGTCACAGCTGCCGCTTGGCGGCGTTTGCAGAACGAGCAGGTGCAACGGGCGGCATCGCTGAGGCCATGGGGCAGGGTGGCCTTGATGGCACAGGCGCCGCAATGGCAGGTTGCGGTGATTGCGAGGCTCATTTGCGTTTCACTTTGGGGAGAGAGCTGGGAAGCGGGTATGTCGCGGGAGGATGCGGCGGGTGGCCGTGTGTGGCCTGCCAAAACGCCCTTCCGCCCAGTCGCAGCCAGACCGGGACTGTCAGCAGGACACCCGCAATAAACCCGCCGGCATGGGCCCAATAGGCCACGCCGCCTGTGCCGGGTACTGTGCCCAAGCCGCCAATGAATTGCATGCCGAACCAGAGCATCAGTATGGTCCATGCCGGTATTGGGAAGATGCGGAAAAAGATCACAAAGACCAGCAGGATATCCACCTTGGCTTTTGGGAAGAGGAGGAGATAGCCGCCCATAACGCCCGCAATGGCACCGGAGGCGCCGACAGTCGGGACAAAGGATGTGGGGTCGGCGGCAACATGTGCAAGACCTGAAAGGACACCGGTGATCAGGTAAAACCCTAGATACGGGAGGTGGCCCATCTCATCCTCGACGTTGTCACCGAATATCCACAAAAACAACATGTTACCTGCCAGATGCAGCCAGCCGGCGTGCAGAAATTGCGAGGTGAGGAGGGCGCCGAGGCCGTCGCTTGCGATGATGCGGCGCGGCAGAAGTGCCCAGTCATAGTAGAACAGATGCAGGGCTTGTTCGTCTTGTGACATAGGCAGCATGCTGAGGAAGATGCCGATGTTGGCGGCCATCAGTGCGTAGGTCACATAGGGGATGCGGCCCGAGGGGTTATGATCACGGATGGGAAACATGTGCGCCCACGTTGTGCAATTGCAGCTGGGGCGTCAAGGGGGCTGTGATCTACGCGGTATAGGGGCGCAGAGAGGATGGGATTGAGTTTATTGGCAAAATAAAGAAGTGGTAGCGTCGCGCGCAGGGGGAGGCCTGCGCGCGACGGGTTTTAGGTGGAGGCGCCGAGCAGGGCCGCGTTGCCGCCTGAAGCTGTGGTGTCCACGCATACGTGGCGCTCTTGCCGGACACTGGCGGTATCGGGCAGGCCGCGCAGCAGCGGAATGATCGGGCCTTTGCGCCGGGCGAGGGCCTTTTCGTAAGCGCGGGCTGTTTCCACGTCACCCCACCACAGGACGCCGCCGAAGTCGGGGCCGGAGGAAAGGGCATCGGGCGCGATTGTCCCTGTGGCGATGACTGCGACGCCGCCCAAGGCTTCGACGGCGCGTTTCTGTGCGGCGGCGGTTTCGGCTGTCGGGCCAAGGCACAGGATTGCGGGGCGTGGCATGGTGGAGAGGCGGTTGCTTTCTCCGGTGGGGCCGGGGAGCGAGACGGTATCCAGCACCTTCACTTCATGTGTAGGCAGGGCGGGCAGGGATGCGGAGTTCTCCCAAGCGGGTGAGGCTTCTGCCAGATCGGGAGCCGAGAAGCGGGGCAGGTAGTTGGGACCGCCCGCCTTTGGGCCGGTACCGGACAGGCCTTCACCGCCGAAGGGCTGGCTGCCCACAATGGCGCCAATCTGGTTGCGGTTGATATAGATATTGCCGGCCTCGATCCGCTCGGAGACGTGCTGGACGCGGTCGTCGATGCGGGTGTGCAGGCCAAAGGTGAGGCCGTAGCCGGTGGCGTTGATGGCATCTATCACTGCGTCCAACTGATGGGACTTGAAAGTGGCCATGTGCAGGACGGGGCCGAAGATTTCCCGCTCCAGATCACCAACGCCTTTCACGCGAATGATTGTGGGGGCGATGTAGGTTCCGTGATCGGGGGCGTGTAATTCGGCGATCAAGCGCCCTTCGCTGCGGGCTGTTTCGATATGATCGGCGATGCCTTTGCGGGCGGCTTCGTCGATGACGGGACCGACGTCTGTGCTCAGCTGCCACGGGTCACCCATGTTCAGGCACTGCATGGCACCTGTCATCATTTTCAGGAAAGGTTCGGCAATGTCCTCCTGAACGTAGACGCAGCGCAGTGCGGAGCAGCGCTGGCCTGCGGATTGGAATGCGCTTTCGATAATCGCCTGCACGGCCTGTTCGGGCAGCGCTGTTGAGTCGACGATCATGGCGTTCAGGCCACCTGTCTCGGCGATCAGCGGGGTGCCGGGGGCGCAGTGCTCTGCCATGGCGGCGCGGATGCGCTGGGCGGTGGCGGTGGAGCCGGTGAAGGCCACGCCGTTTATGCGCGGGTCAGAGGTGAGGGCGGCACCGACGTCCCCTGCGCCTGGCAGCAGTTGGAGTGCTGTGAGGGGCACGCCGGCCTCGTGTAGGACGTTGATGGCCATATGGGCGATGAGGGGCGTTTGCTCGGCCGGTTTTGCCAGCACAGCGTTGCCGGCGGCGAGGGCGGCGCCGATCTGGCCGAGGAAGATGGCGAAGGGGAAGTTCCACGGCGAGATGCAGGTGAACAGGCCCGCAGGTGGCATGTTGGTGGCTTGGGCGGCGTAGTAGCGCAGGAAATCCACGCCTTCGCGCAGTTCGGCCACGCAGTCGGGCAGGCCTTTGCCAGCCTCGCGGGTCAGCAGGGCAAAAATCTCGCCGTAGCGTTCCTCATAGATGTCGGCGGCGCGCAGCAGAGCCTTGCGGCGCTCGCTCAAAGGGGCGTTCCATGGCGTGGCGGCGTCCAGCGCTTGTGCCACATCGGCAGGTGTGGCGGGGTGCACTGTGCCCGGGGATGTGCCCAGGCCGGCAGGGTTTTGCACGGCTTGGGAAGCACCGCCTTTGGCGCCGCCTGCGATCAGCGGCAGGGCGGTCAATGTGACATCTGCATAGGGCGCGCGCTCGGTTTCAATCGCCGTGAGGGTTGGTGTGTGGTTCAGGTCAAAGCCTATGGCGTTGGCGCGCAGGGGGCGGAAGATCTCGGGGCCGGTCGGGATGACCGCAATGCTGTCTTCCAGTTTGGCAAAGGGGTCGGCTGCGACTTCTTCGGGGGCCACGTCTTCGTCGACGATCTGGTTGACGAAGCTGGAGTTCGCACCGTTTTCCAGCAGGCGGCGCACGAGGTACGCGAGCAGGTCTTTGTGCGCGCCGACGGGAGCATAGATGCGGCAACGGCTGCCGTGCTCTTTGAGCACGATGTTATGCAGTGTCTCGCCCATGCCGTGCAGGCGTTGGAACTCGTATGCTTCCTTGTCCTGACCCATGTGCAGCACAGCCGCGACGGTATGCGCGTTATGGGTGGCGAACTGGGGATAGATGCGGTCTGTCATGCCCAGCAGTTTGCGGGCATTGGAGATATAGCTGACGTCTGTGGCGGCCTTGCGGGTGAAAACGGGGAAGCCGTCCACGCCTTCGACCTGTGCGCGCTTGATCTCGGTGTCCCAATAGGCGCCTTTGACCAGTCGCACCATGATGCGGCGGTTGTGGGTTTGGGCCATCTCGTAGAGGGCATCAATCACGCCGGCAGCGCGGGGGCCGTAAGCCTGTACCACAATGCCGAAACCGTCCCAGCCGGCCAGCGCAGGCTCGGCCATCACAGCGTTGATCACGTCGAGCGACAGGCCAAGGCGGTCGGCTTCTTCTGCGTCCACGTTCAGGCCCATGCCGGCAGATTTTGCGAGCAGGCACAGGGCGCGCAGGCGCGGCACGAGGTCGGTCATCACAGAGGCTTCTTGGGCGACCTCATAGCGCGGGTGCAGGGCGGAGAGTTTGACGGAGATGCCGGGGTTTTTGCGGATGTCGTCATGGGTGCAACCGCGCGCGATGGAGGAGATCGCGTCGGAATAGCTGAGGTGATAGCGGCGGGCATCTGCTTCGGTGCGCGCGGCTTCGCCGAGCATGTCGTAGGAGTAGGTGAAGCCTTTGGCCTCCATGCCGGCCGCGCGTTTCATAGCGCCTTTGATGTCTTCGCCCAGCACAAACTGGCGGCCCATTTCCTTCATGGCGCGGGAGACAGCGGTGCGGATCACAGGCTCGCCCAAACGTTTTATGGCGGCGCGCAGGTGGCGCACGGGGCCGGGCTGTTCATCATCAAGCACGCGGCCGGTCAGCATCAGCGCCCATGTGGACGCGTTCACCATTGTAGAGGTAGAGTGGCCCATGTGACGGCCCCAGTCGGACGGCGCGATCTTGTCCTCGATCAGGGCATCCATGGTATCGGCATCGGGCACACGCAGCAGCGCTTCGGCCAGACACATCAGGGCAACGCCTTCGTCGGTAGACAGACCGTATTCCGCAAGGAAAACCTCCATCATGCCCGGCGCTGTGGTGGAGCGGATGGCGCGCACAAGTCCGGCGGCGGTGCCACAGATTTCCGCGCGGTCTTGGGCGGTCAGGGCTGCGGTGTTTATCAGCGAGGCCAGTACCGTTTTGGCATCGCTATATGTGGCGGTATCAATACGGGCGCGCAGAGATAGGGAAGTATCGAAGGCCATTTGATCACTCCATGAAATGGTTTTGACTAGTATATGTGCTATTTTAAAGGCATGTTGACTGAAGATGTGACCATATGAAGGTTTAATGCTTTAATTTTTGGGGATTTATAGTGCAAAACACTTCTGATCTGGATCGGTTCGATCAAGCGATTCTCGCTACACTGGCAGAAGACGGGCGTATCAGCATCACTGATCTGGCGAAACGGATCGGTTTGTCCAAGTCTCCGACGCAGGCGCGTTTGCGGCGTCTGGAGGAGAATGGCGTGATTCTGGGGTATCGCGCCATGCTAAATCCTATCCGTCTGGGGCTGGACCATGTGGCGTTTGTGGAGGTTCGCCTGACCGATACACGGGAGGCGGCGTTGGCGGCGTTTAACGCAGCGGTTGCAAAAGTTTCACAGATTGAGCAGGCGCATATGATTGCAGGCAATTTTGACTATTTGCTGAAGGTGCGCACCCGCGACATGAACAGCTATCGCGCGTTTCTGGGCGATACGATCTCGGCGTTGCCGCATGTGGGGTCTACCTCGACCTATGTGGCGATGGAGGCTGTGAAGGAAGTAATGTTGTCTGAGGGGGCTTGACGGAAGCCTCCCCTGCGTCATCTCACACCGCATGCGTATCCTGTTTGCCTTAGCCCTGATGGTTGGCCCCGCCCTTACCAACGCTGCTTCAGCGCAGGAGTGCGCGGCCGTGCATGACGTTAGTGAGGAGCTTGCGCAGCTGATCACGCAGGCGCAAACGGCTGCGGATTTCCGGCAAGGGCAGGCGGCATCCGACGCGATGTGGAAGGTCTGGTTGCGCGCGCCTGATGAGGCGGCGCAAGCGGTGCTGGACCGCGGGATGGCGGCGCGTGGCAGTTTTGATTTTCCTGCTGCCCATCTTGAGTTTACGCGCCTGACCGAATATTGCCCTGACTATGCAGAGGGCTGGAACCAGCGCGCCTATATCAGTTTCCTGCGCGAGGATTACGCCGCCGCATTGCTGGATCTGGACCGCGCGCTGGTGTTGCAACCGCGCCATGTGGCGGCGCAGTCGGGCAGGGGGCTGACGCTGATGAATTTGGGCCGCATCGCCGAGGCGCGCGAACAGATGCTGGCGGCTGTGGCGAACAACCCGTGGCTGTCGGAAAAGGCGCTGCTGGCCAAAGGCGCACCGCTGGGCCTGAAGGGCGAAGACATTTGAGATATTTGCATCGGTGACATGTTTACAAGGGCGCAATGCTTTGTATGGTGCGGCGGATGCGGGCGTGGTGGAATGGTAGACACACCAGACTTAAAATCTGTTGGGGCGTAGCCCCGTGGGGGTTCGAGTCCCCCCGCCCGCACCATTGGTATATTGCACCTTATTGTAGTTTGGAGGGGCAGTGGTATGTCCGCCAGTGTGCTGGCAATTCCCAAGCTTCTGTTTTGCGGAGTTTAGTATCTACATTTGCACAAGCGTCAGAATACGGGTTTGTGAACCGTTCAAGAAATGGTCGGTTCTGGGAGGGTAGAGATGCCTCTTTTAAGGTCATTCAGGCACTTGCAGCACAGCACTAGAATTGCATGTTCAGTCTGGAACTATCGCTCCTGAATGCTTTAACTTGTGTTCCGGTTCGACATGGATCGTGATTTTGGCTCCAGCCAAGAAATCTTTCAGAGAATTCTCTATCCGGTCGCAGATTTCATGCGATTGAAAAACCGTCGTTCCACCGGGCACGACCAGATGGAAATCAATAAATATTGCCGCGCCTGCGTGCCGTGTCCGAAGATCGTGCGCTTGCATTGCGCCATCCAATTGTGACGCGATAACGTTACGGATCGCGTCGAGTGTCTGCGCTGAGACGGCCTAATCCATCAAACCGCTCAGGGACTCTTTGACGATTTTCGAACCTGACCACAGGATGTTGACAGCCACGAGTGCGGCCAGTGCCGGATCCAGTATCCACCATCCTGTTGCGACAGCCAAAATAACGCCAGCGGCAACCCCGACAGAGGTAAGTACGTCTGTAATCAGGTGTTTTCCATCAGCTACCAAGGCCGGTGATTTCTGTGCTCGTCCACGTGTAATCAGCACCCAAGCCCATAGTCCGTTTATGACCGTTGCCGCCATGTTCACAAGAAGCCCTGCTACTGGGGCATCAAGGATGACCGGCTGCATGAAGCCGTGGTAGGCCTCACGGAAAATCAACAGCGCAGCTACGATGATCATCACACCCTCAAGGACAGCACTGAAAAATTCTACCTTGTGGTGTCCATAGGGGTGATTGGCATCAGCGGGTTTGGCCGCGATATGGATCGCGACGAGCGCGGCGAACGCTGTTGCGACATTCACCGTGCTTTCGAGTGCGTCTGATAAAAGTGCAACCGAGCCAGTTATCCAGTAGGCGAGGGCTTTTAATCCCAAGACAGCAAAGCCGACGAAAATACTGCCGATTGCAAGCTTGATAGTGGTCATGTTGGCTACTTCTCCAAGTCTGACCGCGGCAGTTTACCTGCGCGATACAGTGGTGCAAGCCGCTGGCTTTGCGAGTGAAAGTCATGTTCAAACTTATCTATATTTTTATAGCTGAGATATTCCAAAAGACCCTCCTTTTTGGAACGCACGCAAACGACTTCATTTTCCGCTTCCACAAACCCCGTTCAAAATCTGACGAGTTGTTAAAGGATTTTGGCGCGATAGCAGACGTCCATGAATTCCCGCAGCGTTGATCGAAGGGGTGGGGCAAAGAAGGCCTGCGTGGATCTGCGCATGCGGGCAGCGGATTATTACTGCTGCCCGTCCTTAATCCCGCTTGCCTGCGAACCGCTCTGCCCATTCCTCGCGTTGCTCGTCGGTGATCTTGGCAAACAGCACTTCGGGCACCTCAAAAACGTGACCTGCGGGCAGTTGGGCTACGGCGGCGGGCACGTCTTCGGGGAAGCCGGCATCGGCGATTTTCATACCAGCCAGCATTTTGGCTGCGGCGTCGGGGATGAAGGGGGCTGCAAGAGACGCGTAGAGCGGGATGAGGTTGAGCGCGAGGCGGGTCTGGGCGGCGGCGCGGTCGGGGTCGGTTTTGAAGGTGGTCCACGGCGCTTGTGCTTGAAGGTATTCGTTACCTGCGGCCCAAATGGCGCGCAATTCGGCTGCGGATTTGCGGACTTCCATCTTGTCCATGGCTTCTGCGTAGCGCGCGACACGCTCGGTCAGGTCGGCAATGAGGGCGTGTTCTTCGGGGCCGTATTCGCCCGCCTCTGGCACTGCTTCGCCGAATTTGGAGCGGCAGAATTTGGTGATGCGGCTGACGAAGTTGCCCAGAACATCGGCGAGGTCTTTGTTGGCGGACGCTTGGAAGTTCTCCCATGTGAACTCGGAATCGGAGGTCTCGGGTGCGTGGGACAGCAGCCACCAACGCCAGTAGTCGGAGGGCAGGATTTCCAGCGCTTGGTCCATAAACACGCCGCGCCCGCGCGAGGTGGAGAACTGGCCGCCGTCGTAATTCAGGTAGTTGAAGGATTTGATGTAATCGACCAGCTTCCACGGCTCGTTTGAGCCCATGATGGTGGCGGGGAAGCTGAGGGTGTGGAAGGGCACGTTATCCTTGCCCATAAACTGGGTATAGCGGACGTCATCGGCACCCTTGTCGGTGCGCCACCAGCGCTCCCAATCGGCACCTTTGCCGGCATCGACCCATTCCTGCGCACAGGCGATGTATTCGATGGGCGCATCGAACCAGACGTAGAAGACTTTGCCTTCCATGCCGGGCCAGTCCGCATCGCCGCGTTTCACGGGCACACCCCATTTGAGGTCACGGGTGATGCCGCGATCCTGTAGGCCGTCGCCATCGTGCAGCCATTTCTTGGCGATGGAGGTGGTGAGCACGGGCCAGTCTGTTTTGGAGACGATCCAGTCGTTCAGGCGGTCTTTCATCTGCGACTGTTTGAGCATCAGATGTTTGGTGGCGCGCATTTCCAGATCGGTGGCGCCCGAGACGGTGGAGCGAGGATTGATCAGGTCTTCGGGATCCAGCTGTTTGGTGCAGTTGTCACATTGGTCGCCGCGCGCGTCTTCAAAGCCGCAGTTGGGGCAGGTGCCTTCGACATAGCGGTCGGGCAGGAAGCGGCCATCGGTCTCGGAGTAGATCTGGCGCTGCTCGACTTCCTCGATCAGGCCTTCTTTGGCCAGCGCGCCTGCGAAATGCTGGGTCAAACGCTTGTTTTGCTCGGAGGAGGAGCGCCCGAAGTGATCAAAGCTGAGGCCGAACCGCTCGGCGATACTGGCCTGCACGGCGTACATCTCGGCGCAGTAGTCCTCAACCGGTTTGCCAGCCTTGGCGGCGGCCAGCTCGGCGGGGGTGCCGTGTTCATCGGTGGCGCAGAGGAACAGAACCTCATGGCCGCGGCTGCGCAGATAGCGGGCATAGAGGTCTGCGGGCAGCTGGCTGCCGACCAGATTGCCGAGGTGTTTGATCCCGTTGATATACGGAATGGCGGAGGTGATCAGGTGACGGGTCATGGGCAGGTTCCTCTGGCTTCCCGTCTCCCATAGCGCTTGGCGCGTGCGGGATCAATCAGTGCAGCGCGGCTGTGATGCTTTCGCGCAGATCGCTGTAGGCGTCGGGGGGCAGAGCGCCCTGCCAGTTGGCGACAAAAACGGCACCGGTGTCGCTGACAACAAACAGTGCGCCGGACTGGCGCTCGGGCGTTTTGCTGCGCCACAGTCCCGAATGGTTGAGCATATGATGGCCGTCCACACGGCGGTTGAACACGCCAAGGCCCGCGCCGCTGTTGCGGTCTAGCGGGAAGGCGTTTGGATTTTGCATCCATAGCCTGTCGGGGGCGAACCAGTGCATCAGAAAACGGGCGTATTCCGTTGCCGAGACGCTCCACCCGCCAAAGCCGGCAGAGGCCCACATCCGTCCGCCGACCTGTGCAGAGGTGGCACCTGCGGGGCGCATGACCGTCTCAAAACAATGATCGCCATAGGGCTGTCCGGTAATGCCTTCGATGATCTGGCCCAGCAGGGCGAAGTTGACGTTGGAATAGCTGTGGCTGCGGTCCGCACTGAGGTGGGCGGGATTATGCAGAGCGGCGCGGGCGAAATGCACCTGAGTGTAGAGATTGCGACCCTCGCCGGCGGTTTCGTCCGCGTCGATGTTTTTGGGCAGGCCGCTGGTGTGGGTGACCAATGCGGAGAGGGGCAGCTTTGCCAGCTCAGGGTGGGGCGCCATGCCCAGCGTGTCCCAGACTGCGGTGAAGTCCGAGAGGGGCGTGTCCCAAGTACATGGCGTTTGCGGGAGAAGCGCGTTGAGGCACATGGCGGTGACGGCTTTGGACAGGCTGGCGACGGGATAGGGGGTAGCAGCCTCGCGGCCAGCGTCGGCGGTGCGGATGATTGTGCCCTGTGCGCCAAGGTCCATGGTGCTTTGGTTCATATCGTGGCGCGGCATCCAGTCCCGCCATGCGGTTTCTATGGCGGCGGTGTCGGCATTTTCTGGGGATACGTTGGGTAGTACTGCCAGTAGTGCAATGGCCAAAACGGTTGAACAGACCACACCTGCGATGAGTCGCATGGCCTGCATTTTTGTCTGCCTTAGCGTGTCGGGGAAACATGCGGGGCAATGAGGGCGGGACTATGGCTGCTTGTTGACCTTGTCACGGTCGCGGCGGAACAGGCGGCCCACCACAAAAGACGTACGCGGGGAATCAACATATGCGGTGCGCAGTTTCGGTGTGGCGCGCGCGCATACGGGCGATGCCGAACACAATCAGCCCTGCGTGGCCGATGGCCAGCATGACGAACATGGCTTCGGGGCCTTTTGCCTCGATCAGCACGGAGGCGCCGTAGGGGGCGGCGATAGCGCCTAAGGCGAACCAGAACATCAGGGCGGCCGACAGTTCCACCCGCTCGTCCGAGCTGGCGAAGTCATGGGCGTGGGCGTGGGCGGCGGCGACGGAGTAGATCGGGAAGGTTGTCAGGCCGAAAAGACCAGCCGAGAGCAGAATGCCAGTGGGCCCCCAGCCGGATGTTGCCATTGTCACACCGCAACTGCCAATGGCCGCAACCGACAGCCAGATCAGCACCTTGCGGCGGTCGTATTTGTCGGCGAGCTAGCCGATGGGGAACTGGGCGAGCGCACCGCCGATGACAAAAGCGGCGAGGAACCATGCAATCTGGCCAGCGGTCAGGCCCATTTCCTGTCCGTAGATTGGACCGACCATGCGAAAGGACGCGCTGGAAAGGGCGGCCACAATCACACCCGCCACAGCCAGCGGCGAGCGGGTATAGGCCAGCTTGGGGCGCAAACGCGGCGATTTAGGGGTTTCGGGCTGGGATGCAGTTGTCAGCGTGATGGGCAGCAGTGCGGCGCAGCACAGGATCGCAAGGATGTTGTAGGAGATATAGTCCGCAGGGGCGAGGATGCCGATGATGCCTTGCGCACACAGGCTGCCGGTCATGTCGACCATGCGGTAGGTGCCCATGGCGCGGCCGCGGGTCTCGTTGGTGACTTTGGCCTGCAACCATGCCTCGACCACCGTATAGCAGCCAGCCACGCAGAGGCCCGATGCTACCCGCATCAGCGCCCATGCGTAGGGGTCAATCACCATCATATGCGCAATCAGGGAAATGCTTCCCGCAGCGGTAAATGCTGCGAAGGTCCGGCTGTGGCCGATACTGCCCAGCAGGCGCGGCGCAAACCAGCAGCCGATAAAGAACCCGAAGAAATGCGCAGAGCCGAGCATACCGATTTCTTGCCGGGTGAATCCCAGCACTGTGCCAGACAGCACGTCCAGCGGGCCAACCCCGCCCGAGGACAGCTGCAACAGGACAACTGACAAAAACAGCGCCGCAAAGGAGATCAACATCCGCATGGGGTATCTGTGCG
This sequence comes from Sulfitobacter sp., assembly GCA_029252045.1. Classification (GTDB taxonomy): domain Bacteria; phylum Pseudomonadota; class Alphaproteobacteria; order Rhodobacterales; family Rhodobacteraceae; genus Sulfitobacter. The sequence goes on from JAQXCD010000051.1 coordinate 51,004, forward strand.
CCCGATCACGGGGGGAAGGCCAGCCAAAACCGACAGATTGTGACGTAATTTTTTGCTGATTCCGGATGAAGAGGCACAAAGCGGCTTGCAGCGCGCGGGGGCCTGCGTAGGTTGCGGGTAACTGATTGCGAAGGGATCAAGCTATGCAAATGACAACATTGGGCCGCACGGGGATCGAGGTCTCGAAGTTTTGTCTGGGGTCTATGACCTGGGGCACGCAAAACACCCAAGCTGAAGGCCATGCGCAGATTGACCGCGCGCTGGCGGCTGGCATCAACTTTGTCGATACTGCCGAGATGTATCCCGTCAATCCGCTGAGTGCGGAGACCCAAGGCGCTACCGAAGAGGTGATTGGCGCGTGGTTCGAGCAGACGGGACGGCGCAGCGATATGGTGCTGGCGAGCAAACATTCGGGCAATGGCATCGCCTATGTCCGCGATGGTGCGGATATTACCGCTGCGTCCATTCCGCTGGCGCTGGACGGCTCATTGAAGCGGCTCAAGACCGACTACATCGACCTCTACCAGTTCCACTGGCCCAACCGTGGCAGTTATATGTTCCGAAAGAACTGGGCGTATAATCCGACTGCGCAGGACCGCGCGCGGACGCTCCAAAATATGGAGGATTGTCTGGGGGCCTTGCAGGCCGAGGTCGACCGGGGCCGCATCCGTGCTTTTGGGATGAGCAACGAGAGCGCGTGGGGCCTGACGCAATGGGCCAATGCGGCCGAGCGGACCGGAGGGCCGCGTGTGGCCACCGTGCAGAACGAATATTCGCTGATGTGCCGACTGGCCGATACCGACGTGGCAGAGACCTGCCATAACGAGGACATCGGCATGTTGTCATTCTCGCCGCTGGCGACGGGCCTGTTGACGGGCAAATACCAGAACGGTGCGATGCCCGAAGGCTCGCGTCTGTCACTGAGCCCGGAGTTGGGCGGGCGCAAAACGCCCCGTGTGTTCGAGGCGGTGGATGCCTATCTGGCAGTGGCGCAAAAGCATGGTCTGGATCCGGTGCATATGGCGATGGCCTTTGTGCGGGATAGGCCCTTTATGGCCAGCGCCATCTTTGGCGCCACATCCGTGGAGCAGCTGGACCGGATTCTGGCAGGTGCTGAGCTGGTGCTGGACGAGGCCGTGATGGCGGATATTGATGCGGCCCACCGTGCGCATCCGATGCCCTACTAACCGAAAAGACACCAAACGCGACACATATCGACGCTTTCGGGAATGGCAAAGCCGCCCTTGGCATCGCAGTATTGCACCAAATCCAAAGGGAGCTACCTTATGCCACTTGCTATGAACAAAGACGTTTTTATCACCTGCGCGGTCACCGGATCGGGCGCCACCCAAGACCGCAGCCACCATGTGCCGCGCAGCCCTGAGCAGATTGCCGACAGTGCGATCAAGGCCGCAAAAGCGGGCGCCGCTGTGGTGCACTGCCATGTGCGCGACCCCGAAACCGGCGCGCCGAGCCGCGACGTCGCGCTCTACCGCGAGGTGACCGAGCGTATTCGTGACAGCGACACCGATGTGGTGCTGAACCTGACGGCGGGTATGGGCGGGGACATCGTGTTTGGCGATGTGGAAAATCCGATGCAGCTTAACAAGGCCGGCACCGACATGGCAGGTGCAACCGAGCGGATGGCCCATATCACCGAGTGCCTGCCGGAGATTTGCACGCTGGACTGCGGCACGATGAACTTTGCCGAAGCCGATTATGTGATGACCAACACCCCCGGCATGCTGGTGGCGATGGGGCAGATGATGACCGATCTGGGTGTGAAGCCCGAGATCGAGGCCTTTGACACGGGTCACCTTTGGTATGCCAAGGAGCTGGTGGCGCAGGGTGTGTTGGATAGCCCCGCGTTAGTGCAATTGTGTATGGGCGTCAAATGGGGCGCGCCAGATGATCTCAACACGTTTATGGCGATGGCGAACAACGTACCGCAGGACTGGACCTTTTCAGCGTTTGGTTTGGGCCGCAACCAGATGGCCTATGTGGCGGCGTCGGTACTGGCGGGGGGACATGTACGTGTGGGGCTGGAGGACAACCTGTGGCTCGACCGTGGTGTGCTGGCTGAAAACCACGATCTTGTGACCCGCGCGCGCGGTATCATCGAGGCGATGGGGGCCAAGTTGATGGGGCCAGAAGCGGTGCGCGAAAAGCTGGGTCTGCAAAAGCGGATGCCGCGTTGATCCCCAGAGTGCTGGCGGCGGCAGCGGTGGTGGTGTTGGGCGCATGTGTCGCCACGCCGCCGCCGAGTGTCACCAAGCTGCAAAGCTACCGCGACCGCAGTGCGCTGATTGGCGTTACCTCACGGTTTGACGAAGCGAAGTTTGCGGGCGTCTGGTATGTCCGTGCGGGGTTTGATCCGGAGCTGGGCAAGATGGCGTTTAACATGCGTGCAACGCCGCAAGGTCCTGTGATGCGGCTGGGGGCGTTTGTCTGCGATCCTGCGGGTGTCTGCGGTGACTTTGCCGAAGACCTGCCGCTGAAGCGGATCAGCAACGGGCGTTACAGCACAAAGATGCCCAGCGGCGAGACGCGTGAATTCTGGGTGCTGTGGGTCGATGAGGGGTTCCGCACCGCAGTGATGGGCAACCGCGACGGTACGTTCGGCTGGATCGTAGACCGCAGCACAAAGGGTGGCGCGGACCGGATCAAGGCGGCGCGCGAGATATTGGATTTTAATGGCTACAATGTGAGCCGACTGAAGGTGGTAAAATGAGCAAGACAGCAGCGATTATCGGCGGTGGCGTGATTGGCGGCGGTTGGGCCGCGCGATTTATGCTGAACGGTTGGGATGTTCAGGTGTTTGACCCCGATCCACAAGCCGAGCGCAAGATCGGCGAAGTGCTGGCCAACGCGCGCAGCTCGCTGCCCGGTCTGACAGATGTGGCGCTGCCCGCAGCGGGCAAGCTGACGTTTCACGCAACCATTGCCGAGGCTGTCGCAGGTGCGGACTGGATTCAGGAAAGCGTGCCCGAGCGGCTGGACATCAAGCACAAGACCTTTGCCGAAGTGCAGGCGGCTTGCAGCGCGGATGCGGTGATCGGCTCGTCCACCTCCGGTTTTAAACCGTCCGAATTGCAGCAAGGGGCGGCGCGGCCCGAACAGATCATGGTCGCGCATCCGTTTAACCCTGTGTACCTGCTGCCGCTGGTGGAACTGGTTGCGGTTGGTGCAGATCCGGTGCTGGTGGAAAAGGCCAAGGGCCTGCTGGAATCCATCGGGATGTACCCGCTGCACCTGAAAAAAGAGATCGACGCCCATGTGGCTGACCGCTTTCTTGAGGCCGTATGGCGCGAGGCGTTGTGGCTGGTCAAAGACGGTATCGCCACCACGGAAGAGATTGATAACGCGATCCGCTACGGCTTTGGCATCCGCTGGGCGCAGATGGGGCTGTTCGAGACCTACCGCGTGGCAGGCGGCGAAGCGGGGATGAAGCACTTTATGGCGCAGTTTGGGCCTTGCCTGAAATGGCCGTGGACCAAGTTGATGGATGTGCCCGACTTCACGGACGAACTGGTAGACCTGATCGCGGGCCAGTCTGACGCGCAATCCGGCATGCATTCGATCCGCGAGCTGGAGCGGATCCGGGATAACAATCTGGTCACCATGATGCGCGGGCTGAAGACGCAGAACTGGGGGGCGGGTGCCTTGCTGAACGCGCAAGAGGCCCAGATGCGCAAAGGCACGGTGCACGGCGCTGTTGCGGCTGATCTGCCGGCGGATGCGCTGGTGGAGACGGCGCACCGGACGGTGCCGCTGGATTGGACCGACTATAACGGCCACATGACGGAATCGCGTTATTTGCAGGCGTTTGCCGATGCGACCGACCGCTTTATGGCGATCATTGGCTGTGACGCGGCATATATCAGCTCGGGTGGGAGCTATTTCACCGCCGAGACGCATATCCGTCATATCGACGAGGTGCATGCCGGCACTGTGATCACTATCCGCACGCGGGTTGTGATGGGAGAGGGCAAGAAGATGCACCTGTTCCACGAGATGTCGGACGGCGAGCGTCTGCTGGCCACGGGCGAGCATTTCCTGCTGCATGTCAGTCTGGAGAGCCGCAAGCCCACGCCCCCTGCGGCGCATATTGAGGCGGCATTGGTTCGTTTCGCGCAAGGGCACGCAGGATTGCCCCTGCCGGACGGCATCGGCCGTGCCATTGGTGCACCGCGATGAAAACCGTCCTGATCACAGCGGGTGCGTCAGGTATCGGGCGCGCCATGGGAGAGGCCTTCGAGGCGGCTGGCCATCAGGTCTGGGTGACGGACGTGGACGACGGCGCACTGGCTGCCCTGCCGAAGACATGGCAAAGCCGCAAGGCGGACGCCGTGGATGAGGCCGCGATGGCGCAGATCATCGCAGAGATGGGGCAGGTGGATGTGCTCTGTGCCAATGCGGGCATTGCCGGGCCTACCGCATTGATCGAAAATATAGCACTGGATGACTGGCGCGCCTGCGTCAGCGTCAATCTGGAGGGCGCGTTTCTGGCGGCCAAACATGCCGCACCGGTGATGAAGGCGGCAGGGCGCGGGGCGGTCATCCTCACGTCGTCCACGGCAGGCCTTTACGGCTATCCCAACCGCGCGCCCTATGCGGCGGCAAAATGGGCGGTGATCGGTCTGATGAAAACACTGGCGATGGAGCTGGGACCGTTTGGCATCCGCGCCAATGCCATTTGTCCGGGTTCTGTAGAAGGCGCGCGGATGGAGGGTGTGCTGGCGCGCGAGGCGGCTGCCAAGGGCATGACCCGTGATCAGGTCTATGACGGCTATGCGGCGGGCACCTCCATGCGCCGGTTTGTCGAGGCGGTGGATGTCGCCAATATGGCTGTTTTCCTTGGCTCGGATGCGGCGCGGTTGGTGTCGGGGCAGGTGATTGCAGTGGACGGACATACCGAAAACCCCGACCCGAAAGTTTAGCCAAAGCGGACCGAAATTATTCTTGCGCGGTGGGCAGGCCGTTGACATGATAGCGCCAACCGCTGCGTGCGGACCCCCAAAGCAAAGGTTCAAGATGTCCCGCGGTGCGGCTCGGATTTTGTCACGTCTGCACGCGGTTTCGCGTTGGGATTGGCCAACGGTTGGACTGACTGTCGGTGTCATCATGGTATGGGCTATTGCGTTGTTGCTGCCTTCGGGGTGGGGGGGCGTCTCGTTTATCCTATTGGTGCTGGCGCTGACGCTGCACAGCTCGCTCACCCATGAATATCTGCATGGGCACCCTTTTGGGCATGCCCCGTCCGAGACGATGTTGGGCCTGTGGCAGCCGGGGCTTTTTGTGCCCTATCTGCGGTTTAAGCGCACCCATCTGGCGCATCATATGGATGCCAATCTGACGGACCCTTATGACGATCCGGAGAGCAACTATCTGGACCCCGATGTCTGGCATCGCCTGCCACGCTGGAAGCATAGATTGCTGTACATGAACAATACGCTGGCGGGTCGCGTCGCGATGGGAACGTTGATCGGGATGGTGTCGTTTATCCGCAGTGACATTGCTGCTGCACGCGGGGGGCAGCGGGTGATTGTCACAGACTGGTTGGCGCATATTCCGGGTACCGTGCTGACGCTCTGGGCTGTAGTCGCGTCCGGCACTAGCCTTTGGATGTATCTAGGGGCCTGCTATGTCGCGATGTCTGTCTTGAAGATCCGGACCTTTCTGGAGCATCAGGCGCATGACCGCGTATCAGGGCGGACAGCCATTGTGGAAGATCGCGGAATCTTGGGGTTCTTGTTTCTTAACAATAACCTGCATGTCGTCCACCACATGCACCCCACCGTGGCGTGGTACAAGCTCTGGGCGATATATCGTGCCAAGCGCGAGCGGTATGTGACCCGCAACGGGGGGTATGTTCTGGCGTCTTATGGCACCGTGTTCCGCAGATATATGTGGCGCGGTAAGGACCATGTTGCACATCCGCTCTGGCATAAGCCTACGGATTAATGCAGGTGGGGCGTATGGATATGCCTGAACTCTGGATCATTGTTACCTTTCTTGCCGCTGCGTTCCAGACGGTGCGATTTATGCTGCAAAAGGTATTGGCGACCTCGACCCTTAGTCCGGCGGGGGCGACTTTTTCGCGGTTTATCTATTCGGCTCCGTTTATCGCGCTGTTGCTGGTCATTTACATGCAGACCACCAACGCCAGTCTGCCTGCGCTGACAGCGCGGTTCTGGGGCTTCGGCCTGCTGGGTGGCACCGCGCAAATCCTCGCCACTGTCTGTGTTGTCGCCCTGTTCAAAGAGCGTAACTTTGCTGTCGGGATTACCTTCAAGAAGACCGAGGTGATCCAGACGGTGCTGGTGGGGGTGCTGTTGCTGGGTGAATTGGTCAGCTGGGGCGGGTTTGCTGCAATTGCATTGGGGCTGGTTGGTCTGTTGCTGCTGTCGGGTGGTAAGGAGGCGCGCGGCTTTCACCTGTCGGACCTGCGCAACCGTGCGACGGGCTTGGGTATTGCCAGCGGTATCCTGTTTGCGTTTTCTGCCGTCAGCTACCGCGGTGCATCCCTAACACTGGCCACGGACGATCCGCTGTTGCGGGCAGGTGTGACCTTGATGGCTGTGGTGATGATGCAAACGGTCATTATGACCCTGTGGCTGGCCCTGCGCGAGAGCGGCGAGATGGCCCGCGTCTGGCGCGCACGGCGTGTGGCGATCTGGATCGGCCTGACCTCCATGGGCGGCTCATTATGCTGGTTTATCGCCTTTACGTTGCAAAACGCGGCCTACGTCAAAGCCTTGGGTCAGGTTGAGCTGATCCTGAGTGTCATTGCCTCAACGCTGTTTTTCAAAGAAAAGATCACCCTGCGCGAAGCCATTGGTATGGCAATCCTTGTTGCGTCGATCCTGCTGCTGATCCTTGCGATCTAGTCTTTTCCGGCATAGGCGCGCGCGTTACCTTTGAGGCGCAAGAACAGACTCTCTTCATCGTTGTTTTTGAAATAGGGTACGGATTCAGGGGCGTTCAGATCACGGGCGCGGGCTTCGACCTCGGCCAGGACCACTTCGGTGATGAAAGGCATGTCAAAGCTGCGGGCCTCCGTTAGCGGAATCCACTGTAGGTGCGAAAGCTCGTCACAGGCGGCATCGAAGTTGTCGGGGTCGCTGGCGATATCATCCACATCCACTAGAAAGAAGCGCGCATCAAAGCGCCGTGTGCGGCCCGGAGGGGTTAGGGCGCGGAAAACAAACTGTAGCGGCTCGGCGTGGGGCAGGTGACCCGTGGCGGCGAAGGTTTCCCAATCGGCGGGGATATCGCCCGTCCACTCACCTTTGCGCCCCAGAATAAGGCCGGTTTCCTCCCAAAGTTCGCGCACGGCGGCGACAGGGATGGCATGGGCCAGCGCGGGGTCGATATCTTCGCCGATGCGCGCGGCGCATTGCTCGGTCAGGGTGGTTGCCAGCGGAACCTTGGCATCAGCGGCGTCTACTGCGCCCCCCGGAAAGACAAATTTGTTGGGCATAAAGGCTGCTTTTGCGCCCCGCTGGCCCATCAGGATCGAGGGAGATGTCATCCGGTCACGGATCACAATCACCGTGGCCGCGTTGCGGATCGCCGTTTTATCAACCGTCATCAGGCCCTCATGCTGTCAGGGGCCGGTCAGGTGCTGCGTGCAAAGCCGCCCATTTCCTTGGCCCATTGGAAGCCGATCATGGCCCCTTTCAATCTGGGCAGAAGGTAGAGGGACAATGCAACGGTGCCAACTGCAAAGATGGTGAAAAGGACAATTGGTTCCGGACGGAATTGCACAAAGACCACATGCAGCAAGGGGGCCATCAGGTGACCGACCAGCAAAATCGTAAGATAGGCAGGGCCGTCATCGGCGCGGTGGTGTTTGAATTCCTGCTCGCAAACTGTGCAGTGGTCGTGGACCTTGAGATAGCCTAACAGCAGCGGGCCTGCGCCACAGTTCGGGCACTTCCGGCGCCAGCCGCGCAACATGGCGGGCATGCGTGGCCGCTCGGCCTGTGTGCTGGCTACATCTGTGGGCATGCTTGTCTGTGCGGCAGTATGGGGCATCTGGATATCCTGAACGTGATCTAGCGTTCTGAATGCGCCAGGGGGAGGCAAAAAGAAAGGTGGCGATTTGTCTCAACCGAGGGGGCGCGCAATTTTTTTGTGCTTTTTGCGACGGAGGGCTGGTGTGGCTGCGTATGACTTTCAACTGCACGGGAAAACAACCTGAGGCAGGGAATGTAGAAACGGAGAACACCATGTTTAAAGAAACATTCACCGCGCTGGCCATTGTTGCAGGTCTTGTTGCCACTGGCGCACAGGCGCGTGATGGCGATGACCGGATGCAGGAACGCTTTAGCCAGATCGACGTCAACAGTTACGGTCAGGTCACCACGGACGAGATGCGCGTACATGCAGCCGCCCGTTTTGCGGAAAATGATGCGGACGGCAATGGCGCACTGTCTCTGGATGAAATCACCAAAGGCATGCAGGGCAAGCATAAAGAGCGCCTGTTGAAGCGTTTTGACACCAATGGCGACGGCGCGCTGAGCGCTGAGGAACTTGCGGCGATGGACAACGACAAGGGCAACAGCCGTGCCGCCAAGCATTTCGAGCGGATGGATGCCGACAAGAGCGGGGATATTACGCTGGCGGAAATGGAAGGCCGGCGTGATCCGGCAAAAATGGTTGAAAAGCTGGACGCTGACAACAACGGCAGCCTTAGCCTTGAGGAGTTTTCAAAGGCGCGCGGTCATGGCAAACATGGGCACGGCAAACACAATAAGGACCGCAAGGCGGATTAATTCTTAGAGCACCAACTCGTCCGGCCCTTGCCTGCGCAAGAGCCGGACGGCGAGCGGAAAGAGCCTGTGAAAGACACATACGATCATAGTGCTGCACGGGATGCGGATGCGGCGTTGCTGGCGCGTTATGCTGCCGGTGATGCTGCGGCTGCGCGGCTGTTGGCGGCGCGTTTGTCGCCGCGTGCTTATGCGCATGCGTACCGTGTGTTGGGGGACGGCGCCGAGGCCGAGGATGTGACGCAGGAAGCATTGCTGCGGCTGTGGAAACAGGCGGCAAACTGGGACGAGGGGCGCGCGCAGGCGTCAACCTGGCTCTACCGTGTGGTGGCGAACCTGTGTACAGACAAGCTGCGCCAGCGCCGGACCGAGCCGCTGGATGATATTGACGCACCCGCCGATCCCGCGCCAAGTGCGGAGGCGCGGTTGCAAGACGGTGCGCGCCATGATGCGCTACAGGCGGCGCTGCTGCGCCTGCCCGAGCGGCAAAGGCAGGCCGTGATTTTGCGCCATATCGAAGGATTGGCCAACGGCGAGATTGCCGAGATACTGGACGTGGGCGTCGAGGCAGTGGAAAGCCTGACGGCGCGCGGGAAAAAGGCGCTGACGGCTGATCTGGCTGCGCAGCGCGATGCATTGGGGTATGATGATGACACAGCGTGACGCCTTTGATCTTGAAGCGGCCTTTGATGCGGCCTGTGCGGCACCGCCGCAGATGCCGGACGGTTTGTTGGCGCGGGTTGCGGAGGATGCGCAGGCCTATCAGCCACAGCCGCCTTTGTGGCGCCGGATTTTTGCTGCGGTGGGCGGTGCTGCGGGTGTGGGCGGTCTGGTGACTGCGACAGCTCTTGGCTTTTGGTTCGGGTTTACGCCACCGCAAACATCCGTTGACCCGCTGGTGCTGATTGGCGCGGTGGAGCTGGCGGCAGAGGATGACATGACGGACGTTCTGGCGTTCGGCTGGTACAGCGAAGAGGGATAGAATGATGACGGAAGCAGTGGGTAAAAGACGGTGGATGCCGATTGTGCTGACCTTGTCGCTGGCGGCCAACCTTGCGGTTGTAGCTGCGGTTGCGGGGGCGGCGTGGCGCCATAAGGGCGAAGAGCGCGGCGGCCCGCCTGTGGCGCGTGGGGGTGCGATTTACATGCAGGCGCTGCCGCGCGAGGTGCGGCATGATCTGCACAAGCAGCTGCGTGCAACCATGGCCGAGCGGCCGTCGACTGAGGATATGTTAGTTGCATTGCGGCAAGAGCCGTTTGACCCTGCTGCTGCTGCCCGCGTGCTAGAGGCAGAGCGAGAAGCAGGTCTGCTGCGGCAGGATAAGGCCAGCGGCGCGTGGCTCAGCTATATCACGGCGTTGAGTGTCTCGGAGCGGAACGCCTATGCTGACCGGCTGCAAGAGCTCAGTGAAAGGCGCAACCAGCGCAAAGACAGAAAAGCGGATTGAGGTTTGCGAAGCGTGCCTGCGGGTCAAGCGGCGGGGCGGCTGCGCGGCTGGCTGAGTGTCACGCAATTGCGGCCACGTGTCTTTGCGTCATAGAGGGCTTTGTCAGCACGGTCCAATAGGGCGTCCAGGCTTTCTGGTGCACCGGTATCGGGCTGGGTGTTGACCCCGCCGATGGCCAAGCCAAGACTGATGGTGACGTGTACGGGCTCTGCCGCGCCGGGAATGGCAAACGGGTTATTGCTGATCGTATCACAGATTCGGCTTACTAAAACCCGCGCGGCGTTGGGATCGGTTGCGGGCAGGGCAATCAGGAATTCCTCCCCTCCGATGCGGGCGACAACATCCGTGCCGCGCACTGCGTCGCGCAGGCGGCGGGCTGTCTCTATCAGCACAGCATCGCCAGAGGCATGGCCGTAGGCGTCATTGATCCGTTTGAAATAATCCATATCGGCCAGCAAGATCGCAAAAGGGGTCTTGTTGCTAGCGCTGCGCGCCATCATGCGTGACACAAAGGGCATTGCATAGCGGCGGTTATACAGGCCGGTCAGGGGATCGTTCCCGACTTCGCGCAGACCTGTGCGCACGGAATCAAGCATTTCGGCAACCTGCTGTTTGCGCCCGAGCAATACCTGTAATCGCAGTGCCAGCTCCTGTGCATCAAACCCCAGCGTCATGACATCATCAGCCCCCATATCCAGGGCGGTTGTTGCGCGCTGGGGGTCCGGCGTGTTTTGAACCACAACCAAGGCGATATCGCTGGTGTGGGTGCTTGCACGCAACGCCGAAATCATTCGCAGACAGTCCTCGGATTGTTCGGGCGTGTCGGGCAGGGATAGCACGACTGCATCCGGTACGACATCCGCGTGAAGCTGTGCCAGGGCATTGGGGAGTATGGACACGCAATAACGGGCGCGCAAATTGGGCAGCAGATGTCTGACCCAGCCTTGCAGCTGTGCGGCATCCAGCCCGATCAGGGAGATAGTGCCGGGGCGGGCAAATTCGGACGGAGCCTCCGAAAGCCCCAACGCACAACTGGTGTCGTCGCGGATGTGCCATTCTTCCAGCTTGTTATGCGCGCGGATCATGTTGCGCACGCGGCCCAACAAGAGCGTTTCGTTTGTGGGCTTTGTCATGACGTCAAATGCACCTGCACGCAGCGTTTCCAGACGCTGCGGATCGGTTTGGCTACAGGCAATAGCAAGGACGGGCAGCATTGAGGTTTGCGGCAGACTGCGCAACACGCTGCACAACTCGGATGCGCTGCCGTCTGGCAAATGCACTGCTGTCAGCACCAGATCGGACATTTCGGACGGGATCAACGCCAACGCTTCGGCGATCGTGCTGGCCTGAACGACCTGATAAAAGGCCGTTGTCAGTTTCACCTTGAGCACGATACGGTTAGTTGAAATACCGTCAATGATGAGGATTTTACCCTGCAATGTCGATCCTTCCCTAACAATCATTAAGTTGTAGTTTAGTTTTCTGAGCAATTGGTTAACAAAGCGTTGATATTTGAACGCAAATGGAGCGGTTTTATGAGCCTTACGCGAAATGCCGCCGAGACAATCGCGCTTCAGTCACTGGCTTGGCTTGTCGGCAACGAGGATTTGTTACCCGTTTTTCTAGGGGCAACGGGGGTTTCGGAGGGCGATATGCGCACTGCGGCCCATGATCCGGAGTTTCTGGGGTCCGTTCTCGATTTCATCTTGATGGATGATGCGTGGGTTATAGACTTTTGTGATGCCCACACGCTGCCGTACGAGCGGTTGATTGAGGCACGGGGAAGTCTGCCGGGGGGCGAAAGGATACATTGGACATGAGCGAAAAATACATTCCAATCAAAGGGCTGTGCTTTGACAAAGATGGCACATTGTTTGATTTTGCAGCGACTTGGGAAGCGTGGGCAAAGGCGTTTTTGCGCCGCGCGGCAGAGGGCGACGAGGCGCGTGCGATCAAAGTTGGTGCAGCCATCGGGTTTGATCTGGTGGCGGGGAAATTTGCTGCCGATAGTTTGGTGATAGCAGGCACTCCCGGCGAGGTGACAGATGCGCTGATGCCGCATTTTGCCGAGATGGAGCACAGCAGCCTTCTGGCGATGTTGAACGAAGAAGCGGCGCAGGCGCCGCAACAACCCGCCGTGCCGCTGCGGCCATTGTTAGAGGGGTTTCGGGCCCAAAATATCGCGCTCGGTGTGGCCACAAACGATAGCGAGGTGCCCGCCCGCGCGCATCTGGGCGCGGCAGGGATTACCGACCTGTTCGATTTTATTGCGGGTTACGACAGCGGCCACGGGGGCAAGCCTGCACCCGGTCAATTGCTGGCCTTTGCAAAGGCCGTGGGCCTTGAGCCCGCGCAGATTGCAATGGTCGGCGACAGCACCCATGACCTGCACGCAGGACGCGCCGCTGGTATGCGCACCATTGCGGTTCTGACTGGCACAGCGGTCACGGCGCAACTGGCGCCGTTTGCCGATGTGGTCCTTGCTGATATTGGTGAAATCCCCGCGTGGCTGGCAGCGCAAGGCGCAGTATGAAGCTCCGAAATCGACATTAATTGTCGCGGACGGATAGGCCGAGGGCCGGCGGTTGGGGCCTTCTAGCGGGAACATCGGAGGAGATACCCATGACCGAAGAGCCGAAACGCAGAACCCGTGGTGGTGGCCGTGCAGGTGCCAAGACCCGTCGTGGCGCCGCGATCATCGAGCAGATGCCATGGAACCCGCCGATCAATAACGATCGCCCGGTCGAGCCGCTGGGCCCCGAAGGGGTAGAGGCGATTCATCTTGGCGCGATGCGCATTCTCGAAGAAATCGGCATCGAGATTTATAACGACGAGGCCAAAGAGTATCTGCGCAAGGCGGGATGCACGATCACCGGTGACAACGTGCGCATGGGCCGCGATATGGTCATGGAATATGTCGCCATGGCGCCTTCCGAATTTACGATCACGCCACGCAATCCGGACCGCAAGATCACCATCGGCGGCAAGCATATGGTATTCGGCAATGTGTCATCGCCGCCCAACTACTGGGATATGGCGATTGGCAAGAAGGTGACAGGCACCCGCGAGATGTGTCGCGACCTGCTGAAGCTGACGCAGTATTTCAACTGCATCCACTTTGCCGGCGGCTATCCGGTGGAGCCGCAGGATATCCACGCCTCTGTGCGCCACCTTGATGTGCTCTATGACAAGCTGACCCTGACCGATAAGGCGATGCACGCGTATAGTCTGGGCAAGGAACGTGTCGAAGACGTGATGGAGATGGTCCGCATTGCGGGCGGGCATACGCGTGAGGAATTCGAGGCCTCGCCGAAGATGTACACCAACATCAACTCTACTTCTCCGCTCAAGCATGACATCCCGATGATGGATGGCTGGATCAGGTTGGCGAAGGCCAATCAAGGTCTGGTGGTGACACCCTTCACGTTGGCGGGGGCGATGGCGCCTGTAACGATGGCAGGTGCGGTGGCGCAATCGCTGGCAGAAGCGCTGATTGCTGTGGTGCTGGCGCAGATCGTGCGACCCGGTGCGGCCGTGGCGATCGGGACGTTTACCTCCAACGTGGATATGAAAACCGGTGCGCCGGCCTTTGGGACGCCCGAATACATGCGCGCGACGCAAATGACGGGACAGCTGGCGCGGTTCTACGGGCTGCCGATGCGCAGTTCCGGTGTCTGTGCGGCAAACGTGCCGGACGGGCAGGCGATGTGGGAGACCTCCAACAGCTTGTGGTCATCCGTCCAGTCTGGCGCGAACATGGTCTACCACGCAGCGGGCTGGCTGGAGGGCGGGCTGATTGCCTCGCCCGAGAAGTTCATCATGGATTGCGAGATTATCCAGCATATCCAGCGCTATATGGATCCTTCGATCACGGCGACAGGCCCCGACGAGATTGCGTTCGACGCGATCAAGGAAGTCGGTCACGGCAGCCACTTCTTTGGCATCCAGCACACGCAAGACCGCTATACCACGGCCTTCTATCAGCCGTTCCTGAGCGATTGGACCAATTACGAGGGCTGGGAGGTTGCGGGCGGCATCTGGACGCAAGAGCGCGCGCACCACATGTTCAAAGAGATTGTTGGCAGCTTTGAAGAGCCGCCGATGGATATTGCCATCCGTGAAGAGCTGGCGGCCTTTGTCGAGCGTCGCAAGTCCGAAGGGGGCGCGCCAACTGATTTTTAACCATCCGGACCGGATTTGATCGCCCGTTAGCCCCTTATTAATGTCCTCAGGCCATGACTGTTGGACCCAGTAATAAGAGGCCAGTATGCACGGGCTTATCAATCACAGTTTCCAAAGGTACATGTGCGACAGCTACGGGCAGGATGCTTGGCTGGCTGTTGCTGTGGGGGCAGGCGTGTCACCGCCCACGTTCGAGCCTATGTTGACCTATGATGATGCCATCACGCCGGCGGTGCTGGATGCAATGGCCGCTGTTTTGCACCGAACGTGGGCCGAGGTTATGGAAGACATCGGGGCGCATCTGGTGTCGCACCCGAAGACAGAGGCAGTACGCCGTCTGCTGCGGTTCGGTGGTATGAACTTTGAGGATTTCCTGCATTCGCTTGATGATTTGCCTGATCGCGCGCGGATGGCGGTGTCTGAGCTGCATCTGCCTGCAATTGAATTGCACGGGTATGCGGACGGGCAGTATAGCCTGATTTGCGACAGTCCGGTTGCAGGGTTCGGTCATCTGATGATGGGCATTTTGCGGGTGATGGCCGATGACTACGGCGCACTGGCCCTGCTGGACCTTGAAGGCGATGACAGCGGTCGCGAGGTTGTCCGTATACAGCTGATCCAGACAGATTTTGCAAACGGGCGGGCCTTTGATCTGGGCGCGTGGGCCATATGACGGAAGGGTTTAACGCTGACGTGCTGGATGTTCTGTGCCCGATGAACCTGACGCTGGACGCACAGGGGATCATCACGCACGCAGGGCCGACGACCCAGAAGTTACGTCCGGATGTTTCGCTTGTCGGGCGCTCTTTTTTGGAGGCGTTTCGCGTCATGCGTCCACGCGGCATCACAACGCTGGCCCAACTGTGGGAGAGCCGACATATCAAGTTGCATCTGGAGATGCGCGGCACGCCGCCCGCACGCCTGAAAGGTGTCCTTGTGTCCGACGGGCAAGGGGCGGCCATTGTGAACCTGTCGTTCGGGATTTCGATTCTGGACGGTGTGCGGGATTATGCGCTGACAAATGCAGATTTTGCGGCAACCGATCTGGCCATTGAAATGCTCTACCTTGTAGAGGCGAAATCAGCGGCGATGGAGGCGTCGCGCAAGCTGAACCTGCGCTTGCAGGGGGCCAAAACGGTAGCCGAAGAGCAGGCCTATACAGATACATTGACCGGACTGCGCAACCGCCGCGCGCTGGATCAGGTGCTGGAGGGGCTGCTGGCTGCAAATGCGGGTTTTGCGGTCATGCATATTGATCTGGATTACTTCAAGGCGGTGAATGACAAGCTGGGCCATGCGGCGGGCGATCATGTTTTGCAGGTTGTGGCCGGTGCTATGCTGGAAGAAACCCGTGCCACGGATACGGTTGCACGGGTCGGCGGGGATGAGTTTACGGTGCTTTTGCCAAATGTGGGCGACATTGATGTGTTGTCGCGCGTAGGCCGCCGGATCATCGAGCGGATAGAAGTGCCGATTCCGTTTAACGGCCAGATTTGCGAGATTTCGGCCAGCATTGGCACCGTCTGGATACAAAGTAGTAGCAGTCTGAACCGCGAAAGGGTGATGGAGGACGCAGATATTGCCCTCTACGCGTCCAAGAACGAAGGCCGCGCGTGCCAGACATTCTACACCCCCGAATTGCGAAACACCGCCAACAGTGCTGGTCCGCCAAAGGGGCGAGGGGGGAAGAAGGCCTGACTGAAAATCAATTGTACACAAATTGTATTACATGATAGCGCTCTGGATAGTTTGAGGAATCCGGAGAGTGTTTTGCAATGGCAGAGACCGCGCGTAGCCGTAAGGCAGAT
>JAQXCD010000052.1 GCA_029252045.1 Sulfitobacter sp.
GAACCCCTCTGCCGTGATTGGCGGCTACCCTTGGGCGCTACATGCAGCGGGCCTTGCCGTGTTGATGGCACTGTTCGCCGAGCGTCTGGCGCGCGTTGACGGGACCAACCGTCTGCGGACCAGTTTTGCCGTGATGTCGATGCTGGCCTGTCTGGCGTTCGCCTTTGTCATCGTGCTCAGCTCGGTTGCGCTGACTGTGGCACTGGCTGTGACGGTTCTGGCGGCGGCGGCGCTGGATAGCAAATGGAAACTGCCTGCGCTGTCGTGGTTTATCGCGGTGGGTGTTGTGACGCTGGGCTACCGGTTGGTGATGGATCCGGGGCTGGGTTATGCCGCGCATGGCCCGCTGTCGGGTGTGCTGTTGGCCTATGGCGGCGCATTCGCCGTTCTGCTCGCATCGCTGCGGCTGTTGCGCGGGTTGGAGCGGCCTACTGCAAAAGTTATGCTGGATTCCGCTGCTTGGTCTACGGGTGGCTTGCTTGTCAGTATCCTCCTTATGCGCTGGATAAGGTCCGAGGTAGGATCGGGATATGATGACAGCCATTGGAGCCTTGGCCTTAACGCGGCGATCTGGTTGGGTTTGGCACTGGCGCAAGTGCAACGGACACAGGGCGATGTGAAAGGTCTGTTGACCAAATTGCGCTGGGTGCTGGCATCGGTGTTTGGCCTGATTGGTGGCGGAATGCTGCTGGTAGCGTTGGGTCCAGTTAATCCGCTGTTAAATGCGAGAAAAGCGGGTGATGTCTTTGGTCCGGTCTTGGTGAATACACTTGCCGCGGCCTATCTGCTTCCTGCATTGGTCCTGTTGGCAGGGGCATGGCGGCTGAACGGCATTGATTTGCGGTTGCGCAAGCTGCTGGGCGGTTTGGGCGGGACACTGACCGTATTCTGGATTTTCGCGGCGATCCGGCATTTCTGGCAGGGCGGATCGATGATGCCGTTGTCTTTGGGAATCTCCCAGCCCGAGCAGTACACCTACACCATCGTTCTGCTGTTGGCAGGTGCCGCGCTGTTCTATCAGTCGCTTGCGCGTCGCTCGGATGTGATCCGCAAAGCGGGGCTGGTGGTGATCAGTCTGGCTGTGGCCAAGGTCTTCCTGATCGACGTCACCGATCTGGACGGGCTGACGCGGGTGTTCTCGCTGTTGGTGCTGGGTCTGGCGCTGGCTGCCTTGGCGTGGCTCAACCGCTGGGCGCAGGACCGCGACCGCGTAGAAGAAGAGACCGCACCCCCGTTGCCGGAGGAATAAGACCCGCTTGCCCCCTCGGGGGCGGGCGCTTATAAGCCCCTCAACATGACAGAGCATCTGATCATACAGCGAATTACGTCCCCGGCGCTCGGCCAGTCCTGAGCCGCCGGGCAAAGGTGTTTGAGCTTCTCGCATCGCCCCCCATATCCCTTACATATCCGACGAAAAAGGACGCTCCACATGTGCGCCGAGACCCCCGACTATAAAACAACACTGAACCTGCCAAAGACCGATTTCCCGATGCGTGCGGGCCTGCCCAAGCGCGAGCCCGAGTGGCTGGAGCGTTGGGAGGAGATGGGCATCTATGACCAACTGCGCGAGAAAGCCAAAGGCGGCGGCCGCAAGCAGTTCACCCTGCATGATGGCCCTCCCTATGCGAACGGGCATCTGCACATCGGTCACGCGCTCAACAAGACCATCAAGGACATGATTGTGCGCAGCCACCAGATGATGGGCTTTGACGCGCGCTATATCCCCGGTTGGGATTGCCACGGCCTGCCGATCGAATGGAAAATCGAAGAGCAGTACCGCAAAAAAGGCCGCGACAAGGATCAGGTTCCGATCAACGAATTCCGTGGCGAATGCCGCGAATTCGCGCGCGGCTGGGTGGATATCCAGCGCGAGGAATTCAAGCGCCTTGGCGTGACAGGCAACTGGGAAAACCCGTACCTGACGATGGATTTCCACGCCGAGCGGGTGATCGCAGAGGAGTTCATGAAGTTCCTGATGACGGGGACTTTGTATCAAGGCTCCAAACCTGTGATGTGGTCGCCTGTTGAGCAGACCGCGCTGGCCGAGGCGGAAGTGGAGTATCACGACAAGGAGAGCTTTACGGTTTGGGTGAAATTCCGCGTCGTCGGCGGTGGTGATCTGGAAGACGCGCAAGTGGTCATCTGGACCACAACACCGTGGACCATGCCGTCCAACAAGGCTGTCGTGTACGGTGCGGGCATCTCGTACGGTCTATATGAAATCACCGGAACGCCCGATGAATGCTGGGTGAATGTTGGCGACCGCTATCTGCTGGCCGACAATCTGGCGGCTGATGTTCTGGGCCGCGCGCGTCTGGAAGAGGGCAATTGGACCCGCGTTCGTGACGTGACGAATGACGAGCTGGAAACCATCAGCCTCAAGCACCCGCTCGCAGGTGCCGAAGGCGGCAACGGCGAATGGGACGATCTGCGCGATTTCCGCGCGGCCGAGTTCGTGACTGACACCGAAGGCACAGGTTTTGTGCATTGTGCGCCCTCCCACGGCTTGGAGGAATACGACCTCTACCGTGAGTTGGGCATGCTGGAGCAGGTGATCACCTATAACGTGATGCCCGATGGTCGCTACCGCGGTGATCTGCCATTCTTTGGCGGCAAGGCGATCCTCAAGCCGAACGGCAAAGAGGGTAACGCCAACGCTGCCGTCATCGACAAACTGGTCGAAGTGGGCGGCCTGCTTGCGCGCGGCAAGATCAAGCACAGCTATCCGCACAGCTGGCGCTCCAAAGCGCCGGTGATCTACCGGAACACGCCGCAGTGGTTTGCCGCGATTGATAAGGCGGTGGGCGACGGGCAGGACATGCACGGCAAGACCATCCGCGAACGCGCCCTGACCGAGATCGACAATGTCAACTGGACGCCAAAATCAGGCCGCAACCGCCTGCACGCGATGATGGAGGCGCGCCCCGACTGGGTGCTGTCGCGTCAACGCGCCTGGGGGGTACCGCTGACCTGCTTTACGCTGAAAGGCAAGCTGCCGACGGACGCGGATTTCCTGTTGCGCAACGTCGAGGTCAACAAGCGTATCGTTGAGGCGTTTGAGGCCGAAGGCGCGGATGCATGGTATGCCGATGGCGCGAAGGCGCGTTTCCTTGAGGGGATCGTCAACCCTGACGACTACGATCAGGTCATGGATATCTTGGATGTCTGGTTTGACTCCGGCTCCACTCACGCCTTTACCCTGCGCGACCGCGAAGACGGCTCGGATGACGGTATCGCGGATGTTTATATGGAAGGGACCGACCAGCACCGCGGTTGGTTCCACTCGTCGCTGTTGCAGTCGTGTGGCACATATGGCCGCGCGCCTTACCGCAATGTTGTCACCCATGGTTTCACGCTGGATCAGAAGGGCATGAAGATGTCCAAATCCATCGGCAACACCATCGTGCCGCAAAAGATTGTGGATCAATACGGCGCGGATATCCTGCGCCTGTGGGTGGCCCAGACGGATTACACAAACGATCAGCGCATCGGCGATGAAATTCTCAAAGGCACGGCAGACAGCTACCGCCGCCTTCGCAACACCATGCGCTATATGCTGGGTGCGCTGTCGGACTTCACCGAGGCGGACCGCGTGGAGGCCGCGGATATGCCCGAGCTGGAGCGTTGGGTGCTGCACCGTCTGGCGGAGCTGGATACAGTTGTGCGCGACGGCTATGCGCGCTTTGACTTCCAAGGCGTATTCCGTGCGATTTTTGAATTCGCCACGCTGGATTTGTCGGCCTTCTACTTCGATATCCGCAAGGATGCGCTGTACTGTGACGGCAACACTCTGCGCCGCCGTGCCGCGCGCACGGTGCTGGACCTTCTGTTCCACCGCCTGACAACTTGGCTGGCCCCTGTGTTGGTGTTCACCATGGAGGAAGTCTGGCTGGAGCGGATGGGCGGTGAGGGCAGCTCGGTCCACCTGCAAGACATCCCCGCCACGCCCGAGGGCTGGTTGGATGCCGAATTGGCCGCAAAATGGGCGAAGGTTCGTGCGGCCCGCCGTGTGGTGACTGCCGCGCTGGAGATCGAACGGACCAATAAGGTGATCGGTGCCTCGCTTGAGGCGGCGCCGGTGGTCTATGTGGCTGATCCCGATCAGTGCGCTGCCTTGGAGAGTGTTTCATTCGACGATGTGACAATCACCAGCCAGATCACCGTGTCTGGTAACGCCGCGCCAGCCGATGCCTTCCGTATGCCCGAAACGGCAGGCGTTGCCGTGTCGTTCGCCTTGGCGACGGGCGAGAAATGCGCCCGCTGCTGGAAGGTTCTGCCGGATGTCGGCACCCACAGCCATGAAGGCGTCTGCGGACGTTGCGACGAGGCTGTTTGAAGAATATCAAAGGGGCAGGCGAAGGTCTGCTCCTTTATCGTAAAGGGCACAAAGGCAGCGAACGGCGGGTTTGAGCCCATTGTTCCATATACTGCGCAGTCCACGAATGTCAGCTTTTGAGCTAGGTGTCTGATGTGTCAGCCTCACTCTCAAACCGGGCTTGGCGCAGACGATCTGTCTTCTGATGACGTACTTCTGCCTCGTCTTCAGTAATGCGTCGCACAATGCGCGTGGTCTTATCAAGCGGTGTCTCTTTTCGGGAAGTGTCGGACGTAAAGACGGTCGTTTTAGCCAGATTGGCCATGAGTGGTCTCCTTAAATATTCGTGTAGCGATGTTGTGATGTGGCCAACCGGCAAGTCATCGCTCTGCCCGCAAAACTTGACGACTTTTGCGGCTAAGAGCTTTTGACGGATGAGTTGAAAAGAACGGTTATGCTGGTTCAGGTACGACCAGAACCGGACAAAGTGCCGATCTCGTAACCTTGCGGGCGACCGATGTGTCGAGAAACGCTTCAAGCCAAGATCGATTTCGTGACCCGACGACGATAAGATCGGCGTCAAACTCTTTGGCATAAGCGACGATAACTTCCTCGATCTGGCCGCTGCGCACCTCGATTTCGGTTTCGACATTTGATCCGCAGGCGGTCTTCAGCTCTACGAGCTGATCTTGGCGATCTTCGATGATTTGCGCATCGTCAGTCGCGACAAAGGGAACTGCGGTGACCATTGGTCCTGCCGCCGCCAGTCCCACCCCGTCGAAGGCTGACGGTACAACATTGAGCAAGCTTACCTTGCCGCCTTTGCTCTCGGCAATATCAAAGGCAACGCCAGCAACTTCGCAATTGAGATACTGATCGACGGTTGTGACGACCATGATACGTTGGAAGTGCGCTGTTTCGACGTTTGTGGCCTCTACGCCTTCAACATCCTTGACGTTTTCGAGATTAACCAGGGCGGACTGTAGCTCCTCCGCATTGAAGGATGTAGTTGATCCGGCCATGCCCTCAGACGTCGCTTCCAGCTTTTGATCCGCATCGACAGCCATCGACTTTAATATTTTCACGCTTGTCAGCGTGGCCGAGCTTGACGTCGCTCAGAACGTGATCCGGGGTTTCAAAGTAGCGCGAGGGGTTTGATACTCTTGCTTGTGCATAACCCGTCATGGTGCTCCTTCTTCCCTGCGATTGACAAGCAATCGGCAGTAACTGTCTGAATGGTGTGGGGTGCGAGCATCCTGTTCGGACTTGTCGACTTGGGCCTTGCGGGCAGCTTGGACATCATGTTCCAGCACGCGCTTCAAATCCGGCATCATGCCAGTCTTCTTGGTCCGTCCGCTCACTCATAAAGGGAACAAAGGAAAAAAATCAATGTCAGTGGACGGCAGCTCTGGTTTTCCACTCGTTGCCTACAGTGAATGCAGCCAAGCCCGTTCATGAAAAAGTACAGGATCAGCTTGGTGGAGACATCATTTATCCAAAGCAGCCGCCCATATAATCGGCGGCATACGTGTCGCTTTGTCCTGTGTGGATGGCTCCCTTTTTGCAAGTCCTTTTTCGTGCATGGCATTTCGTCAGAAGCAGTCTTGTGTTCGGCCTGTTAGCGCGACGCACATGGCCGCTGGCCCTGA
>JAQXCD010000053.1 GCA_029252045.1 Sulfitobacter sp.
CCATATTTTCCTCCGATTTAGAGTTTTTTATTGTAATTTGAGATGTTGCGTAATCATGAACTATGACAATATCTCATTCTTTTTCCCAATAGTTTGTCTCAGCGATTAATTGACTGTAATCGCTCTTTGTGATGCCTACAACGACCTGATCCCAATACCGACCTCTTCGATATATCCAATCTCTTCGAACACCTTCTTTTTTCCACCCTAATTTATCGCAATAAAACGCTATCGATGCCTTGTTATATTCGATCATTTGTCCATCCAAGCGCCTCAAGTTCAGCTCATCAAAAGCATAACGCATCGTTGCCATTACGGCATCTTTTCCATAGCCTTTACCCCGTATATCGACATCACCGAGCATTACACCATGCCAAGCGTGGTTGTTCCGCCAATCAATGTCGATAATACTAGATATTCCGATAATTCCTAAATCTGGTGCTTCGATAGCGAGTCTTTGATTGTTTTTCTCATTTTTAAGTTTTTTGAACCATTCATTATGAAAGTCGCGAGAACTTGGCCAGTGTATGGCTCCCATCGCATCTTGGGTTGATGGATCATTTGCCCATTTGTGCAAAATATCTAAGTCAGATTCTTCTATAGCTCTTAATATAATTTTTTTACCGAGGATATTCATAAGTTCTAGCCTTCGAGATTTTGACTGATTAGTGTTCTAGTTTAGCTAGGCCAAACCCAAATTTGCCAAACTCGTTACCGTTGTAGAGCATATACACATTGCCATTGCTTTCGAATATATGAGGGTAACACAGCATTTCAGAATCCCAGCCCGAAGAAGACACATCAATGCCAGAGAGGTGATCTTCGCGAGTCCATGTAATTAGATCATGGGAATGAGCATAGCCTAGACGATAAGAGCGATCTGAGTTCTTTCGAAAGTCATAAGCCTGTCGATAGCAAAAATACATATGGTATCTATCGCCAACGAACAGCACGGTTGGCAATGCTTGACACTCGTCGGTGTTAAGTTTGTCAGCTATTATTTTGATGCCATTACGGCTCCATGTGATGCCATCCTTCGACGTAGCTTGTGCTATTTTGTAAATTCGATCTGGCTCAGGATAATCAGGAAATTTCTTCCATTCCGTCCCAAATATGTACCACATATAGTATGTGTCATCATATTTTTTCACAAACGCATCGGCGACCATAAATGGTTCATTAAGTGAAGCTGTTAGCAATGGGCCTGGCCCAGGGCGAACAAAAGTCTTTCCTTCATCATGGCTTATTGCCAAGCCGATAGAGGCGTCAGCTGACACTGATACCTTTCTGTTCCATCCCGTTGTGTAGGCTAAAACCCTGTTTCCGTCGTGAAGAACATTGATAGGGAATATCCCATGTTCGTCAAAACAACCCAGATTACCCAAAGGCAGCACGGTTTCGCTCGACAACCCAATAATTGCGCTCATATCAAGTGAATAGTCTACGTATGTCACATGACTAAGATATTTCCCGACTTCATCACGTTCGCGGGTAGAAAAATACACCCTAACTCTATCTGCTAAAACGAGAGTTTGTGGCGACTGGGCAAACTCTACGCAGCGATTAGGTAAATGATGATCTCTTGGATCGAATATCTTGCCAACTTTTCCCCACTTCATGCCATTCATCTCCGTTGTCCGCCGTCAGGGTTTTTGGAGTCATTAGCTTTTCAAACGAAGAGTAGATCCAGCCTATCTGATTGGTTTCATTATGCAGTTTGTTTGTGGGGTTGCAAGCGGGAGCTATGACTGACTCTGGTGTTTGGGCTGTTTGAAGGTTGGCGGCGTATCTGGTTGAATTGTTGTTGTGAGATAGCAGCCCAACCGAAGGAGATACACCACCATGGAAACGACTAACATTGTTGATTTTACGCGTCGAGATAAGATGACGGACGCACTGACGGAATTGCTCAGAACGGGGGCGCAGGATTTGATCGCACAAGCCGTAGAAGCTGAGCTTTCAGGTTACATGGCGCAGTTTTCTGAGAAGCGCACGGAGGCTGGCCACGCGGCGGTCGTTCGCAATGGTCACCATCCAGAGCGCCCATTTCAAACAGGTATTGGCCCTGTGAGCGTGCGCATTCCCAAGGTCCGTTCCAAAGACGGCACGCCGGTGACATTCCGATCCGCCTTGGTGCCGCCCTATGTGCGTAGAACTAAGACATTGGAGGCTGCCTTGCCGTGGCTTTACCTCAAGGGTATTTCCAGTGGTGAAATGGCCTCGGCCCTCAAGGTCATGTTGGGCCCAGATGCGACGGGACTGTCGGCGAATACGATCTCGCGGCCCAAGCGGGATTGGGCCGAGGAATACGGTTCCTGGAAAAGCGCGACGTTCGATGACGAGCCAATCGTCTACATCTGGGCTGATGGTGTTCACAGCGGCCTGCGTGGCGAAGAGGATAAGCTCTGCGCCCTTGTTATTGTGGGGGTAACAGCTCGTGGCAAAAAGCGGTTCCTGGCCATTGAGGACGGTGTGCGCGAAAGCACCCAAAGTTGGCGTGAGGTTCTTCTCAGCCTCAAAGATCGGGGAATGAACGCGCCCAAGCTGGCCACCGGGGATGGTGCCATGGGATTTTGGGCAGCTCTGGATGAGGTTTATCCGGCGACCCGCCAGCAACGCTGCTGGCAGCACAAAACGATGAACGTGCTCAACTGCTTTCCCAAGCTGTCACCACCAAAAGCCAAGGCCGCGATCCACAACATTTGGCAGGCTGAGACCAAAGAGGATGCACAGAAGGCATTCGATTTGTTCATCAAAACCTATGAAGCCAAATATCCGAAGGCGGTGCTGTGCCTGCAAAAAGACCGTGAGGAACTCATGGCATTCTTCGACTTCCCCGCCCAGCATTGGCAGAGCATCCGCACCAGCAATCCAATCGAATCCGCGTTCGCTACAATCCGCCACCGCACCAAACGATCAAAGGGCTGTCTCTCACGCGATGGCGTGCTGCACATGATGTTCAAACTGGGGCAATGCGCAGAACAAAACTGGAGGAAACTACGCGGCTTTGACTACCTCGCCAAAGTCATCACTGGCGTCACATTCAAAGACGTAATTGAAGCCACAAACCCAGACCAGATCGACGCATGACCCAAAACCCTCAAACACCAGATTTGACAATAACTCAAAATCCGCATCCGCTGTTGGTAATGTCCAAACAGCATGAATGTGATCTGGCAACACGACCATCGCCTCGCAGATGATTGGATGATCCGCTACCACCGAGGCATAAGCAGACCGTAATAACCCAATTTCGCGTACCAACAAATTAGAGCCACGCTCCGCTAGGTTCACGGTAAAGAAATATGTGCCTCCCGGCACAAAGATACGGCGATATTTACTCATAATTGATCTTTGTGCCATCTTGGTTAACAAATGGTTGAGTGTGGGTTTTACCCACCCTACGGAAACGACTATGATCATGTTCACCTAAAGAGGCCCCCCATGATCCACTTCGCCTTCGCCATCTACTCCATCGTCTTCTCCACCCTCTCGGGCGCGCTCGTCGTGGCCGTCATCGTTATAGGCTATTTCTCGTGGACCAGCATGATCACCTCCATGATCGTGGGCGCCATAATCTCCCTCCCCGCGACATACGCCGTTCTAAAACAAATGGACTGGTCAGAGCCTGACGAAAAGCATGGCACGCCGAAGGATCGGTGGTACATCCGCTAAAACCGACCTGACTGGACCCCCAAAATGACCTGCCCCCTCTGCACCACTGATGCCCGCTCACCGAAACCCCCGTCACAGGCGGCCTCGCTGACGCCTCTGTCGTGCTCTGCGATCTGTGCACAGACCCCCAAACACCCCCCGACCATTTCCGCGCCATCGCCTCGACCATGTGGTCCGACGACCCCGCGCTCCAAGTCTACGCGATGCGCACGCTAAAACGCCTCGACACCGACTGGTCCCGCGATCTGGCCGGGCAGCTGTATCTGGACGAGGAAACGCAGGCGTGGGTGGACAATCAGGCCGCAGCAAGCAACCATAAAGACAGCAACGGTGCCCCGCTCGTCCATGGTGATACCGTCGTCCTGATCAAGGACCTGAACGTTAAGGGTGCCAACTTCACCGCCAAGCGCGGCACCGCCGTGCACCGGATCAGCCTTGTCCCCGACAATGACGCGCACATCGAGGGCCGCGTGGAGGGTCAGCGCATTGTGATCCTGACCGAGTTTGTGAAAAAACGCTAAGGGTTGACCTGCATCAAGGTGGGTGCCCCCGTTGGCGGCTATGGTCCGCATGACCTACACGCCACACAGGAGCCCGCCATGATACGTCTTGCATCCATTCTCTATTCCACCATCGCCACGTCGCTGGCGGGCATCGGTGTGATTGCCGTGCTCTCGGCGGGGTATGTCTCGGTTACCGCGATTGTGGTCGCCTCGGTGGCGGGGTCTGTGTTGGGCCTGCCGGTATCCCTGCTGGTGGCCAAGCAGATCCTGAAAGTCACCAAGTCCTGAGATCAGAATTTTGCATCAGGTGGTGTACGCGCGGTGTACAGCTGGTGTACAAGGTGTGGCATGTAAAATCCGCCTCTGGAGCGCCCCATGACCCCTTGCATTCTCTGCGTCGCCATCACCGGTTCCGTCCCGACCAAAGCCGCCAATCCTGCCGTTCCAATCACGGTATCGGAGCAGATCGAGAGCACCCATGCAGCCTATGAAGCGGGCGCTTCAATCTGCCACGCCCATGTGCGCAATGACGATGAGACACCGTCTTCGGACCCCGAGAAATTCGCGGCCCTTCAGGAAGGGATCAAGGCGCATTGCCCTGATATGATTATGCAATTCTCTACCGGTGGTCGTTCTGGTGCGGGGCAGGAGCGGGGCGGCATGCTGTCCCTGCGCCCTGATATGGCGAGCCTGTCTGTCGGCTCCAACAACTTCCCCACCCGCGTGTATGAAAACCCGCCGCAACTGGTGGACTGGCTGGCATCAGAGATGGTGAAATACGAGGTCAAGCCGGAGATCGAGGCCTTCGACCTGAGCCACATCCACAAAGCAGCACAGATGAACCAGGACGGGCGTATTCCCGGACAGCTCTATATCCAGTTTGTAATGGGTGTGAAGAACGCCATGCCTGCTGACCGTGAGACATTTGATTTCTATATCAAAACGGTCGAGCGGTTATTACCGGATGCCCTCTGGTGTGCGGCCGGTGTCGGCCCCAATCAGGTTGTGCTGAATGAATGGTCGATTGCGGCGGGCGGCCATGCGCGCGCAGGGCTTGAGGATAACGTGCGCTGGGACAAGAATACGCTGGCGCCGTCTAACGCGGCTTTGATCACCCGAGCGGCTGACCTCTGCGCTAAGTACGAGCGTCCCGTGGCGACACCGGCGCAGGCGCGGCAGATGTTGGGCCTACGCCCCGCCTAGAAGTGCGCGCAGATCTGCGGCCACTGCGCCGCCGTCCAGCAACACACGGCAAAGGTCGCCGCTAAAGCGCCAGACGTCTTCAGTATGCACCAGATGGTGGGTCAGCAGGCCAAGCGGCTCGGTCTTGTCGCTGCGCCCTTCGCGCCTGTCGCGGAGGGTGTCGACGATCCCGTTGACCAAGATATCAGGCGGAACCAGCCCGCGATCCCCACGCCAGAATATCGGATCAATGTGTGTGTTGATCTGGTGTAAGCCATCCGTCGGCATAGCCGTTTTGCGAGGCCCGTAAGTCGATACCGCGCGATATCCCGCATCGACCAACACAGGCAGATAGGCCGGATCAATCCGGTTCCACGGGGGCACAAAAAGGGGCATCAGGGGCGGCCCGAACGCGTGATGCAGGCGGTCAATTCCAGCGCGTAATTCCTCAGCGGCCGGAGGCCTTGGATGGCCAAACTCGGCGTTTTTCGCGCCTTGGGGCGCGTGGCTGAGATGGCGCCAGCCATGCACGACGGGGATCAGCGACGGCGCGCTGTCAAACGCCGGAGGAAGGCTGGGCTCTAGCAGATCGGGGATGACGGCGATGTGCACGGGCAGGCCGCTGTCTTGCGCAAGACGGGTCAGCCGTGTCAGTGCCGCGGTATCCGCAACCGCATCATCATCACGCCACCAAAGGGGTAGGCGCAAGTTATCGCTCCGCCAGAGGGCCAGCTCTGACATCAACGGTGACCAGTCGATCTTCATCGTTGCCCCATCATGTCGCGTGTCAAGGAAACAGTGCGCTCAGCCCCGCCAAAGCCCTTTGCTACGATGGTGCGTTTGGGCGCGGCAGTAACTTCACCCAGGACCTGACATAAACGTTCTGCGGACAGGTCGACACGGGCGAGCATCGCGATGCCGGACTGTTCAGCCAAGGCGCGCGCGCGCAAGCCCTGTTCCACTTCTGACCCGTCATCAAAGGGCACAAACACTGCGGGGGTTCCCGCCTGTAGAATATCCAGTGCCGTATTGTACCCGCAAAGCGAGACCGACGCGGCAGCATGGTATAGCATCTGGCGGGAATCGGGACGCGCGGCTTCGACACTGACGGTCGCAGGTGCGCGGCGGCGCAGGTCAGCAATGCGCGCTTGGGGTTCTGCCCCGCCAATCAGCAGGCGCAGCGGATGGCGCAGCTGTGGTGCAGCCTCCAGTGCCGCATCATAGACGTGGTCACCGACATCACCGCCGCCTGCACTGACCAGTATCTCACCTGCTCCTGTACCATCAGGGTGAGGCAAAGCGGGAGGTGGGGCGACAAATCCGGTATAGTGAAGCTTGGGTCGCAAGCTGTCCGATACCGGCCAGCTAAGCTCAAGCGGGGTCAGGTCGGGGTCGGAATGGATCAGAACGGCATCATAAAAGCGGTCGATGATTTCATCGGCATAAGCAGCTTTTTTCGGTTTGGACGGGGGGGCCAGAATATCGCGGATAGAAGCGCAGATGAGCGGTGGGCGGGGCAGCTTGTGTGCGGCCTCCAACAAAGCGGTGAACTCGTCTCGCAGAATGCGGCGGCCAAAAGGGAATAACTCGGTGATCAAGACGTCAGGTGCAAAGCTGCGAAGATGCGTCAGTAAAACCTCTTGCCTTGTCGCCAGATAGCCGACCTCTACGGCGCCCCCTTCCGCATCGAGCAGCCGTGAAAAATCCACCCCGTCCGAGCGCAGCGGCGGCAGTTGGGCCAGTGGCGTGTCCCCGCGCGTCAGCAGCGGCGCAGGCATGCCGCCAGATACCACCAGCACCTTGTCTCCAGCGGCCATATACGCCCGCGCAAGTGTGAGTGCCCGCGCCAGATGGCCGGTGCCCAGCAGATGTGTCACGACAATCATCACCTTCATGACACATCCTTTGCCAGACGGACGGTGTCGGGCTGCAAGTGCCATTTGTCGCCCGCTATTTCTATGACAAACAGGCGGTTTCGTTTGACTGCAAAGAGCGCAGGGCCTTCAAAACCCCACCCTGTTGCTGGGCATGTTCCTTGATCCCATCGGCATTATGGTCCTGACCCTGCCGTTGATGATCCCGCTGGTCGGGAGTTATGATCTGAACCTGATCTGGTTCGGCGTTGTTGTCATCAAGCTGCTGGAGATTGGTCTGATCACGCCGCCTGTGGGGCTGAATGTCTTTGTTATTGCCAATGTGGTGGGCAAGGATGCGCCCATCGACAAGATATTCGCGGGCATCACGCGCTTCTTGAGTGTGGACATCATCGTCCTGATCCTGATTATGTCTTTTCCTATGATATCACTCCTTATCCCGATGACGGCCCAATGACCGATACAGGCGCCGATAGAAAGTTCGCCAATACACTGGCGCGCGGACTGGGCGTGCTGCGTGCCTTCCGTGCTAGTGATAACGGACTTACCCATGCCCAGATTGCCGAACGGACGGGCCTGCCGAAACCAACTATTTCACGCCTGACCTATACGCTTTGCGAATTGGGATATCTCAGCCACGGCGCGCGCAATGACCGCTTTCGCCTTGGGCCAGCCGCGATTGTGCTGGGGTCGGTCGCGCAAGTGGCTGTGGCTTTTGTCGATCGCGTCAGCGACGACATGCAAAAGCTGGCGGATGAGACCGGCACGTTGGCGCTGATCACGGTGCGTGATGGCGACCGGATGATGCTGGTGCGCACATGGCGGCCGGCCACGGCCTCCACCATTTGGCTGGAGCCGGGTCACCGCATCCCGCTGCACGGCTCAAGCTCCGGCATGGCGTTTCTGGCAGCACTGGATGCCGAGCGGTTTGCCGCGATGGAGCCTGATGCAGAGTTACAAGCCTTCCGGCAAGAAGGCTACGATCAGCTTGTCGGTCAGGGGTTTACCATCGCTCCCGAAGCAACCCGTTATGCAGGTACGGTTAACGCCGTTAGCGTACCCTATTATTCCGGCGAGTTCGGTGAATCTGTGGCCTTTACCTGTGGCGCTACACCCGCCGATCTGCCCCTGTCCCGCATGCAAGATGATGTCGGCCCCGCGCTGCACAGGCTTGTCCAAACCCTCGAAGCCCGCACCGGTCGCGCCCCCGCGCTGAACCGCCGCGGCTAGCCCCCAAGGAGAATCCAGATGTCCGATCCCGTATCCTTTACCGTCCATGGCCCCGTTGTAGTCCTGCGCATCCAGAACCCGCCGGTGAATGCATTGTCCCAAGCCGTGCGGCAAGGGTTGGCTGTTGGAATGGACCGTGCCGAAGCGGACGCCGCCATCAAAGCTGTGGTGATCGTGGGCGATGGCCGTGCGTTTATCGCGGGTGCCGACATTACCGAATTCGGCAAACCGCCGATGGAGCCGAACCTGCCTGATCTTTGCACCCGTATCGAAGCCTCCCCGTTGCTGGTGATTGCTTCCATGCACGGTGTGTCACTGGGCGGTGGGCTTGAGGTTGCACTCGGCGCGCATTACCGGATCGCGCAACCTGACGCGAAAATCGGCCTGCCCGAAGTGCATCTTGGATTGCTGCCGGGGGCAGGTGGCACGCAACGCCTCCCCCGCCTGACAGGGGCCGCAAAAGCCATCGAAATCATGACGACAGGCGGACAGATCAATGCCGCCGCAGCAATTGAAATGGGCGTCATCGACAAGATCGAGGCGGGCGATCCGCAAGAGGTCGGGCTGGCCTATGCGATGGACCTGATCAGCAGCGGTGCGCCACGCCGCGCGATATCAGAGCTGGCCGGACCAGAGGCGATGGATTGGGATGCTGCCTATCAGGGCGCTGTGAGCAAATCGCGCGGACAGATCAGCCATGGCGCAATTGTGCGCGCGGTACAGGCCGCGTCCGAGCAGCCCTTTGCCGAGGGCATGAAGCGCGAACGCGCGCTGTTCATGGAGTTGCTGACCAGCGACCAGAGCAAAGGCATGATCCATGCTTTCTTTAAC
Source organism: Sulfitobacter sp. (assembly GCA_029252045.1). GTDB lineage: Bacteria > Pseudomonadota > Alphaproteobacteria > Rhodobacterales > Rhodobacteraceae > Sulfitobacter. The sequence goes on from JAQXCD010000053.1 coordinate 9,296, forward strand.
GAGCGCGCGGTGAGCAATCTGCCCGAGTTGAAAGGCGTGCGCCCCCGTCAACTGAACGCCATCGGCGTCATTGGTGGCGGCACTATGGGTGCAGGTATCGCCACGGCTGCGCTGCTGGCGCAGATGCAAGTGGTCCTGATCGAGACGGGCGAGGAGCAAGCGAGCGCCGCGAGGAGCCGCATTGAAGGCAATCTGCAAGGGGCATTGAAACGCGGTAAGATCACGCAGGAGAAATTCGATGTGCTGACAACTGTCGCACTGACCGTTGCCACCCATTACGACACCCTGCGCGATGTCGATTTGGTCATCGAAGCGGTGTTCGAGAATATGGACGTGAAGAAAGAAGTCTTCGGCAAGCTGGACGCAGTCTGCAAAGCCGGTGCTATTCTGGCCACCAACACTTCCTATCTGGATGTGGACGAGATTGCCGCCGCCACTTCGCGCCCTGCGGATGTGATTGGCCTGCACTTCTTCTCGCCTGCGCATGTGATGAAGCTGCTGGAAATCGTTGTCGCGGATAAAACGGCGTCAGATGTTGTCGCTACAGGCTTCGCGCTGGGTAAAGCGCTGGGCAAAATCTCGGTCCGTGCGGGTGTCTGTGACGGGTTTATCGGCAACCGCATTCTGGCAGTCTACCGCACCGCCGCCGATCACATGGTGCTGGACGGGGCGACGCCCTATCAGATCGACAAGGCTTTGACTGACTTCGGTTTCGCCATGGGGCCGTTTGCTGTGGCCGATCTTGCCGGTCTTGATATCGGCTGGATGACCCGCAAACGCAAAGCCCCGGATCGCCACCCCGACGAGCGTGTGCCGACCTATATCGACAAACTGTGCGAGCAGGGCCATTTCGGACAGAAAACCGGCGAAGGCTATTACGTCTATGAGAAGGGTCAGCGCGCCAGCATGCCGAACCCGAAAATCCCCGTTCTGATCGCCGCCGAGCAGGAAAAACTGAAAATTACGCCGCGTGAATTCAGCGATGAAGAGATTGTCAGCCGCTACATGTGTGCGATGGTGAACGAGTCCGCAAAGGTGGTGGAAGAGGGCATCGCCCGACGCCCCGCCGACGTGGATATGGTACTGCTGTTCGGCTACGGCTTCCCGCGCTATCGCGGCGGGCCACTCAAATGGGCGGATTTGCAAGGGTTGGACACGGTGCTGGCTGATATTGAACGCTTCGCGGCAGAGGATGCGTGGTTCTGGCAACCAAGCACTTTGCTGAAAACCCTTGTGGCGGATGGCCGCAATTTTGATGACCTGAACCGCGCGGGCGCTAAGTAACGCCCCAGCGTTCAAACGGACTTAGAAGAGGAACACCCATGGACCTGAGCTATTCTGACCAAGAGAAAGCCTTTCGCGACGAAGTACGCGCGTTTCTGGAAGAGAAAGTAACGCCCGATCTGCGTGACAAAGTGCGCGGCAAAGCCGAACTGACCAAAGCCGATATGGTCGGCTGGCATGCCACGCTGAATGAAAGGGGCTGGCTGGCCCCTAACTGGCCCAAGAAGTTCGGCGGCGCCGAATGGAACGCCGTGCAAAAGCACATCTTCGAGGAAGAAAGCGCATTGGCGTCTTCCCCGCGTATCGTACCTTTCGGTCTGGGTATGCTGGCGCCTGTGCTGCAAAAATTCGGTTCTCAGGAACAGAACGACTACTGGCTGCCCCGCATCCTGTCGGGTGCTGACTGGTGGTGTCAGGGCTATTCCGAGCCAGGTGCCGGGTCGGATCTGGCCTCATTGAAGACCACGGCTATCAAGAATGACGCAGGCACACATTATGTTGTGAACGGCCAGAAGACATGGACCACACTGGGTCAGCACGCCAACATGATTTTCTGCCTAGTGCGCACGGACAAGGACGTAAAACAGCAAGAGGGCATTTCGTTCCTGTTGATCGACATGGACACACCGGGTATCGAAGTGCGCCCGATCATCCTGCTGGACGGCACCCATGAGGTGAACGAAGTCTGGTTTACGGATGTCGAAGTGCCCGTCGAGAACCTTGTGGGAGAAGAGAACAAGGGGTGGACCTACGCCAAATACCTGCTGACCCACGAGCGTACAAACATCGCGGGTGTTGGCTTTTCTCAGGCTGGTCTGGCATCCGTCAAACGCCTTGCCCGTGCCGAGATGTCGAATGGCAAACCGCTGATCGAGAACCCGCATTTTGCTGCGCGCGTTGCGCAGGTCGAGATTGATCTGATGGCGATGGCCACCACAAATATGCGCATCGTCTCCAAGGCGGCGGCAGGTCAGGCGCCGGGCGTGGAATCCTCCATGCTTAAGGTCAAAGGCACGATCATCCGTCAGGAGATCAACGATCTGGCGCGACGTGCAGCAGGTGTCTACGCAATGCCGTTTGCCTCAGAGGCCGTCGAGGGCGCAAACGAGGCGCTGCCTGATCCACTCGATGCAGGTCCGGTTGCGGCCAAGTATTTCAACAACCGTAAATTGTCGATCTTCGGCGGATCAAACGAGATCCAGCGCGGGATCATTGCAAAAGTAACGATGGGGAGCTGAGCACATGAATTTTGATCTGACAGAAGAGCGGCAGATGCTGCAAGACAGTCTGCGCCGCTTCCTGCGCGACCGTTATGACACCGCCACACGCAACAAGATTCTGGAATCCGACAGCGGCATGTCCGCCGATATCTGGGCTGGTCTGGCCGAGTTGGGTGTGATCGGTGCCCTGTTCACCGAAGAACAGGGCGGCTTTGGCGGCAAGGGTTTCGACATCGCTGTGGTGTTCGAAGAGCTGGGCCGCGCGGGTGTGGTCGAGCCATTCCTTGATACTGCCGTACTGGCGGGGGGGCTGATTGCCGATCTTGGCAACGCTGACCAGCAGGCGCATGTGGAAGAGATCATTGCAGGTTCCTTGCAATTGGCCTTTGCCCACGGCGAACCTGCCAGCCGCTATGACCTGACCCGCGTCAGCAGCTCTGCTGTTGAGAAAGGCGGCGATATTGTTCTGAACGGTCGGAAGGCCGTTGTGGTCAACGCCGAAGCGGCAGACATGCTGGTCGTCTCGGCCCGCGAAAGCGGCGGGCAGGGCGATGCGGATGGCATCTCGTTGTTCCTTGTCCCCAAAGACACCAAAGGCCTGACGATTCAGGGCTATGCGCTGTTGGCCGGTGGCCGTGCTGCCGAAGTGACGCTGGACGATGTAACCGTTCCTGCCTCGGCCCGTCTGGGCGCTGCCGGAAAAGCATCCGACGCGATCGAGGCGCGGATTGCGGCTGCCAATGTGGCCCAAACCGCCGAGACATTGGGGGCGATGGAAACGGCCGTGCGCCTGACCAAAGACTACCTTGGCACGCGCAAGCAGTTTGGCCGACCGATCGGGACATTTCAGGCACTTGCACACCGCTTCTCTGATTTGCTGATCGAGATGGAGCAGGCGCGCTCTGCCGTGATCTTGATCGCGGGCAATCTGGAAGCAGACCGTGGCACGCGCGAGCGCAACGTCTCGGCCACGAAAAACCTGATCGGCCGCGTGGGCCGTCTGGTAGGCGAAGAGAGCATCCAGCTGCACGGCGGGATCGCGATGACGCAGGAATATGAGCTGGCACATATCGCCAAACGCATCGTGATGGCCGATCACCGCTTTGGCGATGTGGACCACCATCTGGAGCGTTTCATTGCCCTTGCAGCAGCCTGACGAAGACGCCGGTTTCATCCGTAATGAGACCGGTACACAACGCCTTGTCGGATATGTAGTGGACGTGCGGGATGCAGCGCATGGCCGCTGCTATCTGGATGTCACCGAGGATCACCTGAACCGCCACGGCGCGTTGCACGGTGGCATTGCGGTGACGCTGCTGGACAATTGCAGCGGGACCACGGGGTCTTTGACAGTGGACGCGACTGGTAAGGCGCCGTTCCTCACGGTGTCAATGAATACACAATTTGTGGGGTCCGGCCGTCCGGGACGGTTGACGGCTACGGGCACGGTCAAAGGCGGCGGGCGCAGTCTGCTGTTTATCGATGCCGAGCTGCGCCACGAGGACGGCACATTGGTTGCCACATCAACGGGCGTGTTCAAACGCGTACCGCCTGAAAAACTGACCTGAACGGGAGAGAGCGACATGAGCGCACGGTTAGAGGACGCAGGTGACCTCCTGATCATCTGGAACGGCAACACGGACAAGCGCGGCGCTCTGTCGCCCGAGCTCTATGCCTGCATTATGCAAGCCTGCGAGATGGCATCAGAACGGCGGATCAGATCCATCATCCTCACCGCTGAAGGGCCGTTCTTTTGCGCGGGCGGGGACCTGAACCAGTTGATCAAAAGTCAGGGCATGCCTGCGGACCAACGCAGTGCACGGATTGACGGCTTGCATGATGTAATCCGCGCCATGCGGGCCTGTCCCGTGCCGATTATTGCCGCTGTCGAGGGCGGTGCTGCGGGGGCGGGCCTCAGCTTTGCGCTGGCCTGTGATGTTATCGTTGCAGCGCAGGGGGCCAAATTTGTCGCGGCCTATGTGAAGGCAGGGTTGGTGCCCGACGGCGGGCTGACGGCGCATCTGGCCCGCGCGTTGCCGCGGCAACTGTCGATGGAGATGTGCATGCTGGCACAGCCTGTACTGGCCGAGCGGATGCATGCGCTTGGTGTGGTCAACGCGCTGACGGAAGCAGGGGGCACGATGGACGTGGCACGCGCATTTGCTGACCGTTTTGCCGCTGGCCCGCGTGACGCCCAAGCCGCGATCCGCAAAATGGTCGCCAACGCCTATGATGTGACCGAGGCCGAGCAACTGGATGTCGAACGTGACGCGATGGGCCATGCCACAGGTGCACCCGAAGCCGCCGAGGGTATCGCCGCGTTCCTTGAAAAACGCCCACCAAACTACAGCTGATTTAGGGAGTATGCCGGATGGCACGCGTTGAGGATTTTCTAAAGGACCGTGTCGCACTGGCCCCTGATAGCACAGCTGTGAGCGATTCCAGCGGTGCACATTGGAGCTATGCGCAGCTGGACCGCGCCAGTGATGATCTGGCTGATCATTTACGGGATGCAGGCGTGCAGCCCAATGACCGCGTTCTGATGCTGGTCGAGAACTGCGCTGCGGCTGTGGCCGCCCTCCATGCGACATGGAAGACGGGTGCGGTAATCATCCCCTTTAACGCCCGCCAGACCGAAGCCGAAGTGGCGCGTGTTATCAAACACGCAACCCCCGCGGTTGTCTTGATGACAGCCCATGTATCTGCGGATGCGACGGCACATGCGGCGCGCATGAATGCCTGTGAGGTCACAGGTGCATTCGGATCGTTGATGCTGGTCAAGGGTGCCTCCGATCCGGATGAGGTCCTGCATGATGTGGCGGTTCTGCTCTATACAACCGGCACCACGGGTGATCCCAAGGGGGTCATGCTGAAACACAGCGGCATTCGTTTTGGCGGCATTGCCTCCAGTAATCTACGCCGGATGGTGCCGTCAGACGTGGTCTATGGTGCCCTGCCGATGAGCCATGTGTTCGGCCTTGTCTCGGTCCTGACGGGGGCGTGCTATACGGGTACTCATGTAAAAATAGAGGCACGGTTCTCGGCGCAGAAACTCTACGAAGCGGCGATGAACGGGGTGACCATCATTCCTGCCGTCCCGCAGATGCACGCGATGGTGATGCAATATTCAAAAGAGCAGGGCATGCAGAGGCTGGGCTCGCCGACGGTGCGTTACGTCTCCTCTGGTGGCGCACCGCTGGATCCGGCGTGGAAGCGCAAGGCCGAAGCCTTCTACGAGTTGCCATTGCAAAACGGGTTCGGCATGACCGAGACATCTTCGGGCGCGTCGGCCACTGATAACCCTATCGGGTCGCCGGATATTTCCGTGGGGCCTGTCACGCCCGGCACGCAAGCGCGCATTGATGCGGATGCGCCCGGTGGTAACGGTGTGGATGAAGGCGAAGTTCTGGTGCGTGGCCCGCACCTGATGAAAGGCTACTACCGTAACGATGCGGAGACAGCCAAAGCGCTGGACGCGAATGGCTGGCTGCACACGGGCGATCTGGGCAGGATTGATGCGCAGGGACGGCTGCACATTCTGGGTCGGTCGAAGGAGCTGATCATTCACGGGGGTTTCAACGTTTATCCGCCGGAAGTTGAGGCGGCGCTGAATGACCATCCGCAGGTGATCCAGTCTGCAGTTGTGGGCCGGACCAAAGACGGGGATGAGGAAGTGTTGGCCTTTGTTCAGGTTGCTGACGGTGACAGGCCCGATCTGGTTGAGTTGCGCGCGTTCATAAAAGAACGGCTGGCGGGCTATAAGCTTCCCAAACACATTGTACTGACAACAGCTCTGCCCGCTGCGCCAACCGGCAAGCTTCTCAAGCACAAGATGATAGAGACCTTCGCGGACCAGCTGCCTTAGGTCCGCGCACGCTCTTCGCTGCCCTGCGGGCGCTCATCGCTTCAGACGTAAACGCCGGCTGCGGCTTCGCGGATGGCGCTGATGTTTTTGCCGTAGGGGGCGGGATCGCTGACCGAGCCGCCTTTGAACACGGCAGAGCCTGCCACGAGCACATCGGCACCCGCGCCCGCAACGATAGGTGCTGTGACCGGATCAACGCCGCCGTCGATTTCGATGTGAATGGGGCGGTCCCCGATCATCTTGCGCAGGGTTTTGATCTTGGCGCTCATGTCGATGAATTTCTGCCCGCCGAAACCGGGGTTGACCGTCATGACGCAGATCAGATCAGTGAGGTCAAGCAGATGGGCCACCGCCTCGGCCGTCGTGCCGGGGTTGAGGGCGACCCCCGCTTTGGCACCTGTTGCGCGGATTGCCTGGAGGGTGCGGTGGATATGGGGGGTGGCTTCCACATGGGCGGTGATAAAGTCGGCGCCTGCGCGGGCAAAGTCCTCGATGTAGGCGTCAACCGGAGAAATCATCAGATGCACGTCCATCACCCCTTTGATGTGGGGGCGGATGGCAGCGCAGGTGGCAGCGCCAAAGGTGATGTTGGGCACAAAATGCCCGTCCATCACGTCCACATGGATCCAGTCCGCGCCTTGTGCTTCGACGGCGGCACATTCTGCGCCGAAGTTGGCGAAGTCGGAGGCAAGGATGGAGGGAGCGATTTTAATGGAGCGGTCGAAGGGCATGGGCAGTGGCCTTTTGGATTGGGGTTGGCCTCTGATAACGGCGGACGTCGACTGTGGCAATCGGTGGATTGGGATATGGAAAAGGGTGCAGGGGACGGACGGTGTGCAAGAGCGTGTCCGGATTGGTTGACTTAGGTGGAAGCACGGGCGCAGATTGTGATTGGATATAATCGGGATGGAAAATCTATGACACATTTCACACGCCGCGCGACACTGGGAGGGCTTGCGGCATCCGCAGCTGCGTTTGGCCTTGCAGCACCGGCAATTGCGCAGGGACGCAAGATTGTGCTGGGGGCACTCAGCTTTACCAGTCATGCGGGTACTTTTGTCGCGGTCGAGAACGATTATTTCAAAGCGGCGGGTATGGATGTCGAGTTGAAGTTCTTTCAGGCGGCGCAACCGATGGCGGTAGCGATTGCTTCGGGGGATGTTGATTATGCGGTCACGGCGATTTCCGGTGGATTGGTATCGCTGGCTGATAAAGGTGCGATCAAAGTGATTGGTGGCGCGTTGCAAGAAGAGGCTGGCATTGACGGGCAGAAGTTCCTTGTGTCGGATGCAGCATTTCAGGCGGGCATTACTGCGCCATCCATGCTGGACGGCAAATCTTACGGGATCAGCACGGCGGGATCATCATTCCATTACATGGGCGCGAAAATGGCCGCCGCGGAAGGGATTTCGCTGGAATACAAGCCATTGCAGAAGGTTGGGGCGATTATTGGTGCGCTGAAGTCCGGCCAGATTGATGCATGGTCTATCGTTCCGCATATCGCCAAGCCATTGGCCGGATCGGGTGCGGTGCACATCATCGGGGACGTTGCGACATATTTGCCGGATTATCAGGTCACCACGGTCTTTACCTCGGCGAAGAACGCCAGTGGGGAGCGGCAGATGACGCAGGATTATCTGGCGGCCTATTCCAAGGGTGTCGCGGACTATAACGCTGCGATGATTGCGCGCACCGGGGGGGATGCAGGCGAGGCGGCGATGGTCGATCTGCTGCATAAATATGTCTACACGGACAAGCCGCGTGAGCAGGCGGCACCGTCGATTATCAACGGCACGATGCGTCTGAATGAGGGTGCAAAGATGAACGTGGCCTCTGTGCGGGATCAATTGGAGTGGTTCCAGTCCGAGGATTTGGTCGGCAAGGATATTACGCTAGATGCGTTGATCGATACATCTTATGTCGAGACTGTAGGCGCCTGACAGGGGCCGCATGATGCAAGGGGCCGGGCGATCGCGTCCGGCCTTTTTACTTGGGAGATCGGGATGGAGCTGAAGTTGGAAAGTGTGACCCATCGCTATAGCGATGTGGATGTGCTGCGCGATATCTCGTTGGAAATCCCGTCGGGGCGGATCACTTGCATTGTCGGCCCGTCGGGCTGTGGTAAATCCACATTGCTGCGCCTGCTGGGCGGGCTTGAGAAACCTGTGCAAGGGGCTGTACGCCAGTTGGGGCAACCGCCTATCGGTTGTCTGAACGCGCTTACTTATATTTTTCAGGACTTCGCGTTGCTGCCTTGGCGCACGTTGGAGGGCAATGTGGCGCTGGTGCTGGAAGATCACAATTTGCCCGACCAGGCGAAGGTCATCGCGGATGTACTGGCGCGGACGCGTTTGACGGATTTTGCGGGTGCGCTGCCCAAGCAATTGTCCGGCGGGATGAAGCAACGTGTGGCGATTGCCCGTGCGCTGGCGGTCAACCCTGCTGTGATGTTGATGGACGAGCCGCTGTCGGCACTGGACAGCCAGACGCGCGAATTGCTGATGGATGATCTGGTAGCCTTGTGGACGCGGACACCATTCACGGCTGTTTATGTGACCCATAATCTGGCCGAGGCCGTGCGCCTGGGCCACCGGATTGTTGTGCTTTCGCGCCGCCCCGGCGAGGTGCGCGAAATTGTCGAGATTGATATACCGCTGGAGGATCGTGCCTATGGTGACCCCGCGCTGGAGGCACAGCAAAAGCACCTCTGGGGACTTATGCGCGATGAAGCCGCGGCGGCAGATGCGGAGTTGATGGATGTCTGATCAGGTTCCTTTTCGGGGGGGTGGCTTTGCGCCCAAACGGGTACGCGGTGTCGGCCTCGTTGTTTTTATACTGTTGGTCGCTTTTGCCGAATGGGGCACCCGCAGTGGCTGGATCACCTCGCTGACCCTGCCGCGCCCTTCTGATGTTTTGGGCACTTTTGTGGAGTTGTGGCAGAGCGGGGCGCTGTTCAAACATCTTATTCCATCGCTGAGCCGTTTGGCAGTTGGCGCCACAATGGGGGCGATTGTGGGCATTGCAGTTGGTGTAATGATTGGCCTGTTCGCTTATGTTCGCGCAGGGTTGGTGCCGCTGGTGGCTGCTATTTTCCCGATCCCCAAAATCGCGCTTCTGCCGTTGTTTGTGATCTGGTTCGGCATAGACGAGGGCAGCAAATACGCGTTGATTGCGTTTGGAACGTTCACGCCCACAGTTGTAGCAACCTACGCCGCTGTCGATAACGTTGACCGGACGCTGATCCGCATGGGGCAGAGCTTTGGCCTGTCGTGGTGGTCGATTGTGCGCAAGATTGTCTTGCCGGGTGCAATGCCGGGCATCCTGTCGGGCCTGCGGATTTCGCTGACCATCGCGATTATCCTGCTGGTCGCGGCGGAAATGCTGGGTGCCCAATACGGCGTTGGCGCCTATATTCTGGAGGCAGGCAGTCTCTATGATCTGGAGCGCTTGTTTGCCGGCGTGGTGATCCTGTCGGTATTGGGAGTTGCTGTATCATCGGTCATCGGGATGCTGGAACGGCGTGTGTTGCGGTGGCGTGTTTAGGGCCGCTCCGGACATATAGGACATATATGTTGACCTAAATCGCGAATCCATGCTTTGTACTTTTAAATTGATGTTCAGGGAGGAACAGATGGACTGGCAGCAGATATTCGCAACCCGCAACAGCCGTATGAAAGCCAGCGAAATTCGCGAGCTTCTCAAGCTGTTGGACCAGCCCGATATCATCTCTTTTGCGGGCGGCATTCCCGACCCTGACCTGTTTCCACACGAGGCGTTCAGCGCGGCTTTTTCCGATGCACTCAGCCCGGAAAATCAGGCGACGGCGCTGCAATATTCAGTCTCCGAAGGCTATGGCCCGCTACGTGACTGGATCGTGGGCGAAATGGCGCGTCTGGGTATTCCGTGCACACGCGATAACATCCTGATTACTTCCGGCTCGCAGCAGGCGCTGGATTATCTGGGCAAGCTGTTGTTGAGCCCCGGTGACACCGCGCTGGTGGGTTGGCCCACCTATCTGGGCGCGCTGGGTGCGTTCAATGCCTATGAGCCGCGCTATGACAGGCTGGACCCCGAAACCAACCGTTCGGCTGCTGATTACGCAGAGGCGGCGGACGCGGGCCTTGTGAAGTTCGCCTATATGTCTGTCGACTTTGCCAACCCCACGGGCAAGACACTGGACAGCGGTATGCGCGAGCGGGTGATTGATCTGGCCGATGAGTTGGACATCGCGGTAATCGAGGACGCGGCCTATCAGTCCCTCCGGTTCGAGGGTGAGGCACTGTCGCCCGTGCTCGCGCGGGAGATCGAGCGTAAGGGCGATATCAACGCCTGCCGCACACTTTATTGCGGTAGCTTTTCCAAGACCCTTGCTCCGGGTTTGCGCGTGGGCTGGGTTTGCGGCGCACAAGAGGTGATCAGCCAACTGGTGCTGTTGAAACAGGCAGCGGATTTGCACAGCTCGACCATCAACCAGATGGCGATTGCCACTGTGGCGAAGGCCCAGTTCGACAGCCATGTGGCCAAGATCAAAGCGGCTTACATGTCACGCCGCGACCGGATGCTGGCCGCGCTGGCAGAGCATATGCCGAAAGGTGTCACATGGACACGTCCCGAAGGCGGCATGTTTATCTGGCTGGAGTTGCCCAAATCAATGAACTGCGCAGACCTTCTGGCGCAATCGCTCAAGTCCGAGCGGGTGGCGTTTGTCCCGGGACATGCGTTCTTTGCAGACGGGTCGGGCACCAACACCATGCGTCTGAGTTTCAGCCGTACGGATGAGGCGGGCATCGACGAGGGCATCGCACGTCTGGGTCGGCTGATTTCTGCCGCGCTGTAGGGTTGTTGCCAATTGATAAGGCCTGCAGGGGCGCATAAAGAAGCGTTATGAGAACATCTCTGGCCCTTTCCCTGATATTGCTGGCTGCGCCCTTGCAGGCGCATCCGCATATTTTTGTAAACACAGGGCTTTCGTTTGTCATTGATGAGCAGAACCGCCTGACCCACGTCCAAGTCACTTGGGAGTATGACGAGCTGTACTCACTGCTGATCACTGAAGATTTGGGTGTTGATGCCGATTACGACGGTGTGCTGTCCCCCGAGGATATCACCAAACTCACAGGGTTCGATATGCAGTGGGTGGACGGGTACAACGGCGATCTGGTAGGGGCGCTGGACGGCGTGCCGCTGGCTCTGTCGCGGCCCACTTCCCCGACGGCGGCTTTGGTGGACGGCAAGATTGTGACAACGCATTTGCGCGCAGTCGATGGCTCCCCTGCGGTCACTGGAACGCTCAGCTTTAAGCCCTATGACGGGACCTATTACACCGCCTACGAAGTTGGCCTTGGGGTGACGGTGCGGGGGCGCAGCGGGTGCGAGATCATTCTGGACGAACCTGACATCAATGGTGCACTGGCCATGACAAAGGCAGAGTTGGCAGCAATTCCCGAAGATATGGACATTGCAGAGGCGGGCTTTGGCGATATCGGAGTGCGGTTTGCGACCGATGTGAGACTGACATGCAGCGCGCCTTAGCTTTTGCCCTGTTGTTGGCGATGGCCGTGCTGGGCTGGCTTTGGATCAGTGGCGGAGGCGCGCAAATCTCTGCATGGGCCGCCGGAGAGCAGCGTGAATTCCAGAACGGTATCGCCCGCACCCTGCGCGCGCTGCGCGGCGGCGAGGCTGGAGCCTATGCACTGCTGCTGGGCAGTTGCTTTGCCTACGGGTTTTTCCATGCGGTAGGGCCAGGTCATGGCAAGCTGCTTGTCGGGGGCTATGGCATGGCGCGCGCGGTGCCGATGCTGCGGTTGTCGCTGATCGCACTTGTCTCGAGTCTGGGGCAGGCGGTGACAGCAGTTATTCTGGCCTATAGCGGTGTTTGGCTGTTGGGGCTGACGCGTGAGCGGATGGTCGGTGCGGCCGAAGACTGGCTGGCGCCGCTCAGCTACGCGATGATTGCGCTGATTGGTGGTTGGCTGGTCTGGCGCGGCCTGCGCCATCTGCGCAGCGCATTGCCGGCGAAAGAAACCCATCACCACCACGGCCACGGCGAGGTTTGCGGCAGTTGCGGGCATAAACACGGGCCATCGTTGGAGGAGGCCGAGCAGGCCACAAGCCTGCGCGATGCGTTGATCCTGATTGCTGGCATCGCAATCCGCCCCTGTACTGGAGCGTTGTTTGTGCTGCTGATCACATGGCAGATGGGGATTCCGATGGCAGGCATTGCGGGAGCATTTGCGATGGCACTTGGCACAGCTTCGGTGACTGTTGCGGTGGGCATTGCCGCTTCGGGCTTTCGGGGCAGCCTGACGCGGACCATCGGGCGCGCTGGCACGCTGATATGGATGATGCCTGTGATCGAGATTGCGGCAGGCATTGTGGTTGTCGCCCTGTCGGTCACGTTGCTTTTGCGCGCTCTTTGACCCTCAGGGGCTGGTATCTGGCATCAAAGCTGTGTGACTATCAGAGAACCCCACGATCCCCCGTGTTGATGGAGCCCCGCTTTGCCCCCGTTGTCGCCTGATACAGCAACCGTTTTCCGTTTTGAGGTTTTCGTGCAGCCCGGGTTCAGTGCAATCGAGCTGGCGGGCATCACCCATGCGCTGAAGACTGCAAATAAAATCATCGGGCATGAGCGGTTCGCCTGCCGCATTATCAGCGATATGCCGGGGTTGGTGACCGGCGGGGGGCAAGTGCTGGTCCGTGCGGAGCCGGCCATTGAGGGGCACGCATTCGGGGATGCGATTATCGTGCTGGGCGGCTCGCGTGTCACACTGTCGGGGTGGATCAGACGGGTGCGCGCGATGCAGCGGCTTGCACGTCCTGCGGTCCTGCTCAGCGATGCGGCAACGGCATTTATTCGGACCACCGATGCGCCACCGGGCCGGATCACCACTCATTGGCGTGACATCGCGATGCTGGCCGAAGAGGGCTATTACCCCAACATCACAACGCAGCTTGCCGCACAAAGTGACGGCATTACCACCGCAGCAGGCAACGCAGCCACGGCTGAGTTGGTGATTGGCCTGATTTCCAAACATCTTGCCCCGATTGAGCTGGCCGAGTTGGGCAACCGGCTGTTACTGTCGGCCATCCGCCATAGCGATGCAGAGCAGCCGCGAGACATCTCTGACAATGCGGGCCTGTTTGATGTACGTGTGACCAAGGCAATCAAACTGATGGAAAGCAACATGGAGGACCCGCTGGCCATGTCCGAACTGACCCGCCGTGTGGGTCTGTCCACGCGCCATCTGGAGCGGGTGTTCCGTGAAGTATTCGACGAGACGCCTGCGCGTTTCTACAAGCGTTTGCGCGTGCGCCGTGCACGCGCAATGATCGAGGACACGCTGATCCCGCTGATAGATGTCGCCGTCGCGACGGGGTTCTATTCGCACAACGCACTCAGCCGCGCGGTGCGCGATGAATACGGCAGCACCCCTTCAAAAATGCGCGCGCGCAAGTCGATCAAACTGATCAAGCACTAGCTGCGCCTGCGTAAACCGGTTGTAGAGATTCCCGGTGCTAGAACAGTGCAGTGAAATGTCGTGAAGGGGGGGGAGTGATTGAACTGCTACATGTCGAGGACGACGTGGATATCCGCCAGATTACAAAACTGGCGCTAGAATTTTCCGGTGGCTTTGAGGTGGTCCAATGCGCCAGCGGTGTTGATGCATTGGCGTGGCTTCAGAACCATACACCTGATGTTTTGCTGTTCGATATGATGATGCCCGGCATGACCGGCATGGAGTTATTGACCCAGATTCGCCTGTATCCCCGTCTGGCTGCACTCCCTGCCGTTTTCATGACAGCGCGCGTGCAGGGCGCCCAACTGGACGAGTTGCGGGCAGGAGGGGCGGTTGATGTGATAACCAAACCCTTTGATCCGATGACGTTGGGTGACCGGATCAAGGCAACACTGCAAACACAGGTGTCTCTACGTTGATCCAGAGGCTTCAATGATGCTTGTGCAGGCCTCTACAAACGTGTCGATACACCAGATGATTTCGCCCGGACAAATCGCAAGGTCTGCATAGGGGCCGTCAAGGTGCGCATTGATCTGCGCCTCACAGCGCTCTGCGGTGGCACCTAATGCGTCAAACCCCAGAGTGCCGGCCGTGCCTGCAATCTGGTGCAACGTATTGCGTGCATGCTCAAGATGGCTGTTGATGTCTTCGACTGTTTCGCCATCCCATGCGGCCAGCGCATGTTGTGCAATGCCAGCCTTGCGATCTTCAAGCAACGCCACAAAATGCGCGCGAATATGATCAATGCCGGGCATTTGAAGGGAATGGGCATTCATGCGGATTTTCCTATCTGGAAGAAGTCTGTTTTCAGCCGCTCGTACTCGGCCGCGGCATCGGTTGCGGTTGTCAGCGCGGTTGCCAGCGCGCTTGAAATTTGTTCGCCTGATTTCCAGACCAGCCTGATCGCGGCACCGGCACTGACACGGGGGTATAGCTCGGTACCATCGACGGTCATGATTTGGACGTTGTTTAGGCTGATGTTCACCCGCTCGTTCAGCTGCGCCATATCGGGATGATATCCGCTGCGGGTGATGCACAGATAAGTGCCATTGCCTGCATGGCTCATCAGGAAGTGCTGGTTGGAAAGAGTATCTGCAATGACCTGTGCCACGTCACGGATCAAAAACCGGAAGTCCTCAGCGGCAAGTGCATCGTTATAGGCCTCCGACTTGCGCAGAGTGAACGCAAATACCGTCGATCCGAATAAGGAACTGCGCGACAACTGGGCAACGTAGTTTTCCATCGCAGTGTAATCAATCACGCCTTTGATACCTTGCACGGTGAAGGGCCGGCTCGGGTCCAGCAGTTCAGCGGCCTGCGTTACTTTGAGCCGCGCACTGGCAGGCTTTGCTGCGGCGATATGGGCTTTCCTGCTCAGGACAAGCTCTTCTGTGATGCGGATGCGGGTTGTGAATTCGGTCAGGTCAAAGGGTTTGGTGATCTAATCCGTGGCACCTGCTGCAAACGCACGCTCGATATACGATTTCTCGGACCGGGCGGTGAGCATGATAATGGGCGTAAACGCATAACTGTTCATTTGGCGGATCTGTCGGGTCAATTCGACGCCGCCCAGGCCAAGCATTTGAATATCCAGCAAGAAACAATCAAAAGGCGCTGCGCCATTTTGAGCAATAGTCCCGAGCGCCTCGGCTGCGTTTGCTGCTGTGGTCAATTCATGCGTTCCGACAACAGACAAAATCTGGGCCAGAAGCTCCAGAATTATCGGGTCATCATCGACCGCAAGAATCTTCACTAGTTGTTACTCCACATCAATGTTTGCTGGCATGCCCGCTTAGGTTGAAAGTGGCCGCGAAAAGTGGCAAAACTAGGGAGATTTCAAAGCCTTCGCGGGGTGGATTACATCCGTTCAGGAGAAGTCTTTTCAACTTGTACTGAATGCAAATCCACGGAAAGGGAGGTACCGTTTCGGGGTTGCCTAGGCTGCTTTTACCACCTGCGGTGCGCTTCGGGGGCCACCTGCCAGGCCCTGAGGCGTGATGCGGGCCAGATCAACAAAGAACACGGTGCCGCCGCCCTCATTGGGCTCAAAGTCGATGACGCCACCATGTGCTTCTATGATCCGTTTGGAAATGTTCAGTCCTAAACCTGTGCCGCTGAATTTGCGGCTATCGGTGTTGTCCAACTGGCTGAAACTGTCGAAAATCCGGGTGCGGTCAGCGGGAGCGACGCCAGCGCCCTGATCTGCCACGCTAATGCGGACCCGATCTGTTGTTGCAGTGGCTGAAATCACCACAGTACTGCCCGCTTCCGAAAATTTGGCAGCATTAGATAACAAATTAGTGACGACTTGCTCCAGCCGCATGGGGTCTGCACGCAGATAGATGTCCTTGGCGAACGGTCGTAGGCTCAGCGTAACCTCCAGTTCGCGGGCATAAGCGTTGTTATCGGCCACCGCGTCGCCCAGCAAACCCGCCAAAGAGACATCGCAATAATCATACTTCATCTTACCGGCCTCCATTTGCTGTAAATCCAGTAGCTCATCTATGAGGGTAGCGAGGCGGTGTGCGTTGCGTTGCGCAATCCCCAAGACTTGTGAGGACCGAAGCTCCATAGGGCCAAACGCCCCCGCCAGCGCCATATCCAGCGAAGCGCGGATCGAGGTGAGAGGCGTTCGTAGCTCATGACTGACTGTCGATAGAAACGCGGTCTTGGCAGCCAACGCCGCTTTGGCACGATTGTTTTCAAGGGTGAGCTGGGTCAAGTGCCGCCTGTTGGTCTGGTAATACCTCAGGCCGACGTTGGACCCGTCGATGATAAAGTAGAGCACCAGCAGGCTGGTCAGCAAATTGATCCACGTCCCCTGGGTAGGCCCGCCCTGCGCGGGCAGCAGGTCTAGCAACGGGATCGCAATAAATGCAGCGCCATAGGCCACCAGACGGATCGCCAGAACAGACACGAGTTGGTGTGTGTTCATCGCGGCAAAGACAGCCGCACAGATCAGGAAGAACATCGGCAAGAGATAGGGCGTGCCTGTCGGTGCGAAGGCCAGCGACAGGGCGAAGAAGCTGACCACACCGGAGCTGAAGAGAGCACCCACATGCAAACGACGCAGGACAAAGCGGACATGCGCAGGGTCTTGCGCGCGCACGCGACGGGCAAGGCCGTAACTGCGTCCGTCAAACACCTCTGCAAGGAGGATCAACGTCAGGGAGATCGCACCGAAGGTAGCGCCAAGATAGAGGGTTTCCAGGACAAGTGCTGCCGCGAATATCAAAAGCCGCTGGTGCCCGAGTGCAAGCCCGCGCTCGGCGTAGTCGTGTATCTGCGCGACGATTGCTTCAAGGTCCGCGCAGTCAGCTGTTGCCTGATCGCGTGTGGTGAAATTCCGCATGCGGTGATCATCCTTTTTCTGTGATACCCAGAATAAGCGCTGTACCCGCACAAGAATGTGGCAACGTCCGGGGATAATCCGGCGGAATTGTCGCGAAGTGTTCGGAGTCTAATCTTTGCGGTTGGATCAGGCGCTCGGGTTGGAATCCGGTTGACCGCAGGGCGGCGGCACGGGATGCTTTGCAACAGGGTGCCGAAGGCATCAAAACCGCGAGGGGATTATGATGGGACAAGAGAAGACAAGTGCGCGGGTCGTCTTTGATCTGGACGGTACACTGATTGATAGTGCGCCTGATATTCAGGGCGTTGCAAACGCCGTGCTGGCGGAGCATGGCAAACAGATTACGCTGGCCCAAACCCATTCCTTCATCGGCAATGGCGTGGCTGTTTTCATCTCGCGGATGTTGACGGCTGTAAACCTGCCAGACAGCCTGCAAGCGGAGATGCTGCCTGTGTTCAAAAACGCATATCTGACAGCTGTGGGGCACACACATCCATATTCGGGTGTGGTTGCAGCATTGGATGCGTTGAAAGGCGCAGGCCACAGCATGGGCATTTGCACCAACAAACCCATCGCACCTTGTATGGCGGTTCTGGATCATCTGGCGCTCACGCCCTATTTCGCCACCGTTTGGTGCGGCGACAGTCTGAGCGTTCACAAGCCTGATCCGGCCCCGCTGCATGCAGCTTTTGACGCACTGGGGCAGGGGCCGAAAATCTATGTCGGGGATAGTGAGGTTGACGCGGAAACGGCGCAGCGCGCGGGCGTTGTGTTCCTGCTCTATACCGAAGGCTACCGCAAAACGCCCGTAATAGAAGTGCCGCATACCGCGGCGTTCAACGACTTTGCGCAGCTCCCGGCGCTTGTGGCGAAATACGCGTCAAACGTCTGATCTATTGGCGCAGTGACCTGCCGCATACACTCTGTGCGGCAGGTCATTGATAGGGTTGGCAGGACTACTTCCAGCCAACATCGTTAAAGATTTTCTGCGCAGTTGCGAGATTTTCGGCCACTGCAGACAAATCGACAGTATCCGCTTTGAACGTGCCCAGCTTGGCCACAGCCTCGCTAAGGGCTACGCCTTCTACGGCAGGGAATTCATCATTACCGGCCGAGAAATACTGCTGCGCCTGATCGGAGGACAGATACTCAAGGAAGGCAATCGCGTTTGCGCGGTTCGGCGCATTTGCCGCCACACCTGCCCCCGACAGGTTCATATGCGCCCCTTCGGCGTCTTGGGCGGGGAAGATCCAACCGATCTGGTCGATGGCTTCACTGACGCCGCTGACCTCGGTGCGCAGGGCGCGGGCGAAATAGTAGGTGTTGGCGATAGAGATATCACATTCGCCGGAAATGATCGCGGCCATCTGGTCTGTGTCACCCCCCTGTGGTTCGCGGGCGAAGTTGTCTAAGACACCTTGTGCCCATGCGCGCGCCGCTTCTTCTCCATGGTTTTCAATCACAGAGGCCAGAAGCGTTTGGGAATAGGTGCTGGAAGAAGAACGGCTGCACACCTTCCCTTTGTAAAGGGGATCAGCAAGCGAGAGATAGTCCATGGGCGGCTCTGTCACATCTGCTTTGTCGTAGAAAATGATGCGCGCGCGCTGAGAAAAGCCGAACCATGTGTTGTCAGTGTCTTGCAAGTTGGCGGGGATACGCGCCTCAAGCACGTCGCTGTCGATGGACTGCAAGACGCCTGCGTCTTTGGCACGTTTGAGCCGCGACGTGTCGACTGTAATCAGGACATCAGCGGGAGAGTTCGCCCCCTCGGCTTGCATCCGCGCTATCAGCTCGTCCGCCTTACCCTCGATCCGGTTGACGGTGATGCCGGTTGCCGCCGTAAAATCGGTATAGAGCCGCTCGTCAGTGTCATAATGGCGTGAGGAATAGAGGTTTACTTCGCCTTCTGCATGGGCGGCAAACGCGCTGGCAACAAGCGCCGCAGCGGCGAGGGCGAAGGGAGATTTAAGGGTAGCAGTCATGTCGAATCCTTGCAGTTTTAATTCTGATTAATTTACTCAATTACTGATTTTTGGAGGATGTGCAACAATCTTGATTATTTTAGTCTGAATTATTTTTGTGCCTAGGCCCAATCCAGCATCCCGCCTGTGCGGTCCTCCACCAGCAAACGTGGTGCGGCGGCCTGTGCCACACGTATTTGCGTGGCCGTTTCGGCGGCCATAGTTTTAAGGGTGTCAAAATCAGATACCAGTAGCCCCGCGCGCTGTAACTCTGCCGCCAGATCGGGGCGGTTGGGGTTTACGACGATACCGTGGTCACTGACCAGCAGATCAACAGTACTGCCCGCCGTGGAGACGCAGCGCACATCCTCCACCAGCTTGGCATAGCCGCCGGCATTCAGCCCCGTTGTGACAATAGTCAGCTGCGCGCCTTTGGCAGCGTCGGGGTGTCCACCCGGCCCGCCGATCAGCCTGCCATCGCCGCCAATGGTCACGTTGACATTAAACGCGCGGTCAATTTCGACAGCGCCCAGCACCATGACGGACAGATGGTTTACCACGGGGGCCGGATGCAGCGGGTTGGCATATTCCGACGCACTCATGCACAGATGGTCGGGGTTTGTGATCGAGGAGGACACTGCCGTGTTATCGAAGCATTGCACGTCACGGATGCGGGCAAATAGTCCCGCATTCTGCAAGGCCACATGGGCGCCCGTGATCCCGCCCGAAAGGAAACTGCCGCGCACTTTTGCTTGTGCCATCGCCGCGCCGATCAGGGGAACCGCTGCCAGTGAATACCCTCCTGCACCGGTCTGGAGTGACATGCCGTCACGCATTAAACCAGCGGCCGCGATGACCTGTGCGACCTGACTGCCAATGTGCAGGGCTTGCGGCGTTTGGGCAGGCAATGTGGTATCAGAGGCGATACCGGACACCTCCCCCGGCGTATTGAAGGGAATGACAGCGTCTACGTGCTGGGCCGGAATATCGCAGTGGGGCAGGGGCGCGCGGGTGATCTCGTGTGCGCAGACGACCGTGCGGCGGGCATAGGCCGCATCAACCTGCGCATAGCCTAATGGCCCGCACGGCAAGACACCGCCGCGCCCGGTACACGCGCCGTCTGGTTGTGCAAGTGACGCGCCGACAAAGGCCACGTCAACGCGCAGCAGGCCCGTGCCAAGCGCGCGCGCCCGTCCGCCATGGCTCTGCAACAGCGCGGGACCGCGCAACGCCCCTGACAGCATCGCATCGGTCACCGGACCTTTGGCATAGTCTGTCACGATGTCCCCGATCACTCCGCTTGCGACATGGGCGGCCAGCGGGGCGTGTACCGGAAACAGCGAACTGGGGGCGATGGTAAGCCCGCGCAATCCGCGCCGTGCACATTCCGCGAGCACCGCGTTGATCAGCCGGTCGCCGTTGCGATAGTGATGATGGAAGGACAAGACCGCACCGTCGCAGATGTCAAAGGCATCGAACACCGCGGACAGATCGCGCAATTGTTTGTCAGCCTGCGCTGCTGCGGCACGCGAGGGCAGCATGACCAGCGGCGCAATGGGGGCTGCGTTCGACAGGCCCAAGGGCGTACGCACCGGCCAATGTGTTGCTGCCATCCGTGCGGCCTGCTTGTCTAAATTCATCGCGTTGCCTTTCGCATCTTGGTCTTTTGTCCTGTCAGGCGTACCGTCAGCCCAGTGAAACCGAAAGGATATTTTTGTGAAGGGATTTCCGGATCTGCCGCCCTTGTGGTGGCTGGGGAGTATTGCCGCGATCTATCTGGCAAAGTGGTTGCTGCCGGGCCTGCATGTGAGCAGCGTCATCTTATCGGTGGTGTCGGGGGTGACAATTGCCGCCGCCTTGGGGTTGGTGGCATGGGCGGGCCTGTGGTTTCTGCGCAAGAAAACCCCGATCGAGCCGCATCACACCCCAAAGACACTCATCATCGAAGGGCCATTCCGGATGACCCGCAACCCGATCTATCTGGCGCTGGTGATGCTGACGGTAGCCTCGGCGCTGGGGCATGGATCGGTTATCGGGCTGGCCCTTGCAGCGGGTCTGTGGTGGATATTGGACCGCCGCTTTGCCGCCCCAGAGGAGGCGCTTTTGCGTGCGACATTCGGGAGCGAGGCTGAAGAATACCTGAAAGATACCAAGCGCTGGGTGTAGCCTGCGGCGTCTGTTCCGGCCTGTAGGGCTATGCTAGTGTTCTGGCGGAATTCAAAACGAAGGCTACTCCTATGACCGACCCCGCCAAGCCGCGCAAAGGCATCCAGTCTCTTGTGACCGGCTTTGAGGTGATTGATTTTCTGGTCAAGGCTGGGCGGCCCGTGCCGTTGCGCGACATCGCCAAAGGCACAGGCCTGTCACCCAGCAAGCTCCAATTCTATCTGGTCAGTCTGGTCGAGGTGCGTGTGGTGCATCAGGATCCTGCGACCGGATTTTACGGCTTGGGGCCCTATACGCTGCAACTGGGTATCGCGGGGTTACAGCAGTTCGATATTTTCGAGGCCGCCCGTACGCGTCTGGACACTTTTGCCGACCGGCACGGACATAGCGTGTTTATGGGGGTCTGGGGGACCGAAGGACCGACGGTCATTTACCGTGCGCGCGGCGAGCGGGGCGGCAGCCTGATGGAGCTTCGCTTGGGCTCGGTTCTGCCTGTGTTGCGTTCTGCGCTGGGGCAGTTGTTTGTGGCGCATTTGCCGGACCGGTTCACCGGTGCGCATATTGCGCGCGCGCTGGAGGCCGAAGCCAGCCTGCCGGCCCTTCCCGATGTTCCGCGGACTGCAGACGCGGTGGAGGCCCGCAGTGCTGCCATTCGAGAAGGCGGGATCAGCCGCTGTCGTGGCGGGTTGCTCTCCGATCACGCCGGGCTGTCCGCGCCAGTCTTTGACTATTTGGGCAAGATCGTCGCAGGGGTGACAGTGATGGTGCCGCTCAGCGACTTTGAAGATGGTTCCAACAACGAGATTGCACTTGATTTGCGCAATGCCGCGCAGGAAATCTCACGCGAGGCAGGCCAGAACAGCATCAACTATCTGGACATCTGACCGGCCTACCAACCACCGCCACTTTTTTTCCAGGTTCACCCTGCACTTCGCCATATGCAGCGCTAAGTCCCAGCAGGAACAGAGCGAAGAAGGCAGGCGTGAGACAGTGACCCAACTACACCCCCTCCAACCGATTGACGCCGTTATCACTTGGGTAGATGGCAATACTGTCGCCCACCGTCGCCTGCGGGCGCAGTATATGGCGCAAGAGGGACTGCCCTTGGGTGAAAACGCCCGCAATCCGCACCGATGGGAGTCCAGCGGCGAGATTACCTTTTGTCTGCACTCGATCCACAATCATGCGCCGTGGGTGCGCATCATCTGGATTATCGTGGACCGTGATCCGCCGCCGTTGGACAGCCTGCCCGCCGCTTTGCGGGCGAAAGTCCGGATTGTAACGCATGATACGATCTTCGCGGGCTACGCCAATGCGCTGCCGACATTCAATTCACTGGCCATCGAAACGGTGATGTGGCGGATCAAAGGGCTGAGCGAGCAATTCTTGTATTTCAATGACGATGTTTTCCTATCGGCCCCTCTGTCGCCTGAGGACGTTTTTGTGGGGGGGCATCCGGTTCTGCGCGGCCAGTGGCGCGATAACGCGGCACTGGCCAATGATCCTGCGGCGCGGGATGATCCGGCGATGTTCGGTCACCTTGTGCAGATTAATGCGGCGGCACTGGCGGGCTACAGCGCGGAGCATTTGTTTGCTGCTGCCCATGTAGTGCATCCGATGCGGCGCAGCATCATGCAGCAACTGTTTGCAACCCACCGTCCCGCCGTCGTGCGCAACATCGCGGGGCGGTTCCGGCAGGTGGACCAGTTCTTGCCACAAGGGGCACATAACCATCTTGCGATAAGGCAGGGTGAGGCCGTGATATCGGAGGCCTATGACTGGGTTCACATCAAAAGCGGACAGGGTGTCGGGGTGGCGCCCGGGCTAACCCGCGCAGCCCTTGAAGCGGCAGCCCAATCCGGCATCCGGTTTTTATGCGTCAACGATCTGCCCCAGCTGGAGGCATTGGTCCACGATGCCCGCGCGTTGATTGCACGGGTCACCGGGGCGGGTATTGATTAGACTGCTGTGAATTCGTCGTAGGCTTCCAGTGCTTTGGCGCCGTAAGCAATGGATGGCCCACCGCCCATATAGCCCACCATTTCCAATGCCTCGCAAAGCTCCTCACGGGTGGCCCCCAAACGGACCAGCGATTTGACGTGAAAGCCGATACAGCTGTCGCAGCGGGTAGAAATACCGATGCCCAATGCTATGAACTCTTTGGTCTTTTCGTCAAGTGCGCCACTCTTCTTGGCGGCCTTGCCCATGGTGTTAAAGCCCTCGAACATTTTGGGCGTCTGCGCCTGTAATGTGCCGATACGGCCCATCGTTTCGTCCAGAAATTTAGTCCAGTTCATGGTCTCTCCTTTAGCGGCTTTCATCCGCGCCCATCCGGCGTTCCAGCCAGCGTACAAAGGAGCTGATGATCAACACCAGCACAAGATATTCGAGGATCAGCAGGGTATAGATTTCCAAGGGGCGGTATTCTGTTACCACCAACTCGTTTGCGCGGCGGGTGAGTTCCTGCATGCCGATGACAGAGGCAAAGGCGCTCATTTTTACGATGTAAATGAACTGGTTGGCCAAGGGCGGCAGGATGCGCCGGATCGCTTGGGGCAAGATGACATAGCGCATGGTCTGGCTATAGGTCAGCCCGATCGTTTTGGCGGCCTCGGTCTGGCCCCGCGCAATGCTCTGGATACCCGAGCGGTAGATTTCGGCAGTGAAAGCCGAGTCCGAGATGGCCAGCGTGATCACCGCCCCCCAGAAGGCATCAATACTGACAGAGATGCCCATGGATTTGAGGACAACGGGTAATCCGTAGAACACCCAGAACAGCATTGGCAGCAGGGGTATCGCGCGTACAAATTCGATGTAGATGCGGCTGGGCAGTCTGATCCAGCGGTTAGACGACATGCCGGGCAGGGCCACCATAAGACCGATTACCATCGACATGACAGCGGCAATCACCGACAGAAGGATCGTCGCGCCAAAGCCGTTCAACAGGAAGGTGATGTTGTTCCAGCCGTTAGGGGTGGTCGGGTCGATCACATACCACCCCCATGTGCCGGAGGTACCGCAACCGGCAAGGAGGGTGAGGGCAAGGAGGGCAGCGATGTTTTTCATGGGCGCTCTCAATGCTTCAAAATCTGGTTAAGGAAACTGCGGCAGCGCTCGGTCTTGGGGGCCTCGAAGAACTCCTGCGGCGTGCCCGTCTCCACAATCGCGCCGTGATCCATAAACACCATCCGGTCGGCAGCGCGGCGGGCAAAGCCCATCTCGTGGGTGACGACAATCATCGTCATGCCGCTCTCTGCCAGATCAATGATCACATCCAGCACCTCTGATATCATTTCAGGGTCGAGCGCGGAGGTGGGCTCGTCGAACAACATGATCTTCGGTTCCATACACAGACTGCGCGCGATGGCGACGCGCTGTTGCTGGCCGCCTGACAATGCACCCGGTTTTTTGTCTGCCTGTTCGGGGATTTGCACGCGTTCCAGATATTTCATGGCGCGTTCTTCAG
Source organism: Sulfitobacter sp. (assembly GCA_029252045.1). GTDB lineage: Bacteria > Pseudomonadota > Alphaproteobacteria > Rhodobacterales > Rhodobacteraceae > Sulfitobacter. Next base: position 34,130 of record JAQXCD010000053.1, read on the forward strand.
CGTCAGCGCGCGACAGGCCGCGCGCCTTCATCGGCCCCAGTGTCAGGTTTTGCAAAATGGTCAGGTGGGGGAACAGATTAAACTGCTGGAACACCATACCCACCTCGGCGCGGATCGCCTCGATGCTGGCCGCGTCGCCCATACGGGTGCCGTCCACTGTGATTTCACCACTGTCATGCGCCTCCAGCGAGTTCACACAGCGGATCAGCGTGGATTTTCCCGAACCGGACGGCCCGCAAACCACAATCCGCTCGCCATGGGCGACGGTTAAATCGACATCTTTCAGCGCATGATAGGTGTCATACCATTTGTTCAGCCCTTTGATCTGGATCGCATTTGTGTGATCGGGGGCGCGTGTGTCGGGCATGGACCTCTCCTCGTCGAGGGGTATAGTTAAGTTCACAGTTGCCGAAATCACAACCTGCATTAGGTTGCGATACATCATAAAAAGCTCGCGAGTACGACGAGATAATCCAAATTGCTGGGGAACACACATGAAATTGATAAAAAATATCGGCTTGGCCATCGGCTTTGCGGCAAGCCTGCTTGCCACGCCTTTGCTGGCGCAATCGGCACTGAATGACATCCTCAGCGGTGGGGTGCTCAAGGTTGGCACCACAGGGGACTGGAACCCGATGTCTGTGCGTGATCCCGCAACCAATTCCTACAAGGGCTATGACATTGACATCATGACGCAGCTTGCGGCCGATCTGGGCGTCGAGCTGGAAATGGTGCCTACCGATTGGAAGACGTTGGTGAACGGGGTTGTGGCGGGCAACTACCACATGACCGGCTCTGCCTCGATCAGCCCTGCACGCCTGAAGGCGGCGGGCTATTCGCACAGCTACATCTCGGTCGAGATGTATCCCTTCACCACCGAAGACAAAGTCGGTAATTTTGACGGCTGGGACAGCATCAACAAAGAGGGCGTGAAAGTGGCCACCACACTCGGCACTTCATTCGAGAAGATGGTCAAGGAATGGTTCCCAAGCGCCGAGATCATCGTGGTCGAAGCGCCGGCGCGTGGTTATCAGGAAGTCCTGGCAGGCCGTGCAGATGTGTTTGTGACGTCCAATATCGAAGGCTCTACCTTGCTTGAGAAGTTCCCCAACGTCCGTCAGGTCGCGGTAGAGGGCTCGCGCGCACCGACACCTATCGCGATGCTGCTGCCACAGACTGATCAGGTCTGGATCAACTACGTCAACAGCTGGATCGAGTTGAAAAAAGCCGAGGGCTTCTTTGAAGCGACAGCGGCTAAATGGGGCCTCTGAGCACCGATCACTAACACACCAAAGGGCGCCTTCGAGCGCCCTTTTCCATTCCGGCGCAAGGCAGAAGCATGATAGACACAGACCTGACAAGCGGCCCGATCAGCGGCCACTTTCGCCGCCTTGCGATCCCCGCCGCAGTGGGGATGCTGTTCAGCACGCTCTACAATATCGTCGATACATTTTATGCAGGCTATTTCGGCACGCAGGCACAGGCAGGGCTGGCCGTCGGGTTTCAGGCGTTCTTTATCCTCGTTGCCATTGGTTATGGCCTCAGTTCCGCGATGAGTGCATTGGTGGGCAATGCCAAAGGGCGTAAGGATGCAGCCGACGCACGGCATCTGGCTGCACAGGGCATTGGCCTTGCGGTGATGGCGACCTGTGTGATGGCTGCAATTGCCGCTTTTGCCGGGCCCTCGCTGATTGCAATCGTGTCCGAGCCGGGCGGATATCGCGATGCCGGTATGGGCTATTTCAGTTGGCTTATTTTTGCGCTTCCGGGCTTTATCATCGGGCCTGCTGCCAACGGTATTCTACAAGCACGCGGCGACACACGCACCATGCAGCGCGCACTGGTGGTGGCATTCTTTTTGAATATCGGGCTGAACCCGCTGTTGATGTTCGGCATTCCCGGCATCTTCGGTGGTATGGGTTTCAACGGCATCGCACTGGCGACGATTATCAGCCAGACAGGTGTGGCGGCGTTCATCCTCTGGCGGGTTTTTGGCCGCGCGATGATGGAAGACCTCAAACTGTCGGAATTCATGCCCGTGCCAGCCAAATACCTTGAGATCATCGCCCAAGCCTTCCCCGCGGGCTTTGCCCTGCTGGTGACGTTCTCCAGCGGGTTCATTGTGCAATACGCCTTGAAGGATCACGGCGAGGCAGCGCTGGCAGCTTATGGGATCACCATGCGGGTGGAGCAGTTGTTCTTGTTGCCCGCCCTTGGCATCACCATCGCACTGGTGCCGATTGCCGCGCAGAATTTTGGCGCCGGCAACCATGACCGCGTGCGCGAAGCGTTCCACCGCTGCTGGATGCTGGGTGTGATCGGCACAACGCTGGCGTTCCCGTTTTTGTGGTTTGGTGGCGCATGGGCGGCGCGTGTTTTCTCGACTGATCCGGAGGTTATCCGGGTCTCGGCGCTGTTTCTCAGGGTCGAGGCGGTGATCCTGCCGATCTATGTGATGCTCTTCTCGATCAATTCGCTACTTCAAGCGTTCAAAAAGGCTGCGTGGACCATGTGGATCGGGATTTACCGCCAGTGGATCGGGATTGCCCTGTTTATCTGGCTGTTCGCTTACGTCATCGATGGTGGCTTGACCGGGATCCGTCTGGGCATCGCGGCGGGGGTTGGTACGGGGTTGATGTTGTCGCTTTGGATCGCGGTAAGGGTCGCGCATGCGCGCATCGGCGGGCTGGGTCGCCCTTCGTTTCTGGAAAAGACCTGAAATGGGGTGCATGCAGGTCATTGCATGCACCCTGACAGGCTCTAGAGGCCCAGTTTTGCGCTCATCGCGTCAATGATCTTGGTGTGCAGAACCGCGCGGTCTGTGCCTTCGGGGTCGGTGCAAATCGGATCATCCTTTTCTTCTTCCAGAATGGCGGCGCCTTGTGGCTTTCACAACGGCAGCACCGAGAAGTGTGTGCCGGGAACAATCCGGATGATTTCGGCTTGCGGCAGCACAGCCGGCAGCTCTGCCAGATCGAAATCAGTCGCCAGCAGGCGGCTTTCGCCTTTGCCCAGTGACATCAGCGTGACATCGGCAATGATGCTGGTCGCATCATTCGGTGTCATGCACCAGATCAGGCCCGGCTCGATCGAGAAGACGGAGCTGATGCGCGCATCGCGGTAGTCGGCATCCCACTTCGGGATATCCACATCCTGCAAATCAATGCCACCCCGCATCAGATCGTTACAGTGACTGGAGGCCGCACCGTATTGCGCACAATGGGCCACATAGCCTGCGTGGTTGCCGTGCAGACCCGCCAGCGAAAGGGACGTCCACCCGCCGTAAGAGAAACCTGCGGCCATGATCCGGTCCGGGTCGATTAACGCGCCCATTTCCGGATCAGCGAGGATTGTATCCAGCGCCAGTTCCATGTCCTGCACCCGCGTCCAGTGCTGTAAACCGTTCTTCAGATCAAAGTCACCGAAGGTGGAATTCGGGTGGTGGACCGCCGCCATGGCCCGCTTGCACTGGTGCTGGCGCTCTGCGCGCTGCAAGGGCTGATTATCTCACTGGCGCAGCATTATCAGGTCCCGGCCGCGCGCTATGTTCAGCCTGTCAGCGCCAGTCTGATCCCTCCAATGGTATGGATCGCGTTCCAGATTACGGCTGTGCGGCGGCTGGCTTGGCGCGATTCTTTGCATCTGTCGGGGGTACTTGTTGTGATTGCCGTCATGATCTTGCAGCCGCAGCTTTTGGATACGCTGATTCCCGCGCTGTTTGTGGGATACGGCTGTGCTGTACTTTGGGTTTGTCGTGCGGGTGCGGATGCGCTGCCCCACATGCGGTTGGAGGCGGGTGATACCCCTGTGCGCATCTGGCAGATTATGGGCTGGGCCTTGATCGCGTCAGCGCTGAGCGATGGATTGATCGTGTTGGCACAAGTGATTGGTGCTGCCTATCTTCAGCCTTGGATCATCAGTATTTATTCCAGTGCGACGTTGATTGTCATCGGGGCACTGACCCTGTCGGGCGCATTGGTTACCGGCCCCCCCGAGCCGGAGGAGGCACCCTTGCCGCGTGAGGCCGACGCGCTGGATGCAAAAATCATGGAGCAACTGGAAGCGTTGATGACCCAGACGCAGCCCTATCTGAACCCTGACCTGACCATGTCCCACCTCTCGCGGCGTATGCGGGTGCCGGTCAAGCAACTGTCAGGGGCGATTAACCGTGTCACAGGCGAAAACGCGTCGCGCTACATCAACGCGGCCCGTATTGCCGTTGCGCAAAAGGCGCTTCTGGCGGGAGAGAACGTGACGTCTGCGATGCTGGGGGCAGGATTCAACACCAAATCCAACTTCAACCGCGAATTCTTGCGCGTGGCAGGGGCCAGCCCGAGTGACTGGCTGGACGCGCAGCAGCGCTAGGGCGCCGCCAGCGCGCGCAGCGTAGTCTTTACAATCTTGCCATTTGCATTGCGCGGCAAAGGGGTGTCGGTGAGGGTAACAAAGTCAGGCGTTTTGTAATCTGCCAAATGACTGGCAACAAAGGCCCGCACCATGGCGGCATCTAGCGCCGGATCATCGGTGTAGACAAACACATGCAGCTTTTCGCCCAGCACAGGGTCAGGCCGCCCGATTGCAGCGCATTCAATCACGGCGGGGTGGGTGGTCAGCGTGTTCTCCAATTCTGCCGAATAAATGTTATACCCGCCGCGAATGATCATATCCTTGCGGCGGTCGTGCAGGCAGATGAAGCCCGCCGCGTCGCGCGATCCGATGTCGCCGCTTTTCCAGTACCCATCTGCAAACTCCGAAGCCGTCTTTTCGGGGTTTTGCCAATAACCGGGTACCACCATCGGGCCTTTGATCCATAGCTCTCCATGGGTGCCGTCGGGCACGTCCACGCCTTGCGGGTCGACAATCCGTATGTCGCCGCACGGCACGGCGATGCCGACGCTATCGGCACGGATGCTGCCGAACCCGCGTGGCAGGATCGTCGCGGGCGAGGTCACCTCGGTTGAGCCATAGGCGTTCATCAAGGTCAGATTCGGGAGTTTTTCGCCCAGTTCTGCGATGGTGGATTGCGGCATGGGCGCGCCGCCATATCCGCCAATCCGCCAGTTCTGCAGATCATAATCCGCAACAGTGCAGCGCAGCAAAAACAGGTTGTACATGGCAGGCACCATCAGCGTCTGGGTAACCTTCTCCTTGGCGGCCAGTGCCAGAAAATCATCAGCGCGAAAGGTCTCCAACATGACCGTGCAACCCGCCGTGCGCAGCATGGTGAACAGGGTCGCAACAAGGCCGGTCACATGGCTGGCCGGCACCGACAAAAGCGACCGCTCGCCCGCGCCAAGGGCCATGCAGGCCTCGAAGTGCATCGACGAATGAATAATGTTAAGATGGGTTAGCATGGCACCCTTTGGCCGCCCTGTCGTGCCGGAGGTATAGAGAATGACCGCGGTTTCATCCTCGGCCACGGTACAGTGTGCTGCTGGCTCTGCGCAGGCCAGAGCATCGAAGGCGGGTGAATTTTTCGCAATGCTATGTGCAAGGTCGGGCAGCGCGCCACGCGGGGGCAGGCGCTCTGCCACCTCAGCCCCATGCACAAGTACAACCGCACCGCAGTGGTTCAGGATGTATTCCAGCTCTCCCGCGCCTTCGCGGATATTGATGGGAACAGCGATGGCTCCCAGACGCAGGCACGCGAGCAGCGTTGTCAGAAATTCGGTCCGGTTCCCCAGCAGCATCGCAACACGGCTGCCCTGCCTGACCCCAAGGTTCCGCAAGCCGCCAGCGAGATGACCCACTGCCGCATCCAGCGCGCGATAGGTCATCCGCGTCTGGCCGCTGACCAGCGCTTCGGCCAGCGGCGCGCGGGCTAGGGCATCGGCGAACATCCCGTTCAAATCAGTAGGGCGTTCGGAAAAGCAGCGCAAAACACGCCCGCCACAATGGGTCTCTTCGCTAATGCGGTGCATGATGTTTGCAGGCCATTGTGTCATTGAACGCTCTCCCCTGATCGCAAAGGTATGCCAAATTTGCAGTAGCGCAAGATGATTGCACTGCGGCGTCCATTAACCTCGGCTTCAGAGGCATGGACTAGACATGCGTCATGTTAGCCAACCTGAGAGGACAAGCAGATGGCCCGATTACTGCGCCTTGTTACGGCCGTGTCAGTGTTGCTGGTCGCATCACTTACGGGCTGTTTGCTTTCGGCCGATCAGAGTGCGGCGATGGACGTCATTTCTGTAAATGCCCATGGGCAGAATGTGCGGCAGTTGTGGTCTGGCGGGTTGCCCTTTGCCGGGGCGGGTATGATTATTGTCGCGCTGGCGGTGTATTCAATCTGGATGCGGCGGTCATTGTGCCGACTAAGCATTAGTCATGCTAACCAAAATCGGTTTTTGGAAGCCATTGACCAGTCCCATATGGGGATTGTCTTGTTTGATGCAGAGATGAAAACCACCTGCCGGAGCAAGGGATTTGACCGGCAGTTCGCTGACTTGATCCCGCTTGTCAGTGCGGGGGCAAGCATCGTTCAGATATGTGCCTTTGCCTTCGAAAACGGCGTGTTCACCTCTGATCTGGAAGGAGCTGATCCTGACGTCGTTGCGGGCGCTATCGCTGCGCGGGCTAACGAAGGGCAGGGGGACTGCCGTATTGTCCGGACGCTTGTCGGGCAAGCATTCGACATGCGGGTTTTTCGGTTAGACAGCGGTGGTTTTGCCGCACTCTGGCTCGATATATCGGATGTGTGCCACCAGCAGGAAAAGATCGCCGCACACAGCCGTGCGGTGGAACGTAACAACCAGCAACTGTCAGCGTTCAGTGCACTGGTGGCCCATGATCTGTGTGGACCCCTGAGGCAACAATCGGCGCTGGTGTCTTTCATCCGTGAGGACATAGCTACCGCAGGGATGAGCCTGCCCTCTGGTGCGAACCAGCATTTGACCCATCTGGTACAGTTGTCTCAACGCATGTCACTTTTGGTGCAGGATCTGTTAGCGGATGCCGAAGCGGATCAGGGGAGGCCCACCAGTTTTGCCCCTTCCGCGCGGTTACATGCTGTCTTGGCGCTTGCAGTGATAGATTCGAATATCGAGGTTGTGATCGCTCCGGACATGCCAGCGGTCATGGTGCGCCCGCAAGCGTTCGACATGGTTATGCGTAATTTGGTGGCAAACGCGGCCAAGCATCATGATCGCGCTTGTGGCCGGATTACACTGCGGGCCCGGCGTCTGGATCAGGATGTTGTCATTGAAGTTGAGGATGATGGCCCCGGAATATCGCCCGCCCGGGTTGATGAGGTCTTCAAACCGTTTTGCCGCCTGACGGAGGTTCACGCGGCGGGGCTTGGCCTTGCCAAGGTGAGAAAGGCAGTGCGTGAATGGGGCGGAGAAGTGAACGTGCGCGCGGCACCCGTGCGCGGATGTATATTCCGGGTAAGCATGCCGGCCGCGATATATGGAAGTGAGCCGTCCTTGATTTCTTGGACCCAGGATGATGCGGCTGGTCAAACATCTGCTTTCTCGCCTTTTGATCCGCAGAACGCAATTTTGCAACCAGGTATTGAACCACAGGACGTCCCGGACTAGAGCGGTAGGTGTATAAAGAGGGTGCTGAAATGATCCTATGTTGTGGTGAAGCACTGATTGATATGATCCCCGGCCAATCGGCTGCGGGTGAAACGGCATATGTACCCTGCACGGGGGGCGCGATCTTTAATACTGCCATCGCGCTGGGCCGACTAGGTGCCAAGGTCGCTCTGGCGAGCGGTGTTTCGCGCGATCTTTTTGATGAAATGTTAGCGCAAACATTGACCGATAACCATGTCGGGACTGACATGCTCGTGCGGTCCGACAGGCTCAGCACGCTTGCGGTTGTCCACCTTGTGAACGGCAGTGCTACCTATTCCTTCTACGATGAAAACTCCGCCGGGCGTATGCTGGATGTCTGTGATTTCGACGCCGTACCGCAGGATGTATCTGCGCTGTACTTCGGGGGGATCAGCCTTGTGGCCGAGCCAGCAGCAGACGCCTATGCGGGCTTGCTTGCCCGCGCGCGGACGGGCCGAGTTGTTATGATTGACCCGAATATCCGCCCCGGTTTTATCACTGATCCACAGGCTTACCGCACGCGTTTGGAGGTGATGCTGGGCCAGAGTGATATTGTCAAAGTCTCGGATGAAGATCTGGACTGGATCGTGGGGCCCCAGGCAGGGCTTGCCGATCAGGCGCGCCTGTTGTTGGCGAAAGGCCCGAAGTTTGTCATCGTGACGCGTGGGGTAGAGGGGGCTACGGTTTTTGATGCTGATAGCGCAGTTGATGTCCCCGCTGTCCGTGCCAGCGTTGTAGATACGGTAGGGGCGGGTGATACATTCAATGCCGGGGTTCTGGCATATCTGTCGCTGAACAACCAACTCACCACAGCGGCAATAGCGGGCATGCGCGCGCAAGATCTGGTACCTGCGTTGCAACGTGGTGCGCAGGTTGCAGCGGTGACTGTGTCTCGGGCCGGCGCAAACCCGCCTTAGTATCAACATCGCAATTGCGGTGCTGATTATCACCTGCCCCTGCGCTTTGGGTCTTGCGGTGCCTGCGGTCTCCACCGCCGCTGTCAGCCGCCTTTTCAGTCACGGTTTTTTAGTCAAGCACGGCACAGCGCTGGAGCGGATTGCCGAGGTGGACTATATTCTGTTCGACAAAACCGGCACGCTGACACAACCCTCCATCGAGATACCTGCATCCGTCACAGCCGAAGACCGCGCGGCGATCAAGGCACTGGCGCAGGCTTCCGACCACCCGATGTCCAAAGCGTTGATGGCTTCTTTGGCGGGTGACAAGGTTGCTGAATTGCTGGCCATTACCGAAGTGGCGGGCGAGGGGATTACCGGCCTGCTAGGTGCGCAAACCCTGCGGTTGGGCCGTGGTGCATGGCTCGGTGCGGAGTTTGCGGGCATGGGGTTCCAGCGCGGCGATGGCCCGCTGTGATGCTTAGGACCTCCGAAACCCTGCGCCCGGGAGTGGTCGAGGCGATTGCGCGCATGGGTCTGCCCTGCGAAGTGATCACCGGTGACACGGCCGAGCCTGCGCAAAAACTGGCGGCACTGCTGGGCTTGCAGGTCACCTCAGATGCGCGCCCCGCAGACAAACTGCGCCGCCTCGAAGAGCTCAAAGCGCAAGGCTATCATGTGTTGATGATTGGTGACGGCTTGAACGACACTGCCGCACTTGCAGCGGCTCATGCCTCGATTGCGCCCGCTCTGGCGCTTGAGGCCTCGCGCAGTGCTTCGGATATTGTTGTGTTGAAAGAGAGCTTTGCCGAACTGCCGTTGATCTTGGCCGTGTCACGCGGTACAAAAAGGCTGTCTCAGCAGAACTTTAAAATTGCGACGATCTACAACCTCGTCTCTGTGCCGCTTGCGCTTGCAGGCTTTGCCACACCGCTGGCTGCCGCATTGGCGATGTCGATTTCCTCGATCACGGTTTTGCTGAATGCCCAACGGATGAGGTGGATATCATGAACGTACTTGTCATACTGATCCCTGTGTCGCTGATTTTGGGCGCTGTCGGGCTGGTTGCGTTTTTGTGGACGGTCCGGTCAGACCAATATGATGACGACAAAGGCAACGCCGCGCGCATATTGCTCGACGATTGATCAGCGCCGTTTGCCGGAGGTGTCTGGCCGCTTGTTGCCACGCGCAGCCGTAACCGTGGGGGTGTTTGTGCGGTTTTCGTCATCCAGCTTGCGCCAGCGGTCCAGCCTGTCTGGGTCGAGTGTTCCCGATTTTACAGCCGCCTGAACGGCACAGCCGGGCTCGTGCATGTGGGTGCAGTCGCGAAAGCGGCAGTCCGGCGCCAGCTCGGTGATCTCGGCAAACAGCACATCCAGTCCGGCAGCGACATCGCTGACGTGCAGGGTCCGCATGCCGGGCGTATCAATCACCCAACCGCCTGTGGCAATGGCATGCAAGGAACGCGACGTGGTGGTGTGGCGACCCTTCGCATCATCCTCGCGAATGCCGCCGGTGGCCTGTGCATCTTCCGGCGCCTTGGCCGCCAGCGTGTTGAGCAAGGTTGATTTTCCCACACCGGACGACCCGATCAGGGCCACAGTGTGTCCCGCCCCGCACCACGGCGCCAGCGTGTCAATCGCTTCGGGCAGTTTTGCGTTCAGGGTCACGACGTGCAGACCGCGTTGCAGGGCCTGTGCCTGGGTGACAAAGGGTTCAGCATCCGCAACCTTGTCGGCCTTGGTCAGGACAATCACGGTCTGCGTGCCCGCCTCGTTGGCGAGGGCCAGATAACGCTCAAGCCGTGCGGGGTTAAAATCATCGTTGCAGGAGGTCACGATGAATAGCGTATCAATATTTGCTGCAATCAGCTGTGGTGCGCGTGCGCCTGCAGTCTTGCGTTGCAGTAGCGTTTGGCGCTCAAGGCGACGCTGCAATTGGCGATCCTGCGGATCAACCAGAACCCAATCCCCCACCGCAAAATCCGACGTGTTTGTTTTCGGCGGCAGCTTCAGTTTTACGGGCCCATTCGGCCCTTCGGCGGACATGCGTGCGCGGTGCACGGTTGCAATGCGCAGCCGTGCGCAATCTGTCTCATCCGCGCTCAACTGATCCTCGAAGAACGAGGACCAGCCCAAGGCGGTCAGGGATGTGGGTTCATTTGTTTTCACTCCCTCTGAATGGCCATGCAAACTGGCCGATGCAAGCTTTTCTTCTGCGTAAACCGGTGCCAAACAAGGGCATGTCAAAGAAAACCCTGAATGAGGCAAATCTTGCCGCCCTTGGCGCCGCGCGCCTTGCCAGCCTCTTGATTGAGGTCAGCACCGGCAGCGCCGAGATCAAGCGCCGCCTGCGGTTGGAGCTGAGCCACAATCTGGGTGCGGGTGAGTTGGCGCATGACGTGCGCAAGCGGCTGGCATCCATCCGGCGCTCGACCAGCTTTGTGGGCTGGCGCAAGCGCAAGGCGTTGATCAAAGACCTGAGTACACAGGCCGATATGATAACGGACAAGATTGCAGGCGACGCCCCTGCGGACGCGTTTGAGCTGCTCTGGCAGTTTATCGAGTTGGCGCCGTCAATTTATGAGCGTGTGGATGACAGCCGCGGTGATGTGGGCGATGTGTTTCGCGCAGCCCTGTTGCAGTTTGCGCAGATTGCCCCCCGCGCGGGTCTGGACCCCGTCCAACTGGCCGAGCGGGTTTGGGATGCCTTGCAGGACAACGGATATGGCGAATTTGATGGGATCATTACGCTGCTGGCCGAGGCAATGGGGGATGCGGGGATGGCGCGCCTGAAAGAGTTGATTGTGGCCTATGGTGATGCGCCCGCCACAGCAACGGATGACCATGCGGCCCTGCAATTCCTGCGCGACCTGCGTAGCACAAGTGTCGATTTTGCAGCGGATCAAAAGGCACGGTTGATCCGGATGTGCCTACAGGAAATTGCCAGTGTGCAGGGCGATACCGATGCGTTCATCGCACAGTATACTCCCGGGCAACTGCGAAATCCGCGGATCGCCGCTAAGGTGGCCCGATTGCTGTTGAAGGACATGCGCCATGAAGATGCGCTTGATGTGTTATGCGCTGCCGAAGGGGCAGGGGATGCGGATTGGGATGCGGCCTATATCACCTGTCTTGTCGCCTTGGGGCGTGAGGCCGATGCGCAAGAACACCGCTGGTCGAGCTTTTGTGAAACGCTGGATGCGCAGACCCTGCGGGACTACCTCAAAGTGCTGCCAGACTTCGATGATATTGAACTGGAAGATCAGGCCAAGGCCCATGCATTGACCTATCCGGATGTTCTAACGGCACTTCAGTTCTTTCTGGACTGGCCGGACCTTGCCCATGCTGGGCAGCTCATTACGCAGCGCGCGGGGGAGTTGGATGGGAACCTCTATACCATCCTGACACCTGCAGCAGACGCCTTGCGCATCCGTCAGCCGCTGGCGGCGACCTTGCTGTGGCGCACAATGATCGAACATGCTTTGTGGGAGGGGCGATCCACCCGCTATGCACATGCCGCAGATCATTTGATGGATTGCGCAGCGGCGGACACCGAGATTGCCGACTATGGGCGCTTCCCACCACATGCGGTTTTTGTTGAGCGGTTGCGCGATGTGCACAAGCACAAGGCGTCGTTCTGGGCGCGCGTGCCCTGAGGCGCAGATGCATCCGGACGCCAGCGGCGGGATATTTCGGGATGCTTCACTGCAATTCCTTGATCGGGCCGTATTCCACAGATACGCCTTGAGGCAGTGAGGGTATTTGTATGAAGATTTGCGCGATCACCATGGTTTACCGTGACTACTGGGCACTGTCCCATTGGTACGGCTATTACGGCAAGCATTTGGGCCCACGGAATCTCTATGTCATTTCGCACGGCTATGATCCCGAAATTGCCAAAATATGCCCCGAGGCCAGTATCATTACTATCCCGCGTGACGAGTTGAAGCATTTTGACCGTGTCCGACTAAAGCTGATAAATGCGGTGCAATCCGGGCTGAACAACCTTTACGATTGGGTGATCCAGACCGACGCGGACGAGCTGGTGTGCTTTGACCCGAATACCTACGGCTCTTTTCAGGAACTGTTCGAGGCCACCAAAGCACCCGCTTTGTTTGCGCTGGGTCTGAACCTTGCGGAGGTGGAGGGCGATGTGCCTCTCAAGCCGGAAGACATCGCGCTGGCCCACAGGAATGTGGCCTGTGTAACCGGAAACTACAGCAAGGCATGGGCGGTGCGAAAAGCGATCCCGCTCCGCTGGCACGGCGTGTTTTGCGGCTACCGCAAGACGGATGATTTCCCCTTCGAGATGCCCGATGATGTGTTCTTTGTGCACCTGAAACACGCAAATGCCGAAGCCCTCAGCGACACAAACGCAGTGCGCCAGTCTGTAGCGGATTCGGTTGGCGAAGACTGGAACGTGAACGGCTGGGCCAATCCCGATCTGCATGCCAAACGGTTTTTCCGCAAAATGGCCGCGGCCAAGGAGCTGCCTTGGAAAGAGGCGGTGGCACTGGGCTACGAGCAAATCCGCGACAATCCCGTACGCGATGCCAAGCGCGGAATCGTCAAGCCACCTTTCATCAATTACGTCTGCCGCACCGTCCTGCCGGAGTGGTTCCGCAACGTGTAGCGCAAAGCCCCTCTTGATGGGCGCGCCGGTATCGCGCATAACGCCTTTGCATGCCTCAAGACATGTAAAATCTACCAAGCGGCGCTTTGCTCCGCTTCGCGGCTCCGTAGCTCAACTGGATAGAGCAAGGACCTTCTAAGTCCGAGGTTGAGGGTTCGATTCCTTCCGGGGCCGCCACTTATCCCTAGCTTTAGCCACCGCTATTCCGCAGGCTGTTTCCGTTTTGTAGCGCGGTTTACCTTACGCTCGCCCAGCATCAGCATTGCGGGGGTCACCACCAACGTGAGGATCGTTGCAACCACCAATCCGCCCGCAATGGCCGAGGACAGTTCGGTCCACCATTGGGTGGAGGGCGCGCCATAGACGATCTCGCGGGTGAAGAAGTTCAGGTTCACCCCGATCACCATAGGCAGCAGCCCCAGGGCGGTTGTGACTGAGGTCAGAATGACAGGGCGCAGGCGTTGCGCGCTGGTCCGCAGGGCGGCTTCCAGTGGCGATAGACCCTCGCGCTTGAGATCATTGAACGTATCGATCAAGACGATGTTGTTGTTCACCACAATCCCGGCCAGTGCTATCACACCGATGCCGCCCATCACGATCCCGAAAGGGCGGCCCGTAATCAGCAGGCCCAGAAGGACGCCTGCGATAGAAAAGATGATCGCGCTCATCACTACAAAAGCTTGGAAAAAGCTGTTGAATTGCAAAACAAGGATCACAAACATCAGAAAGATTGCCGTGGCAAAAGCACCGACAAGAAAGGTCATGCTTTCGGCCTGATCCTCGGCCTCACCGCCAAAGCTGAAGGCAACGCCATCGGGCAACTCGGCTGCGTTGAGTGCGGCAGTCAGGGCAACAACCTGATCATTCACCAACACATCAGGGGCCACGTTTGCTTCAATCGTGGTGACGCGTTTTTCGTCGATGCGCCGGATGATTCCTGTACGGTCGGACGGTGCAAAGGTCACAAAGTTGGAGATTGGGACCAGACCGGAAGTTGTCGGCACACGCAGGCTTGCCAACTCCGCGAGCGAGCGTTCCCCGCGGGGGAAACGCACGCGAATGTCCAGTGATCCGTCCACATCGCCGGGGCGGTAATCGGCGACAGTGATGCCTTGGGTCAGCAGTTGCACAGCTTGGCCCAGCAGGCTGACGTCAGCGCCAAAGCGGGCAGCCTCGGCACGGTTCACCAGAATGGAGACTTCGACGCCGGGAACGGGGCGCGTATCGGTCACATCGGTAAAGCCGCCCATCCGGTCCATGATGTCGCGAATGTGTTGCACGGCCAGCGCCTGATTGTCGGGATTGCGCGCCGTGACTTGCAGGTTCACGGGTTTGCCCGCAGCAGGTCCGCCGCTCTCGGTCTGGACCTGCACTTCAATGCCCGCAATGTCCGACACACTGGCGCGGATATCCATGCCAATCTCGGCAGCTGTGCGGCGGGTGTCCCACGGGGTCAGCTCCAACTGGAGTGTCCCGATGGTTTCCTCGTCGCCCTGTCCCGCACTCATCATCGAGCGCGCATAGATGCTGGCGATTTCATCATAGCCCAGCAAACGGTCTTCTACGGCGCGGACCAATGTGTCCCGCTCGAAAATCGAGAAGTTGTCCCGCGCGCGGACTTGCACCTGCATGAAGTCAGGCTCGACCGACGGGAAAAAGCTGACCCCTTTGCCAAATTGCCCATAAGCGCCAAAGCCCCCCAGCAGCAGGGCGATGGCAAACAGAAGCGTGGCACCCGGGCGCAGAATGGCCCATTCCAGCACGCGCACATAGCCGCCGGTAAAGCCGCGCATGTCGCGTGGGTCACCGAATTCGGCGGCGTGGAGTGCGGCCTTGGCCCGCGCTGTTTGGGGTTGGCGCTTGCCGATCAATCCGCCTACGACGGGGATGAAAATCAATGCCATGAATAGGGATGCAAACAGCGTCAGGATCACGGTGATGGGCAGGAACTTCATAAATTCGCCCACCATCCCCTGCCAGAACAGCAGCGGGAAGAACACGCTGAGCGTGGTCGCGGTGGAGGAAATGATCGGCCATGACATCCGCTTGGCGGCAAAGGCGTAGGCCTCTTTCGGCTCGGCCCCTTCTTGCAGTTTGCGGTCTGCAAGTTCGGTTGTGACGATGGCACCGTCCACCAGCATGCCCACCACAAGGATCAGCGAGAACAGAACCACAATATTCATCGTGTAGCCCATCGACCACAGCGCGATGACACCCGCAAGAAATGCACCCGGAATAGACAGTCCCACCAGAATGGCCGACCGTGTGCCCAGAGCGAGCACAATCACCACCATCACAAGGATCATCGCGGCAATCACGTTCGCTTCCAGATCGTTCAGCATGTCTTTGACCTGTTTGGACTGGTCTTGCAGATAGGTAATTTCGATGCTTTCAGGCCAATCGGCGCGCAGTGCTTCTACCCGTTCCTTTACCGCTGCAACCGTTTCAATGATGTTCGCGCCCGAGCGTTTCGTGACTTCCAGCGCCAGTGCGGGTTGCCCGTTGATGCGCGCAAACGAATTCGGGTCCTCGAACGTACGGCGGATCGTGGCCACATCGCCAAAGGTCACCACAGCATTGCCGCGCACCTTGACGGGCATCGCCATGACGTCTTCCAGATCCTCGATGAGGCCGGGGACCTTGAGTACAATCCGGCCCGAGCCGGTTTCAATGGCGCCAGCAGCAATCAGGCGGTTGTTGCGCTGGATCTGCCCGATCAATTCGTCAAATGACAGGTTGTAAGTCTGAAACACAGTCGGGTCGATTAGCACTTCCAGAAACTCGAACCGCTGGCCCCCGATTTCGGCTTCCAGCACCCCCTCGATGCCTTCGATCTCTTCTTGCAGCCGCTCTGCCAGATTGTTCAATGTCCGCTCTGGCACAGGGCCAGACAGGATCGACGTGATGATCGGGAAAAGGGCGGTGTTGATCTCGGTGATGGTGATGTCTTTGGCATCTGTGGGCAGATCACTTTGCGCGCGGTCGGCGGCTTCGCGGACCTTGTCCAAGGCTTCCTGATTGTCACCGCCGGGAATAAACTCCAGCTGGATACTGGCAAAACCCTCGGAGGCGTCAGACTTCATGCTGTCCAGACCCGCGATAGAGGCGAACTCGGTTTCCATCGGCTCCAGCAGCAGCCGCTCTGCATCTGACGGGCTGATGCCATCCAGACTGGTCGAGACGTAGAACAAGGGCAGCGGTACTTCGGGGTTCGCTTCCTTTGGAATGGCGACGTAAGCATAGGCCCCGACGGTCAGGACCATCAGCAGTGCCATCACCACAACACGCGAACGCGAAAAGGCGGCGTCGATGATACCGTTCATTGTGCAGGCTCAGCAGCGGATGGGGCGACAATCTCACCCGCGTTGACGAAACCTTGGCCGACCGTGATCACATCCACCGCTTCTGGCAGGCCCGTGACCCAGATGCCGTCAATCTGTGCTTTGACGATTTGGATCGGAAAGAAGGTGACCTTGGCCTCCGCATCCACTGTCTTGATCCCCAAGGTGCCTTGGGTGTCCAGCGACACGATAGAGGGCGATAGGAAATGCGCCGTAGCCTCCCCCGTGGGGATGATCACTTCGGCAGATATGCCCGCCGGAATGGCGCCGTCATCATTGGGCACTTCGATCTCGGCCAGAAACGTCCGGGTCTCGGAGGCGGCGGAGGTACCGACAAACGTGACAGTCCCGGTGCGTTCTTCTCCGGTGATAAAGCGCACGGTCGCGGGCTGGCCCACTGCCAATCGCGTCAGCGATTGCTGCGGCACCTGAATGGCGACTGTCAGGGGGGTGATGTCCACAAGGCGACCTACCTCGGCACCAGTTGAGACAAATTCACCCTGATCCAGATCAAGCGTTTCAATCCGGCCTGCGAAAGGGGCGGTGATGGTTAGCTCTTTGGCAGCTTGTTCTACTTCAATAACTTGTGCCTGCGCTGCGGCCAATGCGGCCAATGCGGCGCGGGCTTGCGAGACGCGGTCAGCTGTGGCAACGCCACGCTCCAGCAGTTGCGACGCATTGTCAAAATCACGCTGTACACGCGCCAACTCTTGTTTCGCCCGGTTGGCATCGGCTGCATTGTTGGTCGTATCAAACCGCGCAATCAGCGCCCCCGCCGCCACATCCTGCCCTTTGCGCACCAGCACTTCCGCAATATCGCCTGAGGTTTCCGCCCGCATGGTGGTGTCACGGTCCGGCTGCGCCTGTCCTTCGGCCTGATAAAACTGGGTCACTGTTTGCGCGACCGAACGGGTCACGGCAACGGCCACAGGTTTCGGGGCTTCGCGTTTGACCACGGGTCCGGTGTCCTCTGACGGGAAGATAAAGCCGCTGGCCATCCATCCGACAATGGCAATGACCAATGCCGCCGCAATCCATGTGGATCGTGATGCGCCCTGATCGGAAGTGAACTCCAGTTGCTGCGGTTTTTGTGCTACTTTGGCGGTCTCACCGGTCGCAGGGGGGCGGCTTTTTGTATCAGTCATGTGTCTGCTCCTTTCCAGCGGTGGCCGGTGGCCCCGATGGTGGCGTGTTTTGTGTGTTCAGCTTGTTCAGGGCCATGCCGACGGCTTCGTCTGTGGACGCATAAAATGTAGCATAATCCTGCAACCTTCGGACCGCGCCGACATCGGCGGGGAGCGCATCGATCGTAGCGGCAATCTCTTCCCGCGTGCTCCGCATCCGTTTCTGGACGCCTTCCAGCATCGTCGCGTAGGGATTTGCGGCCAGCTGGAAGTAGTCCTACCGTTCGCCCGCCTTGGTCATACGTTTGACAAGCCCGCGTTCTTCGAGAATCCGAATGCTGGTGCTGATACTGGCGCGGCTGACTTGCAGCCGCGTGGCCAACTCTCCGAATGAAATCATGTCCCCGTCAAAAATCAACATGCCAAAAACCCTGCCTGCAATGCGGGGCAGCCCTTCTGCCTGTGAGATCAGGCCGGATTTTTCGATAAAGTCGGCCCTGACGGCATCATAGGTTTTTGGATCGGACATTTAGAGTTCCCGTAGCTCTATGCGCACCACATAAGAAGCGCGACAGCGGTAATCAAGTTTGTTCAGTTATGACTGAACGTAATGATATGTTCTGGTGGGGCGGATTCAGACGCAAGCATGGGTGTGCTGTCAAAGTTGGATCACTGCCCCGCGCGTAGGGGCTGGAGGCCGTCTCGACCAAGGCAGATCAGCGTGACGTGCAGACCCAGATGGTGGGCCTCTGCGCCTTGGTTCTGTCAACCCGCCTGCTAAATGCTCTGTGCCTGCTCCAGTTCCTTTTGCAGACGCGCTTCGGATTGTGCATTGGGCGTGGAAAAACGCGCCAGCAGGAAGTACGCGACTGGCGTAAGATAGAGCGTGAACAGCGTCGCCAGCCCCAAGCCACCGACAATCACCCAGCCCAGAGCCTCGCGTGCTTCTGCGCCTGCACCTGTGGACAGGACCAGCGGCACGCCGCCCAATACAGTGGATGTCATCGTCATCATAACCGGCCGCAAGCGGATGGTGGAAGCGTCCAGAATGGCAGTGCCCACATCCTGCCCTTTGTCGCGCAGCTGGTTTGCAAATTCGACAATCAGGATCCCGTTTTTGGCCATGATCCCGATCAGGATCACAAGGCCGATCTGGCTGTAGACGTTCAGGCTCTGCCCGGACAGCAGCAGCGCGAACACCGCACAGGCCAGACCCAGCGGCACAGTCGCCATCACCACCACCGCCGAGACAAAGCTCTCGAATTGCGCGGCGAGCACCAGAAAAACGATCAGGATCGCAAAGCCGAAGGTCAGGAAAATGCCCGAGTTGGTCTGGTCCAATGCGGCAGCCTCTGCCAGCGGTACAATGCGGTTTTCGGGAGCAAGGATTTCATCGCCGATTTGCTGCACCAGTACCAGCGCATCGCCCAGCGACAAATCGGGCGTCAGCCCCGCCGTCAGCTCGACCGAGCGGTTTTGCCCCTCGCGGTCCAGCTCGGGCGCGACAGCGCGTTCTTCCAGTGTGACGAAACTGGACATGGGCACCATCTGGCCCTTGTCGGTGCGGACAAAGATATTCTCTAGATCACCGGGATCATTGATCGGGTCGGACGTGGAGAGCATTTGCACATTAAAGCTTTTGTCCTCGATGAACACTGAGGCCACTTTCCGCCCGTCAAGCAGTGCCTGAAGTGCCTGACCCAAACCTGTGATATCGACACCAAGATCCGCGGCAAGGGCGCGGTTGATCTGCACAAACAGTTGCGGTTGCGTCCGCTCATATTCCAGCCGGACCTGCCCCATACCGGGGGTCTGGTTCAGTCGGTCCACCATCTGCTCGGCCACATCGGACAGCTGCGCATAGCTGTCACCGGTAATTCCAAACGCCAGCCCGCGTCCCGCACCCCGAATACCCAGCGAATTGGGCTGGATCGCAAAGGCGCGCACGCCAATGACGCTGCGCAGCTTGCCGTTGATTTCGGTCACGATGTCCTGCTGGCTACGGGTCCGGTCCTCCCATTTGGCAAGAGTGAAGACCATAAACCCGCGGTTGTCCGCACCAAACCCGCTGATCGAAAAGATGTTTGTCACCTCACCCGCATCGCGCAGGGGGGTGACCAGATCTTCGATCTGGAGCATCTTGGCTTGGGTGTATTCCATCGAGACGCCCTGTGGTGCCGTAACGCTGAGCAGTGCCACGGCGCGGTCTTCACGCGGGGTCAGTTCCTGCCGGATAGTGGTGGCCATCAGGATGGCAGTGACCATGACAAAGCCGGATACCAGCAAGACCACAAAGGGCATCGCCAAAGCGCCGCGCAGGGTTAGCGCATAGAATTTTTTCAGCTTGTCGCCCAGCCAGATCATCGGGCCACGGGGGTTTTCTGCAGGGGGGGCGGCCAACAGGCGGCTGGCTAGCATAGGACACAGGCTGAGGGCCACGACAGACGACAGCATCACCGCGATTGCGAGGGTAAATCCGAATTCCCGAAACAACCCGCCTGCCTGACCGGGCAGGAAGGACAACGGTATAAACACGGCTGCCAGCGTGGCCGTGGTGGTGACAACCGCAAAGAACACCTGCGATGTGCCGTTGACGGCAGCAGCGCGTGGGCCCATACCCGCCGCCCGCTGCCGCACGATGTTTTCAAGTACGACAATTGCATCATCCACCACCATGCCTGTTGCCAGAACCAGCGCCAGCAGCGTCAGGATATTGATCGAAAATCCAACCAGATAAATCGCGGCCAATGTGCCGACCAGTGCCACTGGCAGGGTCAGGGCAGGGATCATCGTGGCGCGGACATCGCGCAGGAACAGGAAGATCACAGCGACCACAATCGCAATTGCAAAGCCCAGCGACTTGATCACTTCTTCAATCGAGCCCGAGATGAAAGTGGCGTCATCCGAGGTGACAAAGATACTCACATCGTCCGGCAAAGTCTGGTTCAGCTGTTCGACCACGGCCCGCACATTTGCGGAAATCTCCAGCGTGTTGGAAGTCGCCTGCCGGATAATACCGATGCCCAGCCCTTGCTGGCCATTGGCGCGCAGGGCCGTCTCGCCGCTGGCGGGGCCAAGGCTGACGCGGGCCACATCCCCCACCAGTACGTCGGGCTTGATTTCCAACGCCTCAAAGGCCGCAGGGGTGGCGACGCTGGCGGTGGTGCGCACATTGATCGATTGCCGATTGCCCGCCAGATCACCGGCAGGCGCGTCAAAGGCAACACTGGAAAGTGCACGCTGCATATCGCCCAACGACAGACCACGGCTGGCCAACTCCAGCTGGTTGATATCAACGCGAAAGATCGGCTCACGGTCCCCGTAAATTTGCAGGTCGGCCACGCCTTCAACCGAAATCAGACGGTCCTCCACACGGTCCTGCACTATGGCAGTCAACTCCTGCGGAGATCGGCTGGAGGAGGTGACGGCAATCCGCATTACAGGCTGTGCATTTGCATCTGCCTTCACAATCTCGGGCTGGTCTGCATCTTCGGGCAGTTGGTTGACGATCCGCGCAACAGCATCGCGCACATCTGTGGCAGCCACATCGATGTCGACGCTGTCATTGAATTCAACCGTCACGCGGCTGCGTCCGAACCGCGAATTTGACGAAATACTGCGCACCCCTGTCACACGTCCCACTGCGCCCTCGATCCGGCCTGTCAGTTCCTGATCCACTGATTCAGGTGAGGCACCGGAGAATGGCGTGGTGATGGTGACGACAGGTCTGTCGACGTTTGGAAGTTCGCGAATTTCCGCGCCGAACAGCGCTGCCACACCTGCCAGAACAATCAACGCATTCAAAACAATTGCCAAAATGGGCCGGCGCACAAACAGTGCTGTGCCGGGGGAACTCATGGTTTTTTGCCTTCAGTAGAGGGGCGGGGCACATCCGAGAGGACAGCAATTTCGGCCCCCTCCCGCAGGGTTTGCACACCTTCGGTGACCACCTGATCACCCGCCGACAGACCGTCGCTGTTCACCAGCACTTCATCACTGTTCCGCTGCACGATTTCGATACTCTTGCGGGTGGCTTTGCCGTCCCGAACCGCCCAGATAAACGGGCCTTCGCTGGACCACTGCACCGCCAGCGGGGTGATGGATAGCAAAGTGGCACCGGGAAATGTCAGCTGAACCGAAAACGCCATACCTGCGCGCAGCAGGTCGGTATCATTCGGGACGCGGCCCTGCACCAGCAAGGTGCGGCTGGCGCGATCCACCATCGAATCCACAGCGC
The DNA here is from genome assembly GCA_029252045.1 of Sulfitobacter sp. Lineage (GTDB taxonomy): Bacteria > Pseudomonadota > Alphaproteobacteria > Rhodobacterales > Rhodobacteraceae > Sulfitobacter. The sequence goes on from JAQXCD010000053.1 coordinate 55,922, forward strand.
TTATTTCACCAGTCAGGAATTTATCGGTAAAGCCCAAGGGCGCCACCTGAAACGTCTGGCCGATCTTGATGTTGCGGACGGCCCGTTCGGGCACACGAAAATCAATCAGAATTTTGGAACGGTCGGTGAGGGTCAGCAAGACATCTTGTGCGTTAACGCGGTCGCCTTCTTGCAGATCAATAAGGCCGGTCCAGCCAGAGATAGGCGCGCTGATCCGCCGTTGTGACAGGTCAAATTCGGCCTGACGCACGGCCAGCTCGGCACTGCGCAGGGCCAGTTCCGTCTCGCGCAAGCGAACCTCGGTGGTGGCACCGCTGGATTGAAGCCGCTTGATGCGCGCCTCTTCGGTGCGCGCGTCGTCCAGCTGGATACGCGCCTTTTCCAGTGCAATGGTCTGCTCTTCGTCCTGCAAGGTGACCAGCACGGCACCTTCCTCTACATAGGCACCGCCATCAATCGACAGTTTGGTGATCACCCCCACAGCCCCCGACCGCAAGGTAACAGAGCGCAGCGCGCGCCCATCGCCAATCGCGCTGATCCGGTCTTCGCGGACGGCCTCGCCGACTGTGGCGGTAATGACTGAGGCGGCCCCCCCTTGCGGGCGTCCGCCGCCCTGTGCAGGGCTCTCGGTCGGGGCAGCGTCTATCCCCAGCAGATCGATCAGGCCAATCCGCTCCAGCAGGGGGCGCGCAGCGGGTACATAGGTGATCCAGACATAAAGCCCGCCTGCCAGAACAGCGAGAAGGACTAGGAGTTGGCGCAAGGCTTTCATGGGCAGGCTTTCAGATTGTATCACCGCCCCTCAGTATCTAGCGCCCCAAAGAGAAAAGCACTGCAATTCTTTGTATTGGGCAGTTCAGACCCAGAAAATGCGCGTGATGGGCAGTCGAAGCCTATTTCGGGGCGCAGAAATGGCTTAGGTTTTGGGCGATACTTAATGAAAGAGACCCGAAATGAGTTCAATTCCGGATATGGTGGCGCGCCGCAGGCGGCTGCTCGGGCCAAATGTGTCTACGTTCTACGATGATCCTTTGCACCTGGTGCGCGGGGAAGGCGTCTGGGTGTGGGATGCGGAGGGGCGCAAGTATCTGGATTGCTACAATAACGTGCCCCATGTCGGTCACTGTCATCCGCGTGTTGTGGACGCAATCTGCGCGCAGGCCCGCACGCTGAACACCCACACACGTTATCTGCACGACGGCATTCTGGATTATGTCGAGCGGCTGACCGCGACTTTTGCCAGCGACATCACCACCGCGATCATGACCTGCACAGGCTCCGAGGCGAATGATATCGCCCTGCGGATGGCCGAGGCAGTGACGGCCAAGCGCGGCGTGATTGCCACCGATCACACCTATCACGGCAACACAACCGTAGTGGCGCAACTGAGCGCGACCAACCCGCCCGCTACAGGCGACGGCAGCCATGTACGCCATGTGCCAGCCCCCGATAGCTATCGCCCGTTGGGCGGCGTCGCGGGTATGGCCCACGCACAGGCTTTTGCGGATAAGGTGCAAGCCGCGATCGATGATCTTGAGGCCAGCGGCATCGGCTTTTCTGCTCTCATCCTTTGCCCTGCGTTCCTGAACGAGGGGTTTCCTGTGCTGGACGCAGGCTGGCTGGACCCGACACTGGCCGTGGTGCGCAAGGCAGGGGGGCTGTTCATCGCAGATGAGGTGCAGCCCGGTTTTGCGCGCAATGGAGAGGCGTTTTGGGGCCACCAGAGGATTGGCATAAAGCCCGACATCGTCACAATGGGCAAGCCTATGGGCAATGGTCATCCGGTCGCCGCCGTCGCTACGACGGCTGATATCATGGCCGAATTCCGCAGCACCTTTCGTTACTTTAACACATTTGGCGGCAACCCCGTCTCTTGTGCCGCGGCGATGGCGGTGCTGGATGTGATCGCAGATGAAGGTTTGCAGGAAAACGCGCGGCTGGTCGGCATACACGCCCGCGCAGGGCTGGAGGAGCTGGCCACGCGGCACGAATGCATCGGTGATGTGCGCGGCTACGGCCTTTTCTTCGGCGCCGAGCTTGTCACGGACCGCCGGAGTAAAGCGCCCGCCGGCGCCTATGCCATCCGCGTCGCAAACGAAATGCGCCGCCGTGGTGTGCTGATGAACAAATTGGGGGTGCATTACAACACACTCAAGATCAGGCCGCCTATGCCCTTCAGCATCAGTGACGCGGATTTTATGCTGGGCACGCTAGACGGTGTGCTGACCGATCTGGCGCCTGCACATGACTGACGCGGTAATCGCGGCGGCGCGCGACTATTGGGGATTGGGGGAGGCCCCGATCACCCTGATTGCTGCGCGTGAAAATCGTGTCTACCGTGTTGATCGTACTTGCGGCCCTGCCGCGTTGCGGCTGCATCGCCCCGGCTACCGCAATCAGGCAGAGCTGCAATCGGAGCTGGAATGGATGGCGATGCTGGCGGGGCATGGGATGCATGTTCCGGCCCCGATTGCAGCACATGATGGCAGTTATCTGTTGGAAACGGAGGCCACTTCGGTCGATCTGCTGACGTGGCTGGACGGTGCGCCCCTGTCATCTGTGCCCGCTACGCAAACGCTCTACCACGATTTGGGGCGTCTCACGGCGCAGATGCAAAACCATGCTGATGCGTGGCAGCCCCCTGCAGATTTCACCCGCCCGACATGGGACTTGGTCGGGGAGGATCCGACTTGGGGGCGGTTCTGGGAGAACCCCGAACTCGATGCGCGCGAGCGGACATTGCTTGCCAGTTTCAGGGATCGTGCGCGCGTGCAGACGGCGGCGCTGCAAACTGAAGGTATCGGTTTGATCCATGCGGATCTGGTCCCGGACAACGTGCTGATCAGTGGCGGTCAGCTGTCTCCGATTGATTTTGATGACGGGGGTTTTGGCCACCGCTTGTTTGATGTGGCGACCATAACTCACCGAAGCAGGCGCACTGACCCTTCCGGCGGCTTGGCCGATGCCGTGATCAAGGGGTATGGCAGTTTGCGCCCTCTGGACCCCGCAACGCTGGCATTGTTCGAGGCGCTGCGGGCGTGCTCATACGTCGGGTGGAACATGTCGCGCTTGGCCGAGACAGGTGCGATGGACCGCAATGCGCGGTTCATCTCCGAGGCGGTTAGCAGCATCGGGCGATACTTGGGGCAAGCGCAGCCCTAGGGGCCACCTTCGTGTTGTTTTGCCCTTGGCGTATGGTCCTGTTCGGAGGTTTGAAAACGGGTTAGGCTGATGGTGTCACAACCATAGGATTCCGCCATGAGCACATTTGACGAAGACCTGTTCCTGAAGGGACTGGAGCAGCGCCGCGCCACATTGGGTGCGGAATATGTGGATAAAAACCTCGCCGCTGCAGACGATTTCACCAAACCCTTTCAGGAAGCGATGACCGCGTGGTGCTGGGGCTTTGGCTGGGGCGACGATGTGATTGACCCCAAGACACGGTCGATGATGAACCTGTCGATGATCGGCGCGCTGGGCAAGATGCATGAATGGGAACTGCATTGCAAAGGCGCGCTGAACAACGGCGTCACCCGTGAGGAGATTCGCGCCATCATCCATGTGATTGGTATCTATTGCGGCGTGCCTCAGGCGTTGGAATGTTTCCGCGCTGCGCGTAAGGTGTTGGACGAAGCCGAAAACTAGACAAGGACCAACATGCTAGAAAAGGCTTTCAATCTGGCCGAAAATAGTTATGTTAGCGCTAACTTTTTAGTCTGTTAGATCCGGCAACACAAGGAAGCAACCGTGCCCCTGAATAAATCCCTGTCCGAGATTACCGATCGCATCATCGCGCGCAGCGCCGCTACGCGCAGTGCTTATATGGAAAGGATGAAAGCTGCGCGGCGCAAAGGACCATCGCGCGGGCATCTGTCGTGCAGTGGTCAGGCACATGCATTTGCCGCCGCTGGGCCGGATCAGGCTACGCTGGCCACGGGGCAGGGTGGTAATCTGGGGATTGTGACTGCCTACAATGATATGCTGTCGGCACACCAACCCTATGAAACATACCCGACCCTGATCCGTGACGCGGTGCGCGCGGGCGGTGGCACCGCGCAGGTTGCAGGCGGGGTGCCTGCCATGTGTGACGGCGTGACCCAGGGTGAGGCGGGCATGGAGCTGTCGCTGTTCTCGCGCGATGTGATCGCCATGGCCGCAGGTGTGGCGCTGAGCCATAATACATTTGACGCTGCTGTGTTCCTTGGTGTTTGTGACAAGATCGTTCCGGGCCTTGTGATCGGCGCACAGATTTTCGGCCACCTGCCAGCGGTCTTTATCCCCGCAGGCCCGATGACCAGCGGTTTGCAAAACGATGAAAAGGCAAAGGTACGCCAGCAGTTCGCCGCAGGCGAGTGTGGCCGTGATGCCCTGATGGCCGCCGAGATGGCAGCCTACCACGGGCCGGGCACTTGCACCTTTTACGGTACAGCAAACACCAACCAGATGTTGATGGAGTTCATGGGCCTCCACCTGCCCTCTTCCAGCTTTATCAACCCGGGCGTGGCGATCCGCGATGCGCTGACCGTTTATGCAGCCGAGCGCGCGCTTGCGATGAGTGATCTGGGCGGTGATTATACCCCAGTCTGCGAGATCCTGAGCGAGAAGGCTTTTGTAAATGGCATGGTTGGCCTGATGGCCACCGGCGGTTCCACCAATCTGCTGATCCACTTGATTGCCATGGCGCGGGCGGGGGGCATCATCCTCGACTGGCAGGATTTCTCGGACATCTCCGACATCGTCCCGCTGTTGGCGCGGGTCTATCCCAACGGGCTCGCCGACGTGAACCATTTTCACGCGGCGGGCGGTCTGGGCTATATGATCGGTGAGCTGCTGGAGGCCAGTCTGCTGCACCCGGATGTAAAGACTGTCATGGGCGACGGCCTGCACCGATATACGCAAGAGCCTTTTATGAAAAATGGTGTGCTGGCATGGCGCGCGGGCACAACGGAAAGCCTGAACAAGGGCATCCTGCGTCCCGCGTCCGAGCCTTTTGCGACGTCTGGCGGGCTCAAGAAACTTACCGGCAAGCTGGGCACCAGCGTCATCAAGATTTCCGCCGTTGATCCCAAGCATCATCTGATCGAAGCGCCCGTGCGCGTCTTCCATGACCAGAACGAAGTGAAGGCAGCGTTTAAAGCCGGAGAGTTCAATGGAGATGTGATTGTTGTTGTCCGCTTCCAGGGCCCCAAGGCCAACGGCATGCCGGAGCTGCACAGCCTGACGCCGATGTTGGGCATTTTGCAGGGGCGGGGCTACAAGGTGGCACTGGTCACAGATGGCCGCATGTCGGGCGCATCGGGCAAAGTGCCCGCTGCAATCCATGTCAGCCCCGAAGCGCTGGATGGTGGCCCGATTGCCTACCTGCAAGACGGCGATATACTGCGTCTGGACGCGGCCAACGGCACGCTTGAGATATTGACGGACGGTGTGCTCGCGCGCACTGCTGTAACGGCTGACATGAGCCACAACCAATTCGGCACGGGGCGTGAGCTTTTTGCACCTTTCCGCAACGCTGTCGGCACTGCCGATACCGGTGCCTCTGTTTTCGGGATTTGAACCATGATGAATGACACCGCCTATATTCGTGAACTGGCCGCGCTTGCGCCTATTATCCCTGTGTTGGTGGTGGATGACGTGGCTCACGCCATCCCGCTGGCCGAAGCATTGGTGCGCCGCGGCTTGCCCGTGCTGGAAGTCACCCTGCGCACGCCTGCTGCACTGGAGGTGATCAAGGCGATGGCCACCGTCAAAGGTGCGCGCGTAGGGGCCGGAACGTTGGTAACTGTTGCGGATGTAAAAGCATCTGTAGCGGCAGGGTCAACATTTGGCGTCACCCCCGGCTCGCCCGCGTTTCTGGTGGATGCCTGTCTTGAGGCGGGTCTGCCGCTGTTGCCCGGTGCTGCCACCGCTACCGAGGCAATGACATTGCAAGCGCGCGGATTCGAGGTGCTGAAATTCTTCCCGGCCGAAGGCGCGGGCGGGATCAAAACCCTTAAAGGTCTTGGTGGCCCGCTGCCGGGTATTTCCTTCTGCCCGACAGGTGGCGTCACGCCCGAAAACGCGCGCGACTATCTGGCGCTACCCAACGTGGTTTGTGCGGGCGGCAGCTGGATCGCGCCATCAAGTCTGGTCAAAGCTGGCAAGTGGGACGAGATCGAAGAACGCGCCCGTCACGCGGCCGCCTTGCCGCGCTAGTTCAAGAGAACGTCAGATCAACACGACCAAACGCACCAAAGTCGGCGGCAAACACGCTGCCGGCCGGTGCTTCAACGGGGCGGATGAACGACCCTGACAGCACAATCTCGCCCGCCTTGAGGCCTTTCCCGAACAGCGCCAGACGGTCCAGCAGCCAGATGATGCCCGTGGCCGGATCATTCAGCACACCTGCCCCTAAACCGGTTTCCTCAACAACTCCGTCCCGCGCAACGATGGCACCCGCCCAACGCAGATCATGAGCGTCAGGCGCATGCGTACGGTCGCCCATCACAATCCCCGCATTCGCGGCGTTATCGGAGACGGTATCGGTGATGATCCGTGCTTTGCCCGTTGCGGGATCAGCGCGCAGAATGCGCGTGTCGAGGATCTCAAGACAAGGTGCCACATAGTCGGTTGCGGCAATCACATCTGCGCGGCTGCGGCCTGCACCTGCGATATCTTTGCCCATGACAAAGGCAATCTCCGCTTCGATGCGGGGCTGGATAAAGCGGCCCTTGGCCACGGTATCGCCACTCTGAAATAGCATGCTGTCCAGCAATACACCGCTGTCAGGCGTGGTGATCCCCAGTGCTTGCTGCATGGCGCGACTGGTCAGGCCGATTTTCCAGCCGATGCGCGAGCGCCCTGCGGTATAATGCAAGTCAATCAATGCGTCCTGAATGCGGTAGGCATCCTCCAGTTCCGCATCGGGGAAGGCCGAGGAGATCAGCCCGCATTGCACCCCCGATTTGTCCGCGTGAAACAGCATCGCGGCGGCGGCAGTCACCTGATCAGGGGTCATTCGTCGATCACTCCGTTGCTTAATGTGCCGATGCCCTCGGCAAAGACGTCGATACGGTCACCGGGGACCAGATAGCGCGGCGGATCAAAGCGCGCGCCGGCGCCTGTCGGCGTCCCTGTCACGATGATATCGCCCGGCACCAGCGTGGTGAAGGTCGAGATATAGGCGATCTGGCGCGCGACTGGGAACATCATCCGGCCTGTGCGGTCATCCTGTCGCAGCTCGTCATTGACGCGGGTTTGCAACGCCACATCGGTGATCTGGCTGTCTTGGGTGAACGGCACCAGCCAAGGGCCCATAGCGCCGGAACCGTCCCAGTTCTTGCCTTGGGTCACGTTGAATTTTGCATGCCGCACCCAATCGCGCAGGGTGCCTTCATTGCAAAGGGTCAGTGCTGCAATATGGCTCAGCGCAGTTTCCTGCGGAATGCGGCGTCCACCTTTTCCGATCACAATGGCAATTTCGCCCTCATAATCCAGCTGCGGGGTTTCGGGCGGGCGGGTCAGCGGCGTCTCGTGACCGACAAACGAGCGGGGAAAGCGTGGAAACAGCGACATGTTTGGCGGCGCTTCCTGACCGTCTTTGTATTCGGCGTTGCGGTCGGGAAAGTTCACACCAACGCAAATGATCTTCTCGGGATCAGGGACAGGAATGTCCCAACGGAACGTGCCATCCGCATGGGTCACGGCACGGCCCTGGGCCAGTTCCCCCAGTTTTCCCAGCCCTTGCGCCTCGATCACGTTGCGCAGTGTCGGCCAGTCGGGGCAATCGGGAGACAGGGCAATCATGCCACCGTCGGCCACCGCACCATAAAGCTGTTGCCCGTCGACTGTGTAAGTTGCAAAATTCATAATGCCTCCGCCAGTTCGCACAGCACATCGTAGGCTGTGTTGATGTCATCGATTGTGCAGTCAAACTGCCCGATCTGGAAGCGCACGACCATGTCACCGCCCACGCGGGTCTGGGTGACATAGATGCGCCCGTCGTCATTGATCCGCTCGACAAAGGCGAATTGGCCTGCGTCATCCACACCCGTCAGCCGGAAAGTGAACAGCGAGAGAATGGGCTGTGTGACAACTTCAAACCGTGGATGCGCGTCCAGCCGTTCAGCAAGTTTGTGCGCCCAATTCACATGGTTGCGGATACGCGAGCGCAGACCTTCAAGGCCGTAACTGCGCATTAAAAACCACAGCTTGAGGGCGCGGAAACGGCGGCCCAGCGGGATGGTCCATTCGGAATAGTTTGTCACGGCATCGCCGCCTGTGCGCAGATATTCCGGCTCGATCTTGAGCGTATTGATCTGGTGCTGCGGGTCTTTCAGGAACTGGACAGAGCAATCAAATTGCGCGCCGAGCCATTTATGCGGGTTAAACACGATGCTGTCGAAGCCTTCGACACCCTCCCAGAATTCCTTGCGGTATTCGGGGCAGATCATCGCGGCACCGGCCCATGCGGCGTCCAGATGGGTGTACAGCCCCTCGGCCTTTGCAATTTCCAGAACCGAGGCGAGCGTATCGGACGCGCCCATTCCCGTACCGCCTGTGATTGCGATGATCCCCGCAGGAACATACCCTGCGGCACGGTCCTCGGCGATGCGTGCAGCCAGAGCGGCCGTGTCCATCATCCGCGCAGGTCCACCTGTGCCGATCTTCACCAGATTGTCTTGTCCGATCCCCGCAACCCAACACGCGCGGTCGATAGAGGAGTGTACCTCTTCCGAGCAATAGATGCGCATACGTCCTTGGCCCGACATGCCTTCTTTGTTGCCGCGCCAGCCACTGGCGATTTCGCGCATGGTCAGCACTGCCGACAGCGTGGCAGACGATGCGCTGTCTTGGATCACGCCTGCAAACCCGTCAGGAAGCCCCAGCGCCTGACGCAACCAGTCGACCATCACGCCTTCCATCTCTGTGGCGGCAGGTGAGGTCTGCCACAGCATACATTGCGCGGCGACCGTGGTGATCAGCATATCGGCCAGCATCGACGGCGGGGCAGCATTGGCAGGGAAATAGGCAAAGAAGCGCGGGTGCTGCCAATGGGTGATCCCCGGCATCACAATCCGCTCGAAATCAACCATAATGGTTTCCATCGCCTCGCCCGTTTCTGGCGGGGCGGGGGGCAGGGCCGCGGCAATCTCGCCTTTGGCCGTTTGGGCACGCACGGGGCGGTTGCGGATGTCCTTGTGATAGTCCGCAGCCCAGCTGGAAATATGCTGGCCCCAGTGCTCGAATTCGTCCCAGTTCATAGCAATATCCTTGAATGGCGCAGGTTTAAGGCGCGATGATGGGTTGTGCTTTCAGGTCGCTCTCAACCAGATCCGCACCTTCAAACTTTGAACCCAACTCAAACCATGATTTTGGCGCAGGCGCACCCCACAAGGTTTGGCGCTGCGGGTCTTTGAGGTCCCATTTGATCGGCTCCAGATCGGGGTCTAGCGTCTGGTAATCCGAGCAGTAAATCTCTGTCCGGTGACCGTCCTGATCGCGAATATAGAGGAAGAAGGCGTTGGAAATACCATGCCGCCCCGGTCCGCGCTCGATGTTGGCGACATAGCCGGTGGTGGACATCAGATCGAGCAGATCAATGATGTTCAGCGGCGTCGGCACCCAGAAGGCAAGGTGGTGCAGACGCGGTCCCGTGCCGTTGGTAAACGCGACATCATGCACGCCGCCTTTGCGGTGCATCCACGCGGCCCATGTGCGGCCCGTTTTCTCATCCGCTGTATACTCGGTGACACGGAAGCCCATATCACCGTAGAACTTCACGGCCTCGTCCACATTCGAGCTGAACAGGTTGAAGTGGTCGATGCGCAACGGCTTCACACCACGGTAAAGTTGGTATTGTTGCGCAATGACGGGCAGGCGGTCCATCTGGGCATAAAACTCCAGTGGCACGCCCCACGGATCACGGGTGCGCAGAACGCGGCCCATAAACGGGCGCTCGATCCACTCGGTCGGCAGATCGCGGGCTTTGAACCATGCCTCCGCCTTGTCCAACTCGCCCTCGTCCCAGACCTTGAAGCCCAACACACCGACCTCACCACTGGTCCCTTTGCGCAAGATTACACAGTGGTGGCCGCGCTCTTCCATGGCGCGCAGATAGATGGCATCGGCGTCTTCAAACGTGACTTGCAGGCCAAGCGTGTCAACGTAGTAGGCACGCGACCACGCCAGATCACGGACGAACAGCTCAACATGGCTGAGGCGTATGATGTTAAAGTCGGGATACAGGTTCGGGGCGGGAATAGGCATGTCTGGTCTCCTCCTCAGGCGCCAAGTTTCGGGATACGGTGCAGGCCCGTGGCGATGGCGATGTTTTTCTGTTCCATGTAGAATTCGAATGACCAGTCGCCGCCGTCACGGCCAATGCCGCTGGCTTTGGTGCCGCCAAAAGGCGCTGGCAGGTGGCGCACGTTTTCGGAGTTCACCCAGATCATGCCTGCATCCAGCGCGTCCGAGAACCGCATCGCGCGGGTCAGATCATTGGTCCAGACATAGCCCGCCAACCCGTAGGCCACATCATTGGCGATGTGCAGCGCCTCGGCCTCGTCCTTGAACGGGATAGAGGTCAGGACAGGGCCAAAGATTTCCTCCTGCGCGATCCGCATGTCGGGGGTGGCGTTGGTGAAGAGCGTGGGAGTGACGTAATGGCCCGCACTGTCGGGTGTGATGCCCCCCGCGGCGATCGTTGCACCATCCTCGCGGGCGATGTCGAAATAGCTGCACACTTTGTCATAGTGGACTTTGTGGATCAACGGACCAACTTCGGTTTCAGGGTCCAGCGGATGGCCCACGCGGATGTTGTTCACCCGTTTGATCAGCTTTTCCTCAAACTCGGCGCGGATGTTTTCCTGAATCAGCAGGCGGGACGACGACGTGCAGCGCTCGCCATTCAGCGAGTAGATCATGAACACAGCGGCATCCAGCGCGCGGTCCAGATCGGCATCGTCAAACACGATCACGGGGTTCTTGCCACCCAGCTCGAAATGCACGCGCTTGAGGGTATCGGCCCCCTGTTTCATGATCATGGAACCTGTGCGGCTTTCACCGACAAAGGCGATGGCCTTGATATCCGGATGCTCGGTCAGGGCGCGGCCCGCGTCCTCGCCCATACCGTTCACAAGGTTCAGAACGCCGTCCGGCAGGCCCGCGTCGCGGCATATCTCGGCCAGCAGCCGTGCGGTCAGCGGAGAGAATTCGGCGGGTTTGTGTACCACGGTACAGCCGGCCGCCAGCGCGGGCGCGATCTTCCATGTGGACAGCATAAAGGGCGTGTTCCAAGGGGTGATTACCCCAACAGGGCCAATGGGCTTGCGGCCTGTGATGTTCATATGATCGGGCGAGGGCAGGGATTTACCGTCGCGTGCGCTGGGGGCCAGATCTGCATAAAAGCGGAAGTTGGCCGCACCGCGCAGGGCGGCCTTGGACATAAACCGGATGGCTTGGCCTGTGTCCCAGCATTCGCAAAGGGCAATCTCGTCGGCGCGGGCCTCGATCGCATCCGCGATCTTGTGCAGCAGGGCTTTGCGCTCCTTGCCGGGCATTGCTGCCCATGCGGGGAAAGCGGCCTTGGCGGCTTTGGCGGCGCGGTTAATGTCAGAGGCCCCCCCCTGCGCAACGGATGCAATCAGCGTATCATCTACGGGCGAGTGGATGTCGAACGTGGCTTTGCCTGCGTCATCCTTGCCGTTGATCATATTGAGGATACCGCCTTGGCGGTAGCGTTCCAGATGGGGGGCCAGTCGCGCAATGTTCTCGTCAAGTTTGCTCATGCCATATCCTCCGGCAGGTAATCGCGGATCGAGCTGGTTTTGCGGCTCAGATCGGCATCAATGTCGCGCATCTCAAGCGACAACATAAAGGGATGTGCAGCCATATAGGCTGCGGTGAATTTTGTGGCCGCGGCAAAGATTGCGTCAGTCGCCGCCGATTTTGCCTCTGCGGTGCGCCCCGCTCGCAGGCGGACATGGATGTCGATAAATCCGTGGCGGGGATCACCGTCTGCAATCACGCTGTGGGTACAAGCCGTGGCACGAACCCGAATGCCCGCAGCGGGAAAAACATCTGTGGCCGCTGCCGCATCCTTGAGCGCGACGCAAAGCCCGTGCATGTCCAGCGCGGCCTCCAGATTCGGGGAGTATTCCAGTGATATGTGTGGCATGAGCTTCCCTCTCAAATATTACTTGCTTTGTTAACAAAAAATATAGGTTGCGTCAATCCGCTTGGAATGGCTCATACTCTGATCATGACTTCAGATATTATTCCCGATAGCCCAACATTGAGGCTGCGCCGCACCAACCGTTCCTTGCCGATTGCCCTGTTGCGGGCACGCGAAACGGTGATGGGTCCGGTGCGTGAAATGCTGGCTGACAGTCCAGTCAACGAACAGAAATGGCGTGTGTTGCGTGTGCTGGAGGAAAACGGCCCGCAGGACCAGAACACCATCGCGCAGCAGGCCTGTCTGTTGTTGCCCAGCCTCACGCGGATTTTGCGGGCGATGGAGGAGGACGGGCTGGTATCGCGTCTTGCCGATCCAGAAGACCGCCGCCGCAGCATTGTCACCATCGAGGCGGCAGGCCGCGCCATTCTGCAAGAGTGCGGCGCGCAGGCGGCAGTTCTGGTTGAATCACTACGCGCACAATACGGCGAGGCCAAGTTGGAGCAGTTGCTCGACCTTCTGGAAGATCTTCAAAAGGTCGAGATCGGGCGTTAACCGTCGTGCTTCTGCCGCGCGGGGCCACGGTATTTTGCGGTCAGTTCATCGTCCACTTCCGAGCCGTCAAAGAGGAACGGCAGGATGCCCTTGCGGATGGATTTACCGCGCATCGCCTTGATGTCATCTTCCGATTTGGTCACGCGCTGTGACATCCGGCGGCCCCATTTGGCCAGCATGCCGTACAGGCGGTCAATCTCTGCGCTATGTGTATCGCCCTTGCCCAGATCGTGGAACTCGTCCGGGTCCTCGGCCAGATCGAACAGCATCGGGCGGAAACCGCCTTCGGCATGCATCATCTTGTAACGACCATCAAACACCATAAACAGGCGGGCATCGCGCGGCTCTAGCCCCAGCTTTACGCATTGCGGTGTGGCGGAATAGTCGTATTCCGAGATCACAAACTCGCGCCATTCCGGCGTCTCGCCGCGCAGCCATGGCAGCAGCGAACGACCTTCAATGATATGATCGGGTACCTTGCCGCCCGCCGCCTCTACAAAGGTGGCCGCCAGATCAATACTCTCTACCAGTACATCGGACACCGTGCCGCGCGTAGCATCGGCGCTGGCGCGGGGGTCATAGATGATCAGCGGCACTTTTACGGATTGTTCGTGAAACAGGTCTTTTTCGCCCAGCCAGTGATCACCTAGATAGTCACCGTGATCCGACGTCAGCACGATCATCGTGTCTTTGAGCGTGTCTGTCTCCTCCAGATGGTCCAGCAAGCGGCCCAACTGGTCGTCGCATTGTTTGATCAGGCCCATATAGGCGGGGATCACCTTGTTGCGGACATCTTCGCGTTGAAAGGCGCTGGCGACCTTGTTGCCTTGATAGGCCCCCAGCACTGGATGCGGGTCCTCCAGTTCGACCTCGTGGCGGCGGGCCTGCGGGACGTGATTAGGGCCGTACATGTTATGATAGGGGGCGGGCACAATATAGGGCCAATGGGGTTTGATAAAGCTGACATGCGCGCACCATGGGCCTTTGGTCTGCTGCATAAACTCGATGGTCTGGTCGGTCAGCCACGGCGTCTCGCTGTCTTCCTCGCGAATGTTTGCGGGTTGGTCGGCGTTGCGGAACATCCAGCCCGAGGCGATCTGGTCATCGCTGATGCTCGCATTGGCGTAATCGGCCCAAGGGTTTTCGCCATCATAGCCTTTTGATTTCAGGTATTCATTATAGGGCGACCGTTTCTCGTCGTAATACCCGTCAGGGCCATAAGCCCACAGGCCGTCATCGCGCGCCCATGCGTCAAACCCGCACTCTGCCTGCCGTGCGCCGATGGTGCTGTCGGGGGCGAGGCCCAGCCGCTCCATCCCTTCGGCGTCTGCTTTCATGTGGGTTTTGCCCAGCAGCCAGCAGTCCATGCCGATCTTGCGCAGGTGATCGCCCAGAGTCTGCTCGCCCACGCGCAGGGGAAAACCGTTCCAATGTGCGCCATGGCTGGAGGCATAGCGCCCCGTATAATAGCACATCCGGCTGGAGCCGCAGATCGGCGATTGCACATAAGCGTTAGAGAAGCGGACACCCATGGCCGCGACACGGTCAAAATGTGGGGTATGGAGATGCGGATGGCCTGCGCAACTAAGATAATCGAACCGCAACTGGTCATACATGATGAACAGGATATTCATGGCAAAGCTCCCCTTTGGCGTCAGGTAACCATAGATGGTGTCTCCAGTTCCAGAGGCAAAGCGTTGTATCAATGACGCAATTGCAGATTGATCGCTGGGAAGGGGCAGGGCGGGCTTGGTCCGAATCGATGTTTCCGACTATCCAGTAGATCGCTGTGGGGGCGGAATAGACAGTAATGTCAGATGTTTAGACATGTCGCCGGTTCGCTACTTGCGTTCGCATTTTCTCTTTTGATGGTTGCTCCGGCAGCAGATGCCGGTGATCGGCACAGTCTCGGCTATGGCCGTCTGATGACCAATGACTATTTCGGCGATGGCAAAGACCGCTGGCGGACAGGCTCGTGGACGTCATCGCGCGTTTGGGGTAGCGAGTGGACCGGCAAAGCGCCGGCATCCTTTGGCGAGTTGATCGAGTTACGCGTGTCTTCAGAGATATTTGCACCTGATAATCTTGACCGCCCTGCCGCAGGAGACCGCCGCTATGCGGGGGCGCTGTCATTGGGCGCGCATAGTCACTTCAGCTGGAAGGGCTTCGAGACAGCGCTGGGCGCTGATCTGGTGGTGACCGGTTCGGGAACTGGACTGGGTAATTTTCAGCGCGCCGTGCACAAAGCACTGGACGTGCGCAAGCCGTCGGCTGCGACATTGGACAACCAGATTGGTGGTGGGCTGCACCCCACATTGGTCGCCGAAGTGGGGCGCGACCTGTCGCTGACCCCGCGTCTGCACCTGCGCCCGTTTCTGGAAGGGCGCACAGGCCCCGAGACTATGGTGCGCGCGGGTGTTGACCTGACGTTCGGTAATGTCGGCATTGGCGAGTTATTGGTGCGCGAAAGTGTCACCGGTCACCGCTACCGCGTCATCAGTGATAATTCGGCACCCGGATTTTCCTTCCTGTTGGGGGCTGATATCGCCCATGTGAGCGACAGTATCTACCTGCCAGAAGAAGACGGCTATGCTCTCACCGATAGCCGTGACCGGCTGCGTGCGGGCGTTCATTGGCAGGGTGATCGCGCAACTGCATTCTACGGTGTGACCTATCTGGGAGAGGAATTCGAAGCCCAGAGAGAAGGGCAGGTTGTAGGCTCCATTCACATCAAATTGAGCTTCTAAAATGGCGAACACGCAACGGTAGAATTTATTAGGCTCTTTTCTCTTTTCAGGACGACTCGGTTTTGTTAGCGTCAAGTTAATAAAAAAATAAACCGAGGCAGGCGAAGCAGAAAATGGGAACGGGCTTTAGAGGCACGTTCGTCATTTCTTGGTCGCAAACAGAAATTGATGGTCTTGATGCTGCACCCGTGCAGGCGTTGAGCGTAGGTGCCGCTTGGGCATGGCGTGGAGACGCTGTGCGTGTCGATGGGCCATCAGATGTTTTGCGACTGGATGAGGCGGACGGCACAGAGAATTTACGCAAACGTGCTGCGCGCATGGTTCACCGGCTTTTCGGTACCGCGCTGGAGCGTGACGCAGGACCACGGACGTGGGACAAAAGCGATGAGATTTCGCCGCTGATGGACAACAGTTTTGTCGTCACAGACGGCGGCAAAAGCTATAGCGTTACCCTGATTGAGGTGGGTGCTGGCAGTCAGCCATTGCTGATGTTCCTCAACGAATTGCCGCCGCGTAATTGTGATCTTTGGATTGTGCATCACACGCTGGGAACTGTGGGCACAACAGACATCAGCCCCAAGCAGTCGGGTGTAATTTGTTTTACACCTGGTACGCGCATCCAGACCGATGATGGCACCTGTAATATTTAGGACCTGCGGGAAGGCGATCTGGTTCAGACCAAAGACAACGGGCTGCAACCGCTGCGGTGGATCGGCAAACGCCGCATGACGGGCGCGCGCCTGTTTGCGATGCCAAAACTGCGTCCGATCCGGATTGCCGGCAATGCCTTGTGCTTTGACCGACCTGACGCCGATCTGTTGGTCTCGCCCGAGCACCGGATGCTGATTTCGGGGGCTGCGGCCCAAAGCCTGTTCAATACCTCAGAAGTGTTGGTGACAGCCAAAGACCTGATTAACGGCAGTACAATAACGGTGGACCTGCAGGTGCGCGAGATCACCTATATTCATGTCCTATTGGACCAACACCAGATCGTCTGGGCCAACGGGCTGGAAACCGAGAGTTTCCATCCTGCTTCGGCCGCCCTTGCAACACTGGACGAAAAAGATCGCCAGCGTCTGTTGGCCGAATATCCCGAGCTTGAATATGATCCGCATACCTACGGCAGCTTTGCGCGCCGCACCTTGTCGCCTTCCGAGGCGGCCATTCTAACCCACGCCGCCTGAGCACGGCGCCATTTGGCGCCGTCCCACCTCTGTCAGCTGTCTTTGTGGTTTGCGATCAACGCTTTGATCATGCTTTTTGCACTGTCGCTGGCCCAATCGGCATCGCCGCGCAGCCGTGCAATCTCGCGGCCTTCGGGGTCAATCAGAACGGTAATGGGCAAGCCGAAAATGCTCATTTGGCTGGCCAACGCCTGTTTTGGGTCCTGATGGCGGGGCAGGTTTGAGATACCCGTTTCTTTGAAAAACTTGGCGATCCCTTCGGGAGAGTTGCGGCCTGTTGCGATGGTCAGCACTTCAAAATCCTTGCCGCCCAACGCGCTCTGCAATTCTGACAGATGGGGCATTTCCTTGCGGCAGGGTGCGCACCATGTGGCCCAGAAGTTCACCAGCACATATTTGCCGCGGTAATCTTCCAATGTGGCGTGGCCCGCACCATCGGCCAGCTCGAATGGCGCACCTGAGGTGGCGACAGGTGCGTCATGAACGGCCAGCTTTCTCATATCTCCGGACAACAGCGGGATAATGATATCCGCATCCGCAGCCTGCGCAGGGTTTGCACCCGCCGTGAGGGCCGTATAGACGAGAGCAAGCAACAGTTTCTTCATGGGTCCCTCCGGGGGAATAGGCAAATGGCAGATCAGACTTCTAACGACAAAAAAAACTCGAACAAGATGTGGGGCGGCCGCTTTGCCGCTGGTCCTGACGCGATCATGGAGGCAATTAATGCCTCGATCAGTTTTGACAAGCGTATGGCGTCCCAGGATATTCAAGGTTCTCGTGCCCATGCGGCGATGTTGGCCGCACAGGGTATCATCAAGGATAGCGATGCGCAGGCCATTCGGGAAGGGCTGCTCACGGTCTTGTCAGAAATTGACGCAGGTACGTTCGAGTATTCGACCGTGCTGGAAGACATCCACATGAATGTGGAATCGCGCCTGAAGGAAGTGATCGGAGAGCCTGCGGGCCGACTGCACACAGGCCGGTCGCGGAATGATCAGGTGGCCACAGATTTCAAGCTCTGGGTGCGTGACCAGTTTGACGCGGCGGAGGAGGCGCTCCTCGCGCTCATGCGAGCGCTCCTCGCACAGGCCGAGGCGGGTGCTGATTGGGTGATGCCGGGCTTTACCCATCTGCAAACAGCACAACCTGTAACATGGGGCCATCACATGATGGCTTACGTCGAGATGTTCGGTCGTGACCTGAGCCGCGTGCGCGATGCACGGGCGCGGATGAACGAATGCCCGCTGGGCGCTGCAGCACTTGCCGGTACCTCCTTTCCGATTGATCGCGAGATGACGGCAAAAGCGCTGGGTTTTGACCGTCCCTCTGCAAACAGTCTTGATGCCGTAAGCGACCGTGATTTTGCGCTGGAGTATTTGGGGGCTGCCAGCATCTGCGCCATGCACCTGAGCCGCTTTGCCGAAGAGCTGGTGATCTGGTCTTCCGCGCAGTTCCGCTTTGTGAGCCTGTCTGACCGGTTCTCGACCGGCTCCAGCATCATGCCGCAAAAGAAGAACCCGGACGCCGCCGAGTTGATCCGCGCCAAGATTGGCCGGATTTTCGGGGCGAATGTGGCCCTGATGATGGTGATGAAGGGCCTGCCGCTGGCCTACTCCAAGGACATGCAAGAAGATAAAGAGCAGGTGTTTGACGCCGCTGATAACCTGATGCTGGCACTGGCCGCGATGGAGGGCATGGTCCGCGACATGACAGCGCGCCGGGACAACCTTGCCGCCGCTGCGGGCAGCGGGTTTTCCACCGCGACCGATCTGGCTGACTGGCTGGTGCGGGTGCTGGGTCTGCCGTTCCGCGACGCACACCACATAACAGGCACGCTGGTCGGCATGGCCGAGGCGCAGAACTGCGACTTGCCTGATTTGACGTTGGAGCAGATGCAGTCTGCCCATGCGGGCATAACGGCGGATGTATTTTCTGTGCTAGGGGTGGAAAACTCTGTAAACTCGCGCATGTCATACGGGGGCACGGCGCCCGCACTGGTGCGCGCGCAGGTTACCCGCTGGAAGGAAGTCTTGGGATGAAACAGTTGGTGGTGCTTGCTGCATTGTTGCTTGCGGCCTGTGGCGTGGACGGCGAACCTGTGCAGCCGGCAGGTGGTACAGAAGTGTTTCTGACCCCGTCAGGCCTGGGCCTGTGAAGGCTGTGGCTGTGTTCGGGGTGGTTCTGCTGACTGCTTGCGGTTTGCCCGAGAACAGTGGCCCGCACGAGGTATCGCCACGCCAGACACCCACGGTCACGGAGCCCGGTGTAACCATAACAGGCTACGCCAACGTCGGCGTAAAGCGGAGGTTCTGATGTCCTTGTCTCGCATGATATATCTGGCATTGGCCATCTGGGGCGCGATTCACCCGATGTACTACTTTGTCCAGTGGTTTCAGGAAAACGGCTGGGACATTTGGGCTATGGTGGATGCGTGGCATGTAAACGCGGCCAGCAGCGGTCTGGTGTGGGATTTGACGATTGCAGCCATTGCGCTGACCGTCTGGATTATCGTGGAGGTTGCAACGCGCCGGAATTGGGGCGCATTGGTTGCGATCCCCGCGACCTTTTGCATCGGGGTGAGCTGCGGCTTGCCTCTCTATCTATTTCTGCGCACAGCGCCTGTCCGCTAGGGCAAATTTGAGTTTAAAGGCAAAATAAAGAATGGATCATTTCCTGTATCGTGACGGCGCGCTTTTTGCCGAAGATGTTTCTGTGGCAGAGATTGCAGCTGCTGTGGGCACGCCCTTTTACGTCTATTCGACCGCGACTTTGCTGCGGCATTTTCAGGCGTTTGACGAAGCGTTGAGCGGCATGGAGCATCTTGTGTGTTATGCCATGAAGGCGAACTCCAATCAGGCTGTATTGCGGACCTTGGCGCAAGCGGGTGCGGGCATGGATGTGGTCAGCGAGGGCGAGTATTTACGCGCGAAAGCAGCGGGTGTGGCAGGTGACAAGATTGTATTCTCGGGGGTGGGTAAAACCGCGCGTGAAATTCGTGTCGCACTGGAGGGCGGCATCCGTCAGTTCAACGTCGAGAGCGAACCTGAAATGGAAGTGCTGAACGCGGTCGCGCTGGAGTTGGGCAAGGTGGCGCCGATCACAGTGCGGGTGAACCCTGATGTGGACGCCAAGACCCATGCCAAGATCGCAACGGGAAAATCCGAGAATAAATTCGGCATTCCGATTGCGCGCGCGCGTGAAGTATACGCAATGGCAGCAGCGATGCCGGGCCTCAAGGTGATTGGCATTGATGTTCATATCGGCTCGCAACTGATCGATCTTGCGCCGTTCGAGCAGGCCTATGTGAAAGTTGCCGAGCTGACAGAGCGGCTGCGCGCGGACGGTCATACAATTACGCGGCTTGATCTGGGCGGTGGTTTGGGCATCCCTTACGAGACGAGTAACGAGGCGCCACCACTGCCGCGCGACTATGGCGCAATGGTGCAGCGCACGCTGGGTCATCTGGAGTGCGAGATCGAGATCGAGCCGGGCCGCTTGATTGCCGGCAATGCGGGTTTGATGGTCAGCAAGGTGATTTATGTCAAATCCGGTGAAGGGCGTGACTTTCTGATCCTTGACGGGGCGATGAATGATCTGATCCGGCCTGCGATGTACGACGCTCATCATGATATTATTCCTGTGATAGAGGCCCCAGCGGGCGCCGAGAAGCAGCCCTATGATATTGTTGGTCCGGTTTGCGAATCCGGTGATACATTCGCCAAGCAGCGCCAGATGGTGCCGTTGGTGGCGGATGATCTGGTCGCGTTCCGCAGCGCAGGCGCATATGGTGCCGTTATGTCGAGCGAGTATAATTCGCGGGCACTTATCCCCGAAGTTTTGGTGCATGGCGATCAATTTGCAGTTATCCGCCCACGCCCGACCTTTGACGAAATGATAAATCGCGATACCATCCCTGAATGGCTTGAGGCGTATCCCGCGACCTGACAGCCGCCCGAGAGGTCACAATGGTCCAATTCACGCCCGATGATCTGAAGCGCACGCTGGACGGTTTACGCCGCCCGCTGTGGTTGACACGTATGGGGATGATCGCGGAGGGGATTGTGCGTAGCATCTGGCCTTTAATGGCCGTGCTTTTGTTGGCCCTGGCAGCGGCGATGATGGGCGCGCATGAGGCCCTGCCGATTGAAGGCATTTGGGCGGCGTTAGCATTGGCGGCAGCGATTGGCGTCTGGGCGCTGGTCTACGCTGTCCGCCGCTGGTCTTGGCCAAGCGGCGCTGACGCCATGCAACGTCTGGATGACAGTCTGGCGGGGCGTCCATTGACGGCATTGTTGGACGCACAGGCCATCGGCAGCAGTGACGAAGCCTCGGCTGCGGTGTGGCGCGTCCACAAACGCCGGATGGCGGAGCGTGCATCACTTGCGCGTGCTGTACCAGGTGATTTGCGGGTCTCTGACCGCGACCCCTATGCAATACGCTATGTTGCTGTTCTGGCGTTTGTTGTTGCATTGGTGTTCGGGTCTGTCTGGCGGCTGGGGACAGTCGCCGAGATGGCAGCAGGCGGGGCGGGCCCGCTTGCCTCCGGACCGGTTTGGGAGGGCTGGGCGGAGCCGCCGCGCTATACCGGCAAGCCGACGCTTTATCTGAATGATCTTGATGCGGGGGCATTGGACCTGCCGGTGGGTACGTTGATCACCATGCGGCTGTATGGCGAAGTTGGTGCATTGACGGTGAGCGAAACGGTTTCCGGCGCTATTGTTGCGGAGGATGCCCAGACGCCGCCGCAGATGGCGTACGACTTTAAGGTTAACACAAGCGGCGCGATCGTAATTGAAGGGCCGGGTGCGCGGACATGGGATGTGACCGTTCTGGCGGATCAGGCGCCGGAAATTATGATCCTTGGCGCGCCGGAAGTGGCCGCACAGGGCGAAATGAGCCTGCCTTTTGCGGCTAAGGATGACTACGGGGTCGAGGCGGGCGAGGCGCGGATCATGCTCGATCTTGCTTCGGTTGATCGCCGCTATGGGTTGAGTGTGGAGCCGGATGTGCGCGCCGAGCTTATGGTTCCCTTGCCGATGCCGATTTCGGGGGGGAGGGTCGCGTTTGAAGAAAACCTGATTTACGATTTCTCCCGGCACCCATGGGCAAATCTGCCTGTGACAATTGCGATGAGCGCGCTGGATGCGGCAGAGCAGCAGGCGCAAACCGCGCCGATGCAGATGATCCTGCCGGGGCGCCGGTTCTTTGATCCGACTGCCGCTGCGGTGATAGAGATGCGTCGCGATATTCTGTGGAGCGAGAGCAATGCGCGCCGGACCGCACAGGTTTTGCGCGCCGTTAGCTATCTGCCACAGGACGCAATCCGCGCGGAAACAACAGCGCTGCGGATGCGTAAACTCATTGGTCGGATCGAGACATACGCCCGCTTTGGTCTTGACGACGAAAACCGCGACCAGCTGGCGCAGGACATGTGGGATCTCGCGCTTGAGCTGGAAGTGGGTGATCTGGAAGACGCGCGCGAGCGGATGCGCCGGGCGCAAGAGCGCCTGAACGCGGCTATGAAAAACGGCGCGTCGGATGAGGAAATTGCAGAGCTGATGCAGGAGTTGCGCCGCGCCACGGAGGAGTTCATGCAGCAATTGCAGCGCGAGCAGGCCGAGCGCAAAGAAAACGGGACCCAGCAGCAACAGCAGCAAGACGGCGAAACCATGCAGATGACGCAAGATGATTTGCAACGCATGATGGACCGAATTCAGGAGTTGATGGAAGAAGGCCGGATGGCCGAGGCCGAGCAGGCGCTGAAAGAACTTCAGGAGATGATGGAGAACATGCAGGTCACCGAAGGCCAGCAGGGCGAGGGCGGACAATCCCCCGGCGAACAGGCGATGGAAGGTCTGGCCGATACGCTACGCGAACAGCAGGGCCTCAGTGATCAGGCGTTCCGCGATCTTCAGGAGCAGTTCAATCCGAACGCTCAAGCAGGTGAAAGCCAGCAGAACGAGGGCCGTAATGGCGGACAGGGCCGTGGCGAGAGCCACGAAGGACAGGGCCAAGGCGAGGGTCAGTCCGAACAGCAAGAGGGCGAGCAAGGCGGTGGCGGCGAGCAACGTCTGGGTGAGGGCCAAGGTGAGCAGCAAGGTCAGGGGCAGGAACAAAGTCTGGCCGAACGCCAGCAGCAGCTGCGTGACGAGTTGAACCGTCAGCAGGGCAATATGCCGGGCCAAGGCACACCTAAGGGTGACGCTGCCCGCGACGCGCTGGACCGTGCAGGCCGCGCCATGGACGATGCAGAGCAAAACTTGCGTGACGGTGATTTGCCCGAAGCAATCGACAACCAGTCGCAAGCAATGGAAGCGCTACGCGACAGCATGCGCTCACTGGGCGAGGCTTTGTCAGAAGAAGAACGCAACCAGCAGCCCGGCCAAGGCGCCCAAGAGAGCGACCGGCGCGCAGACAATCGTGATCCTCTGGGCCGTAGTCAGGGGAGTAAAGGTGCATCGGGCAGCGACAATGAAGCAGATCTGGACAATGACGCCTATGGCCGCGCGCGCGAATTGCTGGATGAAATCCGCCGCCGCTCGGGCGAGGCCGCGCGGCCTGAGGTCGAGCGTGACTATCTAAACAGATTGCTCGACAGGTTCTAAATGAACAATGTGCCCAAGCGATTAGTTGTTGCTGTCGGCGGCCACAGAATCGAGCGATTTGAGCAGGCTTTGTACCTTGTTATCCAGCCACACGCGGCCTTTATCCACAGTACTTACATATGATTGCAGCGGCCCTTCCAGCGCTGGTACAGCCGCAGCAATCCGCGGTGCAAGCACATAGACAACTGCAAGTACTGTAAAAATTAGCAACATGGTCATAAAGCCTGTACGGAACCCGCGGCGTTTGCGCTGGCGCGTCGGGGCTTCGATGTCAGGTCCGATGTCGGCAGCACCCGGACCCGAGCGGGATGTCCCCGAGCGCAAGGTAGAATTGATTTCTTCGATGTCGGGCAACAGATCACGGCGCGATCCAAGTGCAGCGGCTGCAACTGCGGGATCAGCTACATCCGGTTTGCTGCTTGGTTTGCCCTCTGCATTTTCGCCGCCGCGCAGCCGTGCCATGCGGTCACGCGTTTCACGGGCACGGCGGTCAGCCTCATCTTGTGATCGTGGCTCCTCCATGTCCATGCCAAGGTCAGGCTGGCTTTCGATGCTGCTGGAATAGGCGGCACGGCGCGCAGCCTGTTCGGCTTCTGCTTCCTGCCGCAGAATATCAGCCACTGCCGGGTCCAGCTGTTTACGCTCGGGTGTTGGCGGCGCATGTGGAGGGGGCGGCGGCGGTGCGGTTTCTTCATCTGCCGACGGTGCCACATCGGCCTTGCTCTCGTCCTCGGGCATATGATCAGGGTGGTGTTGAAACCAAGTCTGACCGCAGTTCGAACACTGCACGTCACGACCTGCTACAGGCATAACATCATCTGGCACTTCATACTGTGCATCGCAATTTGGACAGATAAGTCTCATTTAGCGCCCCGAAATATCACCATGTGACCCGTTTACCACTCATTAACACTACCATAAGACGTTAGCGGCGGCGCGAAAAGTGCAATCTGGCACGTTTGCCCCCTGTGCATGGATTGAAACCCAAGCGATGCTAAGGCACAACAGGCTGACAATGAGGGGCCAACAGTGATCGAGCTGGAGAATGTAGCCTATAGCTATGGGGGTGGGGAGTTGTTGTCGGACATCTCTCTCAAACTTGCGCCGGGATCTTTTCACTTTTTGACCGGACCTTCGGGGTCTGGCAAAACCACGTTGATGAAGCTTTGCTATGGGGCTTTGCTGCCCACTGCGGGCCATGTGAAGTTTTTCAATACGGATGTGCGGGCGCTGACCCGCGATGATGTGGCAATGCTGCGCCGCCGGGTGGGCGTTGTCCATCAGGACTGCCAGTTTCTGGACCATCTGCCTGTCTCCGAGAATATCGCACTGCCTTTGCATGTTTCCGGCCGCAGTGCCGAGGCGCAAGGCGAGGATTTAGGTGATCTGTTGAACTGGGTTGGCCTGACCGAACGTGCGGGCGCCTTGCCGGCCGAACTGTCGGGCGGCGAGCGCCAGCGTGCCGCACTTGCGCGTGCTGTCATCATGTCGCCGGATGTGGTGCTGGCGGATGAGCCCACAGGCAAAGTGGATTGGGAAATGTCACAACGCTTGCTTCGGCTGTTGATCGAGCTGAACCGCATGGGCAAAACCGTGTTGGTTGCCACCCATGACCTGAGTCTGATCCGCGCGACCAAGGCCCATGTGCAGGCGCGGGTGCTGCGCATTGCCAGCCGTCGCATTCAATTGGCAGGGGCGGATTTGTGAAGTCGGTTTCGTCAATCCTTGCACGGTTCTTGCATTCCGATGCGCAGGCCGACCGTGTTGTCCCGCCGTCGGGTTTTACCGCACAGCTCACTTTGTTTGCAGCGGGGGCTATGGCGTTCTTGGCCGTCTTTGCACTAGCTCTGTCGCTTGCCGCGGGCCGCCTTGCTGAACAATGGGGCAACGA
Organism: Sulfitobacter sp.; assembly: GCA_029252045.1. GTDB lineage: Bacteria > Pseudomonadota > Alphaproteobacteria > Rhodobacterales > Rhodobacteraceae > Sulfitobacter. The sequence goes on from JAQXCD010000053.1 coordinate 81,058, forward strand.
GCTGGCCCGTTCCGCCACCATCCGCATTGCGGCCCCGGCGGAGCAGCAACAGGCGCAAACCGATGCTGCCTTGCATATTCTGGAAACTACACGCGGTGTGGCACAAGCGCGCGCGCTGACCAATGAGGAACAGGCCGCCCTGCTGGCCCCGTGGTTTGGGGCGGAGCTGGAGTTGGACACACTTCCTGTGCCCCGACTGATCGAAGTGATCGAGACATCTGAAGGCATGGATGCTGCGGGCCTGCGTCTGCGGCTATCCGCCGAAGTACCCGGCGCCGTACTGGATGACCACAGCCGCTGGCGTGCGCCATTGGTCAAAGCGGCCTCCCGATTGCGTCTGTTGGGGTGGGCGTCAATCATCCTCATCGCGGCTATCACTGCGGCTATGGTGACGCTGGCCGCAAACGCTGCTTTGGCGGCAAACGCGCAAGTGATTGCCGTGCTCCGGCTTGTCGGGGCAACAGACAACTATATTGCCCAAGCATTTATCCGGCGGTTCACACTGCGGGCGCTGATCGGGGCGGCGGCAGGGATGGTTCTGGGAATGATTGCAGTTCTGTTTCTGCCCCGTGGCGGTGACGAGACAGCCAGCTTTCTGACAGGCCTTGGCTTTCAAGGCGTCCATTGGCTGTTGCCGCTGCTGATCCCGCCGCTTGCTGCCGGCGTTGCGTTTGTCGCCACGCGGATGGCGGCACGCCGCACTTTGGAAGGACTATCATGATTATTCTGCAATGGACCCGCTCGATCCTGTTCTCTGCACAAGCGACGATTATGTTACCCGTGATCGGGCTGCTCTATGCGCCGTGGGCGATGGTATCCAAACGCGGTGCCTATGCGGGGTGCCACGCCTATGCGGGGTGGGTGATCTGGACTGCCGGCTGGATGGTGAACATGCGCTGCGAGATCCGCGGCACGCCGCCAACCGGTGAGGCATTGGTCGCGGCCAAACACCAATCTTTCCTTGATATCCTGATGATCTACCATTCCTTGCCGCTGGCCAAATTCATAATGAAAAACCAGCTGCGGTGGGCGCCTGTTCTGGGCCAATATGCCCGCAAGATGGAGATGGTGTTTGTAGACCGTGGCAAGCGCGGTGCGGCCATTGCAAAGATGGCCAAAGAGGTTGAGGCCGGCCGTCGCGACCCCGGCCAGATTGTGATTTATCCGCAGGGCACGCGCTCGGCCCCCGGCACCAAGATGCCCTATAAAGTAGGCACAGCCGTATTGTACGAACAGTTGGGCCAGCCTTGCGTACCCGTGGCAACCAATGCCGGTGTGTTCTGGCCGCGCCGTGGTCTGTTCCGCAGACCGGGTGTTGTTGTTGTCGAATATCTGGAGCCGGTCCAACCCGGTGCAGACCGCGCGACCTTCCTTGCCCAGATCGAAAAACAGATCGAAGAAGCCTCCGACAGGCTGTTGGAAGAAACCGGTGTGGCGCATCTCTATGGTCAAGATTGAAACCATTGAGCAGCTAAAGCAGTTTTATGGGACGCCCGCGCATTATTACGCGCGCGTACTTGGACCGCAGAGGATGAGAGCGGGGACCTGCCAACTGTATGCTAGATACTGGCCGAGGTGTCAAAAGGTACGCAGGGCGGGCCGGAGTATGATACCGCTTGGGCGCGACGCACGGCCAAAACCATGTGGTAGGCCGCGCGCTGTATTTTATACCTTAAGAGTGGATTGCACCGTCACCACAAGCCAGAGCGGCTTCACGCACAGCTTCTGAATAGGTCGGGTGGGCGTGGCAGGTCATCGCCAGATCCTGCGCAGAGGCACCGAATTCCATCGCCACACAGACTTCGTGGATCAGATCACCCGCGGATGGGCCAATGATGTGGCAGCCCAGAATACGGTCTGTTTCCTTGTCTGCCAGCAGTTTGACAAAGCCGTCACCCGAGAAGTTGGCCTTCGCACGGGCATTGCCCATAAAGCTGAATTTGCCAACCTTATAGGCACGGCCAGCGGCCTTCAGCGTCTCTTCGGTTTCACCCACATTCGCGACTTCTGGATGGGTGTATATCACACCAGGGATTACAGAGTAGTTAACGTGGCCATGCTTCCCCGCAACCTGCTCGGCGGCGGCCATGCCTTCATCTTCTGCTTTGTGGGCCAGCATCGGGCCTTCAATCACGTCACCGATGGCGTAGATGCCTTTGACGGATGTTTCCCAATGAGCGTCGACGGCGATCTGCCCCCGCTTGGTCATTTCCAGACCCAGTGCATCAAGGCCCAGACCCTCAACAAACGGACGGCGCCCTGTGGCAACCAGAACGGTGTCGGCCTCAAGTACATGCTCACTGTCGTCGCTGCGCAGTTTATAGGTCACTTTGGCCTTGGATTTTCCGGCCTCTGTTTTCCGTACTGCCGCACCCATGATGAAGGTAAATCCCTGTTTGGTAAGCATCTTCTGGAACTGACGGCTCACCTCGGCGTCCATGCCGGGGGTGATGTGATCAAGGTATTCGACCACAGTCACTTCTGCCCCCAGACGGGCATAGACAGAGCCGAGCTCAAGCCCGATCACACCCGCACCGATCACAACCATCTTCTTAGGTACTTTGCCCAGCTCCAGCGCGCCGGTAGAGGTGACAACGGTCTTTTCGTCGACTTCGACACCGGGCAGCGCAGAGGGCTCGGACCCGCTTGCGATGATGATGTTCTTGGCGGTATGCACATCGTCACCCACCTGAACTTTGCCCGCCTCGGGGATGGTCGCCCAGCCTTTGATCCAGTCTACCTTGTTCTTTTTGAACAGGAATTCGATGCCCTTGGTATTGGTGTCGATGGTGGATTTTTTGTATTTCTGCATCTGCGGCCAGTCGACCGACGGGCTTTTGCCCTTGAGGCCCATCTCGGCAAAGTTGTGCTCGGCTTCGTGCAGCATGTGGCTGGCGTGCAGCAGGGCTTTGGACGGGATGCAGCCCACGTTAAGGCAGGTGCCGCCGAGGGTTTCGCGCCCCTCGACGCAGGCGACCTTCAGGCCGAGTTGGGCGCAGCGGATGGCGCAGACATAGCCGCCGGGGCCGGCACCGATGATGATAACGTCGTAGTTCGACATGGGAGTCTCCTTGGTCAATTTGGAGGGGTGTTTTTCGTACACCCCCTGTACACCCCCCGTACAACGGGGTGGCGGACGTATGGGTTAGAGCAGTGCTGCGGTCAGCATGGCGACAGTGGCGAGTAGGCCGACCATCCAGATCACCGAGCGCCACGGGGCCCAGCCGAAGACGTAGGCCGGGACGTAGAGGATCCCCGCGCCGAGATAGACCCAGGCGCAGGCGGCGGTGTAGGGCGTGTTCTGGCCGGACATCTGGGTCACGGCCACGGCGATGGTAAAAAGGATCAGCGCCTCGAAGTGGTTGTTCATGGCGCGCTGCAAACGGCCGGCCGTGCCGGTGAGCTGGATCGGGGTGTCGCGGGGCCCTGCGGCCTTCTTCGGGCCGACCTGCGCGATAGATGTCGCGGAATAGGCGCTGAACTGCAGCACTTGCAGGAGGGCCGCGAGGGTGAGGACTGTGAGTTCAGGTGTCATCATGCGGTCTTTATGAAAAAGTGGCTGGCGTGGGTGACGGTGTTGGCGTCATCTGAATGCAGCGCGTTGGAGCGGGTGATCCAGCCTTCGGCGCGCGGGCGGTCGTTGACCGAGAGCAAAGCAAAGGCATGAGTAGTGCTGTCTGCATCGCGCCAGATTTGCAGGACCGTGAGGCCCGCATCGCGGCGCGCCTCGTCGTCAGCAAGGAACGCAGTTTGCCAATCGCTGAAATTGGTCACTTCGAAATGGCAGATCATTTGCATGGGCGTGTCGTCCTTATGGGGGGGCGCATATCGGTATCTCTCACTCGGTGATCTCGATGGGGGTGCCGTCTGGCATCAGCGCCCAGATTTGCTTCATCTCATCGTTTGTTACAGCGATGCAGCCGTTGGTCCAGTCCCAATAGCGGTGCAGTTTACCCAAAGCGCCCCAGCCGTTGGCGATGCCGTGGATCATGATATTCCCCCCCGCCGAGACACCTAGAGCCGCGGCATTGGCGGTGTCAGCCGCGTTCGGATAGGAGATATGCAAGCTGAGATGTGCAATCGAATTGGCGTTGCGCCAGTCAACTTTATAGGTGCCGGTCGGGGTTTTCTCGTCGCCTTCCTGAACCTTATGGCCATCAGGCACAGCGCCGAGGGAAACTCGCGTTGACATAAGTGCCACGTCATCGCGGAACAGGGTGAGGACCTTGCGGATCATGGGGGTGTTCATAGTGGTCCTCAGGGCTTAAGGCTGCGTCGTGTGACCTCGGTGGTGCAAGTCGGACAGCGTACTACAGTCTCGCCTTCGGCCTTTTCCACAGTCCAATCACCGCTTTTATGTACTTTGACATATCCCCTGCCTGCGCGGGGCGCATTGTCTAGCGGGACACCTGTGATCCAACTCAGCGGCCCGGTATGGCCGCATGAAGGGCAGGTGAGTGTTTTGGGCGTCAGGTAAGCCATTGTTCCTGCTCGGGTTTGCCCCACCCCGCAGGGTGGGGCGTTTTGATTACAGATCCATCAACAGACGGCGTGGATCTTCCAGTGCCTCTTTGACCCGCACAAGGAACGTCACAGCACCTTTGCCGTCCACGATGCGGTGATCGTAGGACAGGGCCAGATACATCATCGGACGGATCACAACCTGACCGTTTATGGCCATCGGGCGGTCCTGGATTTTGTGCATGCCGAGGATGCCGGACTGTGGCGGGTTCAGGATGGGCGAGGACATCAGCGAGCCGTAGACACCACCGTTGGAGATGGTGAAGGTGCCGCCCTGCATTTCGGCCATGGACAGCTTGCCATCACGGGCGCGGGCACCTTTTTCGGCGATGGCCTTCTCGATATCTGCAAAGCTCATCTGGTCGGTATCGCGGATCACGGGAACCACAAGGCCGGTGGGCGTGCCGGCGGCAATGCCCATGTGGACGAAGTTTTTGTAGACGATGTCCGTGCCGTCAACCTCGGCGTTGACTTCGGGGACTTCGCGGAGCGCATGTACACAAGCCTTGGTAAAGAAGGACATAAAGCCGAGCTTGACGCCATGTTTCTTCAGGAACAGGTCTTTGTATTCGTTGCGCAGTGCCATCACCTCGGTCATGTCGACCTCGTTATAGGTGGTCAGCATGGCAGCCGTGTTCTGGCTGTCTTTCAAACGCTTGGCGATTGTCTGGCGCAGGCGGGTCATCTTCACGCGCTCTTCACGGCTGGCATCATCTGCACTGCTCGGCGCGCGCGGTGTAGCGGCTGCTGCGGGCGCTGCAGCGGCTGTTTTGCCAGCAGCCAGTGCCTTGGCAACGTCATCTTTCATCACACGACCATCGCGGCCGGAACCTGCAACCTGATCGCCGCTCAGACCTGCTTCGGCCATCGCCTTCTTGGCGGAAGGTGCGTCTTCGACGTCCTTGCTGCCTGCGGAGGGTGCCGCGGCGGGGGCACTTGCGGCAGCGGCGGGTGCTGCTGCAGCACCTTCGCCCGATGCGATCACGGCCAGCTTGGCTTTCGCATCAACCGTAGAACCCTCAGCGGCGAGGATCTCTGTGAGGACCCCTGCGGCAGGGCTTGGCACTTCGACGGAGACCTTATCGGTTTCCAGTTCGCACAGCATTTCGTCCTGCGCGACCGTATCGCCGACCTTTTTGAACCATGTGCTGACAGTCGCCTCAGAGACGCTCTCGCCCAGTGTTGGCACCATAACATCAACCGATGCGCCGCCTTTGGCAGGTGCCTGTGCTGCTTTTGCTTTGGGGGCGTCTTTGGGCGCGGCAGCACCTTCGGAGACCATGGCCAGCAGAGCGTCAACACCAACGGTTTCGCCTTCGGCAGCGACAATCTCGCTCAGCGTGCCGGCAACCGGGCTGGGCACCTCGACGGTGACCTTGTCGGTCTCCAGCTCGCACAGCATCTCGTCAACGGCAACGGTATCGCCGGCTTTTTTAAACCATGTAGCCACGGTTGCTTCAGTTACAGATTCGCCCAGTGTGGGGACGCGGACTTCGCTTGTCATGGTTCAGGATCCTTTGACTGTCAGCGCGTCGTTAATCAGCGCTGCTTGTTGTGCTTTGTGTTGGGACGCAAGGCCGGTTGCCGGCGATGCTGCGGTTGCGCGACCGGCATATGCCGGTCGGCCATGCTTGGCTTTGATACGTCCCAAAACCCATTCGATATTCGGTTCAATAAAGCTCCACGCGCCCTGGTTCTTGGGCTCTTCCTGGCACCAGACCATCTCGGCGTCTTTGAAACGCTCCAGTTCCTTGACGGCAGATTGCGCCGGGAAAGGGTAGAATTGCTCGAACCGCAGCAGATAGATATCGTCGATGCCGCGGGCGTCACGCTCCTCCAGCAGGTCGAAGTAGACCTTGCCCGAGCACATGACCACGCGCTTGATCTTGTCATCGGCCACCAAGGTGGTGTCGGAGTTACCCTGCTGGGCGTCATCCCACAGCACGCGGTGGAAGGAAGACCCTGTCTGGAATTCCTCGGCGCGGCTGACCGCCAGTTTGTGGCGGAGCAGCGATTTGGGCGTCATCAGCATCAGCGGTTTGCGGTAGCTGCGGTGCAACTGGCGGCGCAGAATGTGGAAGTAGTTGGCGGGCGTTGTGCAGTTGGCCACGATCCAGTTGTCACCGCCACACATGGTCAGGAAACGTTCCAGACGTGCAGAGGAGTGTTCGGGGCCTTGGCCTTCATACCCGTGCGGCATCAGGCAGACGAGGCCGGACATGCGCAGCCATTTGCTCTCGCCAGAGGAGATGAACTGATCGAACATGATCTGCGCGCCGTTGGCGAAGTCGCCAAACTGCGCTTCCCATAGGGTCAGCGCGTTAGGCTCTGCCAGTGAATAGCCATACTCGAAGCCAAGCACCGCATATTCCGACAGCATCGAGTCGATGACCTCGTATTCGGCCTGACCTTTGCGGATGTTGTTCAACGGGTAATAGCGTTCCTCTGTATCCTGATTGATCAGGGCCGAGTGGCGCTGGCTGAACGTGCCGCGTGTACTGTCTTGTCCGGCTAGGCGAACCTTGTAACCTTCGGTCAGCAGGGAGCCAAAGGCCAGCGCTTCTGCAGTAGCCCAGTCAAACCCCTTGCCGCTCTCGAACATCTCTGCCTTGGATTCCATCAGGCGGGCTACGGTTTTGTGGACCGGATAGCCCTCGGGAACTGTCGACAGTGCGTTACCCACTTCGCCCATTGTCTCGGGAGCGATGGCGGTTTTGCCGCGCTGGTATTTCTTCTCTTTGGCCTTCTCAAGGTTGGACCACTTGCCATCCAGCCAGTCGGCCTTGTTCGGACGGTATTCTTTGCCTGCCTCGAACTCGTCGTTCAGCTTGGCTTGGAACGCCGCCTTCATGTCCTCGATCTCGCCCTCGGGGATCAGGCCGTCTTTTACCAGACGGTCGGTGTAGAGCGTCAGCGTTGTTTTCTGCTTCTTGATCTTCTTGTACATGACGGGGTTTGTGAACATCGGTTCATCCCCCTCGTTGTGGCCAAAACGGCGGTAGCAGATCAAATCGATGACCACGTCTTTGTGGAACTTCTGGCGGAACTCGGTCGCAACGCGGGCAGCGTGCACCACGGCTTCCGGATCGTCGCCATTGACGTGGAAAATCGGGGCTTCAACCACCAGCGCGTTGTCGGTGGGGTAGGGAGAGGAACGCGAGAAGTGTGGTGCTGTGGTAAAGCCGATCTGGTTATTCACCACGATATGCATGGTGCCGCCTGTCTTGTGGCCGCGCAGGCCAGACAGGGCAAAGCATTCTGCCACAACGCCCTGACCGGCAAAGGCCGCGTCGCCGTGCAACAGGATTGGCATAACGGCGGTGCGGTCATTATCGCCTAATTGGTCCTGCTTGGCGCGGACCTTGCCGATCACAACAGGGTTTACCGCCTCGAGGTGGGAAGGGTTTGCCGTCAGTGACAGGTGCACGGTGTTGCCGTCAAACTCCCGGTCAGACGACGCGCCGAGGTGGTATTTCACATCACCGGAGCCGTCGACATCTTCGGGTTTAAAGCTGCCGCCCTGGAATTCGTTGAATATCGCGCGGTAGGGTTTTTGCATGACGTTTGCCAGCACCGACAGGCGGCCACGGTGTGGCATGCCGATCACGATGTCACGCACACCGAGGTTGCCGCCGCGTTTGATGATCTGCTCCATCGCGGGGATCAGGCTCTCGCCGCCATCAAGGCCGAAACGCTTGGTGCCCATGTATTTGACGTGCAGAAATTTCTCAAAACCTTCGGCCTCAACCAGCTTGTTCAGGATCGCTTTGCGGCCCTGCTTGGTGAACTGGATTTCTTTGCCATAGCCCTCAATCCGCTCTTTCAGCCATGCGGCCTCTTCCGGGTTGGAGATGTGCATGTATTGCAGCGCAAAAGTGCCGCAATAGGTGGATTTCAGGATATCCGTGATCTGGCGCATGGTTGCGATTTGCAGGCCCAGCACGTTGTCGATGAAAATCGGGCGGTCCATGTCGGCATCGGTAAAGCCGTAGGATTTCGGATCAAGCTCGGGTTGGTTGTTGATCTCGCGCATGCCCAGCGGATCAAGATCAGCGGCAAGGTGGCCACGGATGCGGTAGGCACGGATGATCATCAACGCACGGATGGAGTCCAGCACGGCGCGCTGGATCTGGTCATCGGAAATCTCGACACCTTGCGCCTTGGCTTTGTCGGCAATCTTTCCGCCTGCGGCCTTTGCTTCAACCGGCCATTCGCCAGTGAGCGCAACCGTCAGGTCATCCACAGGCATGGGCGGCCAATCGGCACGCGCCCAAGACGGGCCAGCGGCCTCGGCCTTGACGGATTGTTCCTCATCGCCAAGCGCTTTGAAGAATTCCTGCCAGCTCTCGTCGACTGCATTCGGGTCGTTGGCATAGCGGGCATACATCTGCTCCAGATACTCGGCGTTGTGGCCTTGCATGAAGGAAGAGGCATGGAATTGGTCGTTGGCTGGGTGGTCGGTCATGGGATGAAGTCCTTATTAAAGGTGCGCCAATCAGTCGAAATGGGCCATCCAAAGTGGAAATTCTATAAACTGGTAAAGAACGTACCAAACAAAAATTAGGCCGAGGAATGCAAGCAAGCCGACAAGTGCGGGTATCAACTTACCTTCATCTGCTTGCTCCCCCCATTGGAAGGCTGCAAAGCCTGCAATGAAGGGAGTTGTTATTATCAGCCAATTCAACGTTTTTAGCATTGAGATATTAGCCCTTGGCAATCGCTTCTTGCACCGCTTCGCCCAGTGTTGCGGGGCTGTCTGCAACAACAATACCAGCTTCGCGCATCGCGTTGATCTTGCTTTCCGCGTCGCCTTTGCCGCCGGCAACAATTGCGCCTGCGTGGCCCATGCGGCGGCCTGGAGGGGCTGTGCGGCCTGCGATGAAGCCGGCGGTTGGCTTCCAACGGCCTGCGCGGCGCTCGTCCGCGAGGAACTGTGCTGCTTCCTCTTCGGCTGTGCCGCCGATTTCACCGATCATGATGATGGAGGTGGTTTCCGGATCGGCAAGGAACATCTCGAGGATGTCGATATGCTCGGAACCCTTGATCGGGTCGCCGCCGATGCCCACGGCAGAGGACTGGCCCAGACCCAGATCGGTGGTCTGCTTGACCGCCTCATAGGTCAGCGTGCCGGAGCGGGACACAACACCAACAGAACCGCGGCGGTGGATGTGGCCCGGCATGATGCCGATTTTGCAAGCGTCTGGTGTGATCACGCCGGGGCAGTTTGGCCCGATCAGGCGGGATTTGGAGCCTTCCAGCGCACGCTGTACGCGCATCATGTCCAGAACCGGAATGCCTTCGGTGATGCAGACAATCAGTTCCATCTCGGCGTCGATCGCCTCAAGAATGGAATCCGCCGCGAAAGGGGGCGGGACGTAGATCACTGTGGCGTTTGCTTCGGTGACGTGACGCGCTTCGTGGACCGAGTTGAACACGGGCAGGTCCAGATGCGTCTGACCGCCTTTGCCGGGGGTCACGCCGCCGACCATTTTAGTGCCATAAGCAATTGCTTGCTCGGTGTGGAATGTGCCCTGCGAGCCGGTGAGGCCCTGGCAGATTACTTTGGTGTTTTCGTTTACGAGGACTGCCATTTCAGTCGCCCTTTCTATCTATCTGTCTAGTTTCACCTGACGGGTGTTACACTTTGTGTTGTCGTCTGGTGTCATAGCGTTTTTGTTTTATGCGTCGCGGCATGTGAAACGCCCCGACGCCGACATATTTTGGATAGGGGCGATCAGCCCTTCACGGCTTTCACGATTTTCTGCGCGCCGTCTTTGAGGTTGTCAGCGGCGATCACATCGAGGCCGGAGTTATTGATGATGGCTTTGCCTTCTTCAACGTTTGTTCCCTCAAGGCGGACAACCAGTGGCACTTTCAGGCCGACTTCCTTCACCGCAGCAACAACACCCTCGGCGATAACATCGCAGCGCATGATGCCGCCGAAGATGTTTACAAGGATGCCTTTGACCTGCGGGTCGGAGGTGATGATCTTGAAGGCTTCGGTCACTTTCTCTTTGGTCGCACCGCCACCCACGTCGAGGAAGTTTGCAGGCTCGGCACCGTAGAGTTTGATGATGTCCATGGTCGCCATCGCCAGACCCGCACCGTTCACCATGCAACCGATTTCACCGTCGAGCGCGATGTAGTTGAGGTCGTATTTGGAGGCCTCCAGCTCTTTGCTGTCTTCTTCGGTGGTGTCGCGCAGCTCGGCCACTTCTGCCTGACGGTACATTGCGTTGCCATCAAAGGAGACTTTTGCGTCGAGCACTTTCAGATCACCGGTGTCGGTAACGATCAGCGGGTTGATTTCCAGCATCTCCATGTCGCGCTCCAGGAACGCTTTGTAGAGCAGGCCCATCAGGCTCACGCACTGCTTGACCGCCTTGCCTTCCAGACCCAGTTCGAACGCGATGCGGCGGCCGTGGAAGGGCTGGTATCCGGTTGCGGGATCAACGGAGAAGTTGATGATCTTCTCAGGTGTGTTTGCGGCGACTTCTTCAATGTCCATGCCGCCTTCGGTGGAGCAGACAAAGCCCACGCGAGAGGTTTCACGGTCAACCAGAAGCGCAAGATAGAGTTCTGTCTCGATACCCGAGCCGTCTTCGATGTAGACGCGGTTCACTTGCTTGCCTGCCGGGCCTGTCTGGTGTGTGACCAATGTGCGGCCCAACATCTTTTTGGCTTCTTCGGCGGCTTCGGCCACGGATTTGGTCAGTCGAACGCCACCAGCTTCGCCGGCGCCTGCCTCTTTGAATTTACCTTTGCCGCGGCCACCTGCGTGGATTTGCGCTTTTACGACCCACAGCGGGCCATCCAGCTCTGCTGCGGCACTTTTGGCGTCTTCGGCTTTGAGGACGATGCGTCCGTCGGAAACTGGTGCGCCGTAGCTGCGCAGAAGGGCTTTGGCCTGGTATTCGTGGATGTTCATATTGAGACGGTCCCGTTTGGTTCAGATGATGCGCGTTCTACGCTAGATATCTAATTTTTCCTGAATACCATTTCGCAGGTTGCGGGATTTATCCAGCTAAAAATGATATTTGTGATCACACGTTAAATATGTGTGATCACAAAATGCTGAAATTGATACGAATCGGCTGTAACGTCTGCTGAATCGACATGAAACCGGCGAAAAGCTGCGCAAATTCGATTCAAGTTTTTGGGTGAAACAGGGGGGGGAGCGTCGATCCCAAGGGATTCTAAAAGGTTTTGTCCGCCCCGATACGGGCGCAGGGCGGACAATCAGCGGATTTAGAGAGGCATCAGCGCCCAGTAATCCAGATCAAGCAGGACGGATGGCAGGTACTTGCCATCTTCACCGCGCAAATCAAACGGCGCGCCGCCTTTGGTTGCGACCAGACGTAGGCGGATGGCGCCGACGCCGGGAGCGGAGGTTTCGGCCTTGTCCAACACTTCGGACCACGCGCGGATGGTGTCACCCGACAGGCACGGGTTCGCGTGTGCGCCGCCGTTCAAGCCTACCATCATCTGTGCGTTTGCAAGCCCGTTGAACGACAGCGCCCGCGCCATCGAGATCACATGGCCGCCGTAAATCAGGCGGGTGCCATCGGGGCGGGCGGAGGTGTCAAAGTGTACTTTGGCGGTGTTCTGCCACAGGCGGGTGGCCATCATATGCTCGGCCTCTTCGACGGTGACACCGTCGACGTGGTCGATCTTTTCTCCGATGGCGTAGTCGCCCCAGCGGTGCGGCTCGCCTGCCAGATCGAAGTTGTAGTTGGTGAAGTCGAGACCCTTGGGGATCATCAGATCAGTGGCGGCAATTGCATCAGGCAGGTCCGGTACAACCGTATCGGGTGCGGGGGCATCGACATTGCGTTTGCGCACCATAACCCAGCGGACATATTCCATGACCGCTTCGCCGTGCTGGTTCAGGCCGGTGGTGCGGACATAAACCACGCCGGTTTTGCCGTTCGAGTTCTGCTTCAGCCCGATCACTTCGGACTGGCTGCGTAGTGTGTCACCGGGCCAGACGGGCAATAACCAGCGGCCCTGCGCGTATCCCAGATTGGCCACAGCATTCAGCGAGACATCGGGCACCGATTTGCCGAACACCACATGGAACGCGATCATATCATCCAGCGGGCTGAACGGCAGGCCGCAGTCTTGGGCAAATTGATCAGAGGAATACAGCGCATGACGGGCAGGGTAGAGCGCGTGATAGAGCGCCCGCTCGCCCATCTTGACCGTGCGGGGAACGGCGTGGGTCAGGATCTGGCCCACGCTATAGTCTTCAAAGAAGTTACCGGAGTTTGTCTTGGTAGCCATATCAGTGCGCACCCAGCTTGGTCTCGGAGGTATATGTGCCTTCAACCTCTTTAACCACGGACTGGCCACAGCGCATGATGCCCGCAGCATGGTCCCATGTTTGCGTGGGAGAGCCATAGAGCTCCCATCCCTTGTTCAGGGCATCAGTGACTTTGTGGCAGAACGCAGAGGTGTCTTCCTCCGACAGGAAACGATAGAGTTTCATGGGTTTTTCCTATGTTCAGGTGAAGGGATTGACGCCAAGCCATGCGTGCAGCGCGGCGATGGCGATGTACATCACAAGGCTGATTACGATCAGACGCATGTAGGTTTTCTTGCCCGCGGGGGCCGGCGCGGCCCAGTCCGGCTGCGCGCGGTTGATCATGATGACAGATCCGACCGCCCATGCCAGCATGCCGCCAAACAGGATGATCGAAGCCAGATCACCGTTCACCAGAAGGTGTGCTGCGGCCCAGATTTTCACGGCAAGCAATTGCGGATGGCGGGTTTTATAGGCGGGCCATGCTTTGGCGCCTTTGGCAGCGGAGGAGCCGTAGACCCACAGAGCGAGGATCATGGCCAGGTTGTTGATACCCGTAAAGAAGGCAGGTGGCGTCCAGACGGGGACGAAATCGGCTGTGCGGTAGCCGATTATCATCAGGGCCAGCGAGGCAACAATGGCGAGCGCCACCAACCCTTTGCCCTTGTCGCCCATCGCTGCGCGTTGCGCTGGCATCAGCCGTTTGAAATAATGGGCGGCGATCCAGAGGATCAGGCCGAGAATGAGTAGGGTCATGGGATTACTCCGTGCTGAGGGCTGCAATAGCCTCTAGCTTTGCCAGTGTTTCGCGTGCCGTGGCAACATGTAGATTTTCGACGATCTTGCCGTCGACCACAGCAACGCCCTGTCCGGTGGCCTCACATTCCTCGAACGCGGCAATCTGGCGGCGGGCCAGATCGATTTCGGCATCAGAGGGGGTGAAGGCCGTATTGGCGACCTCCAGCTGCGCGGGATGGATCACGGTTTTGCCGTCAAAGCCCATGTCGCGGCCTTGGTCACATTCGGTGCGATGGCCGTCGACGTCTTTGAAGGCGTTGTAAACGCCGTCGATCAGGGCAATTCCATGCGCCTTGCCGGCCAGCACGCAGAGGCCAAGCCCGGCCATCAGCGGCAAACGGTCCGCGCGGAAGCGGGTTTGCAGGTCTTTGGCCAGATCATTGGTGCCCATCACCATGCCCTGCAGTTTCGGGTGCGCGGCGATTGCGGCAGCGTTCAGCATACCCAGCGGCGTCTCCATCATCGCCCAGAGCGGTGCATCGCCGGTGATCGCGGCCAGCGCGTCCAGATCGGCGGGAGAGTTCACTTTGGGCAGCAGGATCGCGTCCGCGCCCATGGCAGCGGCCGCTTTTGCGTCATCTGCACCCCATTCCGTGTCCAGCCCGTTGATGCGGATAATTTTCATGCGGGCGCCGTATCCGCCTGTTGCCAATGCCTCGGCCAGTGTTGCGCGGGCGGCCACTTTCTCCTCGGGGATCACGGCATCCTCAAGGTCAAAGATAATAGCATCGGCGGGCAGGCCGCGGGCTTTGTCCAGCGCGCGGGGCTTGGAGCCGGGAATATAGAGAACGGAGCGCAGGGGGCGTGCGATGGAAGGCATATGCAGGGTCCTTTTCGGAGGGGTGGCGTAATATTGTTGCGTGCAGAGGGGCATTTTCACAGAAAAACTTCAAGCGCAAACGCGCCGCAGTGCAGCAAAAAGCGGAAGCGCAACAGGCCGGGACGCAGCGTTAACGCTGTTTTCAGGGCTTTACCGGCAGGATTGTTACACGTTGCCGATACCACAAAAGGGATGGAGCAACGTCAAGGATGAAACTGGGGCGTTAATGTTCTGCGGGGACTGACCTTTGCGTGAAATAACATCCCCTCACAGGATCGGGCACTGATATGACACGCACTGCAAAACTTCTTCACCTTGCGGCCTTCACAGCTGCGGCAGCACTCTTCCTTGCAACGACAACACAGGCGAGCGCGCAGTCACAGCGCAACTGTGGGCCGCGTGATGCGGTGGTGCAGCGGCTTGCCGAAGGCTATGGCGAGACACGGCAATCCGTCGGCATCGGATCAAACAACGCGATGGTCGAAGTGTTTGCGAGCGCGGACACCGGCAGCTGGACAATCCTTGTGACAATGCCCTCAGGGGTTACATGCCTTGTCGCGTCGGGCGAGGCGTTTGAGCAGGTGGTTGAGGCCCTTCCGGCCAAGGGAAATGACGCCTGAGATCAGGTCAGCCCCTCCCAGACGAGCTTGACCCCGGTTACGGTCAGCAGCACATAAGTCAGGGCGAAAAATGCGCGTTCCGGCACAGCGCGGTGCGCGCGCACACCGATCCATGCGCCCAGCAATGCAAAGGGAGCGAGGACAAGATTGGCCTTTGCGGTTTCCAGCGTAAACATCCCCAGAAAGGCATAGGGGATGAACTTGGCAATGTTGACGGCCCAGAATATCAGAACAGAAGTGGCCTGATATCCTGTCTTGCTTAGTCCACGCGACAGCAGGAACACAGCTGCGGGCGGGCCGCCTGCATGGCTGACAAAACTGGTGAACCCCACGGCAACGCCCGCAACCAGACCCGCCCCGTCGGACATTTGACGGGTGCCGATCCTCAGCCAGCCGCGTTTGATGCCGATTTGCCATGCAACAAACCCCAGTGACACCGCACCGATCAGCAGCCGCAAAAGATCCGGTGAGGCGACGCGGTACAGGGCGGCACCCAATGCGACCCCCGGCAAGGCGCCCGCAATGACCAACAGCGCCTCGCGCAGATGCCAGCGGCCCCAATAGGGGCGCAGGGTGGCCACATCAATCAGCATCAGCAGCGGCAACATCACACCCAACGCCAATCCGGGATCGACGACCAGCGCCAGTACAGATGCCGCAGCAAAAGCCGCGCCAGACCCGAATCCCCCCTTTGAAATGCCCGCAAAAAGCACCGCCGGTCCTGCGATGGCGAAAAACCATAGATCAAGTGTCAGCATTTGCGCCTCTCGGGGTGTCAAAAGTACACTATAGTATACAATGCGAAATTCCATCCAATCCTGGATCATTATTTTGTGTCGAAGTTTTAGGCGAAATCTGTCCCGTTGCTGTTAGGGCTAAAGCCACAAAAGCCGGAGCTTTCATTTTTAACCCTTTGACCCTAATTCATTTTTCGACGGGGAAGCGGTCCATACGGCGTCTTGGCGTTTGGGTTAAGCGAAAGACCTGTAGATTGACAGGGCCATGCCGGCCGTCTTGCGCGCGGGCACTGATGGGTTTATCCCCCTCTCAAATGCAAACTCATGGAGAACGGACACATGGCAAGAGCCAAGATTGCACTGATCGGCGCGGGTAACATCGGTGGCACGCTTGCCCACCTTGCGGCTGTAAAAGAACTGGGTGACGTAGTGATGTTCGACATCGCTGATGGTCTGCCACAGGGTAAAGCACTCGACATCGCTGAGTCCGGCCCCTCCGCCGGTTTCGATGCCGCCATGTCCGGCACATCCGATTACGCGGATATCGCTGGCGCAGACGTCTGCATCGTCACTGCCGGTGTTGCACGCAAGCCCGGCATGAGCCGTGATGACCTGTTGGGCATTAACCTCAAAGTGATGAAATCCGTAGGCGAAGGCATCGCCAAGCACGCGCCAAACGCCTTTGTGATCTGCATCACAAACCCGCTGGACGCGATGGTTTGGGCGCTGCGCGAATTCTCCGGCCTGCCACATGAAAAAGTCTGCGGTATGGCGGGTGTGCTTGATTCGGCGCGCTTCCGTCACTTCCTCGCGGAAGAGTTCAACGTCTCCATGCGCGACGTGACAGCCTTTGTTCTGGGCGGCCACGGTGACACAATGGTGCCGCTGACACGTTATTCCACCGTTGCCGGTATCCCGCTGCCCGACATGGTATCGATGGGTTGGACCACACAAGAGAAACTGGACGCGATCGTTCAGCGCACCCGTGATGGCGGCGCCGAGATTGTTGGCCTGCTGAAAACCGGTTCCGCCTTCTACGCACCTGCGACATCGGCAATCGAGATGGCCGAAGCTTACCTCAAAGACCAAAAGCGCGTGCTGCCTTGTGCCGCATATGTTGACGGTGCTTATGGCCTCAACGGTTTCTACGTTGGTGTGCCAACAGTTATCGGCGCCGGCGGCGTTGAGAAGGTTGTCGAAATCCACATGAACAAAGACGAACAGGCGATGTTTGACAGCTCGGTCAACGCAGTCAAAGGCCTGGTGGATGCGTGCAAAGGTATCGATAGCTCGCTGGTCTAAGTCTGATTGTGATAGATCATAAAAAGGCGCGCCCGCAACGGCGCGCCTTTTTGCGTTACGGTGCCGATTGGCCTTTGTGTGATCACAGCTAACAATTGTGTGATCACAAAATGCGGAATGATCGACAATTTGTTGATCAATTAGCGCAAACAGCCCCTCGATTCCCTGCGTGCCCCCGTGACAGCGCTGAAAAATACGCTAGAACTACACCCAACTAGCCACAAAGGAGCCCGATATGGCTGATGTGAACCGGGGCAATCGCCCACTCTCGCCGCACTTGTCGATCTACCGCCCGCAGCTGACGTCTATGACCTCGATCCTGACACGGATCACGGGCAACGCGATGTTGCTGTCTGCGCTGCTGATCGTCTGGTGGTTTCTGGCAGCCGCAAGCGGCCCTGCCTACTTCGCCATCGTGAACGGGTTCCTGACCAGCTGGTTTGGTGATCTGATCATGCTCTTCTCGGTGCTGGGCCTGTGGTACCACACGCTGGCGGGCATCCGGCACCTGATCTGGGACAATGCCAAGATGATGGATATTCCCACAGCTGAGAAACTGGGCTGGGCCTGCATCGGCGGCTCTGTCCTGCTGACGCTGATCACAGTCATCGTGGTTTAAGGAGAGCATTATGTCCTACATGACAGACCGCAAACGCGCCGCTGGTCTCGGCTCCGCCAAGACAGGGTCTGCACATCACTGGTCGATGACCGTCAGTTCGGTCGCACTGCTTGTGTTGATCCCGCTGTTTGTGTTCACCTTTGGTGCAGCACTGGGTGGTACCTACGAAGAGATCGTTGCGTATTATTCCCGTCCGTTCCCCGCGATTGTGGCGGCCCTGACGATTGCTGTGACCTTCAAGCATTTCAACGGCGGGGTTCAGACCCTGATCGAGGATTATGTACACGGCACAGCCCAGAAGGTTGCCTTGGTTGTGATGACCTGCATCAGCTACGGGGCTGCGGCAGTTGGTCTTTTCGCTATTGCGCGTCTGGCGCTGTAAGCATGTGACGAATGGTTTGGGGGGCGGCGTATTGCGCGCCCGCCAGGTGCGGGAAACCGGAATTTCAGGCGCACGGGCGCCGCAGATATAGACAGGGCGCCGTAGCGTATACGGACAACCCCAAGCTTTGAAGAGGGCACGATATGGCTGCTTATGAGTACGAGACCCACGAATACGACGTTGTTGTTGTAGGCGCTGGCGGCGCAGGATTGCGCGCAACACTGGGTATGGCGGAGCAGGGGCTGCGCACGGCCTGTGTGTCCAAGGTTTTCCCGACACGCTCGCACACGGTTGCGGCACAGGGTGGCATTGCGGCATCGTTGTCCAACATGGGCCCCGACAACTGGCAGTGGCACATGTATGACACCGTCAAAGGCTCTGACTGGCTGGGTGACACGGACGCGATGGAATATCTGGCGCGTGAAGCACCCAAGGCGGTGTACGAGCTGGAGCATTACGGCGTGCCGTTCTCGCGCACCGAAGAAGGCAAGATTTACCAACGGCCGTTTGGGGGTCACACCACCGAATTCGGTGAAGGCCCTCCGGTACAGCGTACCTGTGCGGCAGCAGACCGGACAGGACACGCGATTCTGCACACGCTCTATGGTCAGTCGCTCAAGCATAACGCTGAATTCTATATCGAATATTTCGCCATTGATCTGGTGATGTCGGATGATGGCGTCTGCCAAGGTGTTCTGTGCTGGAAGCTCGACGATGGCACGATGCACCTGTTCAGCGCCAAGATGGTTGTGCTGGCTACAGGCGGCTATGGCCGCGCGTATTTCAGCGCCACATCTGCGCACACATGCACCGGTGACGGTGGCGGCATGGCGGCACGCGCCGGTCTGGCGCTACAGGATATGGAGTTTGTCCAGTTCCACCCGACCGGCATTTACGGTGCGGGCTGCCTGATCACGGAAGGTGCACGCGGCGAAGGGGGCTACCTTACCAACTCCGAGGGCGAGCGTTTTATGGAGCGCTATGCGCCGACCTATAAAGACCTAGCCTCGCGCGATGTTGTATCGCGCTGCATGACCATGGAAATCCGCGAAGGCCGCGGCGTAGGCGAGAAGGGGGATCACATCCACCTGCACCTCAACCACCTGCCACCAGAAACGCTGGACCTGCGCCTGCCCGGTATCTCGGAGAGTGCGCGCATCTTTGCAGGCGTTGACCTGACCAAAGAGCCAATTCCGGTTATCCCGACTGTGCACTACAACATGGGCGGCATTCCGACCAACTATTGGGGTGAAGTACTGGCCCCGACCGCGGACAAGCCTGATGCAGTCTCGCCCGGTCTGATGGCTGTGGGTGAAGCGGGCTGTGCCTCGGTGCACGGTGCAAACCGTCTCGGCTCCAACTCGCTGATCGATCTTGTGGTATTTGGCCGCGCCGCTGCCATTCGTGCCGCCGAGATTGTGGACCCGAAATCGCCCGTACCGACGCCGAACAAGAAGTCTGTCGAGGCGGCCTTTGCCCGCTTTGACGCGCTGCGCTATGCGAAAGGCCAGATGCCTACGGCAGAACTGCGTCTTGAGATGCAGCAGACCATGCAGGCCGATGCGGCGGTGTTCCGTACCGACAAGACGCTGGCCGAAGGCGAAGAAAAGATGAAGGCCGTTTCCGCCAAGATGGCCGATCTGAAAGTCACTGATACGTCGCTGGTCTGGAACTCTGACCTGATGGAAACACTGGAGCTGACCAACCTGATGCCCAACGCGGTGGCCACAATCACCGCAGCGGCAGCGCGCAAGGAAAGCCGTGGCGCACATGCGCATGAGGATTATCCTGATCGTGACGACAAGAACTGGCGCAAGCACAGCCTGATCCGTTTCGACGGTGACAAGGCCGCGCTTGATTTCCGTCCTGTCCACCTCAAGCCGCTGACCACCGAGAAAGAAGGCGGGATCGACATGAAGAAAATCGCGCCAAAGGCACGGGTTTACTAAAAATGACAGGGACGGCGCAGACCCTCACCAGATGGCCGCAGGCGGGGTTCACCCCTGTCTGCGCCTTTCAGGTGTTTGGTATGCGCCGTTCCGGCAACCATGCGATCATTGACTGGCTCATGCGCAACGCGCCCGATGATGCCACGGGTGGCGTGTTCTTTAACAACTGCAAATTCGGCAAAAACCCCCAGCGCCTCTATGGCTCGCTTGATATCTACGACACGTCTTATGAGGTGTTGCCCCATAAAGACATCGGCGATGCGGCGCGGATTGCGCAAGCAGGCGCCGCGCCGATGGCGGTTGTCTCCTATGAAGATCGGATGCCCCAGCCCGCAGGCCAGCCGCAGCGCGCCAGCAACGGCATGGCCGATGCGGACTTCTCCCAGCAGATTATCATCTACCGCAGCTTTCTGAACTGGTCGGCGTCGCTATTGGCCAAGATCAAGAAGAACGCGGGCTATGGCGCCACAGACCGGATGCGCATTATGGCGCTGGCTTTTGCCACTTATGTGCAAGGGCTGGACCGGATTGCGCAGGCGGGCGGGCTGACGCCTGTTTGCTATGATGACTGGATGACATCGGAGGACTACCGCGCCGCTACTCTCAAAAAGCTTGGGCTGCCGCAGCGCGATCTGAGTCGTGGCAAGGTGCAGCGCTATGGTGGTGGGTCATCCTTTCAGAAAAAGGCGACAGAGGTTGCCAAGCTGAACTCGGTCGCCCGCGACGCAGACATGGCCGATGATCCTGAATACCAGATCCTTCTATGGACTGCCGCCCATGACCTTGCCTTTATGGAGCGTCTGATCCCCCATTTCGAACAAGATGCAGAACGGTTGGCCTCGCTTGCCGAGACAGCCAAGCTGCACATGAAACTTCCGCCCAGAGAGGCCACCCCATGATCCGAGCAATGATATTGACGAGCATTCTGGCCCTGTCGGCCTGTGCTGACGTGCAAAACGCCGCTGACAGAACCGGCCGCAAAGCAGCGACATCGGCAGTGACCGAAACGATTGCGATCCACTTTCCGCAGGTGCCCAAGCCCCTGATCGAAGCCTTTATGGGATGCGTGATCGAGAACGCACAAGCTGTGGAAGTGCGCGAGCTTGCAAAAGACTCGTTCGGCGGCGTGGACGAGCAAACCGTCGCGGTCGTGGGTAACATCATGTCCCGCCCCGCAACACAGACCTGCCTGCGCACCCGCGCAACTTCGATACTTTAAGCGCCCTGCGCCCCGATACATTGACGACTTTCCGGCCCTGCGCCGACTGACCAAAAGGAACAGCATCATGGTACAACTGACGCTCCCCAAGAACTCCCGCATGACCAGCGGCAAGACATGGCCAAAGCCTGAAAATGCCAAGAACCTCAAGGAATTCCACATCTATCGGTGGAATCCTGACGATGGCAAAAACCCCTCTGTCGACACGTATTTTGTCGATATGGACAGCTGTGGCCCGATGGTTCTGGATGCAATCATCAAGATCAAGAACGAGATTGATCCGACCCTGACCTTCCGCCGCTCCTGCCGTGAAGGCATCTGTGGCTCTTGTGCTATGAACATCGACGGGATCAACACGCTGGCCTGCACCTACGGCATGGCCGAAGTCAAAGGTGTGGTGAAAATCTATCCGCTGCCGCACATGCCTGTGATCAAGGACCTCATCCCCGATCTTACACATTTCTACGCCCAGCACGCCTCGATCAAGCCGTGGCTGGAGACAGAGACACCTGCACCTGTGAAGGAATGGAAGCAGTCGGTGGATGACCGCACAAAGCTGGATGGCCTGTATGAGTGCATCATGTGCGCCTGCTGCTCGACATCGTGCCCCAGCTACTGGTGGAACGGCGATCGCTACCTCGGACCAGCAGCATTGCTGCACGCCTACCGCTGGATCATCGACAGCCGTGACGAGGGCACGGGTGAGCGTCTGGATGATCTGGAAGATCCGTTCAAACTCTACCGTTGCCACACGATCATGAACTGCGCCAAGACATGCCCCAAAGGCCTGAACCCGGCGCTGGCAATTTCGCAGATCAAAAAGCTGATGGTCGAGCGGACTGTATAAGGCGCGACCATGTTTGGCTGGTTCAAGAAACGGACGGGCGGCGCACAGGAACCTCTTGCGCCGCCCGCTCCCCCACCGCCACAAGGGCCGCTGTCCGAAGCGGAGCTGAAGCGCGCGTTGGCGCGCCCCTGTGCACCGCTGGTTTTCAAAAACCCCGCAACCATTGATCCCTTTGTAACGATGTTCGGCACGGTCCGTCTGGCCCGCAAATCCGAAGTGTGGCCCGTCCATGCCGGTGCGCCGCTGTGGCCGCTGTGCCAGATCAACCTGACAGAAGCACCCGTGAGGCCGAAAGCGGTGCAAGACCTGTCGCTGCTTACGCTGTTCATCTCGCCTGATCATATGGCCGCTGTTTCACCCGCGCTGATTATCAACACCGCTGATCCTGATCCAGCGGCCACATGGGCGCTGCGCAGCTATGCCACGCTGGACGGTCTGACCATTCCCAACACACCGCCGCACAACAGTCCAATGTCCCCGCGACTGGGGGAATGGGCCCCGGCACAGACAGATTATGCCAATCATGACATGGCCGATGGTGTAGTAGATATCGCGGCGAACGACCTCTACAGCCATGGCTGGTGCCGCACTTTGGCGCAGACCAAGCTGGGCGGCTGGCCCGCCACTGTGCAATCCGCCCCGTGGTGGCACGATCAACCGGCAGATGACGCGTGGGAGTTCGTGATGCAGATCGAAAACGAGCAGAGCGCCGGCTGGAACGGTTGGGGGGATGGCGCGGCCTATCTTGCCCGCTCGCGCACGCGCCCGCATCTTTGGGCTATCGATGTGCAGTTTACCTGATGCTGATTCTCCTGTTCCCGATCATCATTGGCGTCGTCGCCTATCTGGCATGGAAAAACCGCGCTGTACGCGGCTGCCGCTGGCGCGCGGACAGCCGCCGTGACAAGGGGAGCCTGCGTATGTACCATTGCATCAGTTGCGGCGCCGAGGCCTTTACTGCAACGCAGGGTCCACCTGCAAATTGCAAAAAGGGTCTGGGCGGCAAAGGCCTGTAAACCTCTCGTAACCCTCGACAGCGATGCCGCGTCATGTGTAGCCTGCCCTATGCCAACAAGGAGCAGGCCATGAGCGATTTCTCACCGGACATTATTATCATCGGCGCGGGTCTGGCTGGTATGACAGCCGCCCATGAGGCGATATTGCGTGGCCGCCGCGTGCTGATGCTGGATCAGGAAGGCCCGCAGAGCCTTGGCGGGCAGGCGTTCTGGTCCCTCGGCGGTTTGTTCATGGTGGATAGCCCCGAACAGCGCCGCCTTGGTATCCGCGACAGTGCAGAACTCGCATGGAGCGATTGGCAAGGCTCCGCCCAGTTTGACCGCGATGAGGACGCGAACCCGCGCGCATGGGCCGAGAAGTTTGTGGAATTCGCAGCAGGGGATATGCGCAGCTGGCTGCACGGGTTGGGCATGCGCTGGTTTCCCGTTGTCGGTTGGGCCGAACGTGGCGGCGCGCTGGCGGGCGGGCATGGCAACACAGTCCCGCGCTTTCACATCACTTGGGGCACCGGAACGGGCGTGGTAAAACCCTTCGCCGATCTGATGGTCCGCTACGCCGCTGATGGGCGCCTGAAGATGGAATTCCGCCACCGCGCCAACGGATTGATTGTTGAAAACGGCGCTGTAAAGGGCGTGACGGGCGACGTGTTGGAAACCACATCTGCCAAACGCGGCGTATCCACTTCACGCAAGATCACAGGGGCTTTCGAGTATCGCGCAGAGGCGGTCATTGTCACCTCCGGCGGGATTGGCGGCAACCATGCAATGGTCCGCAAACATTGGCCCGCCCGTCTGGGCAAAGCCGCCAAAACGATGGTCGCAGGTGTGCCGGATTATGTCGACGGGCGCATGCACGGGATTGCAGCCAAAGCGGGGGCCGGCCTGATCAACGAAGACCGCATGTGGCACTATTGCGAGGGTCTGAAGAACTGGAACCCGATCTGGCCCAATCACGGCATTCGCGTCCTGCCCGGCCCCTCGTCCATGTGGTTCGACGCCAATGGCTGCCGGATGGAAGCGCCGTTTATGCCGGGCTTTGATACACTGGGCACGCTCAAACGCATTCTCAGCGTGGGCGAGCACAGCTGGTTCATCCTCACCCAAAAGATCATCGAAAAGGAATTTGCCCTGTCAGGCTCTGAGCAAAACGCAGACCTGACAGAGGGTGGCTGGCGCGAGGTGCTCTCGGCCCGTTTGGGCAAAGGGGCAACGCCGGCGGTTGAGGCGTTCAAGGAGAAAGGCGCGGACTTTATCGTGGCCGATGATCTGGAAGCACTGGTGGGGCGCATGAACGCACTTACCCCGCACGCACCGGTCAAGCTCGATCACATCCGCGCCCAAATCCGCGCGCGCGACCTCCAGCTGGACAATACCTTCTGCAAAGACGCGCAAATCACCGCCATTCGCGGCGCGCGCAATTACAAGGGTGATAAGCTGATCCGCACAGCCAAACCCCACGCCATTCTGGACCCTGCCAACGGGCCGCTGATTGCGGTGCGCCTGAACGTGATCACCCGCAAATCGCTAGGCGGGCTGCACACCGATCTTCAGTGTCGCGTATTAACACCCGAAGGCACTGTCCTCGACGGCCTTTTTGCTGCTGGCGAAGTCAGCGGGTTTGGCGGCGGCGGCTATCATGGGTATAACGCACTTGAAGGCACCTTCCTTGGAGGATGTCTGTTTTCCGGTCGCATAGCAGGACAAAACGCATGAACCCACCAGCCGACGCCACCGCACGCCGCGCTATTGCGCCCGTCATCTGCTATCCGGTTGCGACACTGCCCGCACCGGATATGGCGTTGCTGGACGCCGCCCGTGCAACCCTCATCAAAACAGGTGAAGTGCTTGTCCCGCCTCGTGATGCCGCAACCTTTACAGTCCCTGCAGGCCATTTCTTCCGCATCACCAGCGTTGAAGGCTCCCAAGTGGGCGATCTCAACCTTTGGAACGCGGATGATCTGTCCGAGCGGTTCTATTCCGGAAAAACCCGCGCGCTACATGGTACACACATCACGCGCGGCCAGCACATGTGGTCCAGCTTCCCAGCGCTGCGCCCCATGGCAACGATCACCCACGACAGCCTTGAATGGTACGGCAAGGACGAATTCGGCGGGTCTGTACATGACGTGATAGGCACCCGCTGCGACCCCTACACACATAATTTGCTGTCAGGGGATCAGTACCACCATTGCTGCCATTCCAACCTTACGCGTGCGCTTGCGGATCATCTGGGTATCCCGCACGCCCAAGCCGAGCCGCACATCCACGACGTACTCAATGTCTTTATGTGCACAGGCTTCACCCGCGACACTGGTCAATACTTCATGAAGGCCAGCCCCGTGCGGCCTGGCGATACGCTGGAGTTTTTCGCGGAAATCAACCTGCTCGGCGCGCTCAGCGCCTGCCCGGGCGGCGATTGCAGCACGGTCCACTCCTCGGACCATGCCCAATGCCACCCGCTTCTGGTTGAGACGTTCAAACCGGACGCAGCGACCCTTGAAAACTGGAGCCCGCCGCCCGTGAACGGATACAACCGTAGGCACGGGGGCTGAACCGCTTCTTTATTTTGCCCTTAAACTCAATCCCGAACGTGCAGCGGGCTCACCCCTCGCTAAAGGCCGCCTCCAGTGCAATCTCGACCATGTCGCCAAAAGACCGCTCACGCTGGTCGGCGGGCAGGGCTTCGCCGGTTTGCAAATGGTCCGAGACGGTCAGGACAGCCAGCGCGCGGCGGCCATGGCGGGCGGCCAGCGTATAGAGCTCTGCAGCTTCCATCTCAACGGCCAGAATGCCGTGGCGCACCATTTGCTCGTCCAGATCGGGGCGCTCTGCATAGAACACATCTGATGAATAGATGCCGCCCACATGGGTCTTGGTGCCTTTGGTTTCGGCCGCGGCAACAGCCGCTTTCAGCAGCCCCCAGTTGGCACAGGGGGCATAGTTCATCTCGCGCAGGATGCCGGAGGAGGGCGAGGTGATGGTCGTGGCGGTCATGGCAATAATCACATCGCGGATACCCACATGAGGCTGCATGCCGCCACATGACCCGATGCGGATCAGGGTTTGAGCATCATAATTGGTCATCAGCTCGTTTGCGTAGATGGACAAGGATGGCATCCCCATGCCCGAGCCCTGAATGGTCACCCGGTGACCGCGCCAAGTACCGGTAAAACCGAGCATTCCGCGTACTTCGTTTACCAATTCTGCGCCTTCCAGAAATGTCTCGGCGGCCCAACGGGCGCGGTAGGGGTCACCCGGCATCAATACCGTTTGCGCAATCTGGTCGGGGGCGGCGCCAATGTGGATGGTCATTTTGAATCTCCTATAACCGTTGCGCCTAGGATGCCCAGCCTGTGCGGCGGGGGCAAGTTCCAATGGAGGTTTCCCTTACTGGTACAAGCGGCGCGAATGGGGTTTCTGGAATAGGTAACAAATAGGAAGTTAATGATATGCGATTATTACCAGTAATTGCGGCTGCGGGTCTTGGCCTATTGGCTGCCTGTGATGTCAGCCATCCGGTCGCTGTTGTGGGGCCCGGCAATACGGTCTTCAAAGGCACCGCAAACGCCACATTTCTGGAGGGTGGTTGGTTTCAGGCCACAAACGGCAAGACCAGCTGTCAGGGTCGCTATCGCCCCGGATCGCAAAGCGGAACCGTTACGTTTCCTGTCACTTGCTCGAACGGCCTGACGGGTGTGGGTACCGCAACCTATGAGACACCTCGCGCAGGCGGCGGCGAAATTGTCATGAAAGACGGCAGCCGTTGGAAATTTATTTTTGGCCGCGCGGCACTGGCGGTTTAACGTTTCGCGCGCGAGTAGCGGAAATACTTAAACTATTCCCGCGCGAAGGTAAGTTGGAATTAAATTTCCAATTTGGAGGGATCGATTCCCTTTTCTACCGCTGCGCGAAACCAATTTGGCTGGCGGCCTTTTCCGGTCCAAGTTTTTGACGGATCAGAAGGGTCAGCATATTTTGGAGCAGAAGGTTTTGCCGGCTTTTTAGCCTTCTTTGGGCCTTTAACTTTCTTTTCTTTCTTAGGCGCTTCATCTTCTAACTCATTGAGTGAGAACCCAAATTCAGCTGCCGCGCGCTCTGCTGCCTTGCGTGCATCGCGGCGATCGCGTGCTTGTGCTGTCTGCAATGCTTTTTTTACATCCGTCAAAAGCTTTTCAAGCTCTTTGCGGCTCATTGATTTAAGATCTTCATTCATCGGAATAAGACTCCATCATTTCCTGAAAGAGCCTCTATCCGATGTAACTTGGAGTTACAGTCTTATTTTAATACGGCAAGTGCCTACTCTGCGGCGACTGCTGCGGGATCAACCAGCGTAACGATATCTGCCATAATGGTATTCAGCTCAAAGTCCTTTGGCGTATAGACACGCGCCACACCCATTTGCAAAAGCCGCTTTGCATCTTCGTCGGGAATAATGCCGCCAACAATCACCGGAATATCGCCCAGGCCCGCTGCACGCATTTGACCCATCAGGTCTTCGACCAGCGGAATATGCGAGCCGGACAGGATCGACAGGCCGACAACATGCGCCTGATCACTCAAGGCAGCAGCGACAATTTCCGACGGGGTCAGGCGGATGCCTTCATAGGCAATATCCATCCCGCAGTCGCGGGCGCGCACGGCGATTTGTTCGGCACCATTCGAGTGGCCATCAAGACCCGGCTTGCCCACAAGGAACTTCAGGCGGCGACCCAGACGGTCGCTGACGGCATCCACGGACATGCGCAGATCGTCCAGCCCTTCGGTCTTGTTCGAGCGGCCTTTGCCAACCCCTGTCGGCCCGCGGTATTCACCGTGCACGGCGCGCATTTGCGCTGCCCATTCGCCAGTTGTGACCCCTGCTTTTGCAGCGACAATAGAGGCGGGCATAATATTGCGGCCTGCTTCGGCGGCGGCACGCAGGTCTTTTAGCGCGGCAGTCACTTCGCCTTCATTACGCTGGGCACGCCATGCGTTCAAACGCTCGATTTGTTCTGCCTCGGCGGCGGGGTCTACAACCATAATGCCACCATCGCCTGTCATCAGGGGCGACGGCTCACCTTTTTGCCATTTGTTCACACCGACTACAATTGTCTCGCCCGCTTCAATACGGCCCAGACGCTCTGCGTTGCTGTCGACAAGGCGGGCTTTCATATAGTCGATTGCGTCAATTGCGCCGCCCATGCTGTCGAGGTGCGCCAATTCGGCGCGTGCGCCTTCTTTCAGTTGCTCGACCTTGGCATCTACTGCGGGGTTTCCGTCAAACAGATCGTCAAATTCCAGCAGGTCGGTCTCGTACGCCATGATTTGCTGCATACGCATCGACCATTGCTGGTCCCAGGGGCGCGGCAGGCCGAGCGCTTCGTTCCATGCGGGCAATTGCACCGCGCGCGCACGGGCTTTCTTCGAGAGCGTCACGGCCAGCATTTCGATCAGAATACGGTAGACGTTATTTTCCGGCTGTTGTTCGGTCAGGCCCAGTGAATTGACCTGAACGCCATAGCGGAAACGGCGGTATTTGGGATCGGTTACGCCATACCGTGTCTCGCAAATCTCGTCCCACAGATCGACAAAGGCGCGCATTTTGCACATCTCGGTCACGAAACGGATACCCGCGTTTACGAAGAACGAAATACGGCCCACCAAAGCGGGAAAGTCTTCCTCGGCCACGCGCGG
The DNA here is from genome assembly GCA_029252045.1 of Sulfitobacter sp. GTDB lineage: Bacteria > Pseudomonadota > Alphaproteobacteria > Rhodobacterales > Rhodobacteraceae > Sulfitobacter. The sequence continues at coordinate 109,863 of JAQXCD010000053.1, forward strand.
GCGCAACTGGTCCAGAACGGCGGTAGCTGTTGCCAGCGCAAAGGACAATTCCTGCTCGGGCGTCGCACCCGCTTCTTGCAGGTGGTAGGAACACACGTTCATCGGGTTCCATTTGGGGACGTTGGTATAGCAATACTCGGCCACATCCGCGATCATCTTCAAAGACGGGGCAGGGGGGCAGATATAGGTCCCGCGCGACAGGTATTCCTTGATCAGGTCGTTCTGCACGGTGCCTTGCAGCTGGGTCACATCGGCACCCTGCTCTTCGGCTACGGCGATATACAGCGATAGCAACCAAGGTGCCGTGGCGTTGATCGTCATCGAGGTGTTCATCTGCTCCAGCGGGATATTGTTGAACAGCGTGCGCATATCGCCCAAGTGGCCGACGGGCACACCCACCTTGCCCACTTCGCCGCGCGACAGGACGTGATCACTGTCATAGCCGGTCTGCGTCGGCAGATCGAAAGCAACAGACAGGCCCGTCTGACCTTTGGCGAGGTTGTTGCGGTAAAGCTCGTTTGACGCTTCGGCGGTGGAGTGACCGGCGTAGGTGCGGATCAGCCAAGGGCGGTCTTTTTGCGGAGCATCAGTCATGGCGGGCCTCTCTGAATCGGTTTGGCAATAATATTGCGTTAGGGGTTAGGTATAGGAAACTTTTGCCAAGTGTCAATTCGCTGCATTGCGGCATGAGCCGTTATGCCGTCCACGTCACGCGTGTGGACCTGGAATGTCCGAACACCCATTGCAGGGGGGCAATATCCTCTACCTGACCGGGCACAAACCCCTCGCGCAGATAGAGGGCCTGCGCACGCGGGTTGATGTCGATCACGTCAAGCCGGACATGACGCAGGCCAAGAACCTTGGCCTGATCCTTGATCGCGTGCAGCAGGGCTGTCTTCACGCTAATCGCGGTCCCAACAGGGTGGTGCGCAATTAGCGCAAACTCGGGCGAGATGATCTGCGTAAAGAGCGCAAACGTACGGGCGTCCGGCCCCAGTATCTTGCCCAGTTTGGCCGAGAAAGCCTGCCAATACAGACGGGCGACCTCACTACGTTCTGCATCAGTGAAACCGGCGGATATGGTGAATTTCGACATCGGTTCCCTTTCAAAAGCCCAGTTAGATATTGTCCTGCGGGGCGCGCGCTGCAAGGGTACGCGCTATGACGCAAACTGTGCAACTTCCGCTTTGGCTCTTTGTTTTGATTGTGCTGTTTGCGGCCGTAACCGCGCTCAGCCATTTTTTGCTGCCGTCGGTGCGCTGGTTCTTCCGCCGCCGGTTTGAACGTGCGGTGGAGCGGTTGAACAAGCGGCTCAAGCGGCCCATCCAGCCATTCAAGCTGGCCCGCCGTCACGATATGATCGAGCGGCTGATCTATGATCCCGAAGTGTCGCGCGAAATCGCGCTCTATGCAGAGCACAACAAGGTCCCAGAGGCTGTCGCGTTCCAGAAGGCACGCACCCATGCGCGTGAGATTGTGCCCAGTTTTTCAGCGTTTGCCTATTTCAGCTTTGCCATGCGGGTGGCCAAGATGCTGGCTGAATCCGTCTACCGCATCCGAACGGGCCCGCAAAACGATGCAATCTTTGCCGCAATTCCCGAAAACGCCACACCGGTCTTTGTGATGAACCACCGCAGTAACATGGACTATGTGCTGGTGACCTATCTGGCCTCCAAAACCTCGACGCTCAGTTATGCCGTGGGGGAATGGGCGCGGGTTTGGCCGCTGTCGGCGCTGATCCGGCTGTGGGGGGCGTATTTTATCCGCCGCACCTCGCGCGGGGCGCTCTATCGCAAGGTACTGTCGCGCTATGTACAGATGGCAACAAATGGCGGCGATACACAGGCATTCTATCCCGAAGGCGGTCTGAGCCTGACAGGTGCGGTGCAGAAGCCAAAGGTCGGGTTGCTCAGCTATCTGGTGGACGGGTTTGACCCAGACGGCGCGCGCGACATCGTATTTATCCCCGTAGGGATTAATTATGACCGGATATTAGAAGACCGCGTTCTGATGGCCGCCCATGCCCGCGGGGACCGCCGTTTTGGCGCGCGGGTGTCTGTAGTGGTGGCCTTTGTCCTGCGCAAACTGTGGCAGCGGTTACGCGGGCGCGATACGCGGTTTGGCACAGCTGCTGTGGCGTTTGGCGATCCGGTCAGCCTGCGCAGCTTTGGCAAGGTTGAAAATGTGGACGGGCTGTCGATGGAATTGATGGGGCGGATCGAAGCCGTGATGCCGGTTCTGGGTGTCCCACTGGTCGCAACTGCAATGCGGCAGAACTCGGCGATGAACGCTGCGCAACTGCAGGCCGCGGTTGTGGATATTCTGGCGAAGATACCAGAGCGCAGCATTGCGGTGGATACAGGCGATTTGTCTACCGAATTGCAACGCGCCTGCGCCGATATGGAGCAACACGGACTTCTTGTGCAGCACAACGGGATTTGGACGATCTCGGAAGGGCAGGAGACCGCGGTGGGGTTTTATGCAAATTCGATTGCGCACTACCTGCTTTCAGAGGGTGATGCTGCGACCGCGAAGTAAATTTCTGCACTTGCGGGGTCATAAAATTACAAAATGAAGCCTCTAGTGGTTGCAATGTTTCGCGAGCAACCCTAATTATTCCTCAAGAGCCGCGATTCTGCACTGCGGCACCCCATATTTTCTACAGGAGACCGACATGGCACTGGATACAACAATCGCGCAATACGAGGCCCCCGAAAAAGACCTCTACGAGATGGGTGAAATGCCCCCGATGGGCTATGTGCCAAAACAGATGTATGCGTGGGCAATCCGCCGCGAGCGTCATGGCGAGCCTGACAAAGCGATGTTGCAGGAAGTTGTCGATGTGCCTGCGCTGGACAGCCAGGACGTGCTGGTTCTGGTGATGGCGGCTGGGGTTAACTACAATGGCGTTTGGGCGGCACTTGGTACGCCGATCAGCCCGTTTGACGGCCACAAGCAGCCCTACCACGTTGCCGGCTCCGATGCCTCGGGCATTGTTTGGGCGGTGGGTGACAAGGTAAAGCGCTGGAAAGTCGGCGACGAAGTTGTGATCCATTGCAATCAGGATGATGGCGACGACGAGGAATGCAATGGCGGCGACCCGATGTATTCCCCGACCCAGCGCATCTGGGGCTATGAGACGCCAGACGGCTCGTTCAGCCAGTTCACCCGCGTGCAGAGCCAACAGTTGATGCCGCGCCCCAAGCACCTGACATGGGAAGAGGCGGCCTGCTATACGCTGACGCTGGCCACTGCTTACCGCATGCTCTTCGGTCACGAGCCGCATGATCTGAAGCCGGGCCAGAACGTTCTGGTCTGGGGTGCCTCCGGTGGTCTGGGCTCCTACGCGATCCAGTTGATCAATACCGCAGGCGCCAACGCCATCGGTGTCATCTCGGACGAAAGTAAACGCCAGTTTGTGATGGATCTGGGCGCCAAAGGCGTACTGAACCGCAAGGATTTCAAATGCTGGGGCCAGCTGCCCAAAGTTGGCAGCGAGGAATACGCGACCTGGTTTGCAGAGACACGCAAGTTCGGCAAAGCGATCTGGGACATCACCGGCAAGGGTGTGAACGTCGATATGGTGTTTGAGCACCCGGGCGAGGCGACCTTCCCGGTTTCCACCTTTGTCGTGAAAAAAGGCGGCATGGTTGTGATCTGCGCAGGTACTAGCGGATTTAACCTGACGTTCGACGTGCGCTATATGTGGATGCACCAGAAGCGTTTGCAGGGTTCGCACTTTGCCCACCTCAAGCAGGCATCCGCCGCAAACAAGCTGATGATGGAGCGCCGTCTGGACCCTTGCATGTCGGAAGTGTTCGCATGGAACGATCTGCCCGAAGCCCACATGAAGATGATGCGCAACGAGCATAAGCCGGGCAACATGTCCGTTCTGGTTCAATCGCCAAAAACCGGCCTGCGCACGTTGGAAGACGCGCTGGACGCTGCAAAGTAGACCAATTTGCCATTCGATGATGGTCTGAATGCCCCGCGATTTGCCATTGGTGATCGCGTGGCATTTTCGTTTTGGAAGCTGTTTTAATTAATTCAATTACTTAGGAAATTGCCCCTCCCCATTTTTGGGGAGTAGAAATGCGTGAATGGAGAGGATGTTTCATGCTATGCTATGGTTGCATTGATGAATTGTTAACAACTTTAAGGTGAATATCGCAATGCGAAGTGATTGGATTTTAGACGTTCTTGCCGACTTGCGTAGTTTTGCCGAAGCCAATGATCTGCCGCTACTTGCAGAACAGCTCGACGATACAGCGTTGACAGCCACGGCCGAGATCGCCTCAAAAGACGAAAGGTCTGCAAGCAGCGCGTATGTTGGTGACGTTAGACAATCTCGAGTCCCTGTTGTCCGCCTTGGAGCAGTCGGACAGTCTTGAAGGGATGCAGCGCGTCATCGAGGCGCTGCGCGCCCACTATGGTGTTGCGCATCTGGTCTATCATTGGGTTGATTCCAGAGGTGACCAATACGGCTGCGGCACCTATTCTGACGCGTGGCGGCAAAAATATCTGGATGAAACCTATCTGCGCATCGATCCTGTTGTTCAGGGCTGCTATCAGCGGTTCCATCCGGTGGACTGGAAGCGGCTGGACTGGTCCAGCAAGGCCGCGCGCGAATTTGCCAAGGTCGCGGCTGAATACGGCGTGGGCAATCAGGGCTTTTCGATACCCATTCGCGGCCCGAACGGGCAATTTGCGCTCTTTACGGTAAACGATACCTGTGACGATCGAACATGGGCGGGTTTTACCCAATCCAACCGCCGTGACCTGATCCTGATCGCCCATTACTTCAATGAAAAGGCGCTGGAATTTGAACCTGCCCGCCAACCCGGACAACAGCAACCACTCTCTCCGCGTGAGGTCGATGCGATGACCTTGATTGCTGTCGGCTATAGCCGTGCACAGATTGCAGACCGTTTGTCTATCTCCGAGCACACCTTGCGCGTCTATATCGAGAGTGCGCGTTTCAAATTGGGCGCATTAAACACGACCCATGCAGTTGCGCGCGCAATGAGCCGTGGCCTGATTGTGGTCTAGCAAAGAGAATACAGTCGAGGGGGAATGCTGGCAATATCGTTCACAGTGTAAGGATTCTGTTAACGAACCGGTAACTACTGCTCCGTACATCTTTGGGATGAAATGGGGAGTTTCAAATGCTGCGATATGTCTATGCTGACCAACTAAACCAATGTCCACGCCTTAAAGACGAGATGTTCACCCACCGGGCCGATCAATTCCGCACACGGCTGGGCTGGGATGTCTCCGTCGATGCGCGGGGGCACGAACGTGATGAATACGACGCGCTCAACCCGCTCTATGTGATCTGGGAAACGGCTGAGGGCGGCCACGGCGGGTCCACCCGTTTTTTGCCCACAACGGGCCCTGTGATGGCGAACGACCACTTTGCCCATCTGGTTTCAACCCCCATCCGCAGTCCGTTGATCTGGGAATGCACGCCCTTTTGTATGGCGCCGGGGCAGGGGCCAAACGTCGCTGCTGCGCTGATGCTGGGCGGCGGAGAGCTGATGAACGGTTTCAGCATCCGTCACTTCGTGGGTGTATTTGATGCCCGAATGGTGCGGATTCATTGCCGTGTCGGCTCGTCTCCTGAAGTGTTGGGAAGTACGGGGGAAGTACGGGGGAAGGACGCAACAGGATTAGCGTTGGACTTTGGGAGTTCGATCTGGAGGCCCAGAACCGCGTCGCAGCGCGTGCAGGTATCGCGCCGGCGCTGAGCCGTGCGTGGTTTGATCGCGCGTTCGGGCCGGAACCTGTGATGGAATTTGCCGCAAGCGCCTGAACTGCACTGGCCCCTGTGCGGTCATGGGCCTAATGTCGGCCCATGACCAAAGAGCTTACATATTCCGACGATCAGGCCGCCGCCTACGACGCCGTCTGCACCATGCTGAAATCGGCAGGCATCAGTCTGGAGGACGATCTGCTGATGCCGCCCAAAGGCGACAAGCCGCAAGTGATGGCTGTGACCGGCAAGGCGGGGTCGGGCAAGACCTTGCTGCTGGCCGAGCTGTACCGCGCGCTGGAAGAAGCGGGTGTTGATATAGTGTCGGGTGACTACGAGAGCAAAAAGCGCAAAGACAAACGCACGCTGGCTATTCTGGCCCCTACAAACAAGGCGGCAAGCGTGCTGCGTCTGCGCGGTGTGCCCGCGACCACCATTCACCGTATTCTCTATACGCCGGTATACGATCCTGAATACGAGCGGATTGCCGAATGGCTGGCCGGCAATGGCGAGCGGCCTGTTGATGTCGAAGGTTTGACGGATCTGGCGTTGGACCGCGCCGCAGCGTTCTATGCCAACAACAAATCAATTCCCGGTGCATTGGCTGCCGCTGGCCTGCGCGGCAGTGATTTCATCACAGGCTGGAAACGCCGCGAAGAGCCGCTGGACATCGGGTTTGTTGATGAATCCTCGATGCTGGATGACAAGCAGTTCGAAGACCTCAAAGAGATTTTCCCGACGTTGTTGTTGTTCGGTGATCCCGCACAGCTGGCTCCCGTAGGTCAATCCGGCACAATGGTATTCGAGAAATTGCCGCAAGAGCGTGTGATGAACCTGAACCGGATTTTCCGGCAGGAAGCAGACAACCCGATCCTTGATCTGGCCCATGCGCTGGCCGATCCCGACATCGGGTTCGAACAGTTCGAGCGGATGGTGGAGGACGCGTCAAAGCGTGACCCGCGTGTGGTCTGGGGCCAGCGGGTAGAGGTGGACCTCATGGCCCGCTCGCCCGTTTTGGTCTGGCGCAATGCCACCCGCATCCGCCTGATCAACGCGTTCCGCAACGTACACGGCGCGCCCGAAGATGCACTGGTCGAGGGCGAGCCGCTGATTTGTGACGGGATCGAGCTGCCGTTGAAGCACCGAAAAAAGCGCCTTGATCTGGAGGCGCGCGGCCTGATCAAAGGCGCGCAGGTGGTGTATCTGGGGGCGGGTCGCAAACCCGGCTTTTCCCGCCTTCATGTGATGGGCGCCGAAGACCCGCAGGTGAGTGCCGCCAGCATCGTGAAAATTGAAAAGCTGGATGAGGAAGAACCGTTTATTCCCTTTGCCGCGCGCATGGGGGCTATGTTCCTGCATGGTGCTGCTGTGACAATCCACAAGGCGCAGGGCAGTCAGTGGGATACGGTGCAGGTCTTTGCGCCCGATCTATACGCCGCCGCCCGCATGGGCCGGATGGAGGCGGGCCAGCCCCTGTGGAAGCGCCTTGCCTACGTGGCAATTACCCGTGCGCAGGACCGCCTGATCTGGGTGGTGCGGAACCGCCTATCAAAACCGGCTTATGCCCTGAATGTTGATGATTTGCGTGCAGCACCTGCGGCCGCCCTGACGCTGGATACAACAGAGGAGGAATTTGGATGAAATCGATCATAATCACTGGTGCCAGCTCGGGGATCGGGCACGCCACCGCCGGGATGTTTTTGGAGAAGGGCTGGCGTGTAGGGCTGGTTGCACGCCGCGCAGACCGGCTGGATGCCTTGGCGCAGGGCAGACCCAATGCGGTTGTCCTGCCCGCCGATGTCACGGATGCAGCGGCGATGGAGGCCGCGTTCAAGCGTTTTGGCGCTGTTGACGTCCTGTTTAACAACGCAGGCATGTTCGGCCCGTCCGCCCCGATTGACGAAGTCGCACTGGACGATTGGGCGCAGGTGTTGGCCGTAAACCTGACGGGAATGTTCATTGCCGCGCGTCTGGCCTTTGGCGCAATGCGGGCACAGGGCAGTGGCGGGCGGATCATCAACAACGGATCGATCTCTGCCCATACGCCGCGTGAGAACTCGGTTTGTTACACGACCACCAAACACGCCATAACGGGGCTGACCAAATCGCTGGCGCTGGACGGTCGCCCGTTTGACATCACCGCAGGGCAGATCGACATCGGCAATGCCGAGAGCGAGATTGTGGCAGGTTTGAAGGCTGCAAATCCGGGCACACAAACCATGGATGTCCGCCACGCGGCGGCGTCTGTGTTGCACATGGCAGAGTTGCCACTGTCCGCCAACATCCCGTTTCTCACCGTGATGGCGACGAAAATGCCCTACATTGGACGCGGTTAACGGCGGAACAACCCGAAGACAGCCGAAGCACCCCAACCCGCGGCAATCGCAATAGCGAGCGACAGCAGCCCGTACAGGAATGCCCTTTCGCGGCTTAACGTGAATAGCCACCGCTCCATCCCGACTTTGCGGACGTAAATGCTCGTCTCGTATTGTGCGACAACGGCACCGCCGCGGGTCAGGAAGATGCGGGTTTGGTAGTCGCCTTCGGTCAGGGCTGCCGGCAGCGCGATTGACGTGCGGAACAGGGTCTCCTCGTCGACACTCACTTTGCCTTCGTTCAGCTGGTATTGGTTGGACTTCGATTTGATCCGGATCAGGGCATCGGTAAAGGCTTCGCTGTCGGTGATCCCTGCAGGGGCATCGATTGAGCGGATGGCACGCGGAATGGAGATGCGGTGACGGACATCCTCGGTCTGGCTCAGTGATAGGCCCAACAGCGTGCTGGTGGAGATGGCATAAAAGCTGGGCGCGCTGTCAATCTCGACCGCATCGGTGTTCACCCAGATGCCAAACCGCTTTTCTTTACGGCGTATGGTTTTGGTCTCGGAGGGGCCTGCAACAGTGACGATCACTTGCAGGCGTGGCTCGGATGGGATGGGCGCATCGCGTTTTACCGCGCCAAAGATAAGAATTTCAGAGCCGTCAAAGTTTGTGTTGATCGACACGGTGTCACTGCTCAGCCCCAGCACAACCTCTTCGGCGCTGGCAGGTAGGCAGGACGCCGCAAACGCCAGTGCTAGCAAAAAGGTGCGCATCAGTGGCCGCCCGCAGCAATCGAGTACAGCTCGGATGGTTGCAGCAGAAGCTCAAGTGCGAGTTTGCCGCAAACGATTAGAACCATCAGCGCCAGCAGAATGCGCAATTGCTCGGCTTTCATCCGCACACCAATCCGCGCTCCGATCTGGGCGCCTACCACGCCGCCAATCAGGAGCAGAACGGCGAGAACGATATCAACGGTATAGTTGGTCGTCGCGTGCAGCATCGTGGTAAACGCCGTCACAAAAATGATCTGGAACAGCGATGTCCCCACCACAACCTTGGTGGGCATGCCCAGCAGATAAATCATCGCCGGAACCATGATAAAGCCACCACCGACGCCCATAATAGCCGCCAGAACACCGACCAAAACACCGACGATGAGCGGTGGGATGACAGAGATATAAAGGCCCGAGACGCGGAACCGCATCTTGAGCGGGAGGCCGTGGATCCAGTTGTGCTTTTTGCGTTTTGGCGCCTTGCCCTTTTTCACATTCCGGATGGCGTTGAGGCTCTCGATGAACATCAGCGCGCCGATCACACCCAGGAAAACCACATAGCACAGCTTGACCAGCAGATCGACCTGACCCTGCGCCTTGAGATAGTTGAACACCATCACACCCAAGGCCGCGCCGAACAGGCCGCCGATCAGCAGCACGGTGCCCATTCGCAGGTCCACCGTCTTTCGCTTGAAATGGGCCAGCACGCCAGAGAAAGACGAGGCAACAATCTGGTTCGCCTCTGTCGCCACGGCTACGGCGGGGGGGATGCCGATAAAGAACAGCAGGGGCGTCATCAGAAAGCCACCACCAACCCCGAACATGCCTGATAATATTCCAACAATCCCGCCGAGACCCAGCAGGAGGAATGCGTTTACCGATACTTCGGCGATTGGCAGGTATATTTGCATCTCTCATCCTTAGGCGTGGCTGGCCTCAAAATCAATAATGGATACTCCGGCAACTGCCAGAGGACTTAACACTCTGCGCGATCTGGCCTTATCGCTCTTTGACATAGGGCTCACCGCCTGCGCGCGGCGGGATGGCCTTTCCTACAAAACCGGCAAGGATGATAACGGTCATGATATAGGGCAATGCCGATAGCAGTTGCCCTTGAACTTTCATGCCAATAACGGCTTCGATCACGTCGGGGCGGGTTTCCAGCGCGCCGAACAGGCCGAACAGGAAAGTCGCATAAAGCGCATGCCATGGACGCCACTTGGCAAAGATGAGCGCGGCAAGTGCGATAAATCCGCGCCCTGCCGACATGTCTTTGACAAAGCCTGCCTGCAATGCAGTGCTGAGGTAGGCACCTGCAATACCACACAGAATACCGCAAATACCCACTGCCGCAAAACGCAGACCAACCACAGAGACCCCCGCCGTATCTACCGCTGCCGGGTTCTCCCCCACCGCGCGCAGGCGCAGCCCGAAACGTGTGCGAAACAGCAGCCACCATGTGAAGGGCACAGCGGCAAAGGCAACGTAGACAAGGATCGAATGACCGGAGATCAGCTCGTAATAGAGCGGGCCAAGGATTGGCACATCGCGCAGGGCTTCGGCAAAGGGCAGGGTGATTGGCTCAAACCGCGCGCCGCCCATCAATGAAGGCGTGCGCCCGCCTTGCTTGAACCACGCCTGCGCAATCAGCACGGTCATGCCGGCCGCAAGAAAGTTGATCGCAACGCCCGAGATCAACTGGTTGCCGCGGAATGTAATAGAGGCCACGCCGTGAATGGCGCTGAGCACCAACGATGCGGCGATGCCCGCCAAAAGGCCGATCCAGACCGATCCGGTGATTGCTGCAACTGCGGCGGAGAAGAAGGCGGCGGCCAGCATTTTGCCCTCAAGCCCGATGTCGAAAATGCCCGCGCGTTCCGAGTATAGCCCTGCAAGACAGGCCAGCAGCAGCGGCGTCGCAAGGCGCACGGTCGAGTCGAGAAGCTGGATCAGGGTGAGGTAATGTTCCATGTCCTAACCCTCTCCGCGCTTTGAAATGGCAAGGAACATGCGTTCCAGCGGCATGCGCACCATGTTGTCCAGCGCGCCGGTAAACAGGATCACAAGCGCCTGAATAACAACGATCAACTCACGCGGTATCGCCGTCCACAGCGCCAGTTCCGCGCCGCCTTGATACAAGAACCCGAACAGGATCGCGGCGATGAAAACGCCAAAGGGGTGCGAGCGGCCCATGAGGGCAACGGCGATACCGATGAAGCCCGCGCCTTCAACCGAGTTCAGGACCAGACGCTCGGCCTCGCCCATGACGTTGTTGATCGCCATCATGCCCGCCAGCGCGCCGGAAATCATCATCGTCACCATGATAATCTTGAACGGCTGGATGCCGGCATAGCGCGCCGCGGATTCCGACTGGCCGAAACTGCGGATTTCATAGCCAAGCCGGGTGCGCCAGATCAGGAACCACACAAAGATACAGGCCGCCACAGCGACCAGCAGCGACACGTTTGCCGGTGCGGATTTGGAGAAGTTGATACCGATGGGGGCCAGCATTTCATGCAGCGTCGGCAGGTGCACCGTATCACTGAACCGCGCAGACGCCGGATCCATCGAGCCTTTGGGCCGCAGGACATTGACCAGAACATAGTTGAGCAGGGAGGCCGCGATAAAGTTGAACATGATGGTGGTGATCACGATATGGCTGCCGCGTTTGGCCTGAAGCCAAGCAGGAATTGCCGCCCATGCCGCGCCAAACAGGCCCGCTGCAACCGCCGCGCCAATCAGTGCCAGCGACCAATGCGGCCAGTCGATATAGAGACAGGCCAGCGCCACACCCAATCCGCCAAGCGCTGCCTGACCCTCGCCGCCGATGTTGAACAGGCGGGCATGGAACGCAACGGATACCGCCAGCCCCGTGAACATAAAGTTGGTGGCGTAATAGAGCGTATAGCCCCAGCCATAGCTGGAGCCGAGCGCGCCTGTCACCATCAGCTTCACCGCTGCAATAGGGTCTTCCCCTATCGCTAGAATAACCAGCGCGGACAGGATCGCGGCCAGCAGCAGGGATATCAGCGGCACAAGGATCACCTCGGCCCATTTTGGCATGACTTCCATCTATGTAGCCCCCATCGGCAGGTCATCCGTGATGCCCGCCATAAGCAGGCCCAGCTCTTTTTCATTGGTCTCGGAGGGCAAGCGCTCGCCCATGATATGACCGTCAAACATCACCGCAATCCGGTCCGACAGCGCCATGATCTCTTCCAGCTCGACCGAGACCAACAGCACAGCCTTACCCTGATCGCGTAGGGCGACGATCTGCTGGTGGATGAATTCAACGGCCCCGATGTCCACGCCGCGCGTCGGCTGGCCGATCAGCAGCAGGTCGGGGTTCCGCTCGATCTCGCGGGCAAGCACGATCTTTTGCTGGTTCCCGCCAGAGAAGTTCTTGGCGGCCAGTTTCGGGTCAGGCGGGCGCACATCAAAGCGCTGCATCTTGCCTTCCGTATCCTCGCGGATGGCGGCGTTGTTCATCAGGATGCCGGAGCGGAATGCCGGATCGTTGTGATAGCCGAAGGCCACGTTCTCCCAAGCGGCAAAATCCATAATCAGGCCTTCGCGCTGCCGGTCTTCGGGGACATGGGCAATGCCGCGCGCACGGCGCGATTGCCCGTCAGACAGCTTGCCCGTCAGGTCCAGCGGTTCGCCGTTCACGGTGATGCTGCCCGTGCCATCGGCATAGCCGCCAAGAATTTCCAGCAGCTCGGATTGTCCGTTGCCCGCAACCCCCGCAATGCCCAGTATCTCTCCCGCCCGAACTTGCAGATCAATGCCCTTCAGCCGCTCGACGCCTTTATCATCGCGCACGCGCAGGCCCTTGACGTCAAGCACCACGTCGCCGGTTTTGGCGGGGGCTTTGTCCACCCGCAGCAAAACCTTGCGGCCCACCATCAGCTCTGCCAACTCGGCGGGCGAGGTCTCGGATGTTTTGACAGTCGCGGTCATCTCGCCGCGGCGCATGACGCTGACGGTATCGGTGATCTCCATGATCTCGCGCAGTTTATGGGTGATCAGGATGATGGTTTTGCCCTCGGTGCGCAGGCGGTCGAGGATGCGGAACAGCTGGTCGGCTTCGGCAGGGGTCAGCACACCTGTCGGTTCGTCCAGGATCAGGATGTCAGCCTGCCGGTAGAGCGCCTTGAGAATTTCCACCCGCTGCTGCATGCCCACACCGATGTCCTGGATCAGGGCATCGGGCTCCACATTCAGGCCGTAGTCCGCGGCCAGCTCGACCAATGTCCGCCGTGCCTTGGCGATGGAGGGTTTGAGCCATCGCCCATCCTCGGCGCCCAGAATAATATTCTCCAGCACCGTGAAATTCTCGACCAGTTTGAAGTGCTGGAATACCATACCGATGCCTGCTGCGATGGCGGCCTGACTGTCGGTGATATTGGCCTTTTTGCCCGCAATAAATACCTCACCCTTATCAGCTTTGTAAAAGCCGTAGAGGATCGACATCAGAGTTGATTTGCCCGCGCCGTTTTCCCCGATGATCCCGTGGATCGTGCCCGGCATCACGCGGATCGAGATGTCCTTGTTTGCTTGCACAGGTCCGAAGGCTTTGGATATGCCTTTGAGTTCAATCGCGGGATCAGTGGTCATGCGGGCTGTCCTTCACACATCGGTGTGGCAAGGGCTGAAGAGATGTTTAAACAATAGAGGAGGGCCGCGCTGTAATGTCAACGCGGCCCCTTTGGTCAGGTCAGGCCCGATTTAGAAGTCGAGTGCGGGGCAGCTGTCGTTCTCGTAGTAGGAAACGACTTTGATTTCGCCGCTGATGATGCCGGCGCGTGCCGCGTCTACGGCTGCTTTCATCTCGTCGGTGACCAGCGACGCGTTGTTTTCGTCCATCGCATAGCCCACGCCATCTTCGGCCAGACCGAAGGTGAACACGCCTGTCTCCACGTTTTCGCCCGCCTTCAGTGCGTCATAAACCGCGTTGTCCACGCGCTTGAGCATGGAGGTCAGGACTTTGCCGGGGTGCAGGTGGTTCTGGTTGCTGTCCACACCGATGGAGAGGATGCCGCTGTCTGCTGCTGTTTGGAGAACGCCGACACCTGTGCCGCCCGCTGCTGCAAACACAACGTCAGCACCTTGGGAAATCTGCGCGCTTGTCAGCTCGGAGCCTTTGACCGGATCATTCCACGCCTCGGGTGTGGTGCCTGTCATATTGGCGATGATCTTGGCGTCGGGGTTCACAGCCTTCACACCTTGCGCATAGCCACAGCCGAAGTGGCGGATCAGAGGCACATCCATGCCACCGATAAAGCCGACTGTGTTGGACTTGGTCGCCATCGCAGCCATCATACCCACCAGATACGAGCCTTCATGCTCGGCAAAGCCGATCTGGCGGATGTTCGCGCCTTCGATCCATGTTACGTCAACCACGACAAACTTGGTGTCAGGGAAATCAGCAGCAACGCTGGACAGGGGGTCGGCCATGCCGAAGCCCATGGTGATGATCGGGTTTGCACCGGCATCAGCAAAGCGGCGTAGGGCCTGCTCGCGCTGTGCTTCGGACTGCATCTCTATCTCGCGGTAGGTGCCGCCTGTCTCGGTTGCCCAACGCTGCGCACCTTCATAGGCGGCTTCGTTAAACGATTTGTCGAATTTGCCACCCAGATCGAAGATCAGGGCAGGTTCGGCTACGGCAGCGCCTGCCATCAGGGCAGTTGCGGCGGAAGCGCCGAGGAATTTGGTCATGAGGGTCATAGGTCTCTCCCAGGGTTTGTTTTGGGGTGCGTGCCGCAGGCAGTGCGGCGCGGGCCCGGTATCGCGCGCTTGCGCGACGCTGCTGTAAATAGTCGACGCGGACGGGGATGGGGTCAACCTGATTCTGTGAACGAGGCGGGAGTTGGCAGCTATTAACCTTACGGAAATGCGCGGGACATCAGCACAGCGTCCACAGCAGGGGCGCCGTTGCGGGCATAATACGCTTTGCGTTGGCCGCTGCGGGTGAACGCGGCGCTTTGATACAATGCAAGCGCGCGGTGATTGTCTGCAGCAACTTCAAGAAATGCTGTTTCCACGTGGGGTTGGATGGCCGCGATCCAATCCGAAAGCAGGCCGAGGGCAATGCCGCGCCGCTGGTGGTCGGGGTGGACGGCCAGTGTCAACAGCTCTGATTCTCCGGCCACAGTGCGGGTCAGGGCAAAACCCCCATCGGCGGTGAAAAGGTTAACGTAAGCGCTGGCTATCAAGTCTGTGAACTCTGCCGCTGTCCATCCCCGCTCAAGCGTGAAGGCTGCGCTGTGGATCTGTGCGAGTTGCTCGGGCGTCACGGGATGATCTGCGGCGGTGCATCCCGCGCAGGTGCTGCATCAGCCGCACGCAGATAGAGCGGGGCAGGCGGCGTGGTGGCCTTTTCGAAACGGTTGGCTGTGAGGCGCGCAATCGCTTCGGCCACGGGGTGCAGTGGCGGCGTGCCGAAAGCGCCGATCAGCGGGACACCAGAGGGGAGGTCCGTATGGGTGACAAGTGCCGGAGCGCTAAATGCGGGCGTGTTAAATCCTTGAACAAACACCATATCGCGCCGCGCATCGACGGTGCAGAAACAGGGGCCGCTTGCACCCAGTCGCAAAGCATCAAAGGCGTTTACGCCAACAGCGGGAATATCCAGCGCCAGCGCCAGTCCCCGCGCGGCGGAGACGGAAATGCGGATACCCGTGAAATTACCGGGCCCGACGCCCACGCCAATCGCGTCCAGTTGGGCCATCCCGATACCCAACTCCGCCAACATCTCTTGGGCCAGCGTGAGTAACCGCTCGGCCTGTCCCTTTGCCATCGGTTCTTCGATACTGGCAAGAATGGTATCGCCAGACAAAACAGCCGCAGCGCAATGCGCAGCGGCTGTGTCAAAAGCGAGGATCAGAGGTGAAGTCATCGGCCGGATATCAGGCGACCGGGCGCACTTCGGTGACTTCGGGAATGTAGTGGCGCAGCAGGTTCTCGATCCCCATTTTCAGCGTCAGCGTGGACGAAGGGCAACCTGCGCAAGCACCTTGCATGTGCAGATAGACAACGCCGCGGTCAAAGCCGTGGAACGTGATATCGCCGCCATCCTGGGCCACTGCGGGGCGCACACGGCTGTCCAGAAGTTCTTTGATCTGGCCAACAATTGCACCGTCTTCGCCGGTATGCTCGGCATGGCCGGAGGTGGCGGTATGGTCTGCACCCATCACAGGCTGGCCGGACTGGAAATGCTCCATAATCGCACCCAGCAGAGCCGGCTTGACGTGGTCCCACTCGGTCGCGTCGGCCTTGGTGATGGTCACAAAATCTGTGCCAAAGAACACACCCGTCACACCGTCCACACCAAACAGGCGCGTGGCCAGCGGCGAAGTGGAGGCCGTGTCAGCTGTGGGGAAATCTGCTGTCCCCATCTCCAGCACAGTTTGACCGGGCAGGAATTTGAGCGTTGCGGGGTTTGGTGTGGATTCTGTCTGGATAAACATGTGGCAAAGCCTCCGTCTGGGTTCCCTTAGATATGCGGATGCATCGGCGGGATGTCAAGATGTCTGGAATCGTTCTAAACTAGGTAATTGCTTCCAGCTTTTCCTTGCTCATGTCGCCCGGAACAATGGTGATCGGGATGGGCAGACTGCCTGAATTGCGGGTCAGTTGGGTCACCAGCGGGCCGGGGCCTTTGCCGTCGGTGCCAGCACCCAGCACCAATACGCCGATTTCGGGGTCGTCCTTGATTTGAGCTATGATTTCATCAACGGCCTGACCTTCACGGATCACCAGCTCCGGCTCTACGCCCTGACGGTCACGCATCCATTTGGCGAACACTTCGTAATGCACTTCGATTCGCTCGCGCGCTTCTTCGCGCATGATGTCACCAACGCCGATCCAGTGGTTGAACTCCTCCGGTGCAATTACCGCCAGAACTTCAACGCCACCCCCGGTTTTCGACGCACGCATGGCTGCAAACCGCATGGCGTTCAGGCATTCGCGGCTGTCATCGAGGATCACAAGAAACTTGCGCATAATATTCTCCCTACTTCGGCGGTAATCATGACGCGCAGGAGGGGCGCATGCAATTGGCTTTTGTAAGTCCAGACGCAGCGGTAAGCATTTACGCCTTTTGCGATGCCGCCCAATCCCAGTACATTTCGCGCACCCGCTGGGTGACGGGGTTGCCATTGCCGCCCACACGGTAGGCCGTATCGTCAAAGGCCTTGATCGGCGTGACTTTCATCATATTGCCCGAGAGGAAAATCTCGTCCGCTGCGTGAAAATCATCAAAGCTGAGTACAGCTTCATGTACCTGCAACCCGTCAGCGCGCATGTTCTGCATATGACGGGCACGGGTAATACCCGCAAGGAACGTACCGTTTGGCACAGGGGTAAACACTTCGCCGTCCTTTACCATAAACACATTGGCCGAAGCGGTTTCCGCCACATTACCAATTGCATCTGCAACCAGTGCATTGCCAAACCCCTTGCTACGCGCCTCGGCCATCATGCGGGCGTTGTTGGGGTAGAGGCATCCCGCCTTGGCATTCACCACGTTATCCTCCAGCACAGGACGGCGGAAACGCGTGCGCGTCAGGGTCGATGCGGCCTCGGGCGGGGCCATGGGGATTTGCTCCAGCGAGATGGCGAAGCCTGTGGCGTCCTTAAGCGGGATAATCCCCAACTCGTCGCCCGCAAGCGCCCAATACATCGGGCGGATGTACACAGCTGCATCACGCGGATAGGCGGCCAGCCCTTCGCGCACGATCGCCACCATATCATCGGCCTTCACCGTGGGGGTGATCATCAGCGCTGCGGCCGAGCGGTTGATGCGGGCGCAATGCGCCTCCAGATCGGGGGCAAGCCCGTCAAACAGACGTGCACCGTCGAACACAGTTGTGCCCAGCCATGCGCCGTGATCGGCCGCTTTCATGACGCTCAGATCGCCATTGTGCCATGTGCCCTCGAAATAGGTGCGGATGTTGGTGCCGGTGGCCATGTGTTATTCCTGTAGGTGGGGCGCCTCAAGGCGCGCTATGATATATGCCTTCGGGCAAATTGAGAGCGGCTGCCAGATCGCGCAGTTGGTTCGGCGACAGGGTGATCGTGCGCACACAATCACTGGCCGGATCCCACTGCTGAAACGTGATCCGGTCTGCAAAGGCGTGCAATGTCACATCCTCTTGCAAAGGGGTCTCCCCTTCGTCAACGAGAGTGATCACAGAGGCCTCGAATTCGTGCTCGATTGTAAACATGGTCGAAGACTAACGGATCATGCCGCGCGTGCAAGCACTGCGATGTCGTTTACATAGGTGCAGGACCGCGCATAAGTCTCACTGTGTTGTGATCGGGCTGGCCCCTTGCGCTGGGCGTGCTAGAATACCCACATAGGTCGTTCCGTATTGCGCGACTGTGACCAGCTTGAGGTATCGACCGGATGATAATGCGTGCAATTGTGGCTTTGGGTTTCGTCGCTGCATTGGCGGCCTGTGAGGTTGTGCCTGTCACACCTGCCGGCCCGCAAACTACATCTGCAGTCCAGCCCGTAAGTAGCCGTACCAGCGCCCGCAATTTTGTGCAGGTCGTAAACACGCTTGAGCCAGTGGCCGAACGGGAATGCCGCGCGCGTACAACCAACGTAAATTGCGATTTCAACATAGTCGTTGATGACCGCCCCGGTGAACCTGCAAACGCCTACCAAACCCTTGATCGTCAGGGCCGCCCGATCATCGCCTTCACCCTTGCCCTGATTGCCGATGCCCAAAACGAGGACGAGCTGGCCTTTGTGATGGGCCATGAAGCAGCCCACCACATCGCTGGCCATATCGCCCGCCAACAGCAGAACGCGGTAGCGGGGGCTGTGATCTTTGCGGGTCTTGCCACGCTGAGCGGTGGGGATGCAAATACTGTCCGCTCGGCTCAGGAATTGGGCGCACAAGTGGGCGCGCGTAGCTATTCCAAGGATTTCGAGCTTGAGGCAGATGCGCTGGGCACAGTGATCACTAAAAAGGCGGGCTATGATCCGCTGCGCGGTGCGGCCTTCTTTACCCGCATTCCTGATCCGGGTGATAAATTTCTGGGCACCCACCCGCCCAACGTTTCGCGGATAGAAACGGTACGCCGCACGGCAGCATGCCTGTAAGCCGCTTAGCGTGCCGCGCGCATCAGTTGCAGTGTAATTCCGATCAGTGACATCGAGATCCAGAATATCTGGATCATCGCGGAAGCGAGGTTGAAACTGGCCGTGAGGCCAATCAACACGCAACTTGCGGCGGTCAGGTTCATACAGAAATAAGTCAGTGATGGCGCTGTGACGACCCGAAAGGTCAGTAAGGGGTAAGTCAGCACATAGAGGTAAAAGCCGCCAACGCCTATCAGTTCGGCCAAGGCCGGTGTATGGTTGAGAAAGGGCATGGTATTGGGTCCTGCGGTAATTGGTTTGTTTGAAATCGGTAATAAAAAATGGGCGCTCTACACAATAGCCGAACGAAAATTGATCGACACAAGGCGAGGTTACTTTGATGTGTCGGGATGCCCAAGTCGGGTATACCTGACCATGCTTAAACTAGGCGTGATCCTGACCGACAAGGGCAGCAAATATGCTGTGTCGGGCAGTCCTGTGGGCAGCCGCGCCGAGATTGATGCCGCGCTGAAAGAGTTGAAGCGGGATAAATCCTACGCCAAGGCGACCCATAATACATGGGGTGCGCTGCTGGCGGAGGAGGGGGCGATCAAGGCCGATGACGGTGAAAGTGGTGCGGGTATGGTGATCCTGCGGATGCTGGAGCATGAGGCGCTGATGGGGCATCTGGTGGTTGTAACGCGCTGGTACGGCGGCAAGCATCTGGGCGGTGACAGGTTCCGCCATGTACAGACCTGTGTGCGCGCCTATCTCGACGCGCTCTGACGTTTCCGCTCGCGACTGAGGTGCCAGCGGTAGAGCAGCGGGGCCAGGATGTGGTCGTAGAGTTTGACCGCCAGCCAATTGAGCACCGGCAGGCTGGCCAGCCGTGCCAGCCACCGCATCTGCGGGATTTCGCGCCAGAGCATGATAAAGGCAGGGATGCCGCCGTAAATCTGGCCGTCCTTGCGCACATGCAGACGCTGGGCCGCGTCTTTGGCGGTCATACCCCATGCGGCCAGCTCGGCTTCTCCCAGATCGTGATAACCGATGGGCAGGTCGTGCCTTGCGCTCAGCTTGGCGTAATGGTCCACCTCCCGCCGACAAATCGGGCAGGAGGCGTTGTAAAGAACATCGAGTGTATCTGTCATAAGCCCAAGGTAGGCGGAACTGGCGTGGTTGCCAGCCCCCTAGCGGGGTTTATGCGCGTCAATCCACCGCGACATGAGCGCGCGGTCGCGGAAACACTCCGGCGGCACGGCAGTGCGTTTCAGGCGCGCAATCCGTTCGGCAAATCCCACCTGCTTGGAGGAGGGGTAATCATTGAACTGCGATGGCGCCGGTTTGTGCGCGTCGATCCACTTCGACAGCCGTGCCTTGTCCTGCGTAATGCCCGCAGGCAGCTCGGATTTGGTTTTTTCCGCCAGAGACAAGGCATAGTCGATCTGTTTTTGCGTGGCGGGGGTGGGCGTGGGTAGCGCCAGTTCAGCCTGCTGCGCGGGCCGCGCCGCCTCGAAGAGGTCGGGGAATGTGGTTTGGTAAGACATGGGATGCTCCCGTTCTTGTTCTATGAGCAGGATGGAACATAGAGGGAACATTGTCAAGGTGTTTGGTAAGTTTGCGCCGCGAGCAATACCAGTAAGCTCGAAATGTTATTGCAACTATTAGAGGTATATCTATTGCCTTTGGTGGTCATTAAGCGGATTGGAGTATCGAGCAATGATTTCGAAAAATGCAACCCTAGCTTCGGCTCCTACAGTGATCACACTATACCTGAATAACTCAGCACCAATTGAACTGGGTGGCTTTGTTAGCGCATTCACCTCGCTTGCAAGCGAGTATCGAAAGTCACTGGCCGCAAATGATGAATTTGAAAATGACGCTGAGATATATGTTAAAGAAATTCGAGCGGGATCAATAATCGCTGACTTGGTGCCAGTGATTGTGTCGACAGCACCTGTCATCGCTTCGCACGCAGATCAAATCTGGCATGCAGTTAAGTTCGTAAAGTCTTGGGAAGAACGGATTACAGAGTTAGCTTCTGGTGTTATTCCTGAGCGGTTCTCAAAATCGGAGATGAAGAACTTTGCAGATGCAGTTGAAGCGATCGCTCGTGATCCCGATAGCTGAGGTGAGAGGTGGTCCTAGATTTTAGACCAGTTTTCAGCCTTGTTAAGGTGGATCTGGGTTTTATTTAGGCTGCTAATCTCATTGGTTCGGTTTTGCTGACATAGGCCTCATCTGGGGTCAAT
>JAQXCD010000054.1 GCA_029252045.1 Sulfitobacter sp.
CTAGGTGTTCAGTCCCGGCATCTGGTGGATCGGATTTAGGATGAATCGATCTGGCTCCGAAGTCCAGATCTTGCAAATGTATTCGTAGGGCGTGAGGCCGTTGAGTGTCTTGAGTCGGCGCGCATAGTTGTAGGCCGCCATGAAGTCCGCGAGGTGCGTGCGCAGCTGGTCGTGGCTGTCGTAGTGATACCGTTTCACCGTAGCATCCTTGATCGTTCGGTTCATCCGCTCGACTTGGCCGTTGGTCCATGGATGGTTAGGTTTGGTCAGTCGGTGTTCAATCTCGTTGGCCTCGCAGATCATGTCGAAACGCATGGACCGAGAATAAGGTGTGTTACGATTGCGGGGCTGTTCGGCGAACTGGATGCCATTATCGGTCAGGATCGTATGAACGCGATAAGGGACGACTTTGAGCAGCATTTCGAGGAACTCCCAGGCGGTCTTGCGATCTGCCTTGTCTACGAGTTGGGTGACTGCAAACTTGCTGGTCCGGTCAATGCCCACGAACATATACAGCTTGCCCTCGGCGGTTTGAACCTCCGCGATGTCGATGTGAAAGAATCCGATCGGGTAGCGCTTGAAGCGCTGCCGCTTAGGTTTGTCCCCCTCGACGTCGGGCAAGCGCGAGATGCCATGCCGCTGAAGGCACCGATGTAATGCCGACCGCGTCAGATGCGGAATCGATGGCTGAAGAGCATAGAGGCAATCATCGAGCGGCAGCAGCGTGTGCCGCCGGAATGCGACGATCATCGCCTCCTCTGCTTCGCTGAGAACGGTTGAACGAGGCTCTTTCGGCCCAGTTTTGCGATCTTCAACGGTCTCGCGCTTTCGCCACTTGGCAACTGTCTTCGGGTTGATCCCAAGTTCCTTGCTCAGCGCCGCGATCGAAGCTTGCGATCGCTGTATTGCTGCTCGGACAGCGTGCGTTGTCGTGGCGCTCCCGTGACGAACTTGTCCCATAATGCTTCCTTCCATTCCTGCGAAAGGATCACACCATTAAACCGTGGGATCAAACACCTAATTTTGTAACGGCTTTGAAACATGTCCCTCCCAATCTGAATGAGAGGTTTTTTGACGGACTTGTCGATATCATTATTTACAGCAGAGTTGAATACACTCACAGCCTCAACCCCAAACAAAAATCTTGGTCCGAAGTGACTATAAGGGTGCATAGGAATGGAAGCAAAAATAACGATCAAACATGCCAAGAAAGTCCGAGATATGACATACTGATGGAAGGGAGCCAGAATAATGCAATTTGAAGGTTTAATCAT
Organism: Sulfitobacter sp.; assembly: GCA_029252045.1. Classification (GTDB taxonomy): domain Bacteria; phylum Pseudomonadota; class Alphaproteobacteria; order Rhodobacterales; family Rhodobacteraceae; genus Sulfitobacter. Next base: position 1,275 of record JAQXCD010000054.1, read on the forward strand.
CACTCACACCCCGCTTGGTGCGTTTGATACATAAGGCCGAGGATTTACGGCCAAGAAAGATAGAGGCTGGGTTGTGACCTATTTCTTTGGCGGGGCGCTTTTGTAGACGGGCAGGTGCCAGCCGAAGAAGATCGACCCTGCGCGCAATATCCATGTGACCGCGGCGCCGAAAATCAGGGCAAATGGCACATCAGGTAGGTATGTTTGGACCAGCACCGTCGTGGATGCACCTGCCAGGGCGGCGGTCACGTAAAGCTCACCCTGTTTGAGGACGACGGGGACATCGCCCACTACGACATCACGCATCAGGCCGCCCATGCAGCCGGTGACGATGCCCATCAGAACGGTGATTACCGGACCTTGTCCCAGACTGATGGCGACACCCGCGCCGGCGGCTACGGCAACGGCGAGGGCGAAACTGTCGAGCCAGATAATGGTGCGCAGGCGGCTTTCGAGCAGGTGGGCGGTGAAGAAGGTGATCAAAGCGGCGGCTGCGGCTGCACCCAGATACGCAGGTTCGGCGATCCAGAAGATCGGGTTCCGGTCCAGTAGCAGGTCACGGACGGTACCGCCGCCAACGGCGGTAAGGCAAGCGATGAAGGCAAAGCCTACGAGATCAAGCTGGGCGCGGCTGGCAACCAAAGCTCCCGTGATGGCAAAGACAATGACGGAGGCGTAGTCGAGGAAGGTCAGCAGGCTCATTTCGACTTGAAAGGTGCCATGCCCGCGCGGGCCAGTGCATCTGCACGCTCGTTTTCGGGGTGGCCTGCATGGCCTTTGACCCACTCCCAAGTGACACGGTGGCGGGCATTGGCCGCATCAAGGCGCTGCCACAGCTCGACGTTGGCGACAGGTTTTTTGGCGGCGTTTTTCCAGCCGTTTTTCTTCCAGCCGAAGATCCATCCGGTGATGCCGTTTTTGACGTAGTTGCTATCGGTGACCACGGTGATTTCTGTGTCACGTTCCAGCGCTTCCAGCGCGTGGATAGCGGCCAGCAGCTCCATCCGGTTGTTGGTGGTGTTGGCTTCGCCGCCTTTCAGCTCGCGTTCCTTGACCACCGCTCCGCCGTCCATGGCCTGCATCAAAGCACCCCAGCCGCCGGGGCCGGGATTGCCTGAACAGGCGCCGTCTGTATATGCAAAAAGTTTAGGCATCTGCGGCGAGTGCTATCCAATCCGCATAGGTGCCGTCCAGCCCCATATCGCGTCCTTCGTGCTTTTTCGTGACGGTGAAGCCCGCGGCGGCGAGAAGGCTGCGCAGCTCGGGCTCGGTGACATAGGTGTATTGGCGGCCGATGGCGTCGCGTTTTGTGTCGCGGCCGAGCTTCATTGCGATGTGCAGTTTGCCCTCGGCGCGCAGGGTGGTGTGCAGGGTTGAAAGGATGCGCGGCAGGGTGTCCCGCGCGGCATGGAGCAGGCTGAAGTTGGCCCAGACACCGTCATACAGGTCAGATCCGGTTATTTGGTCGAAGGTTTTCACCTCGGCGCGCACGCCTGTGTGTGCGGCGGCGAGGGCGATCATTTCGGGCACGGCGTCTATGGCGTGAACCTGTAGGCCAGCCGCTGCCATTACCGCCGCCGCAGTGCCCGGACCGCAGCCAAGATCAAGTGCGCTGCCGCCGCCGGGGAGGCCTGCGATAAAGGCAGACAGGATCGGGTCGTTGCGTAGGGCAGCATCTGTGATGGCCGCATAGTCCGCTGATTTTGCAGCGTAGACGCGAAGGGTTTCAGGATCACTCATGCGAAGGCTCCGGTGGCAAGGCAGATCACGACGATTGTTGTCAGTAGCAGGCGAAGGCGCATCCACCATGGAGGCGTCAGGCCTGCGCGGAAAAAGTAGAGATCGAGCAGGAGGAGGCCGAGAAAGCCGATCAGCAAATATGTCAGCGTTTCAGCCGGTTGACTGCCGCGCATCAAAAAGGCCCAGAGGGCGGGGATGACTGAGAGGATATATCCGGCTGTTGCGGCTGCTCCGGTTGTTTTGGTGGCAAACCCCCACAGAACGCCGGACATGAAAGACAGAATGATCGTGGCGTAGAGGACCAGCAGGTCGAGACCGTCTTTGGCGATGATCAGGGGGTAGCCGCCTGCGTTCGGGTCGCCCATGTTTGCCCAGAACCCGCCGCCGGCGATCAGTGCGCCGAAGCCAAAGGGGATCAGGCCTGCAAGGCCGAGGATCAAGGGCGCGCGCGGAATGCCGAACATCAGGCGCGCTCAAGCGCTAGGCGGCCGGCGAGGGCGGCAAAGATACCGGCGAAGGACCGGCTGAGCCATGTCATCACGCGGGCGGAGCCGAGAAGGCGCTGGCGGGCGGCGGCGGCGAAGGTGCCGTAAAGGACGAAAACCACAAATGTCAGCCCCATGAAGATGGCCCCCATCATTGACATCTCAAACGTTGCCGTTGCCGTTGCCGGATTGCCCGACAGGAAGGGCGGCAGCAGTGCCAGAAAGAAGATCGACAGCTTGGGGTTGAGGGTGTTGATCAGCGCGCCGCGCCTTGCAATTTGCCAGCCGAACTGCCGTGTGCGGGTGGCGTTGACGCTGAGCGCACCGCCGTCTTTCAGGCTTTGCCATGCGAGGTAGAGCAGATAGGCAACGCCTGCCCATTTGATCATGGCAAAAAGTAAGGCCGAGGTGTGCAAGATCGCGGCAAGCCCGAGCGTTGCAGCGGCGAGGTGCGGGACAATGCCGAAGGTGCAACCGAGGGCGGCCCAGAGCGCGGCGCCGCGACCTTGGCCAAGGCCGAGTGCAAGGGTGTAGATGACGCCGGTGCCGGGCGCGATGACCACGACGAGGGCGGTGAGCAGGAACTGGAGGGTGATCATTGGGCGGGCCTTTGAGGTTATCTTTGGCAGCACCGTAGCGCTTTTCTGGGTGATGTGAACAATAGAGCCAGCGAAAAGCTGGATAAGGTCTAGGGGCCATGTCTATTTTTAAGGATTGAAAAAGACGCCTCGTTAACCAAGTATTAATAATGGCTAACAAACTCGCCCTCACTTTTGCAACTCTATGTCTTCCCTCCGGGCAAGACCCGTTTGCCGGCTTTGGGGTGAGCCTGGCCTCTGCACAGAGTTGCCACAGCAGTTACGAAGATATCTGCATCGCGCCCGGCAACTCGGATGTTGATTGCGCTGGTGGCAGCGGGAATGGACCACGGTATGCCCGTGGCCCCTTCAGGGTTGTGGGGCCGGATCAATACAAACTTGATCGAGACCGGGACGGCATCGGTTGTGAATAGTGCCTAAGCCGTTTCCCGCAGCACACGCGGCACTTTGAACTCTACGTTCTCTACTGCGGTTTCCACCAATTCCTCGGTCACGTCATAGCGGGCTTTGAAGGCGTCGATGACCTCATTGATCAGGACTTCGGGGGCGGAGGCGCCTGCGGTGATGCCGATGCTGGTGATGCCGTCCAATGCGCGCCAGTCGATGTCGTCTGCGCGTTGGACCAGTTGGGCGTAGGCGCAGCCTGCGCGTGAGCCGACCTCGACCAGACGTTTGGAGTTGGAGGAGTTGGGTGCGCCGACAACCAGCATTGCGTCGCATTTGGGTGCCATAGCCTTGACCGCTTCCTGACGGTTGGTTGTGGCATAGCATATATCTTCTTTGTGTGGGCCGACGATGGCGGGGAAGCGCGCCTGAAGGGCCGCGACGATATCGGCGGTGTCGTCGATGCTCAGCGTGGTCTGGGTGACATAGGCCAGCTTGCTTTCGTCGCGGACTTGCACGGTTGCCACGTCTGCGGGGGTCTCGACCAGCAGGACTTCGCCTTCGGGGAGTTGACCCATAGTGCCGACGGTTTCGGGGTGGCCTTCATGGCCGATCATGATCATTTGCAGGCCCGCATCGGCGTGGCGCTGGGCCTCGATGTGGACTTTGCTGACCAGCGGGCAGGTGGCGTCGACATAGACCATGTTGCGGGCCTGTGCGGCATTTGGCACGGATTTTGGCACGCCATGGGCCGAGAAAATTACCGGGCGGTCATCGGGGCATTCGGAGAGTTCCTCGACAAACACTGCGCCTTTTTCCCGCAACCCATCGACGACAAATTTATTGTGCACGATCTCGTGCCGCACATAGACAGGCGCGCCCCATTTTGTGATCGCCATCTCGACGATTTTGATCGCGCGGTCTACGCCTGCGCAAAATCCGCGCGGTGCGGCCAGATAAAGGGTGAGGGGCTGCTTTGTCATAAAGGTCTCCGTGCTGGGTGCAGAGGTAAGGGCGCGGGGGGCTCAGGTCCAGACTCGATTTTCGGTTCTGCGCAGGTATGTCAGGAGCGGATGGTGTGTTTCAGCATCAGATCTGCTGCTTGGGCACGGTTGCGAATGCCGAGCTTGCGATATCCGTGTTTGGCATAATCAGACACGGTGTGGACGGAAATGCCGCATATGCGCGCAGTTTCGGCGCGTGTCTTGCCCTGTGACAAAAGAACGATCACTTCACTTTCGCGCGGCGTCAGCGGGTCGAAGGCCGGAGGAAGCGGGTGGGCAACAAGCGCGGCGCGGGTGTCCATTGGCGCGGGTTGCTCTGGTGTTTCGACCAGCTCTTCTATCCGGCGGTGGATGATCATGCAAAACAGGCGTAACTCTTCAGCACGGGGCAGGACCTTCTGGGAAAACTCGGACATTTCCATTCCGTTGCCCAGAATGAAACCGCCGAAGCGGTTGTTGCTCTTTAACCGCATGGGGATGGCGATGCCTGCGGTAAAGCCCCGTTCGGCCGCGCGGTTTATGAAAGAGCGGTCTGCGTCGGAGATGTAGGAATACCTGTGTGAAAACGCACGACCTACCGGGAATATCTGATAGCTTTCGCAGCAGTGGATCAGAAAGGGATCCTCGCGGGCGGGGTTCTGACTGTAGAGATCGGGAATGTTGGACAGGACAAGCGGGTTTTCAAACGTGTTCGTCACACTGGCGTAGATCGCAAAATCCATACCGATCATTGGCAGTGCATCCAGCAAAGCCCGCCAGATTGCATCCGTTGTTTGCCCTTTTTCAATCTCTGCGGCTGTATCAACGATCATCGACGTACCTTTATGCGAATACCCCCCCTTTTAAGGGGGGAGATGGCGCAGGTCTACAATGCTATTCTCGAAACAGGGTCGCATAGTTCTGGTTACCATTACTGGCCCACAAAATTTGAATTACGACAATGCGCCGGACCTGTGAAAGCAGTCCGGCGTATCATTTTTTTTAAGTGTGTTTGTGGTCTGTGGCTGTGGATCAGTCTGCGGCGTTGTCCGCATTTTCGCGAGGCGGGCGGCCAATCACATCACGCAAGTCATCCAGCTCGATGAAATTGTCTGCCTGACGGCGCAAGTCGTCCGAGATCATTGGCGGTTGGCTGCGGATTGTGGACACAACGGAGACGCGGACGCCCTGGCGTTGAACGCTTTCAACAAGCGGGCGGAAGTCACCATCACCGGAAAAGATCACGATGTGATCAAGATGGGGTGCAAGCTCCATCGCGTTCACAGCAAGCTCGATGTCCATGTTGCCCTTAACTTTACGGCGGCCCATGCTGTCGGTGTATTCTTTGGCCGGTTTGGTGACCATAGTATAGCCGTTATAGTGCAGCCAGTCGACCAACGGGCGGATAGGAGAGTATTCATCATTCTCCAGCAAGGCCGTGTAATAGAACGCCCGAAGCAACTTGCCCCGACGCATGAATTCCGTGCGCAGAAGCTTGTAGTCAATATCAAAACCTAGCGCTTTGCCCGCTGCGTAAAGGTTTGAACCATCAATAAACAGCGCAAGCCGCTCGTCTTTGTAAAACATTATAAATCCTCAAATTTATGTACTCGAGCAACAGGCAATTTAGTTGTTCAAACAATGCGATAAGTTGAATACTGTGTCTAACGATCTTATCAGGCGGCACAAGGTGCATGCATCAGTAACATGGTATAGTGCTGGGAAAAAGGATTACAATGGTCGCGCAGCTGTTCACATGTGCTTAATCGCACTTGGGTCTAACTTGGAGCATGAAAGCGCAAGGTCTGCGGACCTTGTAGAGGAGGCGTTGTCACGTTTGTCGCAACGGGGCTTTGTGATTCGTGCGCGGAGCCGCTTTTTCCGGACGCCGGCCTATCCGGCAGGTGCGGGCCCCGATTTTGTGAATGCAGCAGCCGTTCTGGAAACATCTCTCAGTGCGGTTCTGGTTCTGGCAGAGTTGCATGCCGTTGAGGCCGAGATGGGGCGCAAGCGTGTCGTGCGCTGGGGTGCCCGTACGCTGGATCTCGATTTGATCGGGATGGGCGCAACGGTTCTGCCAGACGCAAAAACGCACCAATACTGGCGCGAGATGCCTCTGGAGATGCAAAAAACGGTTACGCCGGATGAATTGATTCTGCCTCACCCGCGATTGGCCGAGCGTGCATTTGTGTTGGTCCCGATGATGGATGTCGCGCCGGACTGGTGTCATCCGGTGACCGGACTGACCATTCGGGCGATGCATGATGCCTTGTCAGATGCACAGCGGCTGGAGGTGGTGGCGCTGTAATACCTGCTTGTAAATCAGGGTGAAGACGCCTAGATAGCCTGCTCTAGCAGATATTTTATTGGAGCGTCCAATGGCCCGCGTAACCGTCGAAGATTGTGTAGATAAAGTCCCGAACCGGTTTGAACTGGTCATGCTTGCGGCCCACCGCGCGCGTGAGATTTCTGCGGGTTCTGCTGTAACAGTAGACCGTGACAACGATAAAAACCCTGTTGTGTCCCTGCGCGAGATCGCTGATGAGACGCAATCAGCCGATGATCTGCGCGAGCGCCTGATCGAAAGCAACCAGCATCAGATCGAAGTCGACGAGCCAGAAGAAGACGCAATGGCGATTCTTATGGGTGCGGAGCAAGACAAGCCCGACGAGGACAGCGTGTCCGAAGAAATGCTTTTGCGGCAGTTGATGGCAGCGCAAGGGCAGGGGTGATTGCTGCGGCAATGACCGATCCGCATGAGGGCCGGTATAGATAATGACCACAACTGCCGATGACCTTGTTACATTGGTGCGGGGGTTCAACCCCAAGACAAACGAAGCGCATATCCGCGCAGCTTATGCCTACGGCGAACGTATGCATGAGGGGCAGTTCAGGCATTCTGGCGAGCCCTATTTTACACATCCAGTTGCTGTAGCCGCGATCCTTGCCGCGCAGCAGCTGGATGATGCCACCATCATCACTGCTTTGCTGCATGACACGATCGAAGACACTGCGGCCTCCTACTCCGAGGTGCAGGAGTTGTTTGGAAAAGAAGTCGCCGAACTTGTTGATGGGGTGACAAAGCTCACGAACCTCCAGCTCAATTCATCGCACACCAAGCAGGCCGAGAACTTCCGCAAGCTGTTTATGGCGATGTCCAAGGACCTGCGGGTTATTCTGGTCAAGCTGTCGGACCGCCTGCACAACATGCGTACGATCAAAGCGATGCGCCCTGACAAGCAAGCGCAAAAAGCCCGTGAGACTATGGATATCTTCGCGCCGCTTGCCGGACGTATGGGTATGCAGTGGATGCGTGAGGAGCTGGAAGACCTCGCATTTCGGGTCCTCAACCCCGAAGCGCGGCAATCCATCATGCGCCGCTTTATCACGCTGCAAAAAGAAACCGGCGATGTAATTGCACGGATCACTACGGACATGCGCAAAGAGCTGTCCAATGCGGATGTCGAGGCAGAAGTGTTTGGCCGTGCGAAAAAGCCCTATTCGGTCTGGCGCAAGATGGAAGAGAAAGAGCAATCTTTCTCCCGTCTGTCGGATATTTACGGATTCCGTGTGATCACGGATAGCGAAGAGGACTGCTACCGTGCGCTGGGCGCAATCCACCGCCGCTGGCGTGCTGTGCCGGGCCGGTTCAAGGATTATATCAGCCAGCCCAAGACCAACGGCTACCGTTCGATCCACACAACTGTGTCGGGACGTGATGGCAAGCGGGTTGAGGTGCAGATTCGCACCCGCCAAATGCATGACGTCGCCGAGCAAGGCGTGGCGGCGCATTGGTCCTACCGTGATGGCGTTCGCTCTCAAAACCCGTTTGCCGTTGATCCTGCAAAATGGATTGCGCAACTGACCGAGCAGTTTGACGGCGAGGATGATCATGTGTCGTTTCTCGAAGCCGTAAAGCTGGAAATGTATACGGACAAAGTATTCTGCTTTACCCCGAAAGGTGAGGTTATCAAGCTGCCGCGCGGGGCGACGCCTATTGATTTTGCCTACGCCATTCACACTCGCATCGGGTCGGCCTGTGTCGGCGCCAAGGTGGATGGCTTGCGTGTGCCGCTGTGGACACGGATCAAGAATGGCCAGTCGGTCGAGATCATCACTGCCGAAGGGCAAACGCCGCAGAACACATGGCTGGATATTGCGACCACGGGTAAGGCCAAGACGGCCATCCGCCGCTCCTTGCGCGAAGTAGACCGCGCGCGGTTTATCAAGCTGGGCCGTGAACTGGCGCGCTCCGCGTTTGAGCATGTAGGCAAGAGCGCCACTGATAAGGTGCTGGCCACCGCATCGCGGGCTTTGCGACTTGGCGGTGTGGACGATGTGCTGGAGCGGTTGGGCAGCGCCGAGTTGACAGGTCGCGAGCTGGTGAGTTCGGTCTATCCCGAACTGGATAAGGTCACCGGTGATGAGGTTGACCGCAAACGCGCGGTGATCGGCCTTGAGCCGGGGCAGTCCTTTGAGCGCGCGTCATGCTGTGAGCCCTTGCCGGGAGAGCGGATCGTGGGCATCACATTCCGGGGCAAGGGGGTGCTCTTGCATGCGATTGATTGTGAACGTCTGAGCGACTACGAGGATCAGCCCGAACGGTGGCTTGATCTGCGCTGGCATGACGGCAGCCATCCCGCGGTTTACGGGGCCACAATCGAGCTGACGGTTGCCAATGATCGTGGTGTGTTGGGCCGCATCTGCACGTTGATCGGAGAGGCGGGAGCTAATATCGCCGATCTGAAATTTGTCGAACGCAAGCAGGACTATTTCCGGTTGCTGGTCCATGCAGAGTTGCGCGACGCAGCGCAGTTGCATTCCTTGATGCTGACATTGGAAGCTGAAAGCAATGTTGCGGCGCTCAGCCGGTACCGTGATCCCTCGCTTTCGGCGGATGCCTTTCGCGTAGCGGAGCACAGACATTGATATTCAAGCGCCGCGATCCAAAGACCTTTGGCCGCTCTATGGCCGAGCTGGTATGGCCCCGCGGCGGTTGGGCGCGCGCCTTTCACTATGTTAAACACCGCGTGCGTCGTTTGCCCGACAGCCCAGAGCGGATAGCGCGTGGCATTTGGGCGGGTGTCTTTATCACCTTTTCACCGCTATTCGGGTTCCATTTCTTGGGTGCAGTTCTGGTCGCGCGGCTGATGAAGGGCAACATCCTCGCGTCGTTGATGGCCACATTTGTGGGCAACCCGCTGACCTTTGTCTTTATCACACTTGCATCGCTGAAGTCCGGCCACTGGTTGCTCGGCACCGAACTGGAAGAAGGTGAGTTGCGGGCGCTGAGCCACAAATTTGCCGATGCAGGCAGCGACCTGTGGCACAATACCCTGTCTATCTTCTCACCTGAAAAAATGGAGTGGTCGGGTTTGGCGATCTTCTCGCGGGACATATTTTACCCCTATCTGATGGGTGGCATTGTCTCGGGCATCTTCTTTGCTACGGTGGCGTATTATTTGGCGGTGCCGGTGCTGTATGCCTATCAGAAGCGGCGGCGCGGACTGATTAAGGCCAAGTTTGAGGCGATAAAGGCGAAATCTGCTGCAAAAGCGACTGTGAAGCTGTTGGCAAAAGAGAAGAAGGAAAAGGCAAATGACTGATCTGGGAAAATTGCGTTTGGGCGTCAACATCGACCATGTGGCCACGGTGCGTAATGCACGCGGGGGCGATACCCCCGATCCGCTGCGCGCGGCCCGCATTGCGCAGGACGCCGGCGCTGACGGCATCACGGCGCACCTGCGCGAAGACCGCCGCCACATCTCGGATGCGGATATCGAAGGTCTGATGGATATGTTGACCGTGCCGCTCAACTTCGAGATGGCAGCCACCGAAGAGATGCAGAAGATCGCGTTGCGCCACAAACCGCACGCCGTTTGCATTGTTCCTGAAAAACGTGAAGAGCGGACCACCGAAGGCGGGCTGGAAGTGGCACGCGAAGAGAACCGGCTGGCACATTTTATTGCGCCGTTGCGCGAGGCGGGAAGCCGTGTATCCATCTTTATCGCTGCCGAAATGCGCCAGATCGAAGCCGCGCACCGCATTGGTGCCCAAGTGGTCGAGTTGCACTCGGGCGCTTATTGCGATGCTTTCCATGAGGGACGTTTCGAGCAGGCAGATATCGAGCTGGGAAAATTGCGTGAAATGGCGACATTCGGCCATAGCTTGGGTCTGGAAATGCATGTGGGCCACGGGCTGACCTATGAGACGGTTTCACCTGTTGCAGCATTCCCCGAAGTGGTTGAGCTGAACATTGGCCATTTTTTGATTGGTGAAGCGATCTTTCTAGGGCTGGACCCGGCCATTCGCCAGATGCGCCGCCTGATGGATGAAGCGCGGGCGGTCTGAGTAGCTGGATTGCGCAGGAAGGTAAGGCGATGATTTTAGGCATTGGCACGGACCTCGCAAATATCGAGCGTATTCAAGGGACGCTGGACCGCTTTGGAGATCGTTTTCGCAACCGCGTCTTTACACCATTGGAGCAAGCCAAAGCCAACCGTCGCAAGGATGTAGCGGGTACTTACGCAAAGCGCTGGGCCGCCAAAGAGGCGTGCTCAAAAGCGCTAGGCACAGGGTTGCGGATGGGGATCAGCTGGCGCGATATGGCGGTGAGCAACCTCAGGACCGGCCAGCCGGTGATGGAGGTGACCGGCTGGGCGGCGGAGCGGCTGGCCAGTATGACACCTGAGGGGCATGAGGCCGTTATCCATGTCACGCTGACCGATGATCACCCTTGGGCGCAGGCATTTGTTGTGATTGAAGCGCGCCCATTGGCTGTGCCTACCCCCTGCGCACCTTGACACCGCGCGCCGCCCTGCGCATGTAACCCCAGACCAACCCAGTAGGAGCGCCGCATGGCCAAGACGGAAAAGACGGGCAACCCGATTGTCGAGACGATCAAGACAGTTGTGTATGCTCTGCTGATCGCGGGCGTGTTTCGCACCCTGTTTTTCCAGCCCTTCTGGATTCCTTCCGGCTCGATGAAGCAGACCCTTCTGATCGGGGATTTCGTTTTTGTGAACAAGATGGCCTATGGCTATTCTTATGCATCTTGCCCCAGTGTGATTATCCCTCGCGTGGGGATCAATCTGGATGCAAAGAAGCTTTGCGGTGTGTTTGACGGCGAAAATACGCGGCTGTTCGGCACACAGCCTGAACGCGGTGATGTGGTGGTGTTCCGTCACCCGATTTCAGGGCATGACTATATTAAACGTTTGATTGGTCTGCCCGGGGACACAATACAGGTGATCAATGCTGTTGTGCATATCAACGGTGATGCGGCGCCACAGGTGCCCGATGGCCAGTTCGAAGAGATGATGGAGTTGCAGGGCCCGCAGGGTCTGCGTCCGCGCTGCGCGAATGGTGCCGTCGGGCAGGGTGGTATCTGCATCAAGGCGCGCGCGATCGAGACGCTGCCCAACGGTGTGAGCCATGCCGTACTGAATATCGGCGCGCAAGCGTCGGACCGTACGGGCGTATATACCGTGCCAGAAGGCAACTACTTCTTTATGGGCGATAACCGCGACAACTCGGCGGATAGCCGTCTTGCACAGACGGCGGGCGGTGTCGGATTTGTACCGTTCGAGAACCTGATTGGTCGCGCGGACCGTATTGTGTTTAGCTCCAGCGGGCGCTCCATGCTGTTTTTCTGGACCTGGCGCAGCGACCGCTTTTTCAAAGCGATCAAGTGAAGCTGTCGGCGGAACTCAAAGCGTTTGAAAAGCGGCTGGGCTATCACTTCCAGACGCCCAAACTGCTGAGCGAAGCAGTCACGCATGCCTCCATGTCCACGCCAAACCGCGATGACAATCAGCGGTTGGAGTTCCTGGGTGACCGTGTGCTGGGGCTGGTCATGGCGGAGGCGCTGCTGAACCTTGATACTGGGGCCTCCGAAGGACAGTTGGCGCCACGCTTCAACGCGTTGGTGCGCAAGGAAGCTTGTGCCGATGTCGCGCGAGAGATTGATATTGGCGCCGTTCTTCGTCTGGGGCGTTCCGAGATGCTATCGGGTGGGCGGCGCAAGCAGGCGTTGCTGGGCGATGCGATGGAGGCAGTGATTGCCGCAGTCTATGTTGACGGCGGGTTTGATGCTGCGCGTGCAATGATCCTGCGGTTGTGGGGAGAACGGACAACTTCTGTTAAAGATGACGCGCGGGACGCAAAAACGTCGCTGCAAGAATGGGCGCAGGCGCGCGGACTTGAGCCGCCTGCTTACGTCTTGACCAAACGCAGCGGACCGGACCATGCACCGGTATTCACAATTGCCGCACGGCTGTCCACAGGACAGACTGCCAGTGCGACAGCAGGTGCCAAGCGCGCCGCAGAACAAGACGCCGCAGCATCGCTGCTGGCGCAATTGGAGCAAGACACATGAACGATGAGCCAACGCCAGCCACGGAGACATCCCCGACGCGCGCGGGGTTTGTCGCCCTGATCGGAGAGCCCAATGCAGGTAAATCCACGCTGCTGAACCGGATGGTCGGGGCCAAGGTCTCGATTGTGACGCATAAGGTGCAGACCACACGCGCGCGTATCCGTGGTGTAGCGATGGCGGGGGACAGCCAGATTGTATTTGTCGACACGCCGGGCTTGTTTGCGCCCAAGCGGCGGTTGGATCGTGCGATGGTGGCTGCTGCTTGGGGCGGTGCTGCGGATGCAGATCTGGTGGTGTTGCTGGTGGAAGCTCAGCGCGGTCTGACCGAGGGTGTCGAGCGGATTCTGGAGCGGCTGAACGAGATTGGTGAGGGTGCGCGAGTGGCGCTGGCCATCAACAAGATCGACCGCGTCGAGGCACCCGTTCTGCTGGGATTGAGCCAGAAATTGAATGCCGCCTATCCTTTTGTCGAGACGTTTATGATCTCTGCCGAAAAGGGGCATGGGGTTGAGGCGCTGCGCACATGGTTGGCGGGCGAGGTCCCGGCGGGGCCATGGCTGTATCCCGAAGACCAGATTGCCGATTTGCCCATGCGCCAGATTGTGGCAGAGATGACCCGTGAGAAGCTGACCCTGCGTCTGCATCAGGAATTGCCGTACCAGTTGACCGTCGAGACGGAAAACTGGGAAGAGCGCAAAGACGGATCAGCGCGTATTGACCAGCTGATCTATGTGATGCGCGACGGGCATAAGGGGATCATCCTTGGGTCCAAAGGCGAGACTATCAAATCGGTGAGCAAAGCGGCGCGGGAAGAAATGGAAGAGTTTCTGGGCCGGAAGGTGCATCTGTTTTTGCAAGTCAAAGTACGTCCCAATTGGTTGGAGGAATCCGAGCGGTATTCCGAGATGGGGCTGGAGTTCAAGGACGGCAACCAGTGAACTGTGGGCGCGCGCGTTTTGAGTGCGGGATTGAGTTTAGAGGCACAATAAAGAAGGGACTGTTGTGCCCCGTCTGACTGCTCGTTTCTGGGTTGATGCCTATCTGGCGCGGCTGCGGATGTATGACATACCGGCCTTTGTTGTGGCCCACGGGGATGACACAGGCGGCGCGGTGCTGGTGAAGCTGGCAACGCTGGATGGTAGGGCGGTTGTGTTCCAGCGCTCTTTTGATCTGGCGAGCGGTGATCGGATCTGGGTGGAGCTGGCTGCGGGGGCAGAGCGCGACGTGGATGAGGCTATTTCCCGCCAGCGCGGTTTTGATCCCGACCTCTGGGTGGTTGAGGTAGAAGATCGGGACGGGCGGCATCTGCTGGATCAAGAGGGCCTGGGATGATGGAGTGGCGTGATCAGGGGATATTGCTTAGCACGCGCCGCCATGGAGAGACCTTGGCCATCATTGAAGTATTTACCCCTATGCAGGGGCGGCATGTGGGTATTGTGCGGGGCGGGACCAGCCGTAAGATTGCACCGATTTTGCAGCCGGGTGCGCAGTTGGATCTGACCTGGCGGGCACGGCTTGAAGATCATATAGGAACGTTTACAGTTGAGCCTGTGCGCAGTCGTGCCGCCGTAGCAATGGCAGGGCGGCTGGCGTTGGCGGGTTTGAACACAGTCACCGGACTTGTCGGATATTGCCTGCCTGAACGTGAGGTTCATTTGCCGCTCTATTCTCGCACAGAGACCTTGTTGGATTTGCTGGGGTGTGAGGACGTGTGGCCACTGGCCTATTTGCGTTGGGAGCTGAGCCTGCTGGAAGAGATGGGCTATGGCCTTGATTTGACGTGCTGTGCCGTGACCGGAGCCACGGATGATCTGGTTTATGTCTCGCCCAAATCCGGGCGGGCTGTGTCGCGTGCAGGGGCGGGGGATTGGGCAGACCGGTTGCTGCCCTTACCCGACGTATTGCGTGGCATTGGCGATGCGGATGATGCAGAGATTGTTGCGGGCTTGAGAACGACCGGCTATTTTCTGACCCATCATCTGGCAGCTGGATTGGGAGGCAGGCCGCTGCCGCAGTCCCGCGCACGTTATGTCGAGGCCTTTATTCGGTCGCTTTGAAGACCATTTCCAATCCGTCAACATTTGACAGGATGAGCGTATCGCCTGCTATTTCCGAAAGTGTGGCGGTGGCAAGTGCACTCAGAAATGCTGTTTCCGCTGCCATTTCCGGACATGCCATGCGGGTGCTACCGATCCGACCGGCCTCAAACCACGGATAGGGTACCTTCATGGCACCGAAGTATCGGTTGCATGGCCCTTGACCTGCAATCTCGCCTTCTTTTGGGAAGGTCAAAGTGGCGCGGGCGGGAAAGTTTGCGCCATTCAGCAACTTGAGCGTCCAGACGCGGTCAGCGCCGCCATAAGCCCTGACAGTTTCATCCGCGCGGCATGCGACCAGGGAGCTAGCGACAATGGCCATAGCGATGAGACCCTTCATGCGAGCGCCAATACGGTATCTACAAGCGCATCAAAGGCGGCGTGCTGGTCAGTGCCCGTGTGCATTTGGGGCAGCCCGATAAGCGACGCGAGGATGGCGTGGCTGAAGGCCGGATTGCGTAAGCCAAAACCGTTGAGCAGGCTTTGGAGATAGGTCAGCCGCTCGGCATCGACTTCCGCGATGCTGACGGCCACGGACGCATTGCTTTGCGCCCAGACACGCAAAGCGGCCTCGCTAGGGGTGTTAATGATCCTATGGCCGAAGGAGCGAAGGCGTGCGGCTGATGCGCCGTCTGCTTCAAGCTGGGTCATCACGTCTGCAAGCGCTTGCGCATGCCACTGGCGCACAAGTGCTGCGTGATAAGCGGGCACGTCTTTGAAATGCCAGTAAAACGATCCCTTGGTGGTGCCAAGCCGACGTGCCAATGGCTCTGCTGCAAGGCAAGCGGGGCCGTCTGCGCACAGGGCCGCAAAACCGGCGTCAATCCATTTTTCGGGGGAGAGGCGTGTTGTGTTCATACCCCAAGAGGTATGCACAGTCGGGGCAGGCTGCAAGACGTGCCCCGACTGTGTCGGCGAACCTTAGCCGAGGATACGGCGCGCGATGACCTGTGCCTGAATTTCGGCGGCACCCTCAAAGATATTGAGGATGCGCGCATCGCACAGCACGCGGCTGATTTTGTATTCCAGCGCAAAGCCGTTGCCGCCGTGGATTTGCAGGCCGTTGTCAGCGGCAGCCCATGCCACACGCGCGCCCAGCAGTTTGGCCATACCGGCCTCTACGTCACAGCGACGACCGCCATCTTTTTGTGCGGCGGAGAAGTAGGTCAACTGGCGGGCGATCATGATCTCGACCGCCATCATCGCCAGCTTGCTGGAGACACGGGGGAATTCGATCAGGGATTTGCCGAACTGTTTGCGGTCGATTGCGTATTGCATCGAGATGTCGAGAGCGGATTGCGCCACGCCAATGGCGCGGGCTGCCGTCTGGATGCGTGCACTCTCGAAGGTTTCCATCAGCTGTTTAAAGCCTTTGCCTTCTTCGCCGCCCAGCAGGTTTTCGCCCTTTACCTCAAAACCGTCAAAGGCCAGTTCGTATTCCTTCATGCCGCGGTAGCCCAGCACTTCGATTTCTCCACCGGTCATACCGTCCGTCGGGAACGGGTCGGCGTCGGTGCCCGGGATTTTTTCAGCCAGAAACATGGACAGACCTTTGTAGTCTGTTGTGTTCGGATCTGTGCGGGCCAGCAAGGTCATCACATGGGTGCGCGCCGCATGGGTGATCCATGTTTTGTTACCTGTGACCTTATATGTCTCACCGTCTTTCACTGCGCGGGTGCGCAAAGAACCAAGGTCTGAGCCGGTGTTCGGCTCTGTAAAGACAGCAGTGGGAAGGGTTTCGGCTGAGGCGATCCGGGGCAGCCACTTCTGTTTCTGCTCTTCGGTGCCGCCTGCAATGATCAATTCTGCCGCGATTTCCGAGCGTGTGCCAAGCGAACCCACACCGATGTAGCCACGCGATAGTTCTTCGGAGACAACGCACATGGAAGCTTTGGACAGGCCAAAGCCGCCGTATTCTTCGGGGATGGTCAGGCCGAAGACACCCATCTCGGCCAGCTCGTCAATGATCTCCAGCGGGATCAGCTCGTCTTTGAGGTGCCACTCATGTGCAAAGGGCTCTACTTTTTCGACAGCGTAACGGCGGAATTGTTCGCGGATCATTTCCAGCTCGTCATCGAGACCGGAGACCCCAACTGTGACGTTTGCAGAATTTTCCTGCATCAGCTCGACAAGACGTGTGCGGGCGGATTGCGTGTTGCCACCTTGGGTGAGGGCCATGATTGCAGGGCTCATCAATCCGCGCTGGTCTTCCTGACCCAACCCCAGATCCTGAAGCCGAACGACCTCACCCTGGTTCATCTGGATGCCGCCGTAGATCTGCCACAGATATTCACCAAAGGCGATTTGATGGATGAGGGCTTCGGTTTCCCCGAATTTGCCGTCCTTCTGCAGGGCTTCGGCCCATGATTGCATCTGACGCAGGGCTTGTGCGTAGGTCGCCAGCCACGCGAGCCCGTGGGCCGCTGTCTGGTTGGCCTCCACAAGCGCGTTCGATACGCGGCCGTTGTCGGTGACTGTTGCGCGAACGGTATCTGTTGCGCGGGCAAGAATTGCTTCTACAGGGGCCACAGCAGCCGCTGTCAGCGCCAGAAGATCATCTAGCAAGGCAGGTGCCTCTACGTTGAGCTGTCCGTCATGTGCCATCTATCAACATCCTTTTTTACTTAGCGCAGGGCATAATCACTTTGCAGGCGCAGCGCAACAAACATACGTTTGGTTGCGGCAATTTGGACGAAAGTTTCGCAACCCCTTGCCCGAAGGTAGGGCAAATGGCGTGCAGTGCCAGTTGTTCGCCCGAGAAATTTGTCGTGCACAGCTTGGGCTCTTTGGTATGTAGAGCCATGAATATCGTTTTCCCACTCATATCAGGGCAGGAGTTGCTGGTTGCTGCACTGATTGCGGTTCTGGCGGGATTCGTCAAAGGCGTTGTGGGGTTTGCGATGCCCCTGGTGTTTATCTCGGGCCTGACAACTTTTTTGTCGCCTGAATTGGCGCTGGCGGGATTGATTCTGCCGACCCTTGCTACGAACGCCCAGCAAGCGTTGCGGCATGGTGTTCCGGCCGCCGTCAGGTCTGTTGTGGATTTCCGGGTATTTTTGATTGTCGGAGGTGTGGCGCTGATGGCGTGCGCGCAGCTGGTACGGGTTTTTCCCGATCAGATCATGATGGCGGTGATCGGTGTGCCGGTTACCTTCTTTGCGGTCCTGCAGATCGCTGGATACCAGATACGACTGCCCGCAAACAGCCGTGTGGCAGAGGTTGTGGCGGGATCAGTCGCAGGCGGGCTGGGTGGCTTGACGGGTATTTGGGGCGCGCCAACTGTCGCCTATCTGACCGCGCTTAATACTCCGAAAGAGGACCAAATGCGGGTGCAGGGTGTCATCTACGGGCTGGGTGCGCTGGGCCTGTTGGGCGCGCACATTGGGTCAGGTGTTCTGCGTGCAGAAACCATCGGGTTTTCACTGGCGATGGTGCCTACGGCATTTGTGGGCATGTGGACGGGGATGGCGGTGATGGACCGTATTGACCAAACCGCCTTCCGCCGTGCGACACTATTTGTGCTGTTGATTGCCGGCCTCAACCTTGTCCGGCGGGCATGGCTGGGGTAATTACCCCTGCCGCGCGACTGTCATACCAGATATATCTTCGATGAATGTGACAATCCGTGTCTTAACGGTTTCATCCCGAATCGAAGCCAGCGCTTTTACAATTTCCATACCAGGATCCCGCGGCGCAGTATCGCTTTGCGCACCCTCGTATAGGCCATCAAAGAAGTATGCCGGGGAAAGATCGAATATCTGTGCCAATTCAAACAAACGGCTTGCAGCAATGCGGTTTGAGCCAATTTCGTATTTCTGAATCTGCTGAAACGAAAGACCTAGTTTGTTTGCAACGTCGGTCTGCGAGTAGCGGCGCAGTGTGCGGATTTGTTTAAGTTTTTGTCCCACGTGGACGTCAACTGGATGTGCCATAAATCATTAACCTCTGGTTGTGTGTAGCGAGTTTTGTGAGAATTCCTACGTGTGATCAATTGGATAGATTTTTTATTTTTCGGTCAATTTATAGCGCGACATTGTGTTGTGAATGTACTATCAATGGGTGATTGGTATACACTTGATGTATGGTTTTTGGTTCAGCTCTTAATGAATGACGTATCAAATCATCCCGCTATTTCGGAAATGCCGCGCAATTCACCAGCGCTGCTGACCGAAATGATGCGTTCGTTCAGCGCGTTGGCGCGAACGCTGAACCTTAGTCAGGCGGTTGAGGAGTTGGGGAGCACCCGTCAGACCGTGCGCAGGCATATTGCCCAGCTGGAAGAGG
This sequence comes from Sulfitobacter sp., assembly GCA_029252045.1. Taxonomy (GTDB): domain Bacteria; phylum Pseudomonadota; class Alphaproteobacteria; order Rhodobacterales; family Rhodobacteraceae; genus Sulfitobacter. Next base: position 20,223 of record JAQXCD010000054.1, read on the forward strand.
CGATGGGTGAGCAGTTGTTCGAGGTACAGCAGCGGCGCTACGTCCTGACTGAACGCGGGGAAAGGGCGCTGACGCCAGCGCAGGTTCTGCTGGATCAAAGTCTGGTATGGTACCGCGGCCAATTCGAACATGTCGCCGGGATGCTCAGGTTCTCCTACAAGGCCGATAACGGCTGGATATACCATCAGCAGCAACAGCCGATGAGTGTGGTTTGGTCCTGTAAATCCAAGCTGTTACGCGCTGCCCTAAAGGCATGGACAGCATCGGAAGGGCAGCTGGAGAGTGAGGAAATGGCGAAGGTGCGCCCGCATATCGTTGTCTACCGCGAGAATGCCTATAAGTGGATCTGCGTCGAAGTAGGTGAGAAATCATTCTATTCGGCATGGTTTGGATGGGTCCGCGCGCGCAGCAGTGTTGGCCGCAGTCTGAATGAATTTCCGGGCGGTGATGCGGTCGCGAGTATCGCAGATTTACCGTTTCAGGATGTGTGCGAAGGCCACAGCGTCCGGCTGGACCAAGTGCTGACCGAACTTCCGATGGGCGGAGAAGACGGCCCCATGCGTCTGATCGCATTTGATCGTTTGCTGATGGGGGCGCAATTGCCCGACGGCTCGCCTGCAATTATTTCCGTAGTTGATCGCGCGTGTGAAATCCGAATTTCGGACATTGACCCGCTCGTTCTCAATAGCGTTCCTGATGAGGCCCGAATTGATTTTGTAGATTAGCACTAAATTTGGAGTGGTTTGTTTCTTTTTTCGCTACACTGTATGGGTAGCGAGCTAGAGAGGCGATTACTGATGACATTAGTAACCCTGCAGTCTACCGACCGATTCGTGGCTAACAGTGCTGAAATCTTTCAGCAATATGGTGTCAGAATGGAAGTCGGGTACGATTTTGACTTGTACCGCGAGATGCTCAGCGTGGCGCGGCCAGACCAGCCACTTGGTGCACCGTTTGATCCCGATGTCCACGAATTGACGGCTGAAAACGCTCTTTGGATGATTGGCCGCAATATTCAGGGCGAGATTATTCATACACAAGCGCTGCGGATGCTCGACATGAAGGGGCGCAGTGTTGCGGAGTATTTCACCGCCAGGTTCCGTGATTTCCCGCCTGCGGTTCCGGGGCTTGACCTCAAGCGTTCGCGGTTCCGCGCAGGGCCATATGCCAAGCGCTTGCGCGGTACGACATGCTACAATGGTGAATTCTGGATCAAACCGGGTGAGACGACGTTCCGTGGGCAAGGCCTGTCGTGCGTGTTGGGCAGATACGCGTTCTTTCAGGCGCTACAGCATTGGGACCCTGATCAGATGATCGGTTTCATGGCGCAGGCGGTGGCTTGCAAGGGCTTCCCGCAGCGATTGGGGTGGATGCATACCCAACCCGGTGCTTTGCGCTGGTTCATGAAGGGGCGGGATACACCGATGGAGGGTTTCATGACCTTTATGGAGCGTGAAGACCTGCACTATGTTCTGGAATTGCCGTTGAAGGACTATGTGGCTCTGGCCGCGTAAGGACCAATAGCCTCAAACGAGAAAGGGCCGCTGCATCCGGAATGCAGCGGCCCTTTGTTTATCTGAGAGGTCGCGTTCAGCCGATTGCGGCAGCTTTAACATCGTCGTCGATGTGCGGCATGTACTGCTTGAAGTTTTCGGCAAACATGGCGACCAGCTTGGCAACCTGGCGGTCATAGGCTTCGGCGTCGTCCCATGTGCGGCGCGGGTCCAGTAGAATATCCGCAACGCCGGCGACGGCCACAGGCACTTCAAAGCCAAAGTTTTCGTCAACACGGAACTTGCCCGCAACCAATGAGCCATCAAGTGCGGCAGTAAGCAACGCGCGTGTTGCGCGGATCGGCATGCGTGAACCTGTGCCATAAGCACCACCGGTCCAGCCTGTATTCACCAGCCAGCAGGTCGCGCCGTGCTGTGCGATCTTCTCGCGCAGCAGGTGGCCGTAGACTTCGGGGCGGCGCGGCATGAAGGGCGCACCAAAGCAGGTAGAGAATGTTGGCTCCGGCTCGGTCACGCCGCGCTCTGTTCCCGCAACCTTTGAGGTGAAGCCGGACAGGAAGTGATACATCGCTTGCGCGGGTGTCAGGCGTGCGATGGGGGGCAGGGTGCCAAACGCATCACATGTCAGCATGATGATGTTCTTGGGGTGGCCGCCCACAGCCTTTTTGGATGCATTCGAGATGTAGTGCAGCGGGTAAGCACAACGCATGTTGGCTGTCAGGCTGTCATCGTCAAAGTCGAGGTCCTTGGTTTCCTCGTCGTAAACCATGTTCTCGATCACTGTGCCGAACTTCTCGGTTGTGGCGTAGATTTCAGGCTCTGCTTCGGCGCTCAGGTTGATTGTCTTGGCATAGCAACCACCCTCAAAGTTGAAGGTGCCGGTGTCTGACCAGCCATGTTCGTCATCGCCGATCAGCGTGCGCGAAGGATCGGCCGACAGGGTCGTCTTGCCGGTGCCGGAGAGACCAAAGAAAATTGCCGTATCAACGGGGTTGCCAACAGCATGGTTGGCCGAGCAGTGCATCGGCATTACGCCTTTTTCGGGCAGCAGATAGTTCAACAGCGAGAAGACGGACTTCTTGTTCTCGCCTGCGTATTCCGTGCCGCCAATGAGGATCATCTTGCGATCAAAGTTCATCGCAATCACCGTCTCGGTGCGGCAGTTGTGTTTCTTCGGATCGGCAGCAAAACTGGGGCAGTTGATGACGGTGAAATCCGCCATGAAATCATCCAGTTGGTCCCGGTCGGGACGGCGCATCATGTTACGGATGAACAGACCATGCCATGCCAGCTCGGTCACAAAGCGGACGTTGATCGCGTGCTTGGGATCGGCGCCGCCGACAAGGTCCTGAACAAAATAGTCGCGGCCCTTCATGTGGGCGAGCATGTCATTGTACAGCGCGTCAAAACCCGCTTCGGACATCTCTGCGTTGTTTTCCCACCAGATCGTGTCTTTGACCGACGCGCTCATCACGACGTGTTTGTCTTTGGGCGACCGGCCTGTGAATTTACCTGTGGTGACAAGGAATGCGCCACCTTTACCCAATGAACCTTCGTCGCGCTTCAGCGCGGCTTCGATCAGCGCAGGCTCCATCTGGTTGTAATAAACATTGCCCAGCCCTTTGATCCCTTGATCGTCGAGGCTGAAGTTCGGGTTGACCCGTCCGGTTTGCATGCAATGTCTCCTTTGGAAACTGCGCGGTCTGCACAGCGTATTGGGGGATGCCCGGGACCAAAAGCGCACGGGCATAACTGGAATATTTGCCTCTTAGCACGATGATTTACGGATTGAACAGGCGCGTTTGCATAGTTAGCGCCATCACTTATGCAATTGATCAAAGCAGCGACCGAATGGCGTATTCTCGCGATTGTGCTGCCTCAAGCTTACCAACTTCTGGCTCCGCAAAAAGGGAATGTGAGGCAATTTAGCCATTCCAAACAAATTATGGCTGAAATGGGGCGGTAGAGACTGCCGATTCGCAGTTAGGGATTGATTCGACAAGAAAAGGAGTGATCAATGCTTGGAAAACAAAAATACGTTGAGCAGCACAAGGAAACAGGCAATGTCAAAAATTGCATTGGTAGATGACGACAGGAATATCCTGACGTCCGTCTGGATGAATCTCGAAGCCGAAGGTTTCGAGGTGGAAACCTATAATGACGGTCAGGCCGCACTGGACGCTTTCAACAAGCGGATGCCGGACATGGCAGTACTTGATATCAAGATGCCGCGCATGGATGGCATGGATTTGCTCCAGCGCTTGCGCCAGAAAACAGCGATGCCCGTCATCTTCCTGACCTCCAAAGATGACGAGATCGAAGAAGTGCTGGGCCTGCGTATGGGTGCAGACGACTATGTGAAGAAACCGTTTTCCCAGCGTCTTTTGGTAGAGCTTATTCGCGCTCTGCTACGCCGTCAGGAAGCTGTTGCAACCGAAGAAGTTGGCGACACCGAAGAGACCAAAGTGATGGAGCGGGGCGATCTGCGGATGGACCCGCTGCGTCATGCCGTCAGCTGGAAGGGTAAAGATGTATCCCTGACAGTGACCGAGTTCTTGCTGCTGCAAGCGCTGGCACAGCGCCCCGGCTTCGTAAAGTCGCGCGATCAGCTGATGGATGTCGCCTATGACGATCAGGTGTATGTGGATGACCGCACCATCGATAGCCATATCAAACGCCTGCGCAAAAAGATGCGTACAGCCGATGATGAATTCTCGGCGATTGAGACGCTTTACGGGATCGGTTATCGGTATAACGAAGAGTAATCGTTTTTTATGGCGATTGTTGAGAGGAACTTCGTGCGCGACCTGATCCCTTCCAGACGCGATGGCGATGTTGTTCTGGGTGACGATTGGGTCACTCCGGACAGTTCGGCGCCTAACGAGCTCAGAGCCCGCCGGGAACGGCGGGGGCTGTTCTCGTTGCGTGCGTCCCCTCTCACACGGAAAATCATTACGTTTAACCTGATTGCGTTGAACGTATTGGTTGCAGGCATACTGTACCTCAATTATTCGCGGGACAGTTTGGCTGTTCAACGTGCTGTGTCGCTTGTGTCAGAAGCCGAGTTGATCTCCGACGTGATCGAGGCGCAGTTGCCTGAAGGTCAAGCTGTAGACTTGTCCGTAGGTGAAGGCGTCGACATCGAAAAAACCCTTGCGGGTCTCGATCTGCGCAGCGGTATTCAGGTCTTCGTCTTTGATCCTGACGGTGCGTTGATATCGGAGTTTGAAGGTGCAAGTGATGCACGCGCCGAAGGGCGCGCCGATGGTGCTCAAACCAAAACGTTTATGACAGACGGGCTAAGCTGGCTTTGGGAAGCGGTTTCTTCGCCCTTCCAGCCGGATGTTGCGTTTGTATCCATCGAGGACAGGTTAAAACCTGTCATCGAAGCGACCTTGGCGAACGGTGCCCAGATCAAGGAAGAGCGGGACGAGGCAGGGGGTACCTTGCTTGCCGTTGCCACCCCGATTGAACTGGACGGCGCCGCCGTCGGTGCCGTTGCTATCACCAGTGCCAGCGGCGAGATTGACCGCCTGGTCCGGGGCGAGCGCGAGCGCGTTTTGCAGATGTTTGTTATCGCAACGCTTGTGTCTATCGGTCTCAGCCTTGTATTGGCCTCAACCATCGCGAACCCGTTGGCTGATCTGGCCGCCGCTGCCGAGTTGAGCCGCGATAAGGACGCCCGCAAAATGAACCCCGGCCGTATCCGCATACCGGACCTCACTGCCCGTCCGGACGAGATTGGCCGCCTGTCCGGTGCGCTGCGCGGGATGGTATCCGCGCTCTATAACCGGATCGAAGGAAACGAGCAGTTTGCCGCGGATGTGGCCCATGAAATCAAGAACCCGCTCGCGTCTTTGCGCTCTGCCGTAGGAACGCTGCGGATGATCAAACGCGAAGACCAGCGCGAAAAGCTGCTTGATGTGATCGATCACGATGTGCGCCGCCTTGACCGTCTGGTCAGCGACATCTCCAACGCCTCGCGCCTTGACAGTGAGTTGGTCAAGGAAGAGGAAGAGCCGTTCAATCTGATGAATATGCTCGGTAATCTCGGCCAATATCTGGGTGAAGATGCAAAGAGCAAAGGCATTGATTTCATCATAGATCTGCCCGCCGACCGGATTGTTGTACAAGGGTTGGAGGCCCGCCTCGCTCAGGTGTTCGTCAACTTGATCACGAACGCAATTTCATTCTGCGAAGATGGTGACGCCATCCGTGTCTGGGCGCGCAAACGCGAAAACCGCGTGTTGGTGGTGGTGGAAGATACAGGCCCGGGCATCCCCGATCAGGCCCTGAGCAAGGTGTTCAAGCGGTTCTACTCCGAACGCCCCGAGGAACACTTCGGCAATAACTCGGGTCTTGGCCTTGCGATTTCCAAGCAGATTGTTGAGGCGCATGGTGGCGTGATCTGGGCTGAAAACATCCGTCCGACCGATGCAGATATTACATCAGACCCTATGGGTGCACGGTTCGTTGTGGGCCTCCCGATCTAGAAGATGGCAAGTCAGAGCTTGATCGTTCACGCCACTTGCGTTGCTGTGGCTGGAAAAGGGGTCCTGATTACAGGCCCTTCGGGCAGCGGAAAATCAGGACTTGCACTTCAGTTGATCGCGTTCGGGGGACAGTTGGTCGCTGATGACCGCACAGTGTTGCAGGTTCGCGCCGGGCATCTGATCGCATCCGCCCCACCCGCAATCGAAGGTATGATAGAGGCGCGGGGGCTGGGTATTTTGCCTCTCGCACATCTTAGGGACGTGCAATTGGCCTGTTGTATCGATATGTCCCGCGAGGAAATGGCGCGTTTACCCGAGCCGCAGAGCACCACGTTGCTGGACATCGTTCTACCCACTTTCAAGAAGGTTAATGCACCCCATTTTCCTGCCGCCGTTCACGCCTATCTTATGGGCAAACCAATTTGAGGCACGATGACTGCTCCTGACCCCACACTCCGCCGTATTGTTTTTGTCACGGGTCCGTCCGGTGCGGGGCGATCGTCTGCGTTGAACGTCCTAGAGGATGCTGGTTTCGAGGTCATCGATAATCTGCCAATGCGTCTTTTGCCGATGCTGTTTGACGAAACGGATCAGACCCGTCCGATGGCCTTGGGTATTGACGCCCGTAACCGTGATTTCGCGACCAACAGGGTGATTGATCTACTGGGCAGCCTCTCCAGCCGCGCAGGTGTCGTGGCCGAACTTCTGTTTCTGGATTGTAGCACCGACGTGCTGCTGCGCCGCTTTTCCGAGACACGGCGGAGGCATCCGATGGCGCCCGCGGACCGGCCTGCCGACGGCATTCAGGCAGAGCAGGATCTGCTGACCCCCCTGCGCGCCCGCGCAGATGTGCTGATCGATACGTCAGATTTGAATGTGCATGAGTTGCGGGCGGAAGTGGAGCATTGGTTTGCACCCGGGGGCAAGCGGCGGCTGACCGTTACGGTGCAATCCTTCTCCTACAAACGTGGACTGCCGCGTTCTGTAGACATGGTTTATGATTGCCGCTTTTTGAAGAACCCGTATTGGGAACCGGCGCTGCGCGACCTTAACGGTACTGATGCGCGGGTGGCGGCGCATGTGGCCACCGACCCGAGGTATGATGACTTCGCCCAAAAGGTGTTTGATCTCAGCCTGCTGATCCTTCCTGCCTGCCGTGAAGAAGGCAAAAGCCACTTTTCCATCGCGTTCGGGTGTACCGGCGGGCAACACCGTTCAGTTGCTCTAGCGGAAAGCCATGCATTGCGGCTTGCAGAAGAGGGCTGGCAAGTGTCAATTAGGCATAGAGAACTGAGTGCGCGGCAACGGACGGGGACGCAAGAGACGTGATTGGGATTGTGATTGTGGCACATGGCGGATTAGCGCGCGAATATCTCGCCGCGATCGAACATGTCGTCGGCTCCCAAAACGGTGTCCGTGCCATCGAGATTTATGCGGATCACGACCGCTCCGCAAAACAGGCAGAGATCTGCGAAGCCGCTGATGCGGTGGACACAGGGCAGGGTGTTGTAGTTGTGACGGACCTGTTTGGTGGCTCCCCGTCCAACCTCAGTTTGATGGCATGTCAGCCGGCCGGTCGCCGTATCATATATGGTGCAAACCTTCCCATGCTCATCAAATTGGCCAAGAGCCGTCACAAAACTGTGCCTGATGCTGTTCGCGCAGCGCTTGAGGCCGGTAAAAAGTACATCGACGCCCAAAACGTCAGTAAAGAATAGCAAGGCCATTCCATGACCCACATCACCCTCGAGATCGTGAATGAAAAAGGCCTGCATGCGCGCGCCTCCGCAAAGTTGGTTGAGGTCGTCGAAGGCTTTGACGCCAGCGCCGAGATCACCAAAGACGGGATGAACGCGTCGGGCGATAGCATTATGGGGCTTTTGATGTTGGCAGCAGCCAAGGGAAGCTTTATTGACGTTGAAACGTCCGGGCCGGATGCGGATGCGCTTGCAGGTGCATTGACAGCGCTGGTGGCAGATAAATTTGGCGAAGGGATGTAGTGCAACTGCTGCATCCGAGTTTTCAGCGAGGTCGCCCCGCGTGACAGATGAACCAAAATCAGTTGTTTCCGATGCGCCGCTCGTGGCGGAAGTGGAGCAAGTGAGTTTTAACCAGTACGACCGTCGCAGTCTGTCCTATGCGTCCACGTTTGAGGATCCTTGGAAATCCCGTATGATTTCTGTGATGGAGCTGCTGACGGGCAAGCTCAAAATCCTGGCGATGATCCGTAAGTTCGAGAAACGCGGCGCTCCAAGCGGGCAGGCGTTCTGGCGTGCGGCACTGGATACGATGGGTATTGATTTGACCACGCCACAGTCGCAGCTTGATCTGATCCCGAAAGAAGGCCCTGTCATAGTTGTGGCGAACCATCCGCATGGCATGGTGGACGGGATGATCTTTGCTGATCTGATCGGGCGCGCCCGCCCTGACTACCGGATTTTGACACGCTCGCTGTTGACCTCGATCGACGAAGTCGCGGGCAGTTTTATGATCCCCGTGCCGTTTCCCCATGATCCCGATGCGCAGCGCAAAGGCGTCGAGATGCGGGCAAAAGCAATGGCGCACCTAAAGGCGGGTGGCGTTGTTGCCCTTTTCCCGTCTGGTGTGGTCGCCACGTCCGAGACATGGTTCGGCCCCGCTGTTGAGGCAGAGTGGAACGTGTTCACAGCCAAGATGATCCGCCGTTCGGGCGCGCAGGTTGTGCCGATGAAATTTCCGGGCCAGAACAGCCGCGCGTACCAGATTGCCAACAAGCTATCGCCGATGCTCCGGCAGGGCCTGTTGCTGCACGAGATTGTTCACAGCTGCAACAAGCCGCAAGCGCCTATCGTTGGCGCGCCCATTCCGCAGTCCGAGATTGACGCCCGCGCAGAAGATCCGCGCGGCTTTATGGAGTGGTTGCGCGCGCGGACACTGGCATTGGGCGATTAATCACGCCGACCTAATGGGTCAGCGCGTAGGAACCGGAACATCACCGCGATAGTCGTAGAAACCGCGCTGTGATTTGCGGCCCAGCCATCCGGCTTCGACGTATTTTGTCAGCAGCGGACAGGGGCGGTACTTGGTATCGGCAAGCCCGTCATGCAACACGTTCATAATCGCCAGACATGTGTCCAGACCGATGAAATCGGCCAGCTCCAGCGGCCCCATTGGGTGGTTCGCGCCCAGCTTGAGTGAGCTGTCGATGGATTGAACGCTGCCAACCCCCTCATAAAGCGTATAAACCGCCTCGTTGATCATCGGCATCAGGATGCGGTTGACGATAAATGCGGGGAAGTCCTCTGCGGAGGCGGCGGTTTTCTCCAGCCGGTCGACCACGACTTTGCAGGCGGCAAAGGTTTCTTCATCTGTGGCGATCCCGCGGATCAGCTCGACCAGCTGCATCACCGGAACGGGGTTCATAAAGTGGAAGCCCATGAATTTTTCGGGCCGGTCCGTGCGGCTGGCCAGACGGGTGATCGAGATTGAAGAGGTGTTGGATGTCAGGATCGTATGGGGTTTCAGGTACGGTAGCAGGTCCTCAAAGATGGCCTGCTTGACAGTTTCACGCTCGGTTGCGGCTTCGATGATCAGATCGGAGGGACCGAGGTCTGTCAGCGTTGTGGTTGTGGTGATCCGCGCAAGAGCAGCTTCCATATCCGCTTCCGCGATTTTGCCACGGCCCACTTGACGGGCCATATTGCCGCGCATCAGATCCATTGCAGATGTCAGTGCGTCCTCGCTGATATCGTTCAGCATGACATCATAGCCCGCCAGCGACATCACATGCGCGATGCCATTGCCCATTTGTCCTGCGCCGACGATGCCGATTGTCTGGATATCCATGGTGCGTTCCTTTGATGAATTTAAGTTAGTTTACGGTGGAGTCCGGCACAGCCGCAAGGGCCGCCCTTGCTGAAAAACAGACACAAATCCGCCCATTAAACGAATCGTAACCGGAAGGTGGCGATATTCATAGCGGGTGAGAAAAAAAGGTGGGTGCAATGACCTATGATATACTGGGGCCGACGGCTCTGGACTATTTTCCGTGCCATTATGGTGCGTCAAAACTTGTATTTCGTGGACCAAGGCGTGATCTGGAGGCACCCTATGTGGCCTTCATTGGGGGCACGCAGACATTCGGTAAGTTCATCGAACAGCCGTTTCCGCTGAAAGTGGAGCATTTGACGGGCGTGCCTTCGGTCAACTTCGGGCAGGTCAACGCGGGCTTGGATGTATTCGTAAAAGATGCATTTGTGCAGGAAGCGGCACGCGCCGCGCGGGTTACGGTGCTGGAAGTCCTCGGCGCTGCTAACCTCAGCAACCGCCTCTACACGGTTCATCCAAGGCGAAATGATCGGTTCTTGCGGGCCTCGACCGAGCTGCAAAAGCTCTATCCGGAGATTGATTTCTCACAGTTCAACTTCACGCAGCATATGCTGTTGCATCTCTATCTGCGGGATGAGGGCCGCTTTGCGACCGTCCGACGTAGTTTGCAGCCGGTGTGGACGCGGCGTATGCGGCAGCTGATAGGGCGCTTGGGCGCGCAGGTGGTCCTGATAAGGGTTGCGGCAACAGACCTCGATACCCAAAGGCCTGCAGGCGCGTCTGGTGGTCCCGCTCTGATAACGGACGCGATGCTGGAGCGACTAAGCGGAACAGTAAGTGCGATCGTAAATGTGCGGTATCAATGTGAAAAAAAGCGGGCCGGTCGATGGCATGGCGTTCGGAATGTTGGAAGCAGGTGCCGCAAGAGCGGTGGCGCCACCGGAGGCACATACTACCGCCGCACAGGCACTTCGGCCTGTATTGGACAGGCTGATGAGAAACGAATGAGGCCCGCCATGATGTGGCGGGCCTCTCTGGCTTTCAAAGCGGTCAATGTCGTTCCGGTTCAGAGCTTGCTGATCAGGTCCGGCACTGCGTCAAACAGGTCAGCAACCAGACCGAAGTCGGCAACCTGAAAGATTGGTGCTTCTTCGTCTTTGTTGATCGCTACAATGATCTTGCTGTCCTTCATGCCGGCAAGGTGCTGGATCGCGCCTGAAATGCCAACCGCAACATAGAGGTTCGGGGCAACGACCTTACCGGTCTGGCCGACCTGCCAGTCGTTTGGTGCATAACCTGAGTCAACAGCCGCGCGGGATGCGCCAACAGCGGCACCCAGTTTGTCTGCCAGCTGTTCAATCAGCGCAAAGCTCTCTTCCGAGCCGACGCCGCGGCCACCGGATACAACAACACCGGCGGAGGTCAGCTCGGGGCGGTCGTTTGCGGCAACTTTGTCTTCGACCCACTCGGACAAGCCGGGGTTTGCAGCAGCAGAAACTGTCTCAACCGAGGCCGAGCCACCTTCGCCAGCAGCGTCAAAGGTGGACGTGCGGAAGGTGATAACCTTCTTGGCGTCCGACGATTTGACAGTCTGCATCGCGTTACCTGCATAGATCGGACGCTCGAACGTGTTTGCGTCAATCACGGCAGTCGCATCAGAGATGATCATGACATCCAGCAGGCCTGCGACCCGTGCCATCACGTTCTTCGCATCTGTAGTGGAGGGCGCTACGATGTGTTCATAATCGCCAGCCAGCGAGATGATCAGCGCCGCTGTGGATTCGGCCATGCGGTGGCCCAGCGATGCATCTTCGGCCACGAGAACCTTTGACACGCCATCAATCTTGGCAGCGGCCGCACCTGCTGCGGCGGCAGAGCCACCACAGGCCAGAACAACGACATCACCCAGCTGCTTGGCGGCTGTTACGGCCTTTGCCGTCGCATCCATTGCCAATTCGCCATTGTTTACTTCTGCAAGGAGTAGAACAGCCATTACACGGCCCCCGCTTCTTTGAGTTTCGCCACCAGCTCGTCGACCGAGCCAACCTTGATCCCGGCGGCACGCGCTGCAGGCTCAACAGTTTTTACGATTTCGAGGCGGTTTGTGACATCCACGCCGTAATCGGCAGGTGTCTTTTCATCCAGCGGCTTTTTCTTCGCTTTCATGATGTTCGGCAGCGACGCATAGCGTGGCTCGTTCAGGCGCAGGTCAACTGTGATCACGGTAGGCATGTTAACTTTGATCGTCTGCAAGCCGCCGTCAACTTCGCGTGTTACCACGGCTTTGTCGCCTTCGATCGCAACTTCTGATGCGAATGTTGCCTGTGACCAACCCATCAGCGCCGAGAGCATTTGACCGGTTGCGTTCATGTCGTTGTCGATCGCCTGTTTGCCGCAAAGGACAAGGCCCGGCTGCTCTTCATCCACAATCGCTTTGAGGATTTTTGCAACGGCCAGCGGCTCGATATCGTGGTGAACGTCTTCGGAGGCAACGACGAGGATCGCGCGGTCCGCGCCCATCGCAAGTGCAGTGCGCAGGGTTTCCTGTGCTTGCTTTACGCCAACAGATACAACAACGATTTCATCAGCCTGACCGGCTTCTTTCAGGCGGATCGCCTGTTCGACTGAAATCTCGTCAAAGGGGTTCATGGACATTTTGACGTTAGCAAGATCGACACCGGAACCATCCGCTTTTACGCGCACTTTCACGTTATAGTCGATCACGCGTTTGACAGGTACGAGCACCTTCATGAGCGATTATCTCCTTGGTTGCGACTCAGACCCCGTGCGGGCCGGTCAATGAATCTGTGCCCTGTCTAACGAAGGCAGGCTGATCAAAACAGGGCAAAATCGCCGCATACTGTCCCCTGCACGTCACGTTACGAGCAATTTGGCACCTCTAGCGTAAGAATGTTGCGTGACCATTTCAGCTAAAGCAGTCAACGCCAGTCGCAATTTTGCCTGTTGCAGTGGAGGTTTGGTGCGTTTAGCGGTTTGCGCCCGGCACCCACAGGACATCATCCTTGCCCGAATTGTTCGCCATACGCGCTGCAACAAAAAACCAGTCGCTGAGGCGGTTCAGATAGCGCACAGCGGCATCATTCACGGTCTCGCGCGTCGCAAGATCAGTTGCCAAACGCTCGGCGCGGCGGGCGACGGTGCGGCAGACATGCAGGTGCGCTGCCAATTCAGAGCCGCCGGGCAGGATAAAACTGCGAAGAGGTTCCAATACGGCATTCATCACATCAATTTCTGCTTCCAACCTGTCGACCTGACTGCCCGCCATACGCAGGGGGGGATACTCGGCGGTTGCGTCCTGCTCCATATCGGGGCGGCACAGATCGGCGCCCAGATCAAATAGATCATTCTGGATGCGGGACAGTGCAGCATCTGTATCGCCCGATGCGTGCAAGCGCGCGACACCGACAAAACAATTCAACTCGTCCGACGTGCCGTAGGCCTCGACGCGGGGGTCATGCTTTGCGACACGGGCACCATTGCCCAGGGCCGTGTCACCCTTGTCGCCGGTGCGTGTGTAGATTTTGTTTAGAACAACCATCTGGCTTACCCCCTGAAGAAATAGACATAAACCACGATCAGGACCACGGCGAAGAACTGGGCATAGATACGGTAGCGCATCAGTTTATTCGAGTTTGCCTTGTTGAACGCACCGCCACTGGCAAAGCCACCAAGGCCCATAACCAGAACAACCACCACAGCAAGTATGGCGGCGATGACCACAATAAAGAACGGATCAGACATGCAGAACTCCTTTTCGTGCTGCGGAGCCATGTAGCGGCCATTGCGGCCGTTACAACCCCCTTAGCGGATCATCGCGCGGTCGAGCAGGCGCGTGGGTAGTATGCGACGCATAAGCCCTGCCAGATATGTCGGCGTTGTGACATAGTAACGCGCACGGGGGCGCGACGATTCCAACGCATGGATCAGCTTCTTGACCACAGCTTTCGGCGGCAGCTCGAATTTGTCCGGTCCGTTTTTCTCGCCATAAAGACGCTCTGCCAGTTCGGTTTCGTACTGCTCGGCGCGGGCAGAGCCTTCCCAATCGATCCAACGCTCGAAATGCGGGATCGAATTGGCGCGAATTTTTGTGGTGATCGGGCCCGGCTCGATCAGGATCGGATGTACGCCAGTTCCGCGCATTTCAAGCCGCAGGGTATCTGTCAGACCTTCGAGTGCAAATTTGGTTGACGTATAGGCCCCGCGCCACGGCATCGCGACCAGTCCCAGCACAGACGAGCATTGCACAATCCGCCCGTGGCCCTGCGCGCGCATCACAGGAATGATGGCGCGGGTCAGTGTGTGCCAGCCAAAGAAGTTCGCCTCGAAAATCTCGCGCAGCGCTTCTGTGGGGACATCCTCAACCGCGCCGGGTGTGGCGTGGGCGCCGTTGTTGAAAACCGCATCCAGCGTACCGCCGGTATCTTCCAGAACATCGGCAAGGGCAGTGATGATGCTGTCGGGGTCGGTGTAGTCAATGCGGGGGCTATCAAAACCCTCATCGCGCAGACGCGCGCAGTCCAGCTCCTGCCGACAGGCCGCATAGACATGCCAACCCCGTTCACGCAGCCCGTAGGCGGCTGCATAACCAATGCCGGACGAGCAGCCAGTGATCAGGATTGTACGTTGGGTCATGGAAAAAGCCTCACGGGTGAACAGGATCCGAGATGCGCTTTTTTGCGGGATTTAGCAATCACTCTCGCGATATTAACCGGAGGTGAGCAGGAAATCGGCCATCCAGCCTGCTTCGCCGCCGTCAACCGGCTGCATGCGCACCCAGCCATCGCCATTGTCCTCAAGGATGCGGACCTCGTCCCCACGTGCCAGTTTGCTGACAATGCCGTAGTCGGTGGACGGGCCGCCGCGTACATTAACGCGGTTGCCGGACACGATGCGGACATCGCCGCCGGAGGTGTCCGTATTGCTGTTGTTGGTTGTTGCGATCAGGCTGGGCAGAATGATCTGCGGCGTTTCCGAGCTGTCGATGATCTGTGCAGTGCTGCCACTCTGGGCCTGCTGCACAGCCTTTTCAACGGCGGCGTTCACATTGGTGAGGTCCATTGAGACGCGTGTCACGCTGGCGGATGTGTCAATTTTGGTGATGGCGGCGGTTTGCACCGCTGCTGCGGGGGCGACGGGCTCAACCACTGCTTCGGATTGCTGTGTTTCGGACGCTTCCGGCGTCGCTGCTGCGACACGCGCGCTTGCGGGTTCAAAATCTGCGCCGCCGCTCATTTCATAGAATGCAAAGCCCAGAAAACCGAAGGTCAAAAGGATGAAAGTTTTCATGTGGCAGCTCCTGCAGTTTCTTTTGAAGCCGTCACGCCAGCTTCCCCCGCATGTCTGATAGCAAGAACGGCGATTCCTTTTTAGGGGGAAAAGTTAAGAAAAGTGACACGTCACAGGAATGCCACGATTCCTGCGGGTACATCGAGGGTTGCGAAAGCATGTGCTTGCCGCCTGTCTGTGACGCGGCTACACAGCGGCTATGTCAGATACCAAACCCCCAGTCCCGCCTCGTCACGAGGAAACTTTTGAGCCTCTACGCAAAGCGCTTGGGGACCGCTATCTGACCTATGCGCTCAGTACAATTATGCACCGTGCACTGCCCGATGCGCGTGACGGGCTGAAGCCTGTGCACCGCCGGATTTTGTACGCGATGAGCCGTCTGCGCCTGAACTCGACCGGCGGTTTCCTCAAGTCCGCCAAGATCAGCGGCGACACGATGGGTGATTTTCACCCACACGGTGATGCGGCGATATATGATGCTATGGCGCGTCTGGCGCAGGATTTCAACGTCCGCTACCCGCTGGTCGACGGTCAGGGCAATTTTGGCAACATCGACGGCGATAACCCCGCCGCAAGCCGCTATACCGAAGCGCGCATGACCGCCGTCGCCGAGGCGATGCTGGAAGGCCTGTCAGAGGATGTTGTGGATTTCCGCGACAACTATGACGGCCGCCTGACCGAGCCTTCCGTGCTGCCTGCGCAGTTCCCGAACCTTCTGGCCAACGGGTCCAGCGGGATCGCGGTGGGCATGGCCACCAATATTCCACCGCATAACATTTCCGAGTTGTGCGATGCATGTATCCACCTGATCAAAACACCCGATGCCCGTGATGACACGCTGCTGAATTTTGTCCCCGGCCCTGATTTCCCGACAGGTGGTATCATAGTCGAGCCGCGCGATAGCATCGCGCAGGCCTACCGCACCGGCAAAGGCGGCTTCCGCCTGCGCTGCCGTTGGGAGGTAGAGGACCTTGGCCGTGGCCAGTGGCAGATCGTCATCACCGAGATTCCCTATCAGGTTCAGAAATCCAAGCTGATCGAGAAAATCGCTGAATCTATCCAGACCAAGCGCATCCCCATCCTTGCCGACGTCCGCGACGAGAGTGCGGAAGACGTGCGCATGGTGCTGGAGCCGCGCTCCAAGAATGTTGATCCCGAAGTCCTGATGGGGATGATGTACCGCACCTCCGATCTGGAAGTGCGCTTCTCGCTCAACATGAACGTGCTGATCGACGGCGTGACGCCCAAAGTCTGCTCGATGAAGGAAGTGCTGCGCGCCTTCCTTGACCACCGCCGTGAGGTGCTGGAGCGCCGTTCGCGTCACCGGATGGAGAAGATCGACCACCGTCTGGAGGTCTTGGAGGGCTTTATCGTTGCCTTCCTCAACCTCGACCGGGTGATCGACATCATCCGCTATGATGATGAACCCAAAGCCGCGTTGATGCGTGAGGACTGGGGCAAGACCCACGTCCGCGCCATGGACGAGAAGGATTATGTGCCACCCGCTGACGGGGAGGGCGAGCTGTCCGAAGTACAGGCCGAAGCGATCCTGAACATGCGCCTGCGCAGCTTGCGCCGTCTGGAAGAGCTTGAGCTGTTGCGCGAGCAATCCGAGCTGATGGAAGAGCGCGCGGGTCTTGAAGATTTGCTGGAAAACGAATCTCTGCAATGGGCCAGCATCACCGACCAGTTGCGCGAGACGAAAAAGCAGTTCGGCAAGGAATATGCGGGCGGTGCACGCCGCACAACTTTTGCCGAAGCGGGCGAGATCGAGGATGTGCCGCTGGAAGCCATGATCGACCGTGAGCCGATCACCGTGGTGTGCAGCCAGATGGGCTGGATCAGGGCGATGACGGGCCATATTGATCTGACGCGCGAACTGAAGTTCAAAGATGGCGATGCCACGCGCTTTGTCTTCCACGCCGAGACGACAGACCGCTTGCTGGCATTTGGCAGCAATGGGCGTTTCTATACCATTTCAGCTGCCAACCTGCCCGGCGGGCGCGGCATGGGCGAGCCGCTGCGCCTGATGGTTGACCTGCCGAACGAAGTACAGATTGTTGATCTGTTTATCCACCGCCCCTATGGCAAGCTGTTGCTGGCCTCCTCTGCGGGTGACGGGTTTATCGCGCCCGAAGCCGAAGTTGTGGCGCAGACACGCTCGGGAAAGCAGGTGCTGAATGTGCGCGGCGATGTGCGTGCGTTGATCTGTAAGCCTGTGACAGGCGATGCCGTTGCGGCCGTGGGCGAGAACCGCAAAGTTCTGGTGTTCGCGCTGGATGAGTTGCCGGAGATGGGCCGTGGCAAAGGTGTGCGGTTGCAGAAATACAAGGATGGCGGGCTGTCGGATGCCACCACCTTCACCCGCGCCGAGGGGCTAAGCTGGCTTGACCCCGCAGGGCGCACCCGCACGGAAGTGGAACTGGAAGAATGGACAGGCAAACGGGCCAGTGCCGGCCGGATGGCACCACGGGGCTTCCCGCGTGACAACAAGTTTAACTGATATCGCACCACCCCCGGTCCCCGAAAAGGGGCTGGATGTCTGGTTCGTAGGCTCCCGTTCCGCGCTGTTCTGGTTGGCGCTCAAATCCGGCTTCTGGACGGTCCTCACGCTCGGGTTTTACCGGTTCTGGATGAAGACACGTTTGCGCCGCTGGTATTGGTCGTCGATCCGTCCGGGCGGTCATCCGCTGGAATATGTAGGCGACCCTTGGGAAAAATTGCTGGGGTTCTTTATCGCTGTTGTGATCTTGACGTTCTATATCGGCATCGTGAATCTGCTGCTGATGTTTGTCAGTTTCTCGCTCTTCCAAAGCTCGTTTGTGGGATATTCCGCCAGCTTTCTGGGGGTCATTCCCGTGTGGTTCTACGCCCAGTACCGCGCGCGGCGGTATGTTTTGGCGCGGACACGCTGGCGCGGCGTGCGCTTC
This sequence comes from Sulfitobacter sp., assembly GCA_029252045.1. Lineage (GTDB taxonomy): Bacteria > Pseudomonadota > Alphaproteobacteria > Rhodobacterales > Rhodobacteraceae > Sulfitobacter. The sequence goes on from JAQXCD010000054.1 coordinate 38,274, forward strand.
GGACTTGAGAAAGGCGCGTGGGGCTATGCGTGGCGTGCGCTGGTGCATTGGTTGATCACGATCTGCTCTCTAGGGCTCTTGTGGCCGCGCATGACGTTCTGGCTTGAGAAATACAAAACGGACCGGACCTATTTCGGTTCGGCCAAACTGGTGCAGGGCGGCCGCTGGCCTATGCTGTACCGCGCGGCAATTCCGTTTGCAGTGGCTGTGCTGATGTCCGGGCTGATTGTGGTCTGGCTGGTCTGGCTTGACCCGTTGATCCCGAACTCGGCAAACCCTTTCGGTGACATATTCTCGGAGTTGGAAAGCGCCGAAGAATTCGGGTTCGCTCTGTTCGGCTGGGATCGCCCGATGCGTTTGTTGTTGCTGATCCCTGCGTCGGTTTTGTTGATCTATGGGGCCGTCCACTACCGCTTTGTCACCAAGCGTATTCTGGCAGATCACAAACACAGCGATGGCGTGCGATTGCATTCGAGCCTCAACGGGCTGCGTGTCTCTATGATCTATGTGCTGGGGACGACCATTGCGTACAGCATCCTTGTTGTTGGTCTGCTTGCGATCGTGCTGCTGGTTTTCGGATTGTTGGGCCCGGAGGCGTTTCTGGACGAGCAGCTTGGTATGGGCGATCCTTTGGGAGATTTTCCCAAGTGGCTGGCGATCGGGATTATTGCTGTCAGTTATCTTTCCTTGTTCCTCTTCTGGGGCGTGCTGCACCATGTGTTTGTGACCTTCCCCCTGATGCGTCACATGGCGCTGACCCTCAGCCTTCATAATGTGGCGGGGCTGGCACAGGTCAGCCAGCGCGCGCGCGACGAATTCGCCGAGGCCGAAGGATTTGCCGAGGCTCTGGATCTGGGAGCCGCGATATGACAACGCCGCCGAACCTGCCTGAAGCATCCGACGGCCTATCAGGCAATGGGCGCGTTTATAGCGGTTTGAACAGTTCCTATTTTGACGGTGATGCCCCGGTGTCGCATGCTGTTACGCTGCTGGTCGACAATGTCGCGCAGGTGCTGGAAATAGGTCTGCCCGGGAGCGCTCAGCCGGGTGTGCGCTGGCCGGTGGATGAAATTCGCCAGCTGGATGATACCGCAGGCAGCGAAGGGGTTATCCTGCGCTGGACCGGCGATCCGCTGGCGCGGCTGCATCTGGCTGATCCGGACCTCCTGCGTCACTTGCCGCATTTGAACCGCCGTGCACCGCCCAAAGGGCGCGGGCGTCTGGCTGCGTGGGCTTTGGCTGCGGTAGCCGGCGTGGCCATACAGATTGGCATACTTGTGCCGCTGCTGGCGGACCGACTGGCGACATTTGTCCCCCCCGCGGGCGAACGTGCGCTGGGCGAGGCGACGTTTGAGCAAATCCGCGAGGCGCTGGCCGACACAGGCCTGCCCCCGTTGAATACCTGTGACAATGAAGACGGGCTGGCCGCGTTGGAGGCAATGCTGACAGGCCTTGGTGTCGAACGCGGCACCGAGGATGCGGTTAAAGTCTTTGTTCTGGATCACGAGATGGTCAACGCCTTTGCCCTTCCCGGCGGCTATGTGGTGTTTTTCCGCGGCATGATTGACGCCGCGATCAGCCCGAACGAGATTGCAGCCGTGATGGCGCATGAGGTCGGCCACGTCGAAAACCGCGACCCGACGCGCCATGCCCTCCGCTCGGCGGGGTCCATCGGAATTCTGGGGCTGCTGTTTGGCGATTTTGCCGGCGGTGCTGCGGTGTTGTTCCTGACAGAGCAACTGATCAGCGCCAGCTATTCCCAAGGCGCCGAAAGTGGCGCGGATGAATACGCTTATGTGGCGTTAGAAGATGCCGAGGTTTCGCCTGCAGCGCTGGGCGATATGTTCGAACGGCTGCGGGACAAATACGGTGACACCGATGGAATCGTTTCGCATTTCGTTAGCCACCCGACCCTGACCAGCCGGATAGACCGCTCCCGTGCAGTTGTGCGTGAAGGCGCGCAATACGGTGATATAATCTCGGCTGATGACTGGGATGCCCTAAAGGCTGTATGCGACTAGACCGCACCTTGTGACTGCGAGGCTCAAACCGGTTCTGCAGTCATCCAAACACCGCCCTCAGGACGAAGTGTTATTAGCATCTTTGGCTCGGGCGTGTGCCCTTTGACGGCCGAGAACCGGAAACGGGACAGCAATGTGGCCAGAATGATAACGGCTTCTTGCAGGGCAAAAGAGGCTCCGATGCAGATACGCGGCCCGTTACCAAACGGCAGGTAGGCATAGCGGTCAATTGATTTGCGGTCGATGAACCGGTCCGGCCGGAAGGCGTCCGGATCATCCCAGAGGTTGCGGTGGCGCCCCAATGCATAGACGGGGATCATCACAGTATCGCCCGGCTTGATCGCGGTGCCGCACAGGGTATCCTTGGCCAGCGCAGTGCGCGACAAGAGCCCGCCAGCAGCATAGAGGCGCAGGGTCTCGTCAATCACTCTACGAATGTAGGGCAGGGCTTCAAGGTCGTCTGCGCCGGCAACGCGGCCTTTCAATACGGTCTGGGCTTCGGCGCGTGCGCGGTCCTGCGCCTGCGTGTCATGCCCCATCAAATAGAGCGCCCAAGCAAGGGTTTGGGCCGTAGTCTCATGGCCCGCGACGATAAATGTCAGCAGATTGTCGCGCAATTCCTGGGTGGTCATGGAGCGGTCTGTTTTCGGATCTTGCGCGGCAAGCAGCAAGTCCAGCAGATCGGGCGTATCCTTCGGACCCTTTGCATGCCGCCGCTCGATCGCAGCATCTGCAACAGTTTTTGTTTCTTGTAGCAACCGCATTGCAGGGCCGCGCCCGGGGCGTGGCACCCACGCAGGTAGGCCAAGCAGATCCAGCATGCTTACTTTACCCGCCTGCGTAATGTAGCCGTCGATTGCTTTATGTACGGCCGCTCGGTCCATCATGTCGTCACCCGAGAAGGTGACATCGGCAATGACGTCAAAGGTTGCCTTGGTCATCTCTTCGGCAAGATTGACCGCTTTTGGCCCCGCCTGTGCAATGCGGGCACAAGTTTCCTCGGCTGCGTCGCTCATTACCGGGGCAAGAGCCGCGATTGAGCGGTGGGCAAATGCCGGCGCAGTTGCACGTCTCTGCCAGCGCCAATGTGCCCCTTCGGCAATAAACAACGGCTCCCCGATTGCGGGACTGAGTAACGTTTTGGTAACTCTCGATTTGGGGTAATCATCTAACCGGTCCAACAAAACCTGTTTGATCGCGGCGGGATCCATGATCATGTGCCAGCGGGCAAGTGTCCGGCCAGAGACAATGGGCTTTTCCAGGGCTTGCGCGGGGATAGCCAGCAGAATGTTATCCCGCATGTTCGAAACGGATTTAAAAAATCCGGGATCGAAGTCTAACAACGGGACCCGCACAGGTAGATCGGTCGTAGGCATAACGTTGGCCTCCATTGCGTTCATATGACACTTAAGTTGCAGCAGGGGGCATTGCAATGTTCAGACGCATTGCACCCCTTGGGCGCATACGGTAACTCATTGGTAGAACGGGGAGGGCCAGCTGATGGGGCGGATCACGATGATGCGGAAACTTGTAGCGCTTGCAGCTGTAGGTTTTCTTGCGGCCTGTAACGGTGCGTCGGATCTGGGCAAGGCAGCTGTGCCGCTCGGCGATTTCAATCTTGGTCATAACATTGTCGTGGCGCCAAAGGTGCAAAAGGTTCCTCTGTGCCGCGAGATGGAAACGGACCTGATGACCAAGATGTTGCAAGAGGCTGTGGCAGAACGGTTTGACCGCTATGACGGGGACCGTCTGTACCACTTTGGCGTCTCGATCGAGGGCTATTGCCTTGCACCTCCGGGTATTCCTGTGGTGGCGGCGCCAAAGTCTGTGATGATCATCCGCGTCACGGTTTGGGACGATGCCAAGAATAAAAAGCTTACTCCGAAGGCCCACCAGATCACTGTTTTTGAATCGCTCGATCAAGGCCCGCTTGTTGGCTCAGGCTATACAAAAACGGCTGAAGAGCAGTTGAAAAACCTCAGCCAGAACGCGGTCAAACAGATCGAAAACTTCCTTGTGCGTGAAAATCGCGAGAAGGGCTGGTTCAACGGCACACCTGCAGAGCCAAAGGCGGTTGAGGATAAACCGGATGAGCCGGTTGTCGCCGAAGAGGACGCAGCCGAAGAATAACCGACTGCCAATTGGCGGCACTGCGCGATGAAACGACAGGCGGGGCGCAAGACCCGCTTGATTTTACTGCCCAGACCCACTAAGTCGCGGCCCATATGCAATACAGGGTCCACGATGGCCCCTGCGACTTTTGGAGGGCGCCCCCATGGCAAAGGCAAAGTTTGAACGTAACAAACCACACGTCAACATCGGCACAATCGGCCACGTTGACCACGGCAAGACGACACTGACAGCAGCGATCACAAAGTACTTCGGTGATTTC
>JAQXCD010000055.1 GCA_029252045.1 Sulfitobacter sp.
GTTGTGATGAAAGGGTATTTTCGCAATCCAGTCGCCACGCAAAAGGCCTTTGAGGGTGGCTGGTTCCATTCAGGTGATCTGGGCGTGATCCATCCAGACGGCTATATCCAGCTCAAGGATAGATCCAAGGACATCATCATTTCAGGAGGCGAGAACATTTCCTCCATCGAGGTGGAAGAGGTGCTCTATAGTTACCCCGGCGTAGAAATTGCGGCGGTCGTCGCCATGCCCCATGATAAATGGGGCGAAACCCCCTGCGCCTTTGTCGAACCCACACAGGGCCTCGAGATCGACACTGACGCGCTGCGCAATTGGTGCCGTGATAGACTCGCGGCCTACAAAGTTCCGGGTAAGTTCGTCGTGACGAGTATCCCCAGAACCTCAACTGGTAAGATACAGAAATTCGTCCTGCGTGAGCGCGCGAAAGAACAGTTCGCAGTAATTTGAACCGAACCAAAAATTGGAAACCAGACCAATTTAACTTCCTATGACCACTCTAAATGCTCGTGTCACACCTGGATTGCAATATAGTCTATTTGTATCGGTAGCAGCCATTCGAACACCCCGCAGCATCGGTCGAAGTGGGCTCACTGCCAACTTTCGCCGCAAGCCACACGAAAGGCCGCTGTCGGGGAATAGGTGAAACTTTGCAAAGGTCACTTTCTGCGTATAGCTGCCGTTGGTGTGCAGCGCAGCATTCTACAAAATGGTTTCAAAACCGCCATTCACTACGATCCCAATACTCTCTCACTTCCGCGGCCGCGTGAATACCATCTTTTGCTCATGCAGGTCTGCTTTGTCGCCGATCCACGCATAGGCCAGCAAGGCAGGCTCGCGGTCGCCTACGGTGATGCGGTGCAAATGATCTGGCGGGTTGAAGATCATGGAACCCGGGACGTAGACGCCTTGGTGGTTCTCGCTCACCGCGCCCGACAGGCAGACATAGCTTTCCGTGATCCCCTTGTGCGCATGGGCCGGATAGGTGCATCCGGGCGCAAACAGGACCACGCCAAGAATGATTTCGTCGCTTATCACCGGCCCGTTTTGGCCCGCCAGCTCCGCATAGGCATAGCTGTTGGCGAGGCCCTTTGGCACTTTCTCATAACCGTATTGCCAGCTCAGATGCGGGGCGACAGCGTCCAGCGCGCGCACCGCAGGTGCCAGCACACCCTGTCGCCCTTCATCCAGCGCGCGGCGCAAATGGGCGGTCACCGGCTTTTTTTCGGGGGGCTGCGGGCGCAGGTCTGCGTTCTTGCGGATCAGACGTGTGATCGCTTCGCGGACTTTGCGCTGGTGGCCGCGGATACGGTCACTGCCACCTGCGGGCAGATAACGGTATAGCTCGTCATACTCTTGCAAGAGATAGCGCCAGTCAGGCACATCGCGCAGGGTCTGCGCGGGCTGTGGGTTCTGGTCCATGGCAACGCTTCCTTATCCACCTTGCCCGACCTAACCTGCGATGCGGCACCCGAAAAGAGGAAAACCGCCCAATCGTGCCCAATTGGCTGGGGATAAGCCCGTCTGGGTGATTGCTCCTGACCGCGCAGCCTGTCAAAATAGGGATATCCAGATTAAGCACTGGCAATCACAAGAAACAGCAGCAGGCCGCCCACATGTCCGATCTCCTCTCCGGCAACACGCCGAAAGCCTCAGAATACGATGCATCCTCCATTCAGGTGCTGGAGGATATGGAGCACGTCCGCCTGCGGCCCGGCATGTATATCGGCGGCAAGGACGACCGCGCGCTGCACCACATGGTGGCCGAGATCATCGACAACTCGATGGACGAAGCGGTAGCAGGGCACGCAAGCTGGATCGAGCTGGAGCTGCACGACAACGGCCACGTCACCGTGCGCGACAACGGGCGCGGCATCCCGATTGATCCCCACCCCAAAGACCCCAGCAAATCCGCGCTGGAGATCATTTTCTGCACGCTGAACGCAGGTGGCAAATTCTCGGGCGATAATTACGAGACGTCGGGCGGCCTGAACGGCGTTGGCTCGTCCGTGGTGAACGCGCTCAGCGATCACTTGCGCGTCGAAGTCGCCAAGAACCGCGAGCTTTTCGCGATGGAGTTTTCGCGCGGTGTGCCGCAAGGCAAGTTGGAGAAGATTGGTGCGGCCCCCAACAGGCGCGGCACGGCAGTGACCTTCCACCCCGATCCGGAAATCTTCGGCAACTTGCAACTGCGCCCGTCCAAACTGTTTGCTATGGCGCGGTCAAAGGCGTTCCTGTTCTCCGGCGTGGAAATCCGCTGGAAAACCGCCCAGCCCGATGGCGACACACCGATGGAGGCGACCTTCCACTTCCCCGGCGGTCTGGCGGATTACCTGAACGAAGTGCTCGGCAAATCCTCCACCTACGCCGAGGCGCCCTTTGGCGGCACCGTGGATTTCAAGGAAAAGTTCGGCCAGCCCGGTAAAGTGAACTGGGCAATCAACTGGACCCCTTCGCGCGACGGTTTCATCCAGTCCTATTGTAACACTGTCCCCACGCCCGAAGGCGGCACGCATGAGGCGGGTTTCTGGGCGGCGATCCTGAAAGGCATCAAGGCTTACGGCGAGTTGGTCGGCAACAAAAAGGCCGGCACCATCACGCGTGAAGACCTGATCACCGGCGGCTGCGCGCTGGTCTCGTGCTTTATCCGGGAGCCCGAATTTGTGGGCCAGACCAAGGACCGTCTGGCAACTGTTGACGCGCAGCGGATGGTCGAGAATGCTGTGCGCGACCACTTTGACAACTGGCTGGCTGCCGACACCAAATCCGCAGGCGCGATCCTTGATTTTCTGGTGTTGCGCGCGGAAGAGCGTCTGCGCCGCCGTCAGGAAAAAGAGACGGCCCGCAAATCAGCCACCAAGAAACTGCGCCTGCCCGGCAAGCTGACGGATTGCACCTCCAAGGACCGCGCGGGCACCGAGCTGTTCATCGTGGAGGGCGACTCGGCCGGCGGCTCCGGCAAAGGCGCGCGCAACCGTGTGAACCAGGCGCTGCTGCCGCTGAAGGGTAAAATCCTCAACGTGCTGGGGGCCGCGTCAAACAAGCTGCACACCAACTCCGAGATCAACGACCTGTGCGAAGCTTTGGGTGTGGGCATGGGGAGTAAATTCAACCTCGACGATCTGCGCTATGACAAAATCATCATCATGACCGACGCGGATGTGGACGGCGCGCATATCGCGGCGCTGCTGATGACGTTCTTCTACACCCAGATGCGCCCGATGATTGACGCAGGGCACCTCTATCTGGCCTGCCCGCCGCTCTACCGCCTGACCCAAGGCGCGCGCCGCGTCTATGTGGCCGACGATGCCGAGAAAGACCTGTATCTAGAGAAAGGCCTTGGCGGCAAAGGCAAGATTGATTTGCAACGCTTCAAAGGTCTGGGCGAGATGGACGCGAAGGACCTCAAAGAAACCACCATGGACCCTGCGACACGGAAGCTGATCAAGGTCACCGTGCAAGAGGATATTGCCGGAGAGACCGCCGATCTGGTGGAGCGTCTGATGGGGAAAAAGCCGGAGCTGCGGTTCCAGTACATTCAGGAGAACGCACGGTTTGTCGAGGAGTTGGATGTTTGAGAACATCATTTATGATTTTGGAAAGCAACTAAGATGGCATGTGATTATTACGTCGGAAATACGGATCACGACTGGTTCGATTTTTGTAAACAACAAGAAAACCTCACTGAGGTCAATTTTTGGCAACCATCAAGACAACACTTCAAAGCGCTTGATGAGGGAGGCATTTTCTTTTTCCGCAGGAAAGCACCGATAAATAAGATCGGTGGCTTTGGCATACTTGCACGTGCCGGAGAAGCGTCGATTGAAACTTCGTGGAGAGATCTTGGTGTTTCAAACGGAGTAGTTTCGAAAGAAGACTTCATAGCGCGAGTGGCAAATACAAGCGCTCAAACACGGTAGATCAACAAACGGTAATCGGCTTCAAGATACTTACGAATCCGGTATTTTTGGAGGAACATGAATGGATAGATCTGCCGATAGATTGGGCCAATTCAATCGTCTCTGGCAAAGGCTACAATGCCGACGCTATTCAAGCTCGCGGACTACGGAAACTCTATGAGACACACAGGGCAGTGACATCTCCAGCCAGTCCACCCGACGGCTTTGGGGAAATCCCAACTGGATTTAGTTACGGAAGTCACTCAAAGGTTAGGAAAGGGCAAAACGCGTTCCGAATGAGATTACTCAGTGCATATTCAAATAGATGCGCAGTCACCGGTGTAGGAGCTGAAGTCTGTCTCGAGGCCGCGCACATAGATCCATATTCTCAGGACCAAAACCATGATGTATCGAACGGGATATTGCTACGAGCAGACATCCATGCACTCTTCGATGCCAACCTTCTCTCGATCAATACTGACTTTCGCATAGTAATATCTACTAGGCTGAAAGAAATAGCCGGTGACGGATGTGAATATCTTGATCTCAATGGAAAGAAAATCAGGCTTCCAAATGCACGATCGAATTGGCCCTCAGAAAACAAGCTTGCGAAACACATGTTAGAATTACTGTCTAGCTAGACAGCTCCGCTACATGACTAAATTCCGACATACCCTCCCTCAACGCATCAACCGTGGGTTTCACCCACCATACGGTTTCTGCTTGCACTCCCCACTACCTCTCCCCCTAATACCCCCATGCGCCTCCTCATCGCCCTCCTATTCCTCGCCGCCTGTGGCCGTCCCCTGACGGATGCCGAGCGGGCGTTTGCGCAGGATATCCACGGCCCCACGCTCAACTACAACAGTGTGCGCCTGCATGACGGCACACCGACCCGCGCGGTCACGTTCAAACGCAAACCCCGCCCGCGCACGACGTGTCGGGAGTTGATCTTTCCGCCCAATCCGCCGGAGGAAAAGATCGTGACCTCCAAACCCGCCGCAGTCACGCTGTTCAATACGGTGTTGTTCGACGAGGACTGGTTTCTGGACGATTATCTGCCCGACTACCCAGACCGCATCGGGCTGGTGGCGGCGATGTTGCTCAGCCATGAGCTGACACACGTCTGGCAGTGGCAAAACCGCAAGCTGACCGGCTATCACCCCCTGAAAGCCGCGACCGAGCATAGCGTTAGTGACGATCCCTATTTGTTCGAGTTGGAAGACAGCAAGTTTCTGGATTTCGCCTATGAGCAACAGGGGTCCATTGTGGAGGAGTTTGTTTGCTGTCGTGCGCTACAGCCACAAGGCGCGCGCACCAAACGGCTGCACAGCCTCATCCGTCAGGTCATGCCCGTGGCTGCCCTGCCCCACAGCCCCGCCTATGACGTGGGCCTGCCGTGGGACGGGGTGGATTTGAAAAACATTTGTAAATAGGCGCTATATCTGCGGGCGGGTGCGGAATTTTAAAAATTCCGGCCCGAATTTTTTACAAAATTTCGACGAGGCACTTATCCTTGCGCGAGGCTCTCGATCAGCGCCCAAGTCTCCGCGCCCACATCAATGGGGTCCATGGCCACTTTATTCTGCCCCGGCATCCGCGCGCCTTCATCTTGCGCGATATGGTCGGCCAGTGCCTGCACTTTGTCGCCAAAATCCGAGCTGACAGAGGGATCAATCAGCAGATAATACTGGCCCAGATCATGCGGCGCGCCTTCTGGCGCTTTCAGTGGTTTCACGTCGCGAGACAGGACCGAGCCTGTCATCGCCGCTGCCAGCACTTCGGCCATCAGGCCAAAGCCCCAGCCTTTGTAGCCGCCCATCGACACCAATGTGCCCTTGATCGCCTCTTCGGGGTCCGTCGTCGGATTGCCGGCTGAATCCAGCGCCCAGCCTTCGGGAATGCGCTGCCCTGCGGCCTTGGCCATGGTGATTTTGCCCAATGCAACAGTGGTGGTGGATTGGTCAAACTGCATCGCAATCCCGCCCTGCCCGTCAGGCACTGAGAAGGCGATGGGGTTGGTGCCGATGGCGCGTGTCTTGCCCCCCGGAGCAGCAACGATGGGCGAGGCATTGGTGAATCCGATCCCGATCATCCCTGCCAGCGCGATTTGTTCCGTGAAGTACCCCAGCGATGTGCAGGTATGCGCGTGGGCGACGGACAGGGTGGCGACACCACCGCTGCGCGCCGCATCCAATGCGACAGGTAGCGCATGGGCAAAGGCCGGTTGGGCAAAGCCAAACCCGGCATCCACAACAACTGCGTTGCTCTTGGGTGTGCTGACCTGTGGCGTGACACTGCCCGACACCCGGCCGGACCGCAGCTGCTGGCAGTAACTCTCGACGTAATAGAGCCCACAAATCTTGTTGCCAACGCTTTCGGCTTTGCGCACCGCACGGGCGACTTCGGCAGCGGCAAACGGCTCTGCCCCATGGGCGGCAAGCGCGCGGCGGACGGTCTGTTCTATTTCATCAAGGGATATCTGTGGCATCAGGCAAGCTCCGTTCAAGGTTGCCCTGACAGAACAGCCTAATCAATTGTCGTCAAGAGCATCACGCCTCTTCCAGCGCCTCGGCCCCGACAAACTGGATGCTGTCAGATGAAATCGGTGCTGTCACTCCCTCGAGGCGCAAGGTCAGGCCCGTTGATAGCGATATGCGCAATCCGCCATCCTCGACCACCTGTTCGGTGATGCTGGCCTCTTCGGGAGCAGAAGTTTCGACGGCAATAACGTCTTCATCCGCGTTGAAATCGCTGATTTGTACTGTCTCGATCGCATCCTGCGTTGTCACGAAAACATCGTTGCCTTCGCCGCCACTGCCGGTATCACCATCGCCCATGAACAAAGTGTCATCGCCGGCACCACCGTCCAGCGTATCTGCGTCTTCATCATCGGCGCGCGTTTCACGGCTGAACGCACCGAACAAAGCATCATCCCCATCACCGCCGGAAATCACATCAGAGCCATCGCCGCCCGCCAGCGTGTCGTTCAAGGTTGATCCGGTCAGGCTATCCTCGCCGCCGGACGCGTCATGCACGGAAGAGACATCAGGGTCGGCGATGTACTCATGATCCTGATCGGTGCCACGGGTGATTGCCAGACCGGAGGTATTGCTCTCAGGGGTACGCGCATTTTCGATAAAGCTAGCGACATCAACTGTCTCGACAGTTTCGGCATCTGTTTCAGCAGGTGCCTCGTCCGTGCCTTCATCCTGTGGGTCGCTGTCGCCGTTTAAGTCTAGAAAATCGACAAGAACGGGGCCGATGGATACCAAGAGCATGACAAGAAACGGGGACATATTTGAACCAATCTATTAACTATCTTCCCCATAACTAATGCGGGAATGTGTCTATACTTGGGTGCCCGCGTGCCGAATTCACGGAACTCCGCGGGCTAGTTGGGGCTTAGCGCGCCTTTATCAAGGCGGATTTGCCTGTCCATTCTGGCGGCCAGCTCGAGGTTGTGGGTCGCAATCAGGGCAGACAGCCCGGTGCTGCGCACCAGTTCCATCAGGGCTGCAAAAACGGTCTCTGAGGTGGCAGGATCAAGATTGCCCGTCGGCTCGTCTGCCAGCAGCAGCTTGGGCGCATTGGCCAAGGCACGGCAGAACGCTACCCGCTGTTGCTCTCCTCCGGACAATGCGGCGGGGCGGTGGGCGGCGCGCGCAGATACGCCGACTTGATCCAGCAGTGCCATTGCACGGGTCTGGGCGGTCGCGCGGGCGATCCCGTTGGCCAGTTGCGGCAGTACGATGTTTTCGACAGCAGAAAATTCAGGCAGCAGATGGTGGAACTGGTAGATAAAGCCCACATCACTGCGCCGCACAGCAGTGCGCGCGGCATCACGTTTGCCCGTCATATCCACGCCACCGATCCCGACAGTACCTGCATCAGGCGTATCCAGCAGCCCTGCAATATGCAGCAACGTGGACTTCCCCGCGCCTGACGGCGCCACAAGGGCCACCACTTCGCCGCGCGCGATCTCCAGATCGATGCCGCGCAGGACGGTCACTTCATTCGGTTTTCCGTGGTTATAGGCTTTGGTGATGCCGGACAGGCGCAGGACAGGATCACTCATAACGCAGCGCCTCTACAGGGTTCATCCGGGCAGCACGCCGCGCCGGAAAGATGGTCACCACAAACGACAGACCCAGCGACAGACACACCGCTGACATCACATCGCCGACCTCAAGTTTGGCAGGCAGGAAGTAGATGCCCCTGATCGACGGATCCCACGCATTGCCACCCGACAGCCAGTTCACCATGCCGAATATCTGATCCACATAGAGCGCAAACAAGCAGCCCAACAGCACGCCCAAAGCTGTGCCGATGATCCCTGTGAACGCCCCGCAGATAAAAAACACCCGAAGGATCGAGCCCTCGGACAGACCCATGGTGCGCAGTATGCCAATATCGCGGCCCTTGTTTTTGACAAGCATAATGAGGCCCGACACAATGTTCATGGTCGCAATAAGAACCAGCACCGACATGATGACAAACATCACATTATCCTCGATATCCAGCGCATTGAGAAACCCCGAAGATGCCTCGCGCCAGGTCCAGATCAGCGAAGTATCTCCGGCTGCGACCAGAATATCCGGCCCTAAATCATCCACAGCGTCGGGTGTTGTCACCATCACTTCCAGCTCGCTGACAGCGCCTTCGGAGTTGAAATAGCTTTGCGCCTCTGCCAGCGGCAGATAGGCGCGCGTGCGGTCGATATCATAACGGCCTGCGGTGAAAATATAAGTGACCTCATAGGCATTTACCCGCGGACTGGTGCCAAAGGCGGTTTTCACCCCGTCCGGCGAGATAATGCGGATACGGTCGCCCACCTGCGCGCCCAGACTGCGCGCAATGCCCGACCCGATGGCGATGCCTTCGTTGAAACGGGTAATATCGCCCTGCTTGTCCTGCGGGTTGGCGATACGCGGAATGGTAACAAGGTTCTCAGCCGTGATGCCCAGCACTTCCATGCCGGCATTATTGCCGTTGAACGTCGCCATGACCTGACCGCGCACCAAAGGGGCCACACGGGTCACGCCGTCAACCTCTGCAACCTTTGCCGCCAGCGCATCATAGTCGTGGATAGCGCGATCGACGTTCCCGTTGGGCTGCATGGTACCCATCTCGTAGACGGTGATGTGGGCGTTTGCCCCCACAATTGTATCTACAAATTCAGCCCGAAACCCCGAGCGCACAGCAAGTGTTGCAATCATCGCAAACACGCCCAGCGTAACCCCTATCAGGCTGATCCACGTCATTGTGCTCACGCCACCTTCGGCGCGGCGCGCGCGCAGATAGCGCCATGCGATCATCCATTCAAACGGGGCGAAAGGCTGTGTTCTGCTTGCCATTTTGGTCCTTGCGTAGAGTTTTGCGCACCGTGGGGGTTTGTGCAGCGGGGGTCAAGACGGGGTGGCGGGCTCAGGCCTTTTGCCGCCTGCGAAACGGCATCCGCAACAGGCCCAACACACCACCCACTGCCAAACTGCCCAGCGCAAAGCCAAGACCAGCAAAGCTGAGGCCGGCAAAACTCACTGGCACTGCGGGCTGGTAGGCTTCCCAAGCGGCCTGCGCTATATCCGTGTCGGTAAAGCTGGCGGCGTGGTATGCGCGCATAAACGGGCCATGCCCCTCCAGCGTTGCCAGATCAGCACTCAACCGTTCATAGCGGTTGATAATGCGGGTCATGTCCGCGCCACGCCGCTCCAGAAAGGCCGTCCCTGTCATCTGGCCCAGCGCATCATCGCGGCTCAGGTCAGAGGCGGCGGCAGAGGCATCGAAATCCGCCACCACTTCGCCCAGCGCGTCCACGGCGCCACCCAAGCGTTGCAAATATTGCTGCGAGAATTCAGGGAACTGCGATGTTGTCGCGGCGCCCGCCAGTCCTCCGGCAAGAGCAATGCTGCGTAGGATCATTGAGCCTGTCTCCAATTGGCAGGGGTGCACAGCCCCAAGCCGTAATCTGCGACGCCGCCAATATCAAGAAGCAGTGCGTTCAGGAAGGCGTCAGCCGCAAGAGCCGCCCCTCAGTATTATCAAGGATCAGGATAGCACCGTCGCGGGCCGCCTCCACATCGCGCACCCGGATTTCACCCTCCAGAAACCGCTCCTCGCCCACCACACGATTGCCGTCCAGAACCAGCCTGACCAGTCCACCGGGGTTGAGCGAAGCGGCCAACACATCGCCCTGCCAGCCCGTAAACATGTCGCCGCTGTAGAAGGCAAAACCGCCGGGTGCGATGACCGGATCCCAATAGTATTGCGGCTCGGTAAAGCCCTCCGCGCGTGCCATGCCGCTGCCGACAGCAACGCCACTATAGTTCACACCGTCGCTGACCACAGGCCAGCCATAGTTGGCACCTCGCGTGATCAGGTTCAACTCGTCCCCGCCAGCGGGCCCATGCTCTAGCGTCCACAGCGTGCCGTCCGCGCGGAGGGCTGCACCTTGCACATTACGGTGCCCAAGTGACCATACCTCATTGCCAAACGGGTTACCTGCCGCAACGCCTCCTTCGGGTAACACACGCACAACCTTGCCGTAGGTCTTGTTCACATCCTGCGCAAATTGCCGCTCGCGGGTGCTGAAATGCTCACCCGTTGTGATGTAGAGATACCCGCCCTGCGGCACCACACGCGCGCCAAAATGCATGGCGTTGGGCGAAGGCGGGTCCTGCATAAAAACCTCCCGCACATCGGTCAGGGCCGTTCCATCCACACTCAGCACCGCCCGCGCCGCAGCCGTCGCTGACATGCCCTCGCCGATCGGTTTGGCGTAGGTAAGGTATATCGCGTGACTGGTTGCAAAATCTTCGGCCAAAGCGACATCCAGCAAACCGCCCTGCCGCTGTGCCAGCACCTGCGGCACGCCTGCAATCGGCGCACCTGCCATGCCGCCCTGCACCAGCCGCAACGTTCCGGAACGTTCTGTAACCAGAATGCCGCCTTCAGGCAGTTCGACCATGCCCCATGGTGTATCAAGACCCTCGGCCAAAACCTCGAACTGCATCTGCACGCCACTGTTTTGCTCAGGCGCGCGGGTTTGGGTAGGCCACGCAGGGGTGAACTGCGGCGCGTTCCTGTCGCCTTGCGGAACACACTGCGCATGGGCGCCCTGCGCCACCCCAAATACAGCAATCACCAGATATGCAAACTTCATCACCATTCCTCCGGACGCTTCGTGTCTAAGGATGGCGCAAAAGGGTGCCGCGTCCAGTCCGCGACACCCCGATAGGTCAAATTCCGCGGACGGTCAGACCCTTGTAGATTTGCGCAACGCGCTCAACGGCCATTGCCGGCGTCATCTCTTCGCTCTCGCCGGTGCGGCGCGAGGTCAGCTCGACCACACCATTCTTCAGGCCGCGCGGCCCGACAGTGATCCGCCAGGGCAGACCGATCAGGTCCATCGTCGCAAACTTGCCACCCGCCCGCTCGTTGCGGTCATCATAGAGCGGCTCAAGTCCCAGCGCCGTCAGGCTGTTGTAGAGCGTGTCACAGGCAGCATCCGCCTCTTCATCACCCTGCTTGAGGTTCACAATCCCGCAGTGGAATGGTGTCACACCCTCAGGCCAGATGATGCCCTTGTCGTCATGGCTCGCCTCGATGATCGCGCCCAGCAGACGAGACACACCAATGCCATGGCTGCCCATATGCACCGGCACAACCTTGCCGTCCGGCCCCTGAACCTTTGCACCCATGGCTTCGGAGTATTTTGTGCCGAAGTAGAAGATCTGCCCTACTTCGATGCCACGCGCCACGCGGCGGCGTTCTTCGGGCACTTCGTTAAACAGTGCCTCGTCGTGGGTCTCGTCGGTGCGGGCGTATTTTGTCGTGAACTCCTGCATGACGGCCGCACATTCCTCATGGCTGTCATAGTTAATAGCACGGTCGCCAAAGCGCAGATCGGTCACCGCACTGTCATAAAAGACCTCCGACTCGCCTGTCTCCGCCAACACCAGAAACTCATGCGTATCCTCACCACCAATCGGGCCAGAGTCCGCGCGCATCGGAATCGCCTGCAAGCCCATCCGCTCATAAGTGCGCAGATAGCTCACCAAATGGCGGTTATACGCATGCAGCGCATCTTCTTTGGTCAGGTCAAAGTTATACCCGTCCTTCATGAAAAACTCGCGCCCCCGCATGACGCCAAAACGCGGACGCATCTCGTCGCGGAACTTCCACTGGATGTGATACAGCGTCAGCGGCAGGTCCTTGTAGGACCCCACATGAGAGCGGAAAATATCCGTAATCATCTCTTCATTCGTGGGACCATAAAGCATATCGCGCCCCTGACGGTCCGTGATCCGCAACATTTCCTCACCGTAATCATCATAGCGGCCGCTCTCGCGCCACAGGTCCGCCGATTGCAGCGTGGGCATCAACATCGGCACATGGCCCGCGCGCATCTGCTCTTCATGCACGATGTTCTCCAGCTTGCGCAGCACCTTAAAGCCCAGCGGCAACCACGAGTATATCCCCGCCGCGTTCTGCTTGATCATGCCCGCCCGCAACATGTAGCGGTGGCTCACAATCTGCGCTTCCGCAGGAGTTTCTTTCAATACAGGCAGGAAATAACGGCTCAAACGCATCGGGGCGCTCCTCAATAGATTTCACCGTTTGCCTAAGCCAAACCCGCGCCCGACACAATCATGATCCTCCAAAGTCTCTCACTGCCCGCTTTCTCATTTGGCCTTAAATCCTCCGGGGAGCGCGAGGGGCTGGCCCCTCGCTCCTGTCCCCTCAGCCCGCATCACCTGCCATTAAAGCTCGCTGCGCCAGCCGCAGGGCCACTTGCGTGGCCTTGCCCATGTCCTGCACCGATATCCACTCCAACGGCCCATGGATTTCCTGCATACCGGTGAAGACATTCGGACACGGAAGCCCCATCTCCGTCAGGCGCGATCCGTCCGTCCCCCCTCGGATCGACACCGATACGGCTCCAGCCCCGCATCGCGCACAGCAGCATGCGCCAGATGAACAGGGGTCATGTCATTCTCCAGCCAGTAACGCATGTTGCGGTATTGGGGTGTGATCTCGCAGGTGATTTGCGCGCGCGGCTCGGTCAGGGCAACCGCCTCACACACAGCCTTCAGGATTGCACCTTTATGCGCCAGCCCTTCGCGCTCGAAGTCGCGGATGATAAAGCCGATGCGAGTCTCGGCGGCACCGCCGGATATGTCGGTCGCGTGGATGAAGCCTTCCACACCGCTGGTCGTCTCGGGGGTCATAGTCGTCTGCGGCAAGGTCTCGATGATCAGGGCGGCCAGATGCATGGCGTTTACCAGTTTGTCCTTCGCCCAGCCGGGGTGGATCGATACGCCGGTGACTGTGACAATCCCGCGATCCGCCGAGAACGTCTCATGCTCCACCTCCCCCGGTTTTGATCCGTCGAACGTATAGGCAAAATCACGGGCCATGTCGGCAGGCAGACGCGGGTCTACGCCGCGCCCAATTTCCTCGTCCGGGGTAAAGGCCAACCGGATGTCGCCATGCGGTATTTCAGGATTGTCCAACAGATGCTTCGCAGCGGTCATGATAATCGCAACACCCGCCTTGTCATCCCCGCCCAGCAGCGTGGTGCCGGACGCGGTGATCAGGTCATGGCCCACACAATTGGCCAGATGCGGCGAGATGTCCGGGCCTAACCGGCGCGCAGGCGCATCAGGAAAGCTGATATCGCCGCCGTTATAGCCGGTGATCACACGGGGTTTTACGCCGGTGGCGTTGAACTGGGGCGCCGTATCCACATGGGCGCACAGACCCATCACCGGCCCGTCGGTATTGCCCGGCACCGTGGCCAGCACCACACCGTAGTCTGTCAGGCGCACGTCGCTGGCCCCCATCGCCTCCAACTCCGCTACCAACATCCGGCTCAGATCCAACTGGCAGGCGGTGGAGGGCTGGCTGGGGCTGTTCTCGTCTGATTGGGTGTCCACGGCTGCGTAGCGGATCAGACGGTCTTGCAGTTCTGCATCATAAGGGGTGCGCATGGCATAGATCTCCGGTTTGGGGTGGATTTACCGTGGCGGGCATGCCTGCAATTTCAAGCTGTCAGATCGACAGGAGCAATCACAAACAGCTGCCCCATCAGGGCCGCCCGCGCAACGGCTTGGGCCGTGGTTTCAACATCCAGCGCATCGCGGGCACCGCGCAAGTGCTTCTCGACCGTGGCCACAGACAGGCCTGTCAGAACGGCGATGTCCTGCATCGATTTGCCATCTGCGATCCATTCCAGCATTTCGCGCTGACGCGGGCGCAGCGGGTTGCGTTTTGTCGGGACCGGCATGCGCCCGATGTTCAGATGCGCGGCAAAGCACATCGCCTCTATCGCCTCGCCGTGATCTGCCCAGAGGGCATCCATATCTGCCTGCGTCCAGTCGCGCTGGCCCATCATCCCCATGCCGCCCTTCAGGCGCGAAGTGTCGGACGGAAAACTCAGCAAATACCCCGCCGGCTGCCCCGCCTTTTCCATGGTTTTCTGGACTTCCAGCTCGTCCGGCAGCAACCGGCCTGCTTTGGCCTCCTGCGCGAACCACGCCAGCGATATTGCGCCGTCATTCTCTGCCAGCCATCTGTGGTGCGGAGACCTGCGGTAGACGCCGGTTTCGACGTAGGTCTGGAAATCTTCTTCACCCAGCGAGGACAGAAACAACACGTCCTGGACATCGCCCAATGACATCCCATGGCGCGAGCGGGTCACCCCGTAGCGCACAGCCGTGATCCCGAACAACCCCAACCCCTCAAGCAGCAGGGCCCAGACATCAGCATAAGTTGTCGCCTTGAGGATGCGTGCCGTCTGGCGGTTCAGCGTTTTTGCGTCAGGGTTTGGTATCTTCAGAGCATGGGTTTTGGACATTGGCGCCTCTTTCCTGTGGTCGTGAAGCGAGGGTAGGACGCGTACAGTGCCCCTGTCCAGTCACCGCGCCGCAGACAAAGCCTGTAATTCCGCGACGCGCCCTTGAAAACGGGGTCTCCATGGGCGATGTGTGATGCAGCATTCAGGAGAAACACATGGCCCTGCCGATTAGAGACCAAATGAAATACTGGGGTGTCGCATTTGGCGTTATCCTTATGATTTTGTGGTTCATGGGAGACGTACTGCTGCCCTTTGTTTTGGGTAGTGCTATCGCCTATTTTCTAGATCCGGTTGCAGACCGGCTGGAGCGGATGGGCCTGAGCCGGACCATGGCAACGGCGGCTATCACAGTGGTCGCCATATTGATCTTTGTTATCATGGCCCTGCTGGTGATCCCGACACTGGTCTCCCAAGCGCTCAATCTGTTTGCCATCGCCCCAGACCTGACCAAACGCCTCAGCGCCTTCCTGACCGAGCGTTTCCCCTCAATCCTCGAAGACGGGTCAACCCTACGCAACTCGATCACCTCGCTCGGCACCTTGGTGCAGCAACGCGGCGGAGAGCTGCTCAATACGGCTCTCAGCTCGGCTGCGGGTATCATCAATATCATCATGCTGTTTGTCATCGTTCCCGTGGTGGCCGTTTACATGCTGTTGGATTGGGACCGGATGATGGCCCATGTCGACAGCCTGCTGCCGCGCGACCACGCCCAAGTGATCCGCCGTCTGGCCGCCGATATTGACAAGACGCTGGCCTCGTTTATCCGCGGCATGGGCACAGTCTGCCTTGTCCTTGGGACCTACTATGCAATTGCCCTGATGCTTGTGGGGCTCCAATTCGGCCTTGTTGTCGGATTTATCGCCGGTCTTGTCACCTTTATCCCTTATCTCGGCGCCCTGATCGGCGGCGCGCTGGCGTTGGGTCTGGCGCTGTTCCAGTTCTGGGGGGATTGGGTCTCTATCGGTCTGGTCGCGGGCATCTTTGTGATCGGTCAGGTCATCGAAGGAAACGTAATGACGCCCAAACTGGTCGGCAATTCCGTCGGATTGCATCCCGTCTGGCTGATCCTGTCGCTGTCGGTGTTCGGCACATTGTTCGGCTTCGTCGGCATGTTGGTGGCGGTGCCTGTTGCGGCGTCCCTTGGCGTGATTGCACGCTTTGCCGTTGAGCAGTACCAGCTGAGCCTACTCTACCGCGGAACGCAGCAATCCGAAAACACCACCGACCGAGCCGATCGTTAAGATGGCCATACAACTGGGATTTGATCTGCCTGTGCGCACCGCACGGGGGCGCGATGATTTTCTTGTAGCACCCTGCAATGCCATGGCCGTTGCGATGATTGAGAACTGGCAGAACTGGCCCGGGTCCAAGATGGTGCTGACCGGTCCGGAGGGCGCAGGCAAGACCCACCTCACCCATGTTTGGGCGGACGCGGCTCAGGCGCAAATCATCTCTGCCAGCGCGCTGGTTGCCGCCGATGTGCCAGCACTTGCGCGCGGCTGCGTCGCTGTCGAGGATGTGCCGGAAATTGCGGGCAATGCTGACGCGCAAACCGCCCTTTTCCACCTCCACAATCTGGCGCTGGCCGAGGGGCATTCCCTGCTGATGACAGGCCCCGGCGCTGTCGCCCATTGGGGGATCACCCTGCCTGATCTGGAGAGCAGGCTGCGCGGCACGCTGGAAGCGGCAATTGATGCGCCAGATGATGCGCTGCTGTCCGCCCTTCTGGTCAAGCTTCTGGCCGATCGCCAGCTGATGCCGCCTGCTGATATGATCCCCTATCTGCTCTTGCGGATGGACCGCTCCTTTGCCGCTGCCAACCGGATTGTTGAATCGCTGGACCGCGAAAGCCTTGCACGCAAACGCCCCGTAACCCGCGCGCTGGCAGCACTTGTGCTGGACAAACTCGAAACAGACGCGCGATAATCAACCTATATACTTGTCTTATTTTCGTTACATGTTTGCCGGATAAGCACGCTCATGTCTGATGCTGATTTTCTCACTGCGCCCTATGATGCCCCCGTCGACCTGCCTGATCTTGATCTGACAGGCCCCGCACGGTTCCAGAACCGTGAGCTCAGCTGGCTGGGCTTTAACTGGCGCGTGCTGGAAGAAGCAGAAAACAACCGTGTCCCGCTGCTGGAGCGGCTGCGCTTTTTGTCAATTTCCGCCGATAATCTGGATGAATTCTACACCGTGCGCGTGGCCGGCCTGCGCGAGTTGGCCCAAGCGGGCAATACAACACCCGCCGCAGATGGCCTCACCCCTGCTGAGCAACTGGTGTTGATCAATGAAAATGCCCGCGCGCTGATGCTGCGCCAACAGTCGGTTCTGGTTGAATTACTCCATGAAATGGACGCCCAGAATATCATGCTTGAAGGGCTGGATGATCTAAGTGCCGAAGATCTGACAGCATTGGACGAGATATTCCTCACGCAGGTGTTTGCGGTGCTGTCCCCGCTTGCGATTGACCCCGCACACCCATTCCCATTCCTGCCAAACACAGGCTTCGCGCTGGCGCTGCAACTGGAACGTTCAAGCGACAAAAGACCCCTTCAGGCCCTGCTGCCTATTCCTGCCCAGATCGACAGGTTTGTCTCGCTACCCGCCCCTGATGGCTGCAAGCGGTTTCTGGCGCTGGAAGATTTGCTGGTTCTCAAAATCCCTGACCTGTTCCCAGGATACAAACTGAAAGCCCATTTCAAATTCCGCATCCTGCGCGACAGCGATCTTGAAGTCGAAGACGAAGCAGAAGACCTTGTGCGCGAATTCGAAGTCGCCCTGAAGCGCCGCCGCCGGGGCGAAGTGGTGCGCATGACGCATTCTGCCGGCGCCCCCGCCAAGCTACTGGCCACAATCATGCACGAGTTGGGTGCAAAACCCCAAGACGTGATCGAAATTGACGGCATGATCGGCATCGACGATCTGGCAGGTTTGGTCAGTGATGACCGCCCCGACCTGCTCTGGCCCGTGTTTACTCCGCGCATTCCCGAGCGCGTCAGCGACCATGACGGCAATATGTTCAAATCCATCCGATCCAAAGACATGCTGCTGCACCACCCTTATGAAACCTTCGACATGGTCGTGCGCTTTTTGCAGCAGGCTGCCCGTGACCCGCAGGTCGTGGCGATCAAGCAAACCCTCTACCGCACCTCGCGTGATAGCCCGATTGTCGAGGCGCTCTGTGAAGCGGCGGAAGACGGCAAATCCGTCACAGCATTGGTCGAGCTGAAAGCCCGCTTTGACGAAGCCGCCAACATCCGCCAGTCGCGCAGGCTGGAGCGGGCAGGCGCCCATGTGGTCTACGGGTTCATTGATCTCAAAACACACGCCAAAATCAGCACCGTAGTGCGCCGTGAAGGCTCAGAGCTGGTCACCTACACCCACTATGGCACGGGTAACTACCACCCGATCACTGCCCGCATTTATACCGACCTGTCGCTGTTCACCAGTGACAAGAAACTCGGCCGCGACGCCACCAAAGTGTTCAACTACCTCTCCGGCTATGCGCAACCGGAACATCTGGACAATCTGGCTATTTCGCCCACCACCCTAAAGCCACGCCTGCTGGAAATGATCGCAGCCGAGGCCGACTATGCGCGCGCGGGAAAACCGGCCGTCATTTGGGCAAAAATGAACAGCATCGTCGACGACGAAGTGATTGATGCCCTCTATGCCGCCTCAAACGCAGGCGTTCAGATCAGCCTTGTTGTGCGCGGCATCTGCGCATTACGCCCCGGCATCAAAGGGCTGTCGGAAAACATCCGCGTCAAATCCATCGTCGGTCGCTTTCTGGAACACTCCCGCATTGTCTGCTTCGGTAACGGCTACGGTCTGCCCCACAAAAAGGCGCGCGTCTTTATGTCCTCCGCCGACTGGATGGGCCGTAACCTCAACCGCCGCGTCGAAACGCTGGTCGAGATCGAAAACGCCACAGTTCAGGCCCAGATCACCAGCCAGATCTTGGCCGCAAACCTGGCTGACGTTGCTCAAAGCTGGGTCATGGCACCTGACGGCTCCTTCACCCGCCCCGCCCTGCCCGAAGGCCAATTTGCCTTCAGCTGCCACCGCTTCTTTATGGAGAACCCCTCCCTCTCCGGACGCGGATCTGCAGGCGCTTCCGATGTGCCTAAACTGACCCACACCGAGGATTAGGCGTGCAAAGGCCACCCCTTGCACCCTTTTCCATATCCCAATCCGCACTTCCTGCCTGCGCCAACGCACCGAATGACGCGCAACATTCCCGCGCGCCCCATTGACCCCGAACCCCACATAGGCCAGTTTCCCCCAAAGCCGCCGGAGCCTGCATGAGCGATATTTCTCCCCCTCCCTCCCCTGTCCCAGAAACCGGCGTTGCCGATCTGGGCCTGTTCGGCAAACCCCTTTTTCAGGACCCTGGCGCGCGGGCGCTTCGCCGTGTGGGTGTAGTCGATGTAGGCTCCAACTCGGTCCGGATGGTTGTATTTGACGGCGCCGCCCGAAGCCCCGCCTATTTCTATAACGAAAAAATCATGTGTGCGCTGGGTGCCGGCATGGCCGATACCGGCCATCTATCCCCAGAAGGGCGTGTGCGTGCCCTGTCTGCCATGCGCCGCTTTTCCAAACTCGCCGAAGGCATGGGCCTGACAGAATTGACTGCTGTGGCGACAGCTGCGGTGCGCGACGCAACGGACGGGCGCGAGTTCTGCGAAGAGGTCCGTGCGCAAACGGGCATCAAAATCTGGGTCATCGACGGTGAGGAAGAGGCCCGCCTGTCCGCACAGGGGGTCTTGCTCGGCTGGCCGGGGGCTTTCGGGCTGGTCTGTGACATCGGTGGCTCGTCGCTGGAACTGGCCGAAATTTCCGGCGGTCGTGTGGGCAAACGGGTAACGTCCTCTCTCGGGCCGCTCAAACTGCGCGACATCAAAGGCGGCGCCAAGGCCCGCAATGCCCATATCAAGGATGTGATGGAAACACTCGCCAAGAAAATGGGCAGCCAGCGCGACCGCTTGTTCCTTGTCGGCGGCTCGTGGCGGGCAATTGCGCGGATTGACATGATCCGCCGCGGCTATCCACTCCATGTTTTGCATGAATACCGCATGACCCGCCAATCGGTCCGTGAAACGATTGAATTCATACGCAATTCGGATCTTGAGACATTGCGGAATGAGGCCGGTGTGTCCACCGCACGGGCGTCGCTGGTGCCCTATGCCTGCGAAGTCCTGTCGCGACTGGTAAAGACATTCCGCCCCAAAGACATTGCCATTTCCAGCTACGGCATCCGCGAAGGGATGCTGTACGAGCAGATGCCCCAACGCCTGCGGGACCGTGATCCATTGATCGAAGCCTGCCGTTTCGCCGAGGATAAAGACGCCCGCAGCCCCGGTTTTGGCCGTATGCTCTATAACTTCGTGCTCCCGTTGTATAACTCCGCGTCCGAGCCGCGCAAACGCCTGATCAAGGCCGCCTGCCTGCTGCACGACGTCAGCTGGCGTGCCCACCCTGACTACCGCGCCGAAGTGTGCTTTGATAATGCCACCCGCGCCAATCTGGGCGGACTAAAGCATTCCGAGCGTATCTTTATGGGGCTGGCGCTCATGCACCGCTATTCCAACAAAAGCGAAAACGCACGCTTTGCCGATCTGTTTGCAATGGTCGATGAGCAAACCCGCATGGAAGCCGAAATTCTGGGCAAGGCCATGCGCTTCGGCGCAATGCTGTGGATGGACAAGCTCGAAGAGCTGGGCGAGATGCGCTATCACCCCAAGAAGAAAGAGCTGCACTTGCGGCTCAGCCCGGACATGATGCCTCTGTTCGGCGAAGTGGCCGAAGCGCGGTTCAATTCGCTTGCAGCCTCATTGGGTGCGCAAGCGATGGTAAAAATCGGACCGCGCTAAAGGTCGATCTGGGGCTGTTCTTCCTCTGGGGAGGGCACGGTGGCGGGCGCTTTGCGGCGCATGATGATGTCGCCATTCTCCAGAATTTCGGGCGCTTCATAGGCGCTCCAGTCCTCGACCTCGTCCAGAACCTCGCGCAGCTTTGGTCCCATCTCAACCATAAAATTCTGTCGTGCAGGGCCAGCATCGTCAAGGAGCTTGGACATCTCCTCCAGCGCGGGCGACATTTCCTGCATTAACCCTTCAAAGAACAGTTGCGCGCCGCGCTCCATCAGGGACGGCTCCTCTTGCGCAGAGGCGGGGGATGCGAGCAGCGTGGCGAGAAGAGGTAAGGCAATGATGTGTTTCATACCCTCAATATAGTCACCAGTTTGCAGATCGCCAACTCACAGTTCAATATCAAGCGTGACCGGAAAGTGATCTGACGCTGTCACCAGCGCGTCGCGCAGGGCGGGCTTGCCCCAGCAGTCAGGATCATCCAGCGGATGCCAGATGCGCCATTCCGGCGCACCAGCGCGCAACTGTGTACTGACCATAATGTAATCGAGCAGCGCTTGCAGGAACCGCTTTTCCGGCCTGATCCAGAAGCGCGAGGTGGTGGGCATAGCACCCAGCCTTTGTCCCAGGGCCCGCGCTGCATGGGGGTCAAACAACGTATGGTCGCTACCGGTACCCAAAACAATCTCGACCGAAGAGCGGCCAAAGAGGTTCTCGAACGCGTCCAGCCCCGGACCATCATTCAGATCGCCCAACAGCATCAGCGGCGTGCCCTCAGTCAGATGTTCCTCGATACGCCTGCGCAGCCACACGGCCTGCGCCAGCTGTTTGTGCCTGTTGGCAATCGCCAGCTGCATCGCATGTGCATCGCATGTGCATCGTCGCGCGCACCGTGCGGCGCCTTTGATTTCAGGTGTGCCCCGATCATCCGAAAGGCAAAACCCCTGGATGTCTCCACAGCCAGTTCCAGTGGCGGCTTGGAAAACACAACGCGGTCCTCGGTGGCGTCAATATCCAGATCGATGTTCAACACACCATCAAACCGCGGCGCACCGCTGGCGCCTTTGGCCCCTGTTTGCAGGCCTCGCGGGTCGTGGCTGGCTGTCATCACATCGGGATCATAGAGCAGCGCAATTTCTTGCTGGGTGTCATT
This sequence comes from Sulfitobacter sp., assembly GCA_029252045.1. Lineage (GTDB taxonomy): Bacteria > Pseudomonadota > Alphaproteobacteria > Rhodobacterales > Rhodobacteraceae > Sulfitobacter. The sequence continues at coordinate 21,781 of JAQXCD010000055.1, forward strand.
GGCAAACCCCATCACAGCCTTGCGCGCACGCAGGCCCGCATGGGCCGCGAAATTCTCCAGCGTTTTGAGTGCGTTGTGTTTGCTACCCGCATCAGGCGCTTCAACCACCATCACCGCATCCGCATCAAGCGCCTGAAACACAGTGACCAAAGCGGCGGTTTGATCTGCCAGCGGCTGGACCAACCATCATCGTTATAGAGCCTGTCACGGTCGTCAAACAGACGTGCGAACCACTCGACGTTATAGGTTGCAATGCGCATCACGCGGCCTGCTTGCCCGATATCGTCTCCCATGCGCGGTTGATATCAATCATCCGCTTTTCTGCCATCTTCACAGCCTCTTCGGGGAGGCCGCGTGCCGTTAAGGCATCGGGATGGTTGGCCCGCACCAATGCGCGCCACGCCGCGCGCGCCTCTTCCTTGGTCGCGCCGGGCGCGATCCCCAGCACCGTATGCGGCAAGGGCGAGCTGTTGGGCACAAACCGCGCGCGCAGGGATTCAAAATTGCCCTCCGGCAGGTCAAAAATATCAGCGACTTCTTCAAGGAAAGCATTTTCATTCGGGTGATAGATGCCGTCCGCCATGGCAATGTGGAACAGCCCTTCCATCAGGTCCCACAGGATAGGGGTATCCTCGGCAAACATGCCTTTGATCCGGCGCGCATAGGCATCAAAGCCTGCCACATCCGTCCGCGCAAGGTTGAACACCCGTGCCGCCCCCTGCGCATCCGCATCCCCGATGTTAAAGACTTCGCGGAAGGCCGTGACCTCGTCGCGGGTCACCTGCCCATCCGCTTTGGCCATTTTGGCCCCCAATGCAATCACCGCAATGGTGAAAGCTACGGATTTTTCCGGCGGTGTGCGCAAGCGGTCAAAGACCGCCGACAACGCCTCGCCAGACGTCAGAGCCGAGAGCGCTTCGGTAATGCGGGTCCAGATTGACATGGCTCATCCTAACGCAGCTGCTGTCACTTGTCAGGGCTTATCCAGAACCTTGCTCATCACAATGAGGTCAATCCAGCGCCCGTCCTTGCGCCCTACCTGTGGCAATTGGCCTGTGTTTGCAAACCCCAATCGGCGGTGAAACGCCACTGCGGCGGAATTTTCACCACTGATGCCCGCAACCATAACATGGATGCCTTGCCCAAGCGCTTGCCGCATCGCAGCCGTCAACAACGCACGGCCTGTCCCGCGTCCAGACGCAGCAGTGATCACTGTATGCTCGGCAGTATGGACATAGCCGGGCCCTGCGCGGAACGGACCCCAAGTCACAAAACCCGCAAAATGCCCTGTCTCTTCAGCCACCAGAAACGCATCTTGCCGGGTTGCCAGCATATGCAACAGGTCTTCGTCTGTTTTCTCAATGGTTGTGAAGGTCGCTGTGGTATCGCGGATCATCGCGTTCCACAGCGCCTTGATGCTTGGCACGTCCGTAGGGGTCGCGGCGCGGATCAGCACAAAACAGCAGTCCCTTCAGGCGTGTTGATTTGTGCAGTAAGCTTGGGCGCACCTTGCGCAAAGGTAATCCGCGCATCGTGCAGAAGCGGCGCCAGCAAGGCCGCCAATGCCCCCGCCTGCGGGTGAGAGACTGTCAGCGCCGTCATCTTGCAACCCTGCTGGGTCAGTCGCGCTGCGGGGTGAGCATCGCCGATCCATTGGATCAATGCCGGCGCGCAGTTGTCATAGGGCAGCACCCCATCCAGCGGCACCGCCATCCGCCAGCGCAAATCACCACGCTGCAAATCCACCGGTGCCCCAAATCCTTCTGGCAACTGCGCCAGCGTGGCATCCAGATCAGCACACCGGCAAATCCAGTTGGTCAGGCGCGGTGCCCCCGCAAACCTGTCCAGATCGAACCAGCGGGCGCGGTTCGGAACGGGAGCGTCAGGGTTGATCGCAATCGCCTCCAGATAGAGGCCTTCCTCCAGCCCCAGAAGCGTATTGTGGGTGTGGAACACGGCATGTTCCCCGCCCTGTTGAAGCGGCACGTTCAGCGCCACCTCCACATGGGAAGTCGCAGCGGCGAGGCTCTCCCCCGCCACTGCGATATGGTCAAAGGTGATCATGTGCGCGCGGCGCGGATCAGTTTGAGGATGTCCTGCGCTGCATGGGGAATGTTGGTGCCGGGACCAAAGATCGCCTTTACCCCAGCATCATAGAGGAACTGATAATCCTGCTGCGGGATCACACCGCCACAGATCACCAGAATATCCTCCGCTCCGGCCTCCTTGAGCGCTTTGACCAGTTGTGGCGCCAGTGTTTTGTGGCCCGCTGCCTGGCTGCTGATGCCGATAACGTGTACATCGTTGTCCACGGCGTCTTGTGCTGCCTCTGCGGGGGTCTGGAACAGCGGGCCTACGTCGACATCAAAACCGATATCTGCAAAGGCTGTTGCAATGACCTTGGCACCGCGGTCATGACCGTCCTGCCCCATTTTCACCACCAGCATGCGCGGGCGGCGGCCCTCATCCTCGGCAAATTCCTCGACCGATTTCTGGATCGCAGCAAAGCCCGCATCACCTTCGTAAGCAGCACCGTAAACGCCTGCCAATGTCTTGACCTCCGCGCGGTGGCGGCCGAATTCTTCTTCCATCGCCATGCTGATTTCTCCTACGGTTGCACGCGCACGCGCCGCTTCCACAGCGGCTTCCAACAAGTTGCCACCTTTTTTTGCGCGGCGTGTCATCTCGGCCAATGCTGCTGTGCAGGCCGCCTCGTCACGGGATGCGCGGATGCTTTCCAGACGTTTGATCTGGCTATCGCGGACGGCGACGTTGTCCACATCCATGATGTCGATCGCATCTTCCTTGTCGCGACGATACTTGTTCACGCCGACGATCACATCGGTGCCGCGGTCTTGTCCCGCCTGCCGCTGGGCTGCTGCTTCCTCGATCCGCAGCTTGGGCATACCGGAGGCCACAGCCTTGGTCATGCCGCCCATCTCTTCGACTTCCTCGATCAACTTCCACGCGGCTTCGGCCATGTCGTGGGTCAACTTCTCGACGTAATAGGAACCCGCCAGCGGATCGACGACATTGGTCACGCCGGTTTCTTCTTGCAAGATCAGCTGGGTGTTGCGCGCGATACGGCTGGAGTTCTCGGTCGGCAGGGCAATCGCCTCGTCCAGCGCGTTGGTGTGCAGCGACTGGGTGCCGCCCAGGACCGCTGACATCGCCTCATAGGCGGTGCGGATCACGTTGTTATAGGGGTCTTGCTCTTGCAGACTGACACCGGAAGTCTGGCAGTGGGTGCGCAGCATGGATGACTTGGGGTCTTTGGGCTGGAATTCATCCATAATGCGTGACCACAGCAGACGTGCGGCGCGCAGCTTGGCGGCCTCCATAAAGAAGTTCATACCGATGCAGAAGAAGAACGACAGGCGCGGCGCGAATTTATCAACGTCCATGCCTGCGGCAATCGCCGTGCGCACATACTCGCGGCCATCGGCCAACGTAAATGCCAGCTCTTGTACAAGGTTCGCACCCGCCTCTTGCATGTGGTAGCCTGAGATCGAGATGGAATTGAATTTCGGCATCTCATTGGCCGTATATTCAATGATGTCCGCGATGATCTTCATCGACGGCTCTGGCGGATAGATATAGGTGTTGCGCACCATAAATTCTTTCAGAATATCATTCTGGATGGTTCCGGAGAGGACCGCACGAGAGTGACCCTGCTCCTCCCCCGCGACGATGAAATTCGCGAGGATCGGGATGACCGCGCCGTTCATCGTCATCGACACGCTGACCTTGTCGAGGGGGATGCCGTCGAAAAGGATTTTCATATCCTCGACGCTGTCAATCGCCACACCGGCCTTGCCTACATCGCCCTCCACACGCGGGTGGTCACTGTCATAGCCCCGGTGGGTTGCCAGATCAAACGCGACCGAGACGCCTTGCTGCCCTGCCGCAAGCGCCCGGCGGTAGAAGGCATTGGATTCCTCGGCGGTTGAGAAACCCGCATACTGGCGAATTGTCCACGGACGGCCTGCATACATCGTGGCCTTCACGCCGCGCGTATAGGGCCCCTGCCCCGGAATGCCGCCCAGATGGTTAACGCCTTCCAGATCCTCTGCCGTATAGAGCGGCGCGACGTCGATGCCTTCCAGCGTCTTCCAAGTCAGATCATCCAGCGGGCGGCCGCGCAGTTCGCCTTCAGCCAGTTTGCGCCAGTCGGCCTTTGAGGCAGGTGTTGTTTTGTTGGTCATGGGACTGTCCTTTTGTCAGTGCTCCCGAAGGCAGGCTTTGGCCTGCTCTTTTGCGGGAGAGATCCTCTGTCAGTGTTGCAAGCCCGTCCGCACCAGCGGTGAGCCACATAATATCGTCCGCGTATGCCTCGCGCAGGTTCGCGGCCTGAAGCGGGGTAAAGGGGTTCCAACGCCCCTCACCCTGCGCCAAATGGGAGGGAAGCGCGTTTGATGCACCTTGGTATTGTGCAAGCGTGCTGCGCAATTTGGCCGTATCCGGTGAACGGTTCAGCCAGCTTGCGGCGTGACCATACGGCACGGGGCGGTCAATTGCAGTGCTAAGCACCGCGTCAGACCGGCCTGCAAATTGCTCGAACGGGAGAATTCTGATTTCGGTTTCCGGCAGCGCAAAGGCCATATCGGTAATCACATCGCGCCACGTCCGTGGGGCGCTGGAAAACGCCGCAAGGCGTGTAGCATCCGGCACTGCATGGCCACGCCCCACGCCAAAAGCCGCGACAGACGACCACCATATATCCTGCGCACGAATGGTCATGACGACACGGGCTATCCGGCCCTCAAATGTCGCCCCCAAACGGGCCAGCCGCTCCCCGATTGCGGGATAGAGCATACCAGCGCGCAGGCAGGCACGCGGCGCGCCAATCATATTCTCTTCACTGATTAAAAGCCGCTTTGCGCCTTCATTTTGCGCGCGCAATGCGTGAATGCGCACACGCCCCATAGCGCGGCGTTGCAGATCACGTCCGTTCATCACATGTGGCGCAGCAAACAAGCCGTTAAACAGACCTGTCCGCAACATATGCGGCTCCCAAACGGTTGTGCCGTCGTGCATGAGATGAGCGCGATTGCAGCGCAGATAGTGTTGAAAACTGGTAGATCCGGACCGGTGGGCCCCGACGTGCAAAATGATATCCATAAGCCGAGCAATGCCTTTGCGCCATGTGGCCGCGACAGGCAGCCGGGATTGGGAAACTGCGGCAGTCATGCGGCAAAATCCCTTGCGACAGGCTTAATGTTAAAAATGGCGCTAACTGCCTTCGCAATTGCGAGCAGGCCCCCTATATATGGTTCAGAGGGAGAGCTTATGAAACCGTTGCTAAGTGCTGTTATTATTGCTGTTTTTGCCGGTAGCGGGCACGCGCAGACCCTGTTCCAGCCGGACTTGCCCTTGGTGCTACAGGCAGCAGATGTCACCGATTTAAGTGAATTTAAGTGGAAAAAGCGCCCTGTCATCGTTTTTGCCGATAGCGTGGATGACCCCGCCTTTGTCGAACAGATGGAGCTGCTGAGCAAAGGCGCTGCCGATCTGACTGAGCGCGATATAATCGTGCTCGTTGACACAGATCCCGCTGCCCGAAGCGATATCCGGCTGCGCATGCGCCCGCGCGGCTTCATGCTGACACTGGTCGGCAAGGACGGCAACGTGGCCCTGCGCAAACCGTTCCCGTGGCATGTCCGCGAAATCACCCGCAGCATCGACAAAATGCCCATGCGCCAACGCGAAATCCGCGATGCAAAAGACGCCTCAGGGCAATAATTACCGCGGACATTATTATTTCTGCCCAACTTGCTCATTCGAAAAAGCTCTCCTCGAGTTCGGCAATCTGGTAGCTGCGCTTCACGCGGCAGCCTACCTCGTGGGCAATCATGAGCTTTGATAAATGGTGTCCGTCGACCAGTACAATTCGCGCGCCCAGCTTCTCTGCTGTGCGGCGGGCATCGGATGAAAAGCTGGAGGTAGTGACAAAAATGCCTTTAGTGACATCTTTCATGCCCAACGCGCCATAAAAATCGCGCATCGCACCGCTGCCAATCACATTCTGCGCTGCATACCGCTTTGCCTGAACATAGACCTGATCGACGCCGAGTTGATCAAGGTTGATTACACCGTCGACACCGTCATCCCCTACCTGCCCGATCACACGTCCAGCAGTCGCGTCATAGCCGTAGCCCATTTTCAGCAGCAGGCGGACGATAATATCCTCGAAAAACGCAGGGGCGCTATCACGCAATTTGGCCAGCAGATCATCAGCCAGAGCAGCATTTATTTCTTCGTAGGCGGCGTTGAGGATTTCGTCAGGTGTGCGGCCTTGGTTTGCATCAACAAAGTTATCGTTTATTTTCAGTTCATTTAATTCAGACTTCGGGTCTTGAGATGCCGAAAACCGCATCAGAGATGCAATACTCAGCTTCTCCGGATTTGATGCCAAAACTGCGCTACCCTCAGCAGTGATCACGAAATACCCACGCCGCGTGGCTTTAACCAAGCCCGCTTTTTTTAGATAGCTTTTTGCCCAGTGGACACGGTTTGCAAATGTCGTCTGCTTACCACTCGGCAGTAACTCAGCCCGTTCTTCTGGACTCAATCCGAATTCCTGATCCAGTTCCGTAACGACATCAGAGATGTGCCGCTCCCCCTTCTCGGAGGAGCGGAGCACCGGTTTCATCAGCGTCTGGAAGTCAGGTATGCCCAAAGCTCACTCGAACTCCATAATCACGTCATCAACAGCAAGACTGTCGCCGGCAGCTGCGTTGATTTTGGTCACGATGCCTTTACGCTCGGCGCGCAGGATGTTTTCCATCTTCATGGCTTCGATTGTGCACAGGGCCTGACCCTCTTGCACTTCATCGCCTTCGGCCACGTCCAGTTTCACAATCAGACCCGGCATCGGGCAGAGCAGCAGCTTGGATGTATCTGGCGGCACCTTAACTGGCATCTTGCGGGCCATTTCGGCCTGTAGCGGCGTGCGCACATGAACCTTGAGGTCCGCGCCACGGGTGCGGATACGGAAGCCACCTGAAATTTTGCCAACTTTCAAAACCAGCGGCGCATCTGCCACGGTCATGGTGGCCAGCTGATCGCCCGGTGTCCAGTCACTGCTGACGCGCATTGTCTCGCCGCCCTCGAAGGTGATCGTAGCGCCCGATGGGTCAGCGGCGATGGTCACGTCAAAGCTGTGATCTTGCAGCGCCACGTTCCAGTCGGTGCCGACTTTACGTTCGTGGTTGTCCATCCGGCCCGACACCCGCGCGCGGCGGATTTCGGCGACGCGGTGCATGGCGGCAGTTGCAGCGGCAATGCGCTTCAGCTCACCCTCAGCCAGTGTCACGCCTTCAAAGCCATCAGGATATTCGTTCTCGATAAAGGCAGTTGTCATGGTGCCCGCGACAAAGATCGGGTGGTCCATCACAGCACTCAGGAACGGCAGGTTGTGGCCGATGCCTTCCACTTCAAAGCTGTCCAGCGCCACTCGCATCCGCTCGATCGCTTCGCCGCGTGTGGGCGCCCATGTGCACAGCTTTGCAATCATCGGATCGTAGTACATGGAGATTTCGCCGCCCTCATAGACGCCGGTATCATTACGCACGGCCATCGTGCCTGTGGGCGCATCGCCATGCCATTTGTCGTTGTCCAGCAGCGGACCAGCCGCAATTTCGGCGGGTGGACGGTATCGGGTCAGACGGCCAATGGAGGGCAGAAAGCCACGATACGGGTCTTCGGCATAGAGGCGGTTTTCAATCGCCCAGCCGTTGATCTGCACGTCTTCTTGTTTGATGGTCAGGGCCTCACCATTGGCGACGCGGATCATCTGCTCGACAAGGTCCACGCCCGTGATCATCTCGGTGATCGGGTGTTCCACCTGCAGGCGTGTGTTCATCTCGAGGAAGTAGAAATTCTTGTCGCCGTCTACGATGAATTCGACCGTGCCTGCGGAAGTATAGCCAACCGCCTGCGCCAGAGCGACCGACTGCTCGCCCATCGCCTTGCGGGTCTCGGCATCAAGAAACGGGCTGGGCGCTTCCTCGACCACCTTCTGGTTGCGGCGCTGGATCGAGCATTCCCGCTCGTTCAGGTAAATCCCGTTGCCGTGGGCATCGCAGAGCACCTGAATTTCGATGTGGCGCGGGTTGGTCACGAATTTCTCGATAAAGATACGGTCGTCACCAAAAGAATTGGCGGCTTCGTTCTTGGAAGACTGGAAACCCTCGCGCGCCTCGGCATCATTCCACGCGATGCGCATGCCCTTGCCGCCGCCACCCGCAGTGGCCTTGAGCATGACAGGATAGCCGATTTCATTCGAAATCTTCACCGCTTCATCCGCGTCCGCGATGATGCCCATATAGCCGGGGACCGTGCTGACGCCTGCCTCCTTTGCGATCTTCTTGGAGGTGATCTTGTCCCCCATTTTTTCAATCGCACCAACAGGGGGGCCTACAAAGGCCACGCCCGCCGCGCTCAGCGCTTCGGCAAATTTGGAGTTCTCGGAGAGGAAGCCGTACCCCGGATGCACCGCCTGCGCGCCGGATTCCTTGATCGCGGCCATCACTTTGTCGATGACAATATAGGACTGGTTCGCTGGCGGCGGCCCGATGTGGATGGCCTCATCCGCCATCTGCACATGCAGCGCCTGTTTGTCCGCATCCGAATAGATCGCAACGGTCTGGATACCCATTTTGCGCGCTGTCTTGATGACGCGGCAGGCAATCTCGCCACGGTTGGCGATCAGGATCTTATTGAACATAGCTTCGGCCCTTCTGAATGGTCATGGAAGTTTTGAAATGCGCAGAGCACCGCGGCGCGGGCTTGGCATAGCAGTTTGATGGTGTTGAGAGGCGCAGGAAGATCATCATTCCTCGCCTACAATGTGCGGATAACTTTGGCGCGCGATGCGCACATCAATCACCAGCATGGATTCGTAATGCGCGGGGTCAAACGGATCGGTCGCAGGGATTACCTCACGGCCAAACAGCCATGACAGGCGGCCGGCGTCCAGATTGCCCCGCTCGAACGGCTGATCGCCGAAGGCCTCCCACAGCGCTTTGAAAAAGCCCTCATCCGCGCGCTTGTCCGGCGGACGGCGGTCCGAGCGCCGCTCCCGGCGGGTCAGCTCTGTCGCGCCTTTGGGATTGGCGCGGCGCAATGTGAATTGGAAATCGGTGCCGGGCAGACGGCCCGGGAAACCACGGTGTTTGAGCATGTAATCTAGTGCCATGCCGCGCCCTCCGTGGTGAGGGGGGTCAGGACGGCCGCGAACGCCCGTCCTGTCTGTCGCTTACTTGTATTTACCTGTGTACACAGGTTCCTGGCTGATCGGCTCTGGATCGACCACGACAAATTCTTCGACCTGCTGCTCGCGGGCACACGCGGCTGCAGCGACCAAAAGGCCGAGCATTGCCACAAGTTTGATGTTCTTCGACATCTGTATCTCCTGTCTCTGGTTGTACGGGATAGGTTTTCAAAACCTGCCATGTTTCCCGCATATGAATCAGTCCGTACTTCTGTACGAACCTCCCCGATCATACCGGAGCGGTGCGCGCATGGATATGTGGATAAATCTGTGGACAAATTATGTGACTCCAAAGCCGCAACTGCCTGCCCGCCTGAGGATCGGGCCGCAAGATATTGTGTATGCATCAAAAATCATCCCATATGCAGGTGTCGCCTTCGGGGCGAAACGCTTCGAAAAACTGGACTCCGTCGGGGTCAGCCACGCCAAATTCGGTGATCCGGTCCATAAACGAGATCACAATTTTGTCAGGCGTCAGCGCATGTTCGGCCAGATAGGGCAGTGCAAAACTCTGGCACAGGTGCAACATATCATCGCCTGCCGTCTCATAGGTGATCTGCCCTTCCCCCGCCGCGATGCGGGGCGCCAGATAGCGAAACCGGAGCCATGTGGCGTCCTCTTGCGCGTCGATCAGCACCTCATGCAGGGTTACGTCCTGACCGGAGGGCAATTCATCGGCGGCCAGCGGGCTGGCCAGCAGGGCAAAGGCAAGACCGAGCTTCATGGTGCATCCGCCGCATGGGTTGCGAATTCGGCCGGCGAGACGATCTCGATCAGCTCCATATCATCGGAATGGCGCACCTCGCGGTGGCGTATGCCGGACGGTTGCAGCACGCAGGACCCTGCGCGCAGGACATGCTCGCCCTCGCCTTCATATTCGAACACCACCCAGCCCTTGGTGACATAGACCATCTGGAAATCCAGATCATGGGTATGCCATGTGCCGGGGCTTTCCATACCCGGCACGGCACGGATCACATGCGCGCCGAACTTACCACCTGTGGCTTCAGGAATGCCCAATTGGCGATATTCGAAGAACGGGCGCAGGCCCGCGCCTTCAAACGCGCCGCTATCAGCGTGAGTGATGGTAAAGCTGGATGTAGACCAAACGCTCATAGTGCTGCCTTTTGGCTGAGGTTACGCCACAGCCCCTTACGGTGAACAAACCCACCGCAAGGGGTGCCGCGCATATGCAAGTGCCGAACCATCGCGCGTGTTACAGCGGAATATTGTCGTGCTTTTTCCACGGCATCGACGACTTCTTGTTCCGCAGGCTGGCAAAAGCGCGGGCGATGCGCTTGCGGGTTGTGCGTGGCTGGATCACCTCGTCTACAAAGCCACGTTCAGCCGCGACAAACGGGTTGGCGAAACGGGTTTCATAATCGGCTGTGTGTTTCGCAATCTTTTCGGGGTCGTTCAAATCAGCGCGGTGGATAATCTCGGTAGCACCCTTGGCACCCATCACAGCGATCTCGGCTGTGGGCCACGCATAGTTGAAATCCGAGCCGAGGTGTTTGGACGCCATCACGTCATAGGCACCGCCGTAGGCTTTGCGGGTGATCAGGGTGACCAGTGGCACAGTCGCTTCGCCGTAGGCAAACAGCAGTTTAGCGCCGTGTTTGATCACTCCGCCGTATTCCTGTGAGGTGCCGGGCAAGAAGCCGGGGACGTCAACCAGCGTCAGGATCGGGATTTCAAACGCATCGCAGAAGCGCACAAAACGTGCCGCCTTGCGTGAGCTGTCAATGTCCAGAACACCGGCCAGAACCATCGGCTGGTTGGCAACTACACCCACGGTGCGGCCTTCAAGCCGGATAAAACCGATCAGGATGTTCTTGGCAAAATTCTCCTGAATCTCGAAAAAGTCTCCCTCATCCGCCAACTTGTGGATCAGCTCTTTCATGTCATAGGGCGTGTTAGCATTTTCAGGCACCAGCGTATCCAGCGACGGCTCAATACGGTCGGGCGCATCAAAGAACGGGCGGACCGGGGGCTTTTCGCGGTTGTTGGCTGGCAGGAAGTCTACCAAGCGGCGGACCTCGGCCAGTGCCTCGACGTCATTCTCAAACGCGCCATCAGCAACAGAAGACTTCTTGGTGTGGGTGCTTGCGCCGCCCAATTCCTCGGCTGTAACTTGTTCGTTTGTCACTGTTTTGACCACGTCGGGGCCAGTCACAAACATGTAAGAGCTGTCTTTGACCATAAAGATAAAGTCGGTCATTGCGGGGGAATAAACCGCGCCACCGGCGCAGGGGCCCATAATCACGCTAATCTGCGGGATCACTCCCGAGGCTTCGGTGTTGCGGCGGAAAATCTCGGCGTAGCCTGCAAGACTGTCGACGCCTTCCTGAATACGCGCACCACCAGAATCGTTTAGCCCGATCACGGGCGCGCCGTTCTGGATTGCCATGTCCTGAATTTTGCAAATCTTGCGGGCATGCGCCTCTGAGACCGAACCACCCAGAACCGTGAAATCCTGCGAGAATACATAGACCAGACGCCCGTTGATGGTGCCCCAGCCTGTGACAACACCGTCACCTGCTGGCTTTTGCTGCTCCATCCCGAAGTCTGTGCAGCGGTGCGTCACAAACATATCGAACTCTTCGAAGGACCCTTCGTCCAGAAGCAGATGTACGCGTTCGCGTGCGGTCAGCTTGCCGCGCCCGTGCTGGGCGTCAATGCGCTTTTGACCGCCACCAAGGCGCGCATCGGCGCGGCGGTCGTCGAGCTGTTGCAGGATATCTTTCATGGCCGGCTCCTCCCATCGGATTACTGCCGCTGTGTGTACCTGAGCATGCATCAGAGACAAAGCGTGAAGTAGCAAATTTGCAAAGTATTTTCAGCACCTCAATTGCAAATTGCAAATCAGCTAATTTACCCCGCGGCGTCACAGGGGTTGAGTGCTAGACAACAACTTACGCGAGGTCTACTTCATACAGAATGATAAGTTTCAGAGAAGACCTGCGCCACGTTGTTCTGGGCGATCGACGGTCCCCGCCCCACATCCTGACATTAATTGTGCTCTCCGGCATGTCTGCCTGCGTGATGAACATGTTCCTGCCCAGCCTTCCGGCAATGGCGGCACATTTCGAGACCGAATACGGCGTGATGCAGCTGTCTGTGGCGGTCTATCTGGGGTTCTCGGCCATTTTACAAATCTTTATGGGGCCACTCTCGGACAAGCTGGGCAGGCGTCCTGTGATCCTGTGGGGATTAGGGATATTTATGGCAGCGACGGTTGGGTGTATTTATGCGCCCAACATCGAGGTCTTTTTGATATTCCGGATGATGCAGGCCGCAGTTGCGACAGCAATGGTCCTCAGCCGTGCCGCTGTGCGCGACATGTACACACAAGATCAATCCGCCTCCATGATGGGTTATGTGACAATGGGAATGGCGGTTGTTCCTATGGTCAGCCCCGCATTGGGCGGTGTTCTGGACGAATGGTTCGGCTGGCAAGCGGTGTTCTGGACCTTGCTGGGGCTCGGATTTGTCACATGGTTACTGGCGTGGTCCGATATGGGTGAAACCGCCCTGCCCTCGGAAAAATCGCTCATGGCGCAATTTGCGGAATACCCCGAGTTGCTACGCAGCCCACGTTTTTGGGGGTATGCGCTGGCCTCTGCCTTCTGCTCGGGCGCGTTCTTTGCCTATCTCGGTGGCGCGCCTTTTGTAGGGCAGGAAGTATTCGGCATGGCGCCTTCTACTTTGGGCTTTTTCTTTGGCGCGCCTGCGGTCGGCTACTTTGTCGGCAACTTTCTGACAGCGCGCTATGCGACACACTTTGGCGTGAACAAGATGGTCTTGTGGGGCTGTATGGCCAATGCCATTGGCGGCACCATATCGCTGCTGATCTTCGAAGCAGGTTATGGCACACCCCTCAGCTTTTTCGGCTTGATGACGTTGGTTGGATTGGGCAACGGCCTGTGCATCCCCAACGCAACCGCCGGCATGCTCTCGGTCCGGCCCCGTCTGGCAGGCACTGCATCCGGCCTTGGCGGGGCCATTATGATTGGCGGCGGCGCGGGGCTGAGCGCGCTTGTCGGTGTCCTGCTCACCCCCGAGACGGGCGCCTTCCCGCTCCTGTGGATGATGCTGATTACCGCAGTGCTTGGCCTCTGCTCGATCACGCTGGTGATCCGCCGTGAAAAGGCGCTCATGCGCCAATCGTAAATCTCTTGTACAGATGACTTTGCAAAGTTAGGCTTGGTGAACCACAAAGATTTGCAAAGGGCGCGCAATGGCGACGCAGAAACTATATGCAGGGGCCAAGCTGCGCGAGCAGCGCCTGCGCATCGGCCATACGCAAAAAGACTTTGCCGCAAGGTTGGGCGTGTCCCTGCCCTATCTCAACCAAATGGAAAACAACAACCGGCCGGTGTCCACGTCCGTGGTGCTGGCATTGGCGTCCGAATTCGGCATGGATGTGACCGAACTCAGCTCTGGCGATAGCGAGCGACTGGCCAGTGATATGCAAGAAGTGCTGTCTGACCCGCTGTTCTCTGGCGTCATGCCGCCGCTTGCCGATGTGCGGCTGGCCGCGTCCAATGCACCCGGGCTGGCGCGGGCATTCATCGCGCTACACCAAAGCTACCGGCAAGCGCATGAGCGGCTGGCGTCCCTGGACGAAGCATTAGGCCGCGAGGATGCCCGCGCCACGCCAAGCCCATGGGAAGAGGTGCGGGATTTCTTCCATTACTGCGACAACTACATCGATGCCGTGGACCGCGCCGCCGAGCACTTTGCCGCCCGCGCGGCCTCCCCTGCGCAGATCCGCACCGTAGCATTGGAAGCGCTCGCCGCCGCGGGCCTGACAGTCACCTTCACCGATATGGACAGCCTGCGCGTGCTGGAGCCGGAGCGGGCCGTGCTGCACATCTCGGCCCGTGCCCCTGCGCAAACGCAGACGTTCCAACTGCTGCTACAGGTTGCCCTCACCCGTCATGATGCGCTGCTGGAGGCGACGCTAGATCTGGCGCGCTTCCATTCGCCCGCCGCGCGCGACATCGCCAAGATCGGGCTTGCAAACTATTTTGCAGGTGCGGCCTTACTGCCCTACCGCGCCTTTCAGGACCGCGCGCAGGCCTGTCGCCATGATCTGGAGGTTCTGGCACAGGATTTTGGCGCCTCGATCGAGCAGATCGCCCACCGCCTGTCGACCCTGCAACGCAGTGGCGCAAAAGGCGTGCCGTTTTTCTTTGTCCGTGTGGATCAGGCGGGCACGATCACCAAACGCCATTCCGCAACCCGTTTGCAATTTGCGCGCTTTGGCGGCGCTTGCCCTTTGTGGAACGTCCACCGCGCCTTCGAGACACCGGGACAATTCCTGCGCCAGTTGGCCGAAACACCGGACGGCGTGCGCTATATCTCCATTGCGCGCGACATCTCAAAATCAGCCGGCCGTTTCGGCGCCCCGGTCCGCCGCTTTGCCATCGCGCTGGGGTGTGAGGTGCGCCATGCGCCGCAACTGGTTTATGCGGACGGTCTGGACCTTGGCCGAGATAGCGCATTTGAACCTATCGGGATTTCCTGCCGCATATGCCCGCGTCAAACCTGCCACCAACGCGCCGTACCGCCGCTGGAGCGGAACCTTGTCGTTGATCCAAACCGGCGCGAAGTGCTGCCCTATAGCGTCGATTAACGCTTGGCCGCGCGCCAACCGGCTGCACGCGCGGCAGCGGCCGAGCAGAACCACCGCTCGCCCTTGGCCTCGTTGATGCCTGTGCTCTCATAAAAAGACTGGCCCGGTTGATGGAAGATTTGTTTCCCGTCCGCGCTGATATTGCCTTTGATCTTGCAGGCATCATCTGGCGGAATCCGGCCCTTTGCACGGGTTTTGCGGTGTTGTGAAGGCGTTTGCAGCCGCACGGCATGCAAGCCACGGTCCAGCGCCGCCGCTTCGCGTTCGATCCCTGCATAATCCGCACCGTATTGAACATAGGCAAAGGCCAAACCTTCGCGCACCAACCACGCGCCCACATCTTCGCCCAGTGCGGTGCAGCGCGCCACAGTGCGTCCGTAACGGTCCATCTCGATCTTCTCACAACGCGCAACCACGCCACTATAGCGATCGGTCACCGCCTTGGTGATCCATCCGCCGCAGGCCCAGTCTATGCCCTGCTCCGTCTCGCACATCTGGTCATTCTCCGGTGCATCAACGGCATGGAGGCGCACCTTTGTTCCCGCGACCTCGAACGTGTCGCCGTCAATCACGCGGATCGGGCCGCTAAAGCCTTGCGGGCTTTGGCTTGCGCGGGCGCTGTCCGGCTGTGGCACAAAAAGGGCGGCCCCCAGTAAAAGCGCAAGCGCACAAGCGATATATGTGAAACGACCAATCATCGGGTCTGTCTATGCGGTGTTGTCATCCCGCAATCATAGACCCGATCTTAACAAAGGTTAATAAATAGTTAACGCTGACGCAGAAATAGCGCCTAACGTTAACCTTTATCGCTGCTTGGTCTCCCAATCGGGGTGAATCCACGGCGCATCGTTGGAAGCGGCAAGCGGGTCTTTCCCCAAGACGTGGTCAGCCATTTTCTCACCCACCATAATGGACGGCCCGTTCAGGTTACCATTGGTGATGCGCGGGAAGATCGAGCTGTCGACGACGCGCAAGCCCTCCACACCGATGACACGTCCCTGACTGTCTACAACCGCGTCCGGGTCGTCTTTGCTGCCCATTTTGCAAGTGCCACAGGGGTGATAAGCGCTCTCCGCGTGTTCCCGCACAAAGGCATCAATCTCGGCGTCCGATTGCACATCAGCACCGGGCTGGATCTCGTTTTTCACAAAGGGCTTGAACGCGTCCTGAGCAAATATTTCACGGGTCAGGCGGATACAGCGGCGCCATTCCTCCCAATCCTGTTCCTGCGACATATAGTTAAACAGAATCTTAGGATTGTCCGCAGGATTGCCCGAACGCAAACTGACGCGCCCCCGCGAGACCGAGCGCATCGGTCCGACATGGGCCTGGAACCCGTGACCCTCGGCCGCTGCCTGCCCGTCATAACGCACAGCAATCGGCAGGAAGTGATACTGGATATCGGGGTAAGGGATCCCCGCGCGGGAGCGGATGAAGGCAGCGCTTTCAAACTGGTTGGACGCGCCCATGCCTTTTTTGGTCAACAACCACTGGGCGCCGATGATCGCTTTCGAGAAGATGTTCCAATGTTTATAGAGAGTGATCGGCTGGCTGGCCGCCATCTGCATATAGACCTCCAGATGGTCTTGCAGGTTGCCGCCCACACCCGGACGGTCGGCCACCACATCAATCCCGTGCTCGGCCAGATGGGCGGCGGGGCCGATGCCCGAAAGCATCAGCAGCTTGGGAGAGTTGATCGACGATGCAGCAAGGATCACTTCGCGGCGCGCGCGAATGATCTCGGTTTGACCACCGCGCAGAACCTCTACGCTGACGGCACGCCCGTCCTCCATCACCACACGCTGCGCCAGCGCGCGGGTCAGGGTGACGTTGTCACGTTTGAGCGCGGGACGCAGATAGGCATTAGCCGCGGACCAGCGGCGCCCGTCATGCACCGTCTGCTCCATCGGGCCAAAGCCCTCCTGCTTTTCGCCGTTGTAATCGTCGGTCGCCTCATAGCCTGCCTGTTTGCCCGCATCGACAAAGGCCTGAAACAGCGGGTTCTTGCGCGGTCCTCGGCTGACATGCAGCGGGCCGTCTTTACCGCGCCAATAGTTGTCGCCACCATGGCCGCCATCATGCCACGTCTCCATCCGGCGGAAGTAGGGCAGCACATCTGCATAGCTCCACCCGTCGGCGCCGCTGTCGCGCCAGTGGTCATAGTCCATCGCATGGCCACGCACATAGACCATGCCGTTGATCGAGGACGACCCGCCGATCACCTTGCCGCGCGGCACAACCAGCGAGCGGTTGTTCAGATGCGGCTCAGGCTCGGACATCAGGCCCCAGTCGTAACGCGCCATGTTCATAGGATAGCTGAGTGCGGCGGGCATCTGGATGAACGGGCCGGCGTCCGTGCCGCCGTGCTCGATCACAAGCACATTCTTGCCCGCTTCGCCCAGACGGTAGGCCATGGCACAGCCCGCGCTACCCGCGCCGATGATTACATAGTCTGCTTCCATGATGTCTCTTTCTTCGATGGCCTAGAACGGCGCCTCTAGATCGCCCATGCGCACATAGACAGATTTCACCTGGCTATAATGCTCGATCGCGGCTTTGGAGTTTTCGCGGCCAACGCCGGAGGCTTTCACGCCGCCAAAAGGCGCTTCGACCGGCGCATCATTGTAGGTGTTGATATAGCAGGTTCCCGCCTCAAAGCCTGCGGCCACACGGTGGGCACGGGCCAGATCACGGGTAAAGACACCGGCGGCAAGGCCGAATTCGGTATCATTGGCACGGGCCAGCACATCGTCTTCGTCGGTGAAGTCCAGCACCGCCATCACGGGGCCGAAAATCTCCTCGCGGGCGATGGTCATGTCATCGGTTACATCGGCAAAAACGGTGGGCTGCATATAGAACCCCTCCCGCTCGATCGCCTTGCCGCCATAGACCAGACGCGCGCCTTCGGCTTCGCCTTTGGCGATATAGCCCAACGCGATGTCCAGCTGGCGTTTGGAGGTCATCGGGCCAAAGCTGGTGGCGGGGTCCATCGGATCGCCGATCACGGCATTCGCCAGACGCTCGGACAGGCGTTTGAGGAACGCCTCCTTGATGTCTTTGTGCACAAACACGCGTGTGCCGTTCGAGCAGACCTGACCGGAACTGTAGAAGTTACCCAGAATGGCACCCGACACGGCGTTCTCGATGTCTGCGTCTTCGAACACGATCATCGGGGATTTGCCGCCCAGCTCCATCGTAACGTGTTTCATGCCGGCCGCTGCTGCCGCATAGACCTTGCGGCCTGTCGGCACAGACCCTGTCAGCGAGACCTTATCGACACGCGGATCGGTGACCAGCGCGGCGCCCACATCGCCCAAGCCCTGCACGACATTGTACAGACCCGCAGGCAGCCCCGCCTCATGCAGGATTTCCGCAACTTGCAGCGCGCACAGCGGTGTTGTCTCGGAAGGTTTGAAAATCACGGAGTTGCCGCAAGCCAGCGCGGGCGCGCCCTTCCAGCAGGCAATCTGCGTGGGATAGTTCCATGCGCCAATTCCCACACAAACGCCCAGCGCCTCGCGGCGGGTATAGACCCAGTTTTCGCCCAGCTGGATATGCTCGCCTGTCAGGGTTGCCGCCATGCCGCCGAAGTATTCCAAGGCATCCGCACCCGAGGTAGCATCCACCACACTGGTTTCCTGATAGGGCTTACCGGTGTCATAGGTCTCCAGCACGGACAGATCATGGTTTCGCTCGCGCATGATGTCAGCCGCACGGCGCAGGATGCGGCCCCGCTCGGTCCCGCTCATCGCGGCCCATGCTTTTTGCGCGGCTTTGGCGGCAGCCAGCGCCTGCTCGACAATCGCAGGGGTCGCGGCGTGCACTGTGGCAATCACGGTCCCTGTCGCGGGATAGATCACCTCGATCGGGGTGCCTGCGGTGTCTTCGACATATTGACCGTTGATGAAGTGGCTGGCGGTGGGTTGGGTTTGCATGAGAGCTCTCTCTATTCAGGTGCGACCCCGCGCAGCATCTGCGCGGGGTCTATGTTTTACAGTGAGGTGTTCAGCGGGGCTGCTTGCCCGTCGAGGTCTTTCAGGTTTCCACGTTTCACGAAGAACATGTAGGCAAGTGCGGCCAGATACATGCCGATCACCACGGTACCGACCCACTGGATCTGCAACCACTGGCTCTGGAACAAAAGTGTCAGCACAAACAAGCCGATGGCATTGGCAAGCACATAGGAGACAGTACCGAAACGCTCTGCCGTGAGGTTCAGGTTGTCCGTGTAGAGGCGGATCAAACTATCAAACGAGTTGATCACAAACACGATGCCCACAATGGTCATAGCCCAGTTTGGCAGACCTGCCGTGCCGATGCTGTTCAGGTGGTAGTAGTACAGAACCGAGAACCAAAGCGCCAAAGGAATGGACGGAAAAACCAGCAAGGCGGCCAAGAGTTGGTAGGTTTTCAAACCACCCACAAAGCGGGACACAAACTGGCCAATCATGATGGACCAAGCAAACCACCAGAACAGGTAGAATTCATGGTACTCTGTCAGCGGTATGATGAACTTGTGAATGTTGGTGAAATAGCCGCCAATTTCGCTGCTGGTGCTTGCCAGATCGCCCACGCCCATCCCTGCGTTCAGGAACATATAGAGGATCAGACCAAAAAACAGCACGGTGGAGCTGACCGACAGGACCTTGACGAATTTGATGTCTGTCGAGCTGAACGCCGCCACAAGGATCACAAGGAAACAGATCACATAGAAGACTGGCAGGATCGTCTCGCCGTCGCCGACTTCGGCTATGTAGTAAGGCATATAGATCAAGAACAGCGCACCGGTGAAGGCACATGTCGTGATGATCACAAGGTTGTTGAGGATTTTAACGGCCGGGATTTCAAAGAACTTCACCCGCGGCTCAATGGCGCAGAAATAGAAGGTGGTCAGGAAGTAGAACGCCCAGATCAAGAAGCCCCAAAACCCGAACTCCAGTGTCAGCGGGTTGGTAAACCCGTAAGCCGGCTCGGTAGCGACATCTGCGTAAAGCGGATAGTCGAACGCCAGCGGGAACATGATCAGTCCCACATCAAGGCCAGAGGTAAACAGGATTGCGATGAACACAAACAGCGAGGTAGGCTGAGTGCCGGTCAGCGTCAAATTCCACCATTTGATGGTGCAGAAGATCACCAGCACAAAGGCAAGGATCACTCCGAAGGATCTGATTGAGGTTAACATGATTGTCCCTATCGGCTGCTTCAGGTGCTTGTTTTACGCCGCTGTCCTGCACCCAACGGAACAGCGGGCATCTCTTACTCCCCGCGCGGAAAGCGCTTGTTTTCTTCTAGCACGTTGAGGTCCATGTGGTTGCGCATATAGGCTTCGGAGGCCAAGCGCAGGGGTTGGTAATCCCACGGGTAATAGCCGCCCGAGCGCAGCGCCTCATAGACAACCCAGCGGCGGGCTTGGGATTTGCGCACGTCGGCGTCAAAGGCATCCAGATCCCACCGGGCTTCTGACTTGGCCTTCAGCTGGGCCAGCGTGCCTGCGTGTGCCGGCACCTCTGCCAGATTGGTCAGCTCGTGCGGGTCTGCGTCCAGATCGAACAACTGGTCTGCGTCCAGCGCACAGCGGTTGTACTTCCATTTGCCGTAGCGCAGGCAAACCATCGGCGCATAGGACGCCTCGGCTGCGTATTCGATCGCCACAGGTTCGGTCCGCTCACCTCCCTGCCCCATCGGCACAAGGCTTTGGCCTGTTGTCCATTCCGCGACCTCTGACATGTCCACACCAGCCAGATCACACAGCGTCGGGCAAACGTCGATATTACTGACGGGTGTGGTGTGTAGGCCCGCCTCCATCTGGGGTGCTGCAATCATCATCGGCACACGGGCCGAGCCTTCAAGGAAGCTCATCTTGAACCACAATCCGCGCTCGCCCAGCATATCGCCATGGTCGGAGACAAAAACGATGATCGCCTCCTGCCGCGTGTCTTCCAGCGTTTGCAGGATTTCGCCGATCTTGTCGTCGAGGTAACTGATGTTGGCGAAATACGCACGGCGCGAGCGTTTGATATCATCTTCGGTGATATCGAATTCGCGCCAGTTGTTGGCATCAAAGATGCGCTTGGAGTGGGTATCGTGGTCCTCATACTTCATCGCGGGGATTTCGGGCAGCAGGTGCGCGCAATCGGCGTAGAGGTCCCAGTATTTCTTGCGCGCGACGTAAGGGTCGTGAGGATGGGTGAAGCTGGCGGTCAGGCACCACGGGCGTTTATCAAGCCCCCGCGACAGCTCGTAAATCTTGCGCGTCGCTTCATAGGCAACGGCATCGTCGTATTCCATCTGGTTGGTGATCTCGGCCACGCCCGCACCTGTGACGCTGCCCATGTTGTGATACCACCAGTCAATCCGCTCGCCGGGTTTGCGGTAATCGGGGGTCCAGCCAAAATCGGCGGGATAGATATCGGTGGTCAGACGCTCTTCAAAACCATGCAACTGGTCAGGGCCGACAAAGTGCATCTTGCCCGACAGGCATGTGTAATAGCCCGCGCGGCGCAGGTGGTGCGCATATGTGGGGATGGAAGACGTGAATTCGGCGGCATTGTCATAGACGCCCGTGGCCGAGGGCAACTGGCCCGACATAAACGCCGCGCGCCCCGGCGCGCAGAGCGGTGAGGCTGTGTAGGCGTTTTGGAAACGGGTGGAGCGCGCCGCCAGTTTCTTGAGGTTGGGTGCATGCAGCCAGTCTGCGGGACCATCAGGGAACAATGTACCGTTCAGCTGGTCCACCATCAGGATTAGGATATTCGGCTGGCTCATTCTTGATCCTTGAGAAGATGTGAAAGGGTGTTCAGCGCGGCCGCTTTTGCCGCCTCACCCGAGCTGGCATCCGACAAAGCCGCACGCAAGTAAAGCCCGTCAATCAGGGCCGCCATCACATCGGCATCGGCCTGCGGTGTTGCACTCAGCGGGCGCAGCGCATGGGTCAGGTTCGAGCGCAAGCGCGCTTGGTACAGCGTCAACAGGCGTTTGGTTTCCGGCTGGTTGGGCGCGGCGGCATAGAGGCTCATCCATGCACAAACGGTTGAGGGGGCAAAGCAGGCTTCGTCAAAACTGCCGATGATGATGGCCTCTGCCCTGCCGCGCGGCGTGGTGGCGCGGACAAGGTGATAGCGCACCTGCGCGCTGTATTCCGTCAGGATATACCGCATCGCCGCAAGGAAAATCTGGTTCTTGCCACCAAAGTAGTGATGCGCAAGCGCTGTGGACATGCCGGCCGTCTTGGCGATCTGCCCCACTGTCACGTCGAGCGATTGGGCGCGACCAATCTCGGTGATGGTCGCTTGCACCAATGAGGCACGGCGGAGGGGTTCCATCCCTAGTTTAGGCATCAGAATCGGGTCATATGGGTCATGTGACTAACGGTGCAGGTTTTAAATTGACCCGTCAATCAATAAAAATCAGCCCTTGGTAGCAGGGGCGTCCGGCGTCACGCGACGCTTCAGCATCGCCTCGCGCCAGGTGATAAACGTGACCGATCCGAGGATCACCATGCCACCCAGAACAACCCAGATGTCGATTCCTTCATCAAACCACAAAAACCCCAGCGCCGTGGCCCAGACCAGTTGCAGGAAGGTCACCGGCTGGGTGACTGTCACAGGGGCTGCGGCAAAGGCCAGTGTCATGGTATAGTGACCCGCAGTCGCAAACACAGCGACACCCGCCAGAATTGCCAACTCCTGCGCGTTGGGTGTGATCCAGTCGGCAAAGGCAAAGGGCGCAAGGCCGAGGGTCACAAACACAGACAACATCCCCACAATGATACCCGGCTTCACCTCATCCGCGAGGATCTTGGCCACCAGATAGCTACCCGCAAACACTACCGCTGCCAACAACATCGCAAGATGGCCGTCACTGACCTCGCGAAAGCCGGGACGCAGGATGATCGCGGCCCCAAGCAGCCCCATCACCACGGCAAAGATCCGGCGTGCTGCCAACCGTTCACCCAAAAATATCGCAGCGCCGATGGTGACATAGATGGGGGCAAGGTAGTTCATCGCCGTCACTTCGGCGATGGGGATGCGGACCATGGCAAAGAACCACAAAATCACGCTCCCTGCATGGCAAAACCCGCGTACAGAGAACAACGTCCACTGGCGGCGGGTCAAATGCGCAGCACGGATTGCCCCGATCGACGGGATCAGAAACACCATTCCCATCGCATAGCGCAAAAACGCGGCTTCACCCGGCGGCAGGCGCGGCCCCATGGATTTGACCAAGGCAGTCACCATGATGAAACAGAGGCCCGTTACGAGCATCCAGAAGATGCCCGTCAGCGGGCGGTGGGGAAGTTGCGTTGCCATATGTCGAGATGACCGCAATGCGCGAGACCGCGCAAGTGCATAGTTAACAAGACAAGAGGTTAGCCCAGCAGCAGAGACGCTGCGACCAACCACATGGTTAACGCGATGATCCCGTCCAGCAACCGCCAGCTGAACGGCTTGGCAAAAACAGGTTGCAGCAAACGCGCGCCATAGCCCAACGCAAAGAAGAATGTGAAGCTGGCCAGTACTGCCCCTGCCCCGAATGCAAAGCGGTCTTCATACTGCGCCGAGATCGAACCGAGCAGCACAAGTGTATCCAGATAGACATGCGGGTTGAGCCAGGTCAGCGCCATCAGGGTCAGCAACGTCCGGCGCAGGCTGGTTGGGGTATGACCCTCCGCCTGCAAGGCAGCACCTCCACGCCACGCGCTCAGCGCATTGCGCCAGCCATAAACAATAAGGAAGGCCGCCCCGCCATAGCGCATCACGGTCTCGAACCACGGCACCGCTTGGGCCAGCGCGCCAAAGCCAGCCACCCCTGCCGCAATCAGCAGCGCATCGGAGATGGCACAGGTCAGGCACACCCAGAACACATGCTCGCGCCGCAATCCCTGCCGCAGCACAAAGGCATTTTGGGCACCGATGGCGAGGATCAGTGATAAACTGAGTAAAAAGCCGGGGAAAAACGATGACATCATTAGAACGCGGCTCTCCCTGTTGTGCCGTAGCGTCCAAGCGGAATAGGGTCGTCGCCGCGCAAAGTCCAGCCGCTCACATGCTGCTCACGGTAAAGCGTTTTGACTGTGTCCACAGGGAATTGGTAAAAATGAACGTGGCAAGAGCAAAGAAAAATCGCCTTTTTTCCAACACCTTGCCGCCGCAACAGGAGAATACGGAGATATTTCGCCTACTCACGCGAAACTGAACGCCGCCCCTAGCGTATATATGATTAAGACACTATGTGCCACAGACTGATGAAGGATCAAGCAGATGAACACGAAGACAAAGAAGCTGGAAGTCAGCCAAAGCGAACTGGAACTTATCGCAAGCGCGCTAGAGACCCAGACGAAGATACTGAACATGCAGGCCAGCGCTGGTGGCCACGGTGCGGTTGCGCGCCTCAATGAAGTCAAACGGCTGTTGGCATCGCTTGCGGCGCAGCGCGAAAGCGGTCGCCCGTCCCGCCCGCAGCAATCTGGCATGTGGAGCTTGCTGCGCTCGATGGGTCAGGCAATCTCATAAGGTCGGCTAATACGGTCAGGGATAAACCTGATCCGCGCATGAAAAAGGCCGCTGCATTCCGTGCGGCGGCCTTTTCAATTTCCGGTCTTGCAGACTGAATTATTCCAGCGCTTCCATGACCTCGTCGGAGGCCTCGAAGTTTGCCGTGACGCGCTGCACATCTTCATCGTCTTCCAGCGCATCAATCAGCTTCATCAGCTTTTGCATGCCCTCAAGGTCCATCTCGGTGGAAATGCTTGGGCGCCAGATCAGCTTGGTCGAAGTGGATTCACCCAATGCGGCCTCAAGTGCGGTCGAGACTTCGTTCAGGTCGGTGTCCGCGCAATAGATCACATGGCCGTCTTCGGACGAATCGACATCCTCTGCGCCCGCCTCGATTGCGGCCATCATCACGGTATCTGCGTCGCCGATCTCGGCGGGGTATGTCACTTCGCCAACGCGGTCGAACATAAAGCCGACGCTGCCTGTCTCGCCCAGATTGCCGCCGTTCTTGGTGAAGGTCGAGCGGACGACCGACGCTGTGCGGTTGCGGTTGTCGGTCATTGTCTCGACGATCACCGCCACGCCGTTAGGGCCGTAACCCTCATAGCGGATCTCTTCGTAATCCTCTGCGTCACCTCCCACGGCCTTCTTGATCGCGCGGTCGATGTTGTCTTTGGGCATAGAGGCTTGCTTGGCCTCTTTGACTGCCAGACGCAGACGCGGGTTCTTGTCGGGGTCAGGGTCGCCCATCTTGGCCGCTACCGTAATCTCCTTGGAGAATTTCGAGAACATCTTCGAGCGCAACTTGTCCTGACGCCCCTTGCGGTGCTGGATGTTTGCCCATTTGGAATGGCCGGCCATGTCGTGTCTCCGTAGGTTTGGTATATCTGTGTCAGGCGCGCTTATACGGCAGTGGCTATGGGGGCCGCAAGGCTCACCTCCTATGCTTCTTTACAAGAGGAAACGCTGCCTGTTTCGCCGCGACGTCGCCCCCATTCCCCCTTGTTCTTTTGCTGCACCTGCAACATGGTGACCGAATGACAAATGACCCTATTCGCCCTTTTTGGCGCCGTGTTCGGCCTGCTCCTTTGGGGCCGCTTTCGCTATGATATTGTAGCTTTTTCCGCGCTGATGGCCGGTGTTGTTCTGGGGGTGGTCGATAGCAAAGACGCCTTCAGCGGCTTTGGCCACCCTGCCACGCTGGTGGTGGCGCTGGTGCTGGTTGTCTCTGCGGGGCTGGTCCGCTCGGGCGCCGTGCTGCTGATCACGCGCACTCTTATCGATTCCTCACGCTCGCTGGGCGCGCACATTACGCTGATGGGGGCCGTCGGCGGTATTCTGTCGGCGTTTATGAACAACGTGGCCGCCCTTGCCCTGCTGATGCCGGTGGATATCCAGACCGCACGCAAGGCGGGCCGCGCACCCGGCCTGTCGCTGATGCCGCTTTCCTTTGCGACGATCCTTGGCGGGATGGTCACACTGATCGGCACGCCCCCCAACATCATCATCGCCGCCATCCGCGAGGAATCCCTTGGCGCCCCGTTCAAGATGTTCGACTTTGCCCCCGTGGGCGGGATTGCCGCGATTGCGGGTCTGGCCTTTGTGGCCCTGATCGGCTGGCGGCTGATCCCTGCGCGCGAAGATGGCGGCATCACATCCGAGGATCTGGATGCCTATATCGCAGAGCTGGTCGTGCCCAAAGGGAGCAAACACATCGGCAAACGGTTGGCCGAGCTGGAAGAGATTGCCGACAAATCCGACGTGGTTCTGATTGGTCTGATGCGCGACGGCAAGCGCCGCTATGGCCGTGCGCGCAACGCGGAACTGCGCGCGGGCGACGCGCTGGTGCTGGAGGCAACGCCCGACGCGCTGGATGAATTCCGCTCGACGCTTGATCTGGCCGTGGCCGACAGCACCCGTGAGGAGCAGCTGCGCGCCGATGGCGAAGGTGTCGAGATTATCGAAGTTGTTGTGACGGCGGAGAGCCGCCTTGCGGGCCGCACTGCACAGGCCGTGGGCCTTGCATGGCGCCAGCGGACTGTCCTGCTGGGCATCTCGCGCCGGGGTCGCAAGATCACCTCCCAGCTGCGCAAGACCGAGCTGGAAGCGGGCGACATCCTGCTGCTCCTGATCCCGCGGGATACCGGCGCAGATGTGACCGAATGGCTGGGCGTATTGCCGCTGGCAAACCGCGGGCTGGCCGTGACGGAAAACAGCAAGGTCTGGCTGGCGATTGGCATGTTTGCCGGTGCCGTTGTGGCCGCGTCCATGGGGCTGATCTATCTGCCAATTGCGCTGGGTATTGTTGTCATCGCCTATGTGCTGGCCAAGATTGTGCCGCTTTCCGAACTCTACACACATATCGAATGGCCTGTTGTGGTCTTGCTCGGCTCGATGATCCCGCTGGGGGCCGCGCTTGAGAAATCAGGCGGTACGGAATTGATTGCAGGATCCTTGGTGAGCCTGACCCAAGGCATGCCTGCGTGGGCGGTGCTGACCGTTTTGATGGTTGTGACCATGACGCTGACGGATGTGCTCAACAATACTGCAACCACAATCGTGGCGGCCCCTGTGGGCATCCAGATGGCGCAGACGCTGGATGTGAACCCCGACCCGTTCCTGATGGCTGTGGCAATTGCCGCGTCTTCGGCCTTCCTCACCCCTATCGGGCATAAGAACAACACGCTGATCCTCGGGCCCGGCGGCTACGGCTTTGGCGACTACTGGCGCATCGGTCTGCCGCTGGAGATTATCATCGTCGCCGTATCCATACCCGCAATTCTGGTCTTCTGGCCTCTCTGAACGATGGGCCTGTGGACACAGATCGCCCTCGGCACTGGTGTGATGAGCCTGTGTGCCGCTGTGCATATCGGACTGATGGTGCTGAGCATGCGGCCCCTGTCGCGGATGGACGCGCATTTCCGCAACCATTTTACAATCGTGCGGGCGGGACTTCTGATCGGTACTGGGTTCGCCGTAACCGTCCTTGGTCACACGCTTCAGGTCTGGTTCTGGGCGCTATCGTTTATGCTGATGGACAGTTTCGGCACCATTGAAGAGGCGCTGTACTTTGCGCTCGCCTCCTTCACCACGCTGGGCTACGGCGATGTGCTGCTGGGCGAACATACGCGCATCTTTGGCGCGTTTTCAGCGGTGACAGGCATGCTGACCTTCGGGGTTAGCACGGCCTTTCTGGTCGGGCTGATTGGCCGTGCGCTTCCTAAAAACCTGCACTGATCCGGTTACCAGATCAGCGGGATCATCAAGCTGACAATTATCGACATCGACAGGTTCAGCGGCATGCCCACACGCATGAAGTCCGTGAACTTGTATCCACCGGGGCCATAGACCAGCGTATTGGTCTGGTATCCGATAGGTGTTGCAAAGGCGCAGGACGCGGCAATCATCACAGCCACCACCAGCGCACGGGCATCCATGCCCAGTGCATCGGCCAGCGAAATGGCGATGGGCGTCATAATGACGGCGACCGCGTTGTTGGAAACAATCTCGGTGAAGATGGTCGTCAGCAGGAACACGCAGAAGATCACCACACCGGGGGACATGGTGCTCAGCGTGGGTGATATGGCGTCAACGATCATCTGGACCGCCCCGGTGTGCTGCAAAGCAGCCCCCACGCAGAGCATCGAGAAAATCAGCGCCAGCAAGCGCCCGTCGATGAAGGTGAAGGCTTCGTCCGCGTCGATACAGCCGGTGACAAGCACAACAGCCACCGCAATCACGGCCAGCATCAGGATAGGTGCCACGTTAAGCGCGGCCAGTGCCACAATCGCAATCAGTGCGCCTACGGCAATCGCCATATGACGGCGGCGGTAGCCACGCTGTGAGGGTGTGCTCACGTCGACCATGTCCATATCCACCGACAGGCGGTTGATGTCTTCGGCGGCCCCTTCCAGCAACAGCGTATCACCGACACGCACCACCAGATCATCCAGCTGCCGCCCGATGTTCTGGTTCCGGCGGTGCACAGCCAGCGGATAGACACCGTAGCGGCGGCGCAGACGCAGCGCGCCCAGGCTACGGCCGATCATCTTGCATCCGGGGGAAATCAGCACCTCGACAGTTGTTGTCTCAACCGCCGAGACCTGATCCACGCGCTTCAGCTCCGGTGTGGCCTGAAGGCTCAGCAGTTCGGACATCTGTGTGCGCAACACCACGCGGTCACCGGTTTGCAGCTGTACATCCTTCAGGTTGCGGCGCAGCGATGCATCGCCGCGCACAACGTCAATCAAGCGCACGCCGTCGCGTTTGAACAGCTTTACGTCCAGCACATCACGGCCAATCAGGTTGGACTCGGGCGGGATCACCGCCTCGGAAAAGAACTTCATCTTGGAGCGGTCGCTGAGCATCCCGGCCATGCTGTCACGCTCGGGCAGCAGGCGGCGCCCGATGGTGGCCATATAGATCAGACCCCATGCACAGACGACCAGTCCGATAGGCAATATCTCGAAGATACCAAACGGCTCCATCCCTTGGGCGTGGGCCACACCGTCCACAAGAAGGTTGGTTGACGTACCGATCAGCGTAAGCGAGCCGCCCATAATCGCAGCATAGCTGAGC
This sequence comes from Sulfitobacter sp., assembly GCA_029252045.1. GTDB lineage: Bacteria > Pseudomonadota > Alphaproteobacteria > Rhodobacterales > Rhodobacteraceae > Sulfitobacter. Next base: position 50,768 of record JAQXCD010000055.1, read on the forward strand.
GGGATCAGCAGCTTGGACGCCTTGGTGCCCAGTGTTTTGGACAGCTGCACCACCACGGGGATCATCACCACCACAACGGGTGTGTTGTTCATGATAGCACTGGCCCCCATCACCGACAGGATCACGCCAACGACGGCAAGCTTGGGATTGGAGCGGGCGTAGCGTTCCGCCATTTGGGTCAGAACCTCCAATGCACCTGTCCGCACCAGCGCGCCCATCACGATAAACATCGCCGCAATCGTCCAAGGCGCCGAATTGGACAGTACCGCCTGCGCCTGTTCATATGGCAAAAGCCCCATAGCCAGCAGCGATGCCGCCCCTGCAAGGGCCACAACCTCGGTCGGTAGCGTTTCCCGCAGGAACAGGATAAACATCACAACCACAACCGTGAGGGACAGAACAGCCTGCGAGAATTGGGTAAGTTCGAAGAGGTGCATGGTATCGCCCTTAATTGGCTATCCGGTGTCGCCGGTCACAGTCTGCGCCACAAGTATTGCTCTGGGCCGCGGCTGTACCAAATACACGCCCCGAAAAATGACTGCAAGCGCCAGCCAGATCATGTTCGAGAACGCCTCGTCCAGCAGAAACCACGCCCAGAACAAACCAAATCCCGTGACCAGATAGCTGACCTGCACCGCAAATACCGCCCCTGCACGCCCCACCAACCAGACGTAGCTTGCATAGACCAGCACCAGCGACGCAGCAACCAATGCTTGCTGCGTCAGCGGGAGCGGCCATTGCGGCGGGATCGTTTGCCCCAGACCACCTGCCAGCGGCGTCACAATAACCAACCCCGCCAGAGAAGCCCCCAGCATGAGTTGAAAGGGATCCAGTCCCGCGACACCCCAGCGGGCGACATAATTACCTTCGAAAGCGTAAAACAGCCCGACCACCAGATAGGCAGCCGCCCACTCCATCGGGACCACAGCGCCAATATCAACCGACGGAGCGATGACAAGGACCACCCCGATCAGGCCAAAGCCCAACCCCGCAATGCGCCGCCAGGCAAAACTGTCATTGCCCAACTGCAAGGCGATAAAAAAGGCAAACATGGGAACAATGCTCAGCAACAGCGACATAATTCCAGCGGGCAAATGGACCGCCGCCGTGTAGGAAATACTATTCGGCAAAACCGTCCCAACCAGCGCAATCACCACATATGCCCTCAGTGCATTTGCGGTGGGGGGCAGTGGCTTGCGGCGCACCGCACATACGCACGCCATGAGCACAACGCCGAGTATCTGCTGCCACATCAGCAGACCGAAGGGGCCATAACCAGTACTGACGGCAATTTTACTGAGCGGTTGTGTAGCACCCCATCCCGCCCCCATCAGCACAAGTATGCCGCCGAACATCAGGATTTCACGTCGACCAGAAGCGGCCGCGTCCTTCACGGGGCGCTCTGTTGCAGCTTGCCACCCTGCCGGACAGGTACAACCCGCGTGGCGCGGCCTGTTTTATCATCTGTTTCGATATAAACACCTGACAGGGTCGCCTCGCCATTGGCAGGGGTAAAACGGTCTTTCGGCATCCCCGTGATGAAACGGCGCAGGGGCTCTGCCTTTTCCATCCCGATGACCGAGTTATAGTCACCACACATGCCGGCATCGCTCAGGTAGGCCGTGCCTGCGGACAGGATCATCGCGTCAGATGTCGGTACATGGGTGTGCGTGCCCACCACCAAGGACGCGCGCCCGTCGCACCAATGACCCATCGCCATTTTCTCGGATGTCGCTTCACAATGCATATCGACGATGATGGCGTTGGCCAGCCCGCCCAGCGGATGGGTTTTCAGCACTGCATCCAGCGCCGAGAAAGGATCATCGAAGGGGCGTTTCATAAACACCTGACCCAAGGCTTGGGTCACCAACACCTGCTTGCCTGTACGGGTTTTGAACAGGCGCGCGCCTTTGCCGGGGGCGTTTTTGGAGAAGTTGAGCGGCCGGATGATGCGCGGCTCTTGTTCGATAAACGCCAGCATGTCCTTTTGATCAAAGGCATGATCGCCCAGCGTCAGACAATCCGCGCCCGCATCCAGTAAATCCTTGGCATGACTGCCTGACAGGCCCATCCCCGAGGTCGCATTCTCACCGTTCACCACGATGAAATCGAGTTTCCATTCGGTCCGCAAACGGGCCAGATTTTCGGTAATAGCGCGGCGCCCGGCGCGGCCCATTACATCACCAAGGAAGAGTATTTTCATGAAGATATCGCTACGCGGGTGTTTCGCCGCGTGCAAGAGGCAAGGCGTCTAAATACATAAGAGGTATAAACTCTCGCAGCATGTACCTACTACCAAGCATCGGAATTGACGCGTACCGCGGATACTGGTCCGCAGTGATTAGAGCGTGTCGTATCTTGCGAGATTTTAGATAACAGCAATAGTTCGTCGCCAATTTCTAGTTCTTGTAGGCGCGCAGCTATTGAAAGATAGTTATCTCATTTTTACGCACGATGTCTGGGAATTTAAATTGCAGAAAATAGTCTACCGCCTCACATAGGCCCATAAGCCTAGAATAGTGTAGCGCCCGTAGGTTTGATGGGTTTGCCCTATTGCTGATCGCAAAAATGTAGCGCCAATCCTCATAGCTTGTTGAGTAGTGACCCAAAACTTCTACTAGGCTTGTTGGCCGTTTGTCATTTGGTAAGTCACCATCATCCAACCTGAACCAAATCTCACCATTCCTGAGGGCGCTATACTTTGGAGTAAACATTTCTTCATACGCAGAAAGGATCTTTTCCCTGTCAGCTTTTGGAATATTTTCGAATATTGTCAAAAATTTATGCCCGAAGGGGGGCGGGTTTCCCCTGCATGCGATACATGCTGACTTGAGGTAAAGTTCTGTAGCAAATGCTAAGTTTGTCGCACAGAACATTATCTCATGGACGGGCGGATGGGTTTCAGGGCCGTCATCTTACCATTTTGAAAAATATCCTTAACGATTAACGCATTATACCTCGCAGAGGTTAGAGAAATTGCCCAGTTCCACTCACCGATTGAACCCACTTTATCACCTCTTTCTGTTGACCCTCCATTCCTAAAAGCGCCTTATACGTCACCCGATCTCGATCACTCCCGCTTCGGTCACGATCAAGTCCAGCGGCTGGTCAGTAGCCTCCAGCGGCGCGGCATCCACCTCCTGCCCTGCAAAGGCAAAACCGATGGCCAATGTCGCACGCTTTGCGCGCAGCATTTCTAACGTGCGGTCATAGAACCCGCCGCCATATCCCAGCCGCCCGCCGCGCCTGTCGAATGACAGCAAGGGAACAATCAAGATTTCAGGTTCGAAAAACACCAACTCGGCTGGCACTTTCGCGCCGAACTGGCCCGGAACCATGGCGGTCTCCGGTGTCCATTGCGCAAATTTCAGCGGCTGCGCTGCGGCCTCGATTACAGGCACGCCAACGCGCCCATGGGCGCTGGCCTCGGCCATGGCGGGACGTGGGTCAATCTCGGTCCGGATGGGCATAAAGCCGGACAGCGGAACACCGCGATACCCCGCCAGAACCTCGCTCAGATACCCCGCCTGCGCCTTAGCTGCCGCCTCAAACAACGGTTTGCGGTGGGCATAGGCGGCTGTGCGCGCCTCGGCCTTGATCTGCGCCGAGGTCACAGCAGAACTGCCGCTGCCAGCCCGAGAAAGGCAAAGAAACCGACAACGTCCGTCACCGTGGTCACAAAAGCGCCAGAGGCCAGCGCGGGGTCAACGCCCACACGTTCCAGCACAATCGGGATGCCGGTGCCGGCAAGCCCCGCCACCACCATGTTAATCACCATGGCCACAGCGATCACACCGCCCAGCGCGGGCGAGCCGAACCAGATGATCCCGACAATGCCCATTACAATGGCAAAGATCGTGCCATTGATCAGCCCCACCAGACATTCACGGCGAATAACCCGCCATACGTTTGAGCCGGTGAGATCTTTGGTCGCCAGTGCACGCACGGCCACGGTCAGGCTTTGTGTGCCCGCGTTGCCCCCCATGGACGCCACAATCGGCATCAGCACGGCCAGCGCTACAATTTGCGCCAGTGCGACTTCGAACTGGGAAATCACCATGGATGCCGCAATCGCCGTCAACAGGTTCACGGCCAGCCAGGGCAACCGCTGCTTTGTTGTCTCGATCACACGGTCACTGAGCGAGCTTTCCCCAACACCCGCAAGGCGCAGGATGTCTTCTTCGTGCTCTTCATCCAGCACCGACATCGCATCATCGATGGTGATCACACCAATCAGGCGTCCATCCTCATCCACAACCGGCGCAGAAATCAGGTGATACTGGTTAAACGCATAGGCCACATCGCCCTCGACCTGAAGCGCGGAGAAAACCTTGAAGGTTTCCTCCATCAGCGCTGTCAGCAGCGTCTCACGTTTGGAGCGCATCAGCTTGCCCAGTGTCACATTGCCCACGGGGTGCAGGCGTGGGTCAACGATGATGATGTGATAGAACTGGTCGGGCAGCTCGGCCTCGGGCGTTTTGCGCAGATGGTCGATGGCGGCGCCGACGGTCCAGTGTTCGGGCGCCATAACAACTTCGCGCTGCATCAAACGGCCAGCGGAATACTCAGGATAGCTCAGCGCCTGTTCAACCACTGCGCGGTCGACATCGTCCAGCGCGCCCAGCATTGTCGCCTGCTGCGCATCATCGAGATCTTCGAAAATGTCGACAACGTCATCGCTGTCCAGCTCGCGCATGGCTTCTTGCAGAACTTCCGGCGTCAGCAGCGAAACCACTTCGTCGCGGATACCCTCATCCAGTTCCGACAGGATTTCACCGTCGAATTCCAGACCATAAAGGCGGATCAGTGCGGCACGGTCATAGGAGCTGATCTGCTCCAGAAGGTCGGCGATGTCCGCCGCGTGCAGCGGCTCCATCAGCTCAATCAGCTTTTCGCGGTCGTCAATCTCAACCGCATAGAGGATCGCGGCGACGTCGCGTTTGCCCAGAACGTAGGCTTCCGGCTCGTCATCTTCGGGGTCGTTGGGTGATTGCAAAACTTGATCTGACATACGAACGCCCCCTTGTTACATATCGCGTAACATAGGCAGATCAATAAAGAACCACAATGCCGGCAGAGCGCCAATTCCATGATCCGCGCCCCTTCGCCCATTGCCTGAATGCGGGAAACTGATAGGATTATTTCCATGGATACACCCACACTTCTCACCGGTCAGATTCTCACGTTTAACGGCGACCCTTTTGTCGATCCGTGGGCGGAGTGCGTTCACATCGATAGTGCTGGTGCGGTTTTGGTGGAGGGCGCACATATTGCCGCGACCGGCTCTGCTGATACGCTCAAGCGCCTGCATCCACAGGCAAAAATTATCTCCTACGGGGATCATCTAATCTGCCCCGGCTTTGTGGATGCGCATACCCACTACCCCCAAACCGCCATGATCGCGAGTTGGGGCAAGCGGCTGATCGACTGGCTGAACACCTATACCTTCCCCGAGGAAATCCGCTTTGCCGATCGGGATTATGCCGATGACATCGCCGCGCGCTATCTGGACCTGACGGCGGCAAACGGCACGACAACCATGGCCTCGTTTGCGACCATCCACCCCCATAGCGTAGATGCCCTGTTTTCCGCGGCGCAGGCGCGTGGGCAATGCGTTGTCACGGGGAAAACCTGCATGGACCGCAATGCCCCGGACGGTCTGCGCGATACCGCGCAATCTGCCTATGACGACAGCAAGGCGTTGATCGCCCGCTGGCAGGGCAAGGGCCGCGCGCAATATGCTATCACGCCGCGGTTCTCGCCGACCTCGACGCCTGCGCAACTGGACGCCATGGGCGCGCTCTGGGCCGAGCATCCGGACTGCCTGATGCAGACGCACCTGAGCGAGCAAACGGACGAGATTGAATGGGTGCACAGCCTTTTCCCGCAGGCGCGGGACTATCTGGACACTTATGAAGCCCACGGGCTGTTGGGCGCGCGCGGGCTGTACGGCCACTCCATCCACCTCACCCCCCGCGAGGTGGACCAGCTGGCAGAGGTGCAGGGCCGTGTGATCCATTGCCCGACATCCAACGCCTTTATCGGGTCAGGTGCGCTGAACCTGCCCGCACTGGCCGCACGTCGCATCCCGCTGGGACTGGCAACAGATACCGGCGGCGGGTCTTCGTTTTCGATGTTGCGCACGATGGCTGCTGCCTATGAGGCGGCACAGCATCACGGACATGCCATGCATGCGGCACAACTGATGTGGCTGGCGACAGCGGGCTCTGCCCATGCGCTGCATCTAGGTGACCAGATTGGCAGCCTGAAGGCCGGTCATTATGCCGATCTGGCGGTCCTCGATCTGCGCTCGACAGCTGCAATTGCCCAGCGGGCAAACCGCTCCGGCTCGGTCTGGGAGGATGTGTTTGCAACTGTGATGATGGGCGATGACCGCGCGGTTCATGCCACATGGATTTCGGGGAAATGCGTCAACGGTTAGGTCAGCACTTGCTCGCGGCCATGACCATCACCCAGACATCCCCCACATTGGCGAGGCCGTATTCCTTATTCTTACCCGAGACCATGTTGCGGTAGTGCCCTGCCGAAATGCGCCAGCCTTCCACCGCTGCCGCCGCATTGGGATAACCCTGCGAGATGTTCTCGGAAACGGTGCACCAGCGGTAGCCCGCGCCTGTCACCCGCTGGCCCACGCCCGCCCCGTTGCTACCCTTGTGGCTAAAGAAGCCGCGGCTGGCCATATCATGGGCATGGGCACGCGCGGCTGAATCCAGTGTCGCATTTCGGGTCGGCGCCGGACGGCCTCCCGCCGCCCTGATGGCGTTAATCTGGCCATGTGCACTGCCGCCTGACGTGGATAGCCTTGTGGCCTGTTCTTGCGGTTGTGTCGCGACACCAGCACCACAGGCTGCCAGAAGAAACGAAACCAGAGCGCAAATTACAAAACGTGTCACAGATCCTCCCTTAGGGTTATTGCCAGCGCGTTTTGGCGTTCTACAACAGCGCCCAGATCAATGGTGGTCATCTGGCCATCTCTTACTACACCGCGACCGTTAACAAATAGATCGCGCACAGTTGTTGGTCCCGCCAGCAGCAAGGCGGCATGGTCCCAAGATCCCGCCGCCTGAACACCCGCCATATCCCAAACGGCGATATCGGCACATTTGCCCACGGCCAGCCGCCCGCAATCAGGCCGGCCCAGAACATCCGCACCGCCGCGTGTGGAGATCTCCAGCGCCTCGCGCGCGCTCATCGCGTCGGCGCCCAGTGCCAGGCGCTGGAGCAACATCGCCTGCCGCGCCTCGGCGACCAGATTGCCCGCATCATTACTGGCTGATCCGTCTACGCCCAGCCCAACAGGCACACCCGCGTCACGCATCGCGCGCAGCGGTGCGATGCCACTGCCAAGGCGGCAGTTGGAGCAGGGGCAATGGGCGACACCTGTGCCGGTCGCAGCAAACAGCGCAATTTCGGACGGGTCCAGCTTGACGCAATGGGCGTGCCAGACGTCAGGCCCCACCCAGCCGAGGGATTCCGCATATTGACCCGGACGGCATCCGAACGTCTCCAGAGAATAGGCAATGTCTTCGTCGTTTTCCGCCAGATGGGTATGCAACATCACGCCCTTATCCCGCGCCAGCAGGGCTGCGTTGCGCATGAGGTCCGTGCTGACCGAAAACGGCGAACAGGGCGCGACACCGACACGGCACATCGACCCCTCCAAGGGATCATGGAAGCGGTCAATCACACGGATACAATCCGCCAGAATAGCATCTTCATGCTCTACCAGCGCATCGGGGGGCAACCCCCCGTCACTTTCCCCGATGCTCATCGCGCCACGGGTCGGATGGAAGCGCAGACCAATCTCGCGGGCCGCGTGGATTGTGTCCTCCAGCCGACTACCGTTGGGGTAGAGATAAAGGTGATCGGAGCTGAGCGTGCAACCCGACAAAGCCAGCTCTGCCAGCCCCACTTGCGCCGAGACGTACATGTGATCGGGCGTAAAGCGTTGCCAGATCGGATAGAGCTTGCGCAGCCAGCCAAACAGCAGCGCGTCCTGCCCGCCCGGCACGGCGCGTGTAAGACTTTGGTACAAATGGTGGTGCGTGTTGACCAGACCGGGGGTCACCAGACAGCCCGAGACATCGACCACCTGCGCGCCCTGGGGCGCCGTCAACTCCATGCCAATGTCGGCGATAACCCCGTCCTTGATCAGGATGTCGGCGCCCGACAGTTCGCGCCGCGCATCGTCCATGGTGAGGATGGTGCCTGCACCGCGCAAGAGTGTCACCGTCATGACGCCACCGATGCACGTAGAATTTCAAGTGCTTGGGCATGAATGCCCGCGTTTGCTGCTGCCAATACCCGCCCCCCGTTATGGGCAGGTCCGCCCTCCCAATCAGTGACGATACCGCCCGCCGCATGGATCAGTGCAATGGGCCCCTGCACGTCATAAGCGTTCAGCCCGGCCTCAATCACCAGATCAACCTGACCCGAGGCAATCAGCGCATAGGCATAACAATCCATACCATAGCGCGTCAGTTGCGCCTGCTGCGCCACCGCGCGAAATGCAGCACCTTCAGCGGGGCTGCCCACCTCGGGAAAAGTTGTGAAAACAATCGCCTGCGACAGGGGGCGCGCGGCGCGGCAGCGGATCGCGCGGCGCCCATCTGCGCGGATCAGCGCGGCACCTTGCGGCGTTCCGATGAAACGCTCACCCGTATAGGGCTGGTCCACAATGCCGATAACCGGCCCCGCTTCACCTCCCACCGCGATCAAAACCCCCCAAGTGGGCGTTCCGGCCACAAACCCGCGGGTACCGTCGATGGGGTCCAGCACCCATGTCAGGCCGGTTGTACCCGCCTGCGTTCCCATTTCCTCGCCCAGAATGGCATCATCGGGCCGGTGCTGCATAAGCACAGCGCGCATCGCAGCCTCCGCTTCGCGGTCTGCTACGGTGACCGGATCATAGCCGCCTGCAAGTTTGTTATCGGCGTCCAGCGTGTCACTGCGGAAATAGGGCAAGATCACATCGCGCGCTGCGTCCGCCATCAGATGCGCGACACGGGTGAGTTCTTCGGTCAGGTGCTGGTCAATTTTCATGCCTACTTCGTCTCATTCCCGCGCAGCTCTTGCAAGCCTCGCCCGTATCACCACGCAAAAAGGGGGCGTCTTTTTGCTGAAGCCCTACTAGCCTATTGATCAGTATCGGCGAGAACACGCGCCAAAGCTAGCAGGCGATAGCGCTGGCTAGTCGGGATGCCATAAAAAGCGCGGACAAGTTCTATTACATCCTTGTCGCCCATTGGGTCGTCGGGCAGGATTTCCGACACAGCGCTGCCAGCTGCATCATCGACGTGGAGCCCTTCAAAAAACGAAGAGACAGGAACACCCAGAACACCAGCGATCTCCCATAGGCGCGACGCACTGACCCGGTTCACGCCCGTCTCGTATTTCTGTATCTGCTGGAATTTAACGCCGACACTTTCGGCCAATTGCTGCTGCGTCATGCCGATAAGCCAACGGCGCTGCCGGATCATTTTCCCCACATGGGTATCAGTCGTATGAACCATTATATCGGCCTGCCTTCTTGTACTGCGGCATGTCGCGCGCTTGCCAAAAAACACAGCAAGCGACGCGGTATAAAAACATACCGAACATTTGAATAATGTTCATACCCAATCGGAGGGGCCGCGCAAATGGCCGCAAGCAAGATTTCGCCCTTTTGGCTAGCGCTTGGCCATCTTTGCACTCAATAATGTCACAAGTTCTTGCAACGGAACGGAGTTCTTACCTTCCGTGCGGTAAAGATTGATCAACTGCACAGGCAGTTCCGGCAATGCTCCGCCATGGTCGATTCGCTCCATCTGTTGCGGCTCTGTCCCCTCGATTGCTGTATGCACGGCCAGATCGGCGCTGACGGTGGCGTGGATCGCGCTATCATTGTCTGACTCCATGATCATTTGCCACGGTATGTTTGCGGCATCCAGCGCGGCTACCACCAGCGGACGGAACGTACACATCCGGCCATAGGCGATGCTTACAGGGCGCTGCCGCCATGCTGCCCCACCGGGCGCACCAATCCAGTGCAATGGCCGCTCGGCCAGTGTGACCCCCCCATTCCCCACGGAGGTCTCTGTCGTCAGGATTACGTCACACTCGCCTTTCGCGAACATCTCTTTCAGCGTGTTGGTATGGGAGGATTCCAACAGGATTCGGATGGCCGGAAATACCGCGTTGAATTGCTTGAGGACCTGCGGGATGGCCGGATAAACAATATCGTGCGGCACACCCAACCTTAGCGTCCCCGCGTATTCCTGCGCAGTCAGGCGTAAAACGGCCTCGTCGTTCAATGCAACCATACGCCGCGCATAGCCCAACAACTGGTCCCCGCTGGCGGTAAATGCAATGCCGCGCCCGCTTCGGTCCAGCAACTGCACATCCAGCAATTCCTCCAGCCGCTTGAGCTGCATAGAGACTGCCGATTGCGTCAGGTGCAAAAAGCCTGCCGCACGGGTAACCCCACCGGCATCAGCCACAGCCACCAAAGAGCGCAACGTGCCCAGGTCAAGATTCCTCATGCATCACTACCTTGAATGACTTATATCATAAATATTCATTTTTATTATCAATTAGACACTGCCACATATCAACAACTGAAATGAGTCGCCGCATACAAATCACAAAATGGAACATCACATGCAATACCAACGCACCTCGCTCGTCCTTCCTTTCCTTGCAGCGCCCCGTCGCTTTGTCCGCTGCTCTTTGCCGGCATTTCTGGCGTTGCGCCGCAGCCGCCGTGCCCTGTCAAACCTGTCGGAAGCGCAATTGCGCGATGTCGGGATCAGCGACAAAGAAGCCCAAGCCGAGGCTGCGCGCCCGATCTGGGATGCGCCTGCACACTGGAAGCGCTAACCTGTGGTAAAAACCTGACCGAAAAGCCTTGAAATACGGCCCCACCCACCCGATATTGAGCCCACAACCGCGGAAAATCTTTATGCGGGCAAACTTTAGGGAGTTTAACATGGCAGACGTGAATACAATCCGGACCAGTGCCGGAAGCCGCACAGCCGCGATTGATGAAGGCCTGCGCGCGCATATGAGCAAAGTCTACGGCACAATGTCCGTAGGCATGCTGATTACTTTCGCCGCCGCTTGGGCCATTTCCGGTCTTGCGGTTACATCCGATCCCGCGGGCGCCACAATGGCACTGCGTGACGGTCAATATCTGACAGGTTTGGGTCAGGCGCTCTATGCATCCCCGCTGAAGTGGGTTGTGATGTTTGCGCCTCTCGCCTTTGTCTTCGGCTTTGGAGCTGCGATCAACCGTATTTCCGCCGCCTCTGCGCAGCTGATGTTCTACGCATTTGCACTGGTTATGGGTCTGTCGATCAGCTCCATCTTCCTTGTGTACACAGGCGTGTCCATCATTCAGGTCTTCCTGATCACCTCCATCGCCTTTGCGGGTCTGTCCATTTGGGGCTACACTACAAAGAAGGACTTCTCCGCATGGGGTAGCTTCCTGATCATGGGCGTGATCGGCCTGATCATCGCTTCAATCGTGAGCATGTTCTTCCCGAACCCGGCACTGACATTCGCGATTTCCGCCATCGGCGTGCTGATCTTCGCAGGCCTTACCGCCTATGACACACAGCGCATCAAGACCGAGTACATCGCACATGCACAGCATGGTGACAGCGAATGGCTTGGCAAAGCCGCCATCATGGGCGCACTGAGCCTGTACCTGAACTTCATCAACATGTTCATGTTCTTGCTGCAACTCTTCGGCAACCGTGAGTAACTTCACAAGCCGTTAGAAACAGATCAAGCCGCTCCTTCGGGGGCGGCTTTTTTCATAGGAGAATACGGTGCTGGAACTACGCCCCAACTGCGAAATGTTTGACCGCGACCTGCCCCCTGAAAGTGCCGATGCGCGCATCTGTAGTTACGAGTGTACCTTCTGCGCCGATTGCGTGGAAACGGTGCTGCACAACGTCTGCCCCAACTGCGGCGGCGGGTTTGTTCCACGCCCGATCCGGCCAGCACTGGCACACCGCGATGGCACTGGCCTGCGCCACCACCCCGCAGGCACCAAACGGCGCAAACTGAAATGGACCACGGCAGACATCACAGCATTTGTCGCCAAGCGGCGCGATACACCAGCAGAGCAGCGTTAACGCGCGGAGCTGCTGGCTTGGAAGGCTGCGACATCTTTGACACTGCGCAGATGATGCACTTCAAGACAATCAGGAGCAAGACGCAGGTTCTCAAGAATACGCTGGTGGCCTTTGTCGCGGTCGGTCCATATCCAGTGCCAGAATATAGCAGTCTCCCGATCAAAGCGCCCGATACAGCCCTCTGGCAGATCAGGACGGGCCCCTGACCCGATATTGTAATGAGCGACGCAGGACACGCCACAACCGCAGGCGCACAGGTAGATCAAGCCAGATCAGCCCGCGTCATCCGTGTCGGGTGCGGGTAGAAATGCCTCCCTCGGTAATCTAGCCCTCTTCTTTTTCAAACGCGCGGACCATTTCCAAACGCTCTTTGCTCGGACGCGGCGTCCAATGCGGCATCCAGTGCACCTGATCCAGATGCCGGGCAGGCAGGCCCGTCTGCTCTGCCAACCAACGCGCCAGCGTGGATTTCCCCGATCCGGCCCCGCCAGCAGTCATCGCCCTCTGCATGCGCCGCCTCCGGCTTCTTTATTGTGCCCTTAAACTCAATCCCGCACTCACTTCGCGCACAAATCCCCGAAGGGCACCCCACAAACGCAAAAAGCCGCGCTGGTATGCGCGGCTTGTCTATTCTCAAAGTCAAGCGATCTTACTTGATCTTGCCTTCTTTGTAATCAACGTGCTTGCGCGCAACGGGGTCGTATTTTTTCATAACCATCTTTTCGGTCATGGTGCGTGCGTTCTTTTTTGTAACGTAGAAATGGCCTGTGCCCGCGGACGAGTTCAGACGGATCTTGATCGTGGTTGGCTTAGCCATTTTATCTTCTCCTCAGGCAGCGCAGCACCATCCGTGCGGCGCGCGTGTAATCTTTGAGCTTTGGCTTCTACCCGTGCACGCCCCCGAGTCAAGACGGTATCGCACAATCAAGTGTCCCACTGTGCAATTTATGTCGCTTTGACGCGATCCATGTTGACGCAAGCCCCTTACTACGGGTACTTCATCCGGGACGGGAGAGATACAGGCAACTGTAGCGCCGAAGGAGCAACCGCCCCGGAAACTCTCAGGCACAAGGACCGTCATGAATAGAACTCTGAAAAGCGGGGTCCGCAGACCTCCGCCGGCGGTGTAAATGTACGGATCGTGGTGATCCGGCGTGAAACTCTCAGGCCAATAACAGAGGGGCACTTGGACCGTCCGGTAGGGCGGCAGAAAAGGTGCATCTATGACAAACTCTACTCCTGAAAAGATTGCCGTGATCGGCGCGGGAATCACGGGCGTGACCACCGCCTATATGTTGGCCCGCAAAGGCGCTGATGTGACCCTCTTCGAGGCAAACCCCTACCCCGCGATGGAGACCAGCTATGCCAACGGCGGGCAGCTCTCCGCGTCAAATGCGGAAGTCTGGAACTCGACCACCACTGTCTTGAAGGGCATGAAGTGGATGTTCAAATCCGGCGCACCGCTGCTGCTGAATCCCAAACCATCGTGGCACAAGTATTCATGGCTGGCCGAGTTTGTCGCCGCCATCCCGAAATACCGCGAGAATACTATCCAGACAGTGAAATGGGCGCTGGAAGCACGCGCGCATCTGCGCGCCATTGCCGAGGATGAAGGGATCAACTTTGACCGTGAAGAGCGCGGAATCCTCCATTTCTACGGCACAAAAGGCGAATTTGATGTGGCAGCCAAAGTATCCTCCCTGCTGGCCGAGGGCGGGCTGGAGCGCCGCGCGGTGACGCCATCCGAGATTGCGCAGATCGAACCCACGGTAAAGGGCGACATCTATGGTGGCTTTTTCACCGAAAGCGATTTTACAGGCGACATTCACAAATTCACCAGCGAACTGGCAAAAGCCTGTGTGCGGCGCGGGGTGACCCTGCGCATGTCTACCTTTGTTGACAAGATCGATGCTTCAAACGGTAAAATCGCCATTTCCAACCATCCGGCTCAAGACAAGGCCAGCAAAAAGGGCGGCGTCCTGACCGAGGTCTACGATAAGGTTGTGATCTGCTCGGGCGTCCGCTCGCGTGATTTTGCGGCCCATCTGGGGGACCGCCTGAACATCTATCCGGTCAAAGGGTACTCGCTCACCATCAATCTGGAAGACGAGGCCAATCAGGCCGCAGCCCCCATGGTCAGCCTGCTGGATGACAACGCCAAGATCGTCACCAGCCGTCTGGGTAAATCGCGCTTCCGCGTGGCAGGCACAGCCGAGTTCAACGGCTATAACAAAGACATCGTCTGGAACCGCGTTGCCCCCATGCTGGACTGGTGTCACACCCACTTCCCCGACATGAGCTGTGAAAGCTTCCAGTCCTGGGCAGGCCTGCGCCCGATGATGCCAAACATGCTGCCACGCGTGGGCGCAGGCAAAAACCCTGCCGTGTTCTACAACACCGGCCACGGGCACTTGGGCTGGACCCTGTCGGCGGCAACCGCTGACATCGTGTCAGAGCTTGCGATTGCACAAGCGGCCTGATCACCAAAAACAGCCAAGGGCGCCCCGATTGGCTGCCCTTGGCGCGCTTACATTTTAACGCCCAATACTTGAGGCCAATTTGCAATAAATTTCCAAAGGGTAATGAGCCAAACGTCTATTCTGGGCGCGCCGAACGGCAGCACCTCCCCTTGAAGTTTTGGGGCAAGCTCGATTTCCTTTTTCTATAGATGCATCTCTGGCGAAGTACGCGTTCGACCATTGTCATCAGAGCAATATTTCACGATGCCGCGCCCTGCGCAGGCGCGATATATGCCATGTCACATCACAGCAGCGTCCCGTGGCGAAAGAAGTGCGCGGAAGGCCTGTAAGCCGGATTTTGTCCCGAAGACCCGCAAGCGCGCCCCCGTGGATGACCATTCCTCTGACCATGCCGTTACCGACACAGCTACAGCCGCCAACCCGGACCTGCTGGAGCGAAAGAGGCTCCGCTGCCGCGCCCGAAGACACAGACAGCACGCGGTCCCTATTTGGCGTTGCTCCTGGTGGGGCTTGCCATGCCGCCGCTGTTACCAGCCGCGCGGTGGGCTCTTACCCCACCGTTTCACCCTTACCTGACAGAGGCCCAAAGCAAGCTCTGGACTGACAGGCGGTTTATTTTCTGTGGCGCTTTCCGTCGGGTTGCCCCGCCCGGGCGTTACCCGGCACCATTTCTTTCCGGAGTCCGGACTTTCCTCCCCGATGTCTTGCGACATCAAAGCGGCCATCCAGCCTTCCGCGCAAGGTGCGGCTTACGCGCAAGCGGTACATCGGGTCAATGGGGTATGCGCAGGCGCCTGCTGTTCAGAGCGTGAAATCAGCGGAGGCAAGCGGGCCAGAACGCCACGGCGCGCGGCGCAGGCGGGTGGTATGCAGCAAGGTCTCAAAGTCACAAGGCGCTGTAAATCCGGCGGCCTGTGCGGCGCGTATGAAGTCCGACGCATCCTGTCCGCCCGCGTCATAAGGGCGAGCGGGCCCCGCCAGCCCCTGCCGCTCCAGCCGCGCCCAGTCAAAATGCGGACCGGGGTCCGTCTTGCGGCCCGGTGCCATATCAGAATGCCCGATCACGTCTTCGGGTGCGATGTTCCATCGCGCCATAATCCCGCGCAGCAGGTCTTCTAACGCATCCATCTGCGGGGCGGAAAACGGGTGCGTGCCGCGGTTGTCCAGCTCGATCCCGATAGAGCGGGAGTTGATATCATCCACCCCACCCCATTCACCGGCACCTGCATGCCACGCGCGTTCGGCCTCTTCCACCATTTGGGTGACAGTGCCGTGCGCGCAGATCAAGTAATGGGCCGAGACTTCTGCAAGCGGATCGCACAGTCGCTCCAACGCAGAGGCCGCATCTTGCATAGCTGTGTAGTGGATCACCACCATGGAGGGCGTCAGACCGTCACGGCGCGGGCCGCAATTGGGCGAGCTTTGGAGTTGTGCCACGCGCAGTTTGGCTTAGCTGCCGGAGGTATTGCGATACACCGACGGATCCCACGTGCAGGCATAGCCGTCCCCGTCAGGGTCCATGCCTTTACGGTCTTTTTCAGGGCCACCAGCCGCCAGAAACGCAATCTGCGCCTGATCCTGATGGCGGAATTCACCACAACTACGGTTATACTTGTTGCCCGCATTAAAGCGGCTGCGCTTGTAGAGTTTGGCACCCACTGGATGTGTGGTGGCCAATGCATAGGCAACGATATTCGGGCCTGTGTCTGTCCGCTCTGGCAAGGCCTGTGGCTGGATCACACGGTATTGGGCGCGGTTGGCTGCGATGCGTGCGGCATCGCTTTCTATGCTGCGCTGACCGGACACCGCGTCAAAACTGTTTTCCTGACTGATGCCAGTGGCGCTATTAATCACGGAAGGTGCAGGATTGGACGGGCTCGCCTCAATCGGTGCGATTCCCGAATTATTCGCGGTAGCGGCCAGACGCTCTGCGTCTGCGGCACTGCCTGTCTGCGCCAGTAGAGCAGCCGTCTGGGCGGCAGTATCTTCGGCAGAGCCAGCGGCAGGCAGGGCCTGCGCGGAAACGCCTGGTGCGGCGGGCACACCGTTTGACAATGCCAGATCCCGATTTGCACGTTGTGCATCAAACGTCTGGTCGAATCCTGCGCCAAAACGGCTGTCTTCCGGCACTGCCGGTTGGCAGGCTGCCAATGCTGCAAGGGCAGTTGCGCCCAGAATTGTACGAACACTCATCATCATTAAAGCCTGCAATTCCAATTAGAGTTGGGCGCGTCTACCACCATTTGTCCGCTTTGGCTACAAAACCTGCGCTGCGTTCCAGTGAATAGGCGGAAGACAGCAGATCGGCCTCTTCCCATGGGCGCCCGATCAGTTGCAGGCCCAGTGGCAAACCCTGACTGTTGGTGCCTGTGGGCACAGCAATGCCTGGCAAACCGGCAAGGTTTACAGTCACGGTAAATACGTCGTTGAGGTACATCTGGATCGGATCGGCATCGATCATCTCGCCCAGACCAAATGCAGCAGACGGTGTTGCCGGTGTCAGGATGCAATCAACACCTGCGGCAAAAACGTCGTCAAAGTCCTTCTTGATCAACGTACGCACGCGACGCGCGCGGTTGTAATAGGCGTCGTAAAAGCCCGCCGACAAAACATACGTCCCGACCATCACGCGGCGCTGCACCTCCGTGCCGAAACCTTCGGCACGGGTTTTCTCGTACATCTCCGTGATGCCATCACCCGCCGCCAGCGTGGCGCGGTGGCCATAGCGAACGCCATCGTAGCGCGCGAGGTTGGACGAGGCTTCGGCAGGGGCAATCACATAGTAAGCGGGCAGCGCGTATTTGGTATGCGGCAGTGAGATATCGACAATCTGCGCGCCCGCATCCTTGAGCATCGCCGCGCCATCGTCCCACAGTTTGGCAATCTCTTCTGGCATACCGTCCATGCGGTATTCTTTGGGAATACCAATTTTCTTGCCGCGCATGTCACCTGTCAGAGCTGCCTCAAAATCAGGCACAGCCAGATCGGCGCTGGTGCTATCTTTGGGGTCATAGCTGCACATGGCTTCCAGCATAATCGCTGCATCGCGCACGGATTTGGTCATCGGGCCAGCCTGATCGAGGCTGGAGGCGAACGCCACCACACCCCAACGCGAGCAACGGCCATATGTCGGTTTGATACCCACGGTGCCGGTGAAGGCCGCAGGCTGGCGGATGGAACCGCCCGTATCGGTGCCCGTTGCTGCAAGGCACAGATCAGCGGCAACAGCCGCGGCAGAGCCACCGGAAGAACCACCGGGTGTCAGGGCTGTATCTTCGCCCGCACGGCGCCACGGGTTGACCGCATTGCCATAGGCAGAAGTCTCGTTCGACGAGCCCATGGCGAATTCGTCCATGTTCAGCTTGCCCAGCATGACCGCACCCGCGTCCTGCAAATTCTGGCTGACGGTGGATTCATATTCCGGCTTGAACCCCTCAAGGATACGCGAAGCGGCCTGAGACGGCACACCTTTGGTGCAGAACAGGTCTTTGATGCCGATGGGAAGGCCACACATGGCAGGCGCATCGCCCGCTTTGATGCGGACATCCGCCGCTGCGGCGCGTTCCATCGCGATTTCTGGCGTATGGTGGACAAAGGCGTTCAACGCGCCGGCGCCTTCAATCGCTTTCAGGCAAGCTTGCGTGATCTCTTTTGACGTCGTCTCGCCTTTGCGCAGCAGATCGCGGGCCTCGGACAGACCCAGTTTGTTCAAATCAGTCATTATTCAACCACCTTCGGCACGGCAAAGAAACCTTCACGCGCATCGGGCGCGTTCTTCAAAACGGCGGCTTGCTGGTCACCGTCCGCCACCACATCTGCGCGGCGGCGCAGGTTTTGCGGCGTCACCGACGTCATCGGCTCAACGCCTTCAATGTCTACTTCTGCCAGCTGTTCGATAAAGCCCAGAATCGTGTTGAACTCTTGCGCAAGTGCCGGCAGCGCTTCTGGTTCAACTTTGATACGGGCCAGCTTGGCCACCCGCGCGGCGGTGCTCTCGTCAATTGACATCATCAATTCCTCATCTGCTTGTCTGTCCTCTACCGCTCTCGCGACGCTGCTGCAAGCCATGGGGCAAACCCACAGCGGTCAGTAGCAGAAAAATGCGCGGCGCGCCCTCGCCAAGCCCCACGGATGATCTAGGATGCTCGCAAATCAACCACAAGGAGAGACGTTTTGAATATCATCTGGCTTGGGCACGGTTCGTTCCGCATTGAAATCGAGGATCAGGTCGTACTGGTCGATCCGTGGTTCACCGGCAACCCGATGTTACCCGAAGCGCAACACGCAGCTGCCATTGCCGGTGCCACGCATATTCTGGTGACACACGGGCACTTCGACCACATTGCCGATGTTGTAAAAATCTCCAAAGACACAGGCGCGCCCGTGTCGGGAATGTACGAGCTGGTACAGTATCTGCACAGCATTGGCGCGGTTGAAGGCGCTGCCTTTAACATGGGCGGCACAATCGCACTTGGCGATGCGGTCAAGGCCAGCATGGTGCCCGCTTCGCATTCCTCGACGGCCGATATTGACGGCACACGCCGCTATATGGGGTCCGAGGCCGGATACATTCTGCGCGGTGAAGGCCGCACAATCTATATCTCAGGTGACACCGGATTGATGGCAGATATGGCGTGGATTGGTGATTACTACAAACCCGATATCGGCATCCTGTCAGCGGGCGGGCATTATACGATGGATATGGAAATGGCGGCCTATGCCGCACGGAGCTATTTCGCCTTCAACGTGGTGATTCCATGCCATTACCGCACCTTCCCCTCGCTTGCACAGACCGCCGAGGCACTGACAAACGGTGTATTGCCCGGCACATCGGTGATCGAGCCGCAGGTGATGGACGCGATCACTCTCTAAACGCCGGACTACCCCGCGCGTCCCGATTGGCGGGCGGGGTTAATCACGTCTGGCAGCGAAGAAGTCGCGCAGCATGGCTGCACTCTCGGTCTCGGCAATGCCGTCAAAAACTTCGGGTGCGTGGTGACACTGCGGATGCGCAAACACCCGTGCCCCCTGCGCCACACCGCCTGATTTCGGGTCAGACGCGCCGTAATACAGCCGTGCTATGCGGGCTGCTGCAATGGCGCCTGCACACATCGGGCAAGGCTCCAGCGTGACATAGAGCGCGCAGCCGGTCAGCCGCTCGTCGCCCAAATGGGTACAGGCCGCGCGGATCGCCAAGACTTCGGCATGGGCAGTGGGATCATTGTCCGCACGGGTGCGGTTGCCTGCACGGCCAATCACCTCTCCTTGCGGCGAGACAACGACAGCCCCCACAGGAACTTCGCCGCGTGTGGCGGCAGCGCGGGCCTCGCTCAGGGCCGTTTCCATAAAAGACGTAAATGCCATCCCCTTTGATGGGCGCAAAACACCTCCTTTCGCAAGGGGTTCTGTTGCGCTATGGCTGGCCGCATGAATGATACATCCTCAGCGCCCGAAGGCGACCGCATTGCCAAAGTTCTGTCCCGTGCCGGCATCGCCAGCCGCCGCGAAGCCGAACGCATGATTGAGTCAGGCCGCGTCTGGGTCAACGGCGTGGTGATTTCCTCGCCTGCGCTGAACGTCACGCCTGCGGACAAGATCACCGTGGATGGCAAACCCGTCGGCACGCCCGAGCCTGCGCGCGTGTGGCTGTACCACAAGCCTACAGGGTTGGTGACCACCGACAGCGACGAAAAAGGCCGCGAGACGATATATGATGGCCTGCCCGAAGACATGCCGCGTGTAATGAGCATCGGGAGGCTTGACCTTAACTCTGAAGGGTTGCTGCTGCTGACCAATGACGGCGGTGTGAAACGCCTGCTTGAGCTGCCCTCAACCGGATGGCTGCGCCGCTACCGCGTGCGGGTAAACGGCCGCCCCTCCGAGGAAACACTGGAGCCGCTGCTCAAAGGCATCATCGCGGATGGCGAGCCGTTCCAACCGATGGAAGTCGTGCTGGACCGCCAAAAAGGCGCAAACGCATGGCTGACCGTGGGTCTGCGCGAAGGTAAGAACCGCGAAATCCGCCGCGCGATGGATGAAATTGGCCTCAGCGTGAACCGTCTGATCCGGGTGAGCTATGGCCCCTTCCAGCTGGGTGATATCAAACCGGGTGCCGTGGAAGAAGTACGCCGCAAAGTGCTGCGTGACCAGTTGGGACCAGACGCCGAGGCGCTGCTGGGGGAGCCGCCTGCCGCCCCAACCGAAGTAAAACGCGGGTTCAAACGCCGCGTGCCACATAAAGGCGAGTTCGGCGGACCGGGCCAGCCGGGCCTGCCCAAACCGCGTGAAGAGATGGACGATGACCGTGGCAAGCGCGGCAAATCGGGCAAGCCCGCAAAGTCCTACCGCCCGACAAAAGCAGTCCGCGACGCTGCACGCAAGGCGGCGGCAGGGCCCGCACCACGGACATTCTCAAGCGGGACAGGAAAAACCTTCTCAAGCGGGAAAACGTTTACAAGTGGCGCGGCCAAACCTGCGGCATCCACCAAACCGCGCGCGCCATCAGGGCCACGCGGGCCCAAACGCAAATAGGTAAACGCGTCAGGCGCGGATCAGGACCAGTGCAGCCACTGCAACGGCTAGGGCTGCGCACACTGCAACAAGCATTCTGCGGCCTTGCTTGCGCCCGTTCGGATAGACCTGCGGGATGCGGCTGTCGGTGAATTTTCGCTGTTGCATACTGCGGGTCCAATCGGCGCTTCGGGCGTGGCAGACGCCTAGACTGTTTTTTGCCCGGCCAGTGAGGGACATTTTTCCCTCCCTTTCCCCCTGCCCTTCACGCCCCGCTGCGTTAGGCCTGCGGCAAAGAGCCACAAAGGAACCGACATGACCGATCTGCTGACCATCGAAAATCTGGGCAACCTCATCATGCTATGCTTTTTGCAGGCGGTGCTGGGCTTTGACAATTTGCTCTATATTTCGATCGAGAGCCAGCGCGCGCCGGTGGCGCAACAGGCAGTCGTGCGCAAATGGGGGATTTTGCTGGCCGTGGCCCTTCGGGTTGTTTTGCTGTTTGTGATGATCAAGGCCATTGATGCCATGGCCGCTCCGTTCTTTATCCTGAACTGGGAGGGTGTAATCACTGGCGGCGTCAACTTTGCCACGCTGGTGTTTATCATCGGCGGTGCGTTTCTCATGCACACAGCCGTCAAGGAAATCGGTCACATGCTGGCGATTGAAAATCTGGACACGGACCTGCACGCCAAATCCGGCAAATCCGCCGCCAAAGTGGTCGCGTTGATTGTGCTGATGAACCTGATCTTCTCCTTCGATTCGGTCCTGTCCGCGCTAGCGATCACGGATGTCTTCCCCATTCTCGCCACTGCCATCATGCTGTCCGGAGTTGCTATGTTGGTCTTGGCCGAACGGGTCACCCAGTTTCTGGAGGCCAACCGTATGTATGAGGTTCTGGGCCTGTTTATTCTACTGATCGTGGGCATTGTTTTGCTGGGGGAGGCCGGACAGGCCGCCGCCCACGCCATGCACGACCCCGATCTTGCGCTGCGGTTCTTCGGCTACGAAGTCATTCCGATGTCAAAAACCACCTTCTATTTCAGTGTCTTGGTACTGGTCGCGGTTGAGATCATCCAGTCGGGCTATACCCGCAAACTCAACTCCGAGCGGCGCACAGGCAAGCGGCACTAGAAACCGCGTGCAAGCCTGCATATGATAGAATTAACACAGGTAGAACATCTGCCGCAGACCGGGGACACCATGGGACCACGACCGTTTCGCAAAGCCGCCCATGTCGCACTGATTGTGGTGCTTTTCGGCGTTAGCTCCGGCTGGCTTGGGGGGCTATAGACATGGCGCAAAAGTTTGGCGGCAAATACAGCCCCGATGAACTGGACACCCCCAAAGGGGCCCGTGCCCGCCGAATTGAAGTAGACCCCGCAGGCGGGCGCGCCAATGTGCTGTTTGTCCCCGCAATTGTGTTGGTCGCAACCTCGATTTCAAGCGGCGCATTGTCTTTGATCCCGGCATTGTTGGGGGCATTGTCACTGACCCTGTCCGCATGGCTGCTGCGCAGCGGCCTGCGGGCCGAAGCCGCGTATGAGGCCCGCAAAGTGGCGCGCCGCCCCGCCCTACCCCGCAAGATGCTTGCGGCTGTGTTCAGCGGTTTTGGCGCGGCTTTGGCCGTCACTGCACATCTTGATGCCATCAACCTGCTGTCCCCTCTCTTGTTCGGGGTGATCGCGGGTGGCCTGCATCTGGCAGCATTTGGTCTTGACCCGATGCGTCACAAGGGCATGGACGGCATCGACACCTTCCAGCAAGACCGCGTGGCCCGTGTTGTGGATGAGGCCGAGAAACACCTGACCACAATGCGCGAGACGATTTTGCGCGCCGGTGACCGCCAGTCCACTGCCCGCCTCGAAGACTTCGTCGTCACCGCGCGCGAGTTGATCCGCACGGTAGAGGAAGACCCGCGTGACCTGACCGCCACGCGCAAGTTTCTGGGCGTCTATCTGCAAGGGGCGCGCGATGCGACGGCCAAGTTTGCCGACATCTTCAGTCGGACCCGCGATGCGCAGGCCCGTACTGATTATCTGGCGCTTCTGGATGACCTCGAGAAAAACTTTGCCGCCCGAAACCGCAAATCCCTGCTCGAAGACCGCAGTGATTTGACCATTGAAATTGACGTGCTGCGCGAGCGGCTGTCGCGTGAAGGTGTGCGCCTCGAGTGATCAGGCCCTGCCTGCCTTGACGCGCACCCTATTTAACAAGGAATATATAATGTCTGAAGCTACCCGTGAAAAAGCCACCCAATCCCTCGCCTTGGTCGAAGAAGTAACCGCCGTGGTTCTGCCGGAACCAACAGAGGCGAATGCCGTCATCACGCTGGAGCAGGCAGACGCGCCTGTGGGTGCCGAAATCCGCGCCCGCATGGACGAGTTGGACATGAACGACACCCAGTCGATCATCAGCTTCGGCTCTGCCGCGCAGGCCGAGTTGCAAGAGATTTCCCAAGCTATGCTGGCCGATGTGCGAAACAAGGATGTAGGTCCGGCCGGAGACAGCCTGCGCGGGATCGTCACCACAATCCGCGGCTTTGCAGTATCCGAACTGGACGTGCGCCGCGAGCGCAGCTGGTGGGAAACACTGATCGGCCGCGCGGCCCCTTTTGCGAAATTCACAGCCAAGTTCGAAAAAGTTCAGGGCCAGATCGACAAGATCACTGACAACCTCCTGAGCCATGAGCACACGCTGCTCAAGGACATCAAATCGTTGGATATGCTTTATGAAAAGACGCTCCAGTTCTATGACGAGCTGGCGCTGTACATCGCGGCAGGCGAGGCCAAGCTGGCCGAGCTGGACGCAACCGTGATCCCCGCAAAAGAAGCAGAGGTGAGTGCCGCTGCGGAAGATGATCAGGTGATGGTTGCGCAGCAGCTGCGCGACATGCGCGCCGCGCGTGACGATCTGGAGCGCCGCGTGCACGACCTGAAGCTGACCCGTCAGGTCACCATGCAGTCGCTGCCATCCATCCGTCTGGTGCAGGAAAACGACAAGTCGCTGGTCACCAAGATCAACTCGACCCTCGTGAACACTGTGCCCTTGTGGGAGACGCAGCTGGCACAGGCCGTGACCATCCAGCGCTCCTTTGAGGCGGCCAAGGCCGTGCGCGAAGCCAATGACCTGACGAACGAACTGCTCACATCTAACGCCAAGAACCTGCGTGAGAGCATCAAGGTGATCCGCGAAGAGATGGAGCGCGGCGTGTTCGACATCGAAGCGGTCAAGGCAGCCAACGCCGATCTGATCGGCACCATCGAGGAAAGCCTGCAAATCGCCGACGCGGGCAAAGCCAAACGTGCCGCAGCCGAAAAGGACCTCAAGGAGATGGAGGCCAAGCTGCGCGATACGCTTGCTGCGGCCAAAGCCAAGAAGACCGGCCTTGGGGATGCGGCAGCCGGCAGCGTGACCAGCTAAATGCAAGCGCCGGGGCGTCATATCCTGAAGGCGGGGCTCGGAATTCTGTTTCTGGGCCTCGCCGCCTGTACCGAGCAGACGCCTTCGGCACCGCCGCCGCAAACGCCGGTTCAGCGCACGCAAGCGCCAGCAGCTGCACCCAAGCCCCTGCCAGAGATTGCACGCCCGACGTCACAAGCCAGCGCCGAATTGCGCAGCTATCTCAATCAGGTGCAGGGCGCGCAGCTCAGCCAGGGCTTGCTGCGACGTGATGGGGGCGGCACCGATACGCCCTTCACAAACACGATGCTGGCCCGCAACTTTGAGCAGATCGCGTTTTTCAACGAATACGACAGCACGTTCACAGCGCGCGGCGGCGCGAGCCCGTTGCGCCGCTGGGTGGCACCAGTGCGCATGGACGTGATTTTCGGCGCAGCGGTCCCCCCTTCACAACGTAAAAGCGATGGCGCGGATGTGCGCAGCTATGTAAACCGCTTGGCGCGTGTGACTGGCCACCCCGTCAGCATGAGCAAAAATCCGAACTTCATCGTGATCATCGCGGGCGAAGATGATCGCGGCGAGGCATTGGCCGAAGCAGCTGCCCGCATGCCCGGGATATCCGCCGCAAGCCTTGCGCCCCTGCTGAACCTGCGCAACGATACCTATTGTGTGGTGGCGGCCTACGCCGGCGGTGCGGGCGACAATACCTATACCGCTGCACTGGCCGTGATCCGCGCCGAGAACCCCAGCCTGCTGCGCCTGTCGTGCATCCATGAGGAGCTCGCGCAGGGATTGGGACTAGCAAATGATAGCCCCTCTGCGCGGCCTTCAATCTTTAACGATGATGACGAATTTGCCCTGCTGACCCGTCAGGACGAACTGATGTTGCGGATGCTCTATGATCCGCGCCTACGGCCGGGCATGAGCGCGGACGAAGCCCGCCCGACAGTCCAGACCATTGCAGCTGAACTGACGGATAGTGGTCCTGTCTAGCGCTACAACTCTCACGGCATACGTAAATCCAGATAGGCACTCACAACCCAGACCATCTCCACCATCCTAGTTAAGACCCTGTTAAGTTGAGTAAAGTTGTAACGAGTAGGAACCCCCGCCGATGTTTGGATTCTTTAAATCCCTGTTTGGCCAGCCCCCGCACCCACGATCAGTCAAACCCCTTCCGCCCCGATCCGCGCGCGACTGGTTGGCACAACAGTCTATGCGCGGGCAGGAGTGCAAATGGAAAAAGCTGGGACCGCTTGCCCTTCCTTCTGGCCGGATTTTTGTTGGTGACCCGACAGGCGGGCATGACGGCCACATGAATGGCGCGCAGGCTGTAGGCGCTGATGCCCTGACCGCATGGGCCTTTCAGGACCGCAGCACCGGCGAGAACCACATTGTCTGGCTGGAAGCGACGGATGCGCTGCCCACGCACAAAGGCGCGCAACTGGATTTCGGGGTGGATGCGGCCACAATCGGATTAGGGGATGCAGACACTGGCAATATGTTCAGCGCACTGACCGATCTCGAGCTGGATGCTGGCCGGGGTGACAGCTTTGACTGGCTCGTGCCACATCTCCAGATCAGCCCCAATTTCTCAAGTTGGGTCAAGGTGCCGCCTGCGGGCCTGCCGATGTTGCTGATCTCGACCCGCGCAGACGGCGGATATGCCGCCGTCTGGCTATTCGACGCGCAAGGTACGCTCTGCGGCATCCTTATCGACATTTCAGGACGCGCCAGCGACCAGCTGTTTCTTGATAAGCTGCTGCCGGACGCATAGTTTACTCACAAACAACCCCGAAGGACACAAGCTCATGGGCATTTTCGATTTTCTCTCCGGTGAATTCATCGACGTCATTCACTGGACCGATGACACCCGCGACACACTGGTCTGGCGGTTCGAGCGTGAAGCGCACGAGATCAAATACGGTGCCAAGCTGACTGTCCGCGAAGGACAAGCCGCCGTGTTTGTGCACGAAGGCCAGTTGGCAGATGTGTTCACGCCCGGGCTATATATGCTCGAGACGAACAACATGCCGATCATGACCACCCTGCAACATTGGGATCACGGCTTTAAATCGCCCTTCAAATCCGAGATTTATTTCGTCAATACGACCCGCTTCAGCGACCTGAAGTGGGGCACCAAGAACCCGGTGATCGTGCGCGATTCCGAATTCGGCCCTGTGCGCCTGCGCGCCTTTGGCACCTATTCCGTACGCGTCTCGGATCCGGCGGTATTCCTGCGCGAGATTGTCGGCACGGACGGCGAATTCACCATGGACGAAATCAGCTTCCAGATCCGCAATATCATCGTTCAGGAATTCTCGCGCACCATCGCCCGTGCCAGCATCCCTGTGCTGGACATGGCCGCAAACACCCGTGAGCTGGGCAAGCTGGTCGGCAAGAAAATCGAGGCGCAGTTGGCGGAATACGGCCTGTCGTTGCCCGAGCTTTATGTCGAGAACATCTCGCTGCCGCCAGCAGTCGAGGAGGTGCTGGACAAGCGCACCTCTATGGGTGTGGTCGGAAACCTCAACGAATATATGCAGTATCAGGCCGCCACAGTATTGGGGCAAGAGGGCGCTGGCGCAGCGGCAATTCAGGCAGGCATAGGTGCGGGCCTTGGCATGCAGATCGGCGCACAAGCAGTCGCAGGCGGACCATGGGGGGCAGCGCCCAAACCCGCCGCGGCACCGGCAGCCCCGCCGCCCCCACCGGTCGAGCATGTCTGGCACATCGCCGAAGGTGGCGCGACAACAGGCCCTTACTCCAAGGCGCGCATGGGCCGGATGGTGACCGAAGGCACGTTGAAACGTGACACATTTGTCTGGACCGCCGGACAGGATGGCTGGAAGCGCGCCGACGAGGTGATGGAACTGGCGCAGCTGTTTACAGTGATGCCGCCCCCCCCGCCCGCAGGATAACACCACCTTTAGAACAAGATATCGGCGGCGGATGAAAGGTGAAACTTTTGCCCGCCGCCCTGCGTTATACAGGGCATGAAACAGCACATTTCCCGCAAGCCCGCCCGCCGCACTGTCCTTAAGTGGACACATGCGCTGATCATCCCTTTGTTAATCTGGTTTGTGTTGGTCACGCCACAAATGGTTGTCCCTCTGGGCGGATACTGGTTTGCGCTCCACTAAAATCTCGCACTGATATTTGTGTCAATCTGCCTCCTGTGGACAGCCGACCTTATGTTGAACGGTCTGGCCTCGCGGCCCGGACCGAAACTGCGGGGATGGATGCGAAAACTGCACAGGCCTCTGCACCTGGTGATCATCTGGGGACTGTTTTTGGTTGCTGTAGGTGGGTTTCTGCTGGGCTTCACCTCGATGGTGCAGCTCAAAGCGGGCTTGTGGCTCCCCTTCGCGCCGCCCATGGGGTGGCGGCAGGCAAATGAAGTCATTGGAAAGCTGCACATCTACCAGTTCTATCTGCTAGGTATCGCGATCGTGGGGCACGCGGCTTTTCACATCTGGCGGCACGTCCGGCTGCGGATAACGCGCTGCGGATCATGCCCCCCAAGGCATCGCACAGGTTTCTCTAACCGCCTCTTGAACTTCTGTGCCCCAAGGCGGATTGTCGGGATAAATTCGCACAGACCAAAGGCCGCCCCTTGTCCGACACCGATCCCGCCCCCGTTCTGCAAGAGCACCGGTTTCCCTGTGATACCTGCGGGTCCGACCTGCGCTATGACCCCGGCAGCAGTGATCTGAAATGTGACCATTGCGGCCATGTAGAGCCGATCGGCACGGTCTGGACCAAAAGCAGCGGTATCGCCGAGCTGGACCTGAGGCGCGGGATTGCCCAGACGCTGAGCGATGCGGAAATGGAAGAAACCCGCGTCAGCCAGTGCCCCAATTGTGCGGCACAGGTCGAATTTGATGCAGATACCCAAGCCGCCGAATGCCCGTTCTGCGCAACCCCGGTGGTTGTCGATACAGGCACCCATCGCCATATCAAACCCCGCGCAGTGTTGCCTTTTGCATTGGCTGAAACAACAGCACGCGATGCCATGAAGGACTGGCTGGGCAGCCTGTGGTTTGCACCCAACGGATTGCAGGCCTATGCGCGCAAGGGACGCCAGATGGATGGCATCTATGTGCCCTACTGGACCTATGACGCCCAGTCAGACACCCGCTATACGGGCGAACGGGGCACCGTCTATTACGAAACACAAACCGTCATGCGCGACGGCAAGCGCACCCAGGTACAGGTCGCCAAGGTCCGTTGGCGCGGTGTGTCGGGCCGTGTGGCGCGGTTCTTTGACGATGTGCTGGTGTTGGGGTCCAAGTCCCTGCCCAAGCGCTTCACAGACGCGTTGGAGCCTTGGGATCTGGCAGCGCTTGAGCCTTACACTCCCGAATACCTCGCCGGTTTTCGCGCCGAGGGGTATACCGTGACGCTGGACGAAGGCTTTACCGAGGCGCGCGCCAAGATGGACGCGATGATTGCCCGCGATATCAAATTCGGCATCGGCGGCGACCGTCAGCGCATCCATTCAATGGATGTGGACCTGAGCGATATGACCTTCAAACACATCCTGCTGCCGGTCTGGCTCGCAGCCTATAAATATCGGGGCAAGACCTACCGCTTTGTTGTGAATGGCCGCACAGGGCGCGTGCAGGGCGAGCGGCCCTATTCCGCGATCAAGATCACCTTTGCCGTCATCGCGGGCCTCATTGCCGCAGCGATCGTCGGCTACCTCTATGCGCAGAACGGATAAGATATGACACCCATCGACACCCTTTCCAAGATTCTGGAAGACCGCTATTCCTGCCGCGCCTTCCGGCCTGATGCGGTGCCGGATGCCGATATGGCCCGTATTGTGGACGCCGCGCGTCAGGTGCCATCGTGGTGCAATGCCCAGCCTTGGCAGGTGGAGATCACGCGCGGCGCCGCAACCGAACGGTTGCGTATGGCGTTGACGGAAGCGGCCACCGCCGGCACGCCCCCTACCCCCGATCTGGAATGGCCCAGCAAATATACAGGCGCCTATGCAGAACGGCGCCGCACCTGCGGCTTCCAGCTCTATGATGCGGTCGGGATCGAGAAATCGGACCGTGCGGGCCGGATGGCCCAGATGCTGCGCAACTACGCCTTCTTTGACGCCCCCCATGTGGCAATCATCCATTCGCCGGCCGAACTGGGCCCATATGGCGCAATGGATACGGGCGGCTTTGTGACGGCCTTTACGCTGGCAGCAACTGCGCTTGGCGTGGCGACCATTCCGCAAGCGGCGATTGCTGCTTATGCACCGCTGCTCAAGGAGCACCTTGGCATTGCCGAGGATCGTCTGATCCTCTGTGCCATATCGCTGGGATATGCGGACACAGACGCCGCCGCCAACAGCTTTCGGACCGAACGCGCTACTGCGGAAGATATCATCGGGTGGCACGACGCATGAGGGCGCTGCTGCAACGAGTCACAGATGCCAGTGTGACAGTCGACGGCACCGTTATAGGTGAAATCGGCGCAGGCCTGCTGATCCTTGTATGTGCCATGCCGGAGGACACCCAAGCCACCGCCGACGCGCTCGCGCTCAAGATATCCAAGCTGCGGTTGTTCAAGGATGATGCAGGCAAGATGAACCTCAGCCTTGTGCAAACGGGCGGATCGGCGCTGGTGGTCAGCCAATTCACCCTTGCCGCCGATACCTCGCGCGGTACGCGGCCCGGATTTTCCTATGCAGCGAAACCGGATGTTGCGGAATCGTTGTACCTGCATTTCGCAGATGCGCTGCGAGCGCTGGATATCCCTGTGCAAACAGGCCGGTTCGGCGCGGATATGTCCGTATCCCTCACCAATGACGGGCCCGTAACGATCTGGCTGGATACCGACGCCTGAACCAACCCCCGAAACGCAAAATGCGGACCAACAGGCCCACATTTTCGATATTCGCACACCCCTCTCGCGCCTATGGCTCGCGGAAGGCTTCCTTGGACTTGTACAGTGGCTTGAGCAGGTATTGCAGGACAGTTTTGGAGCCCGTGTGCAATTCCACACTTGCTTGCATGCCCGGACGGATTTCCAGCTCGGTTTGCCGTGCGGTCAGGTTTGATGTGTCCACCACCAACGTCACCTTGTAGTGCGGATCCCCATCGGGATCACGCGACCGCTCGTCCTTGAAGGTATCTGCGGAGATGAGTTTCACTTCGCCTTTCAGCGTCCCGAAGATGGTGTAGTCATAGGCCGATAGCTTGATCGTAGCGGACTGACCGCGGCGCACGCCTGCGATGTTTTCTGGCTTTACGCGCGCTTCGACAAACAGCTCTTCATCCAACGGGATGATCTGCAAAATCTCTTCACCGGGGCGCACAACGCCGCCAATGGTAGTCACGCTGAGGTTGTTCACAATGCCACGCATCGGGCTGCGCAGCAGGGTCCGGTCCAGCTGGTCGGTGCTGGCCTTGAGGTTCTGGCGCAGGGTCGACAGCTCGCGCAGCACGTCGGAGTATTCCTGCGCGCGGTACAGCTCGGTGCGTGTCACAACCTCGTCGTATTTGATCTTGGCATCGGCAAAAGCTTTGCGCGCACGGGTGGCTTCGATCAGCGAGACAATCTTGTTTTTCAGCAAACCGTCCATCAGGTCGCGTTCCCGCTGCGCCTCGACCAGCACCTGCTTGGCACCATCCACCGACGAGACATAGTCAGACTGGCGCGCCTGCAACAAGGCGGCCTCCGATGTCAGCATCTCGGGCGTGCGGCGCGCCCACTCATCCGGCACATCAAAGGTATACCCCCCGTCGATTTCGGCCTCCAGCCGCAGGCGGCGGATTTCAAACGCGCTGATCTGGTCTTGCAAATCATCTACCGATGACTGGAACTGGGTGTTGTGCAGGCGGGCAAGGATATCGCCCTGCTCGACAATATCGCCCTCGCCTACTGCCAATTCGGACAGAATGCCACCTTCAAGGTTCTGGATGATCTGGGGCCGCGAGCTGGAGATCATCGAGCCTTCGGCGCGCACAATCTCGTCTACCCAAGCGAAGAAAGCCCAGATCAGGAAGACAATCACCGTCGCAGCACTCAGCCAGACCACCATAGAGGGGCCACGCAATTGACGTTCAATATGGGCATCCATTGCGATGCTCATGCTGCACCTCCTTTGATGGCGTGCAGATGCGCCATGACTTCTTCTTTGGGGCCGTCAATGCTCATCCGGCCATTGTGCAGAATGATGGTGCGGTTGGTCAGTGCCAAAATGGGTGCGCGGTGGGTGGCGATCACGGCCGTGCGCCCCGCCATCCATGTCTCGAGCCGCTTTACAATCGACAGTTCCAGCTTCTGGTCCAATGCGGCTGTCGGCTCGTCCAGCAAACAGATCTTGGGGTCTTGCAGCCACAGACGTGCCCAGTCGATAGACTGGCGCTCGCCGATCGACAGGCCTGCGCCTGCGTCCAAAATTTCAAGGTCCAGACCTTTTGGGTGGTTGCGGACAAACTCACCCAGACCCGCAAATTCCAGCGACGCCATCAGGCGGTTGTCGTCGCGCTCCAACATGGTCAGGTTCAGGTTATCGCGCAGCGTGCCCGAGAACAGGCGCACGTCCTGACCCAGATACCCGATCAGGCGGCGCAA
Source organism: Sulfitobacter sp. (assembly GCA_029252045.1). Lineage (GTDB taxonomy): Bacteria > Pseudomonadota > Alphaproteobacteria > Rhodobacterales > Rhodobacteraceae > Sulfitobacter. The sequence goes on from JAQXCD010000055.1 coordinate 82,881, forward strand.
GTCGCGCGGCTCGATCTGGGACATCTCGGTGCCGTCAATCAACACGCGGCCCGTTGTCGGTGCCTAAAGGCCACTGAGAACTTTCAACAATGATGACTTGCCCGAGCCGTTGGCGCCCAATATTGCGACCCGCTGACCGGGCAGAATATTGATACCGGGCAGATCAAGTGTGGGCTGGCCTTCTTCCATATAGCGGAAGGTCATCGCCTTCAGCTCAAAGTTGCCCGCAAGCTGATCACGACGCATATAGGTGCGCGATACATTGGCGTCCTGATCGGAATTAGCGATTTTTTCCAACCCGTCCAGCGCGGATTTGACATTGCCCCAACGCGCCATTGTGCCCGCCAGCTGTGTCAGCGGTGCCAGTGTGCGCGACGTCAGGATGCCAGTTGCGATGATGGAACCGACCGTAAACTGGCCCGCAAACACCAGATAGGTGCCCATAATCACAGCGGCAACATAAGTGCCCTGCTGGACCCCTTGGGACCAGAAGGTAAGCACCGATGCCAGCTTGCGCTGTTCGGAGGATTTGACCGCAGATAGCGTTGTCAATTCAGTCCACAGACGCTGAACGCGGTCTTCCCCGCGCTGGGTCTTGACGGTGTCCAGCTCGAAAATCGCTTCGTGCAGCAGGCGCGAGGATTTGGCAGTGGCACCTTGGGTTTCCTGCGTCAGGCGGATCATCCGCTTTTGCATGAAAAAGCCGGGCACAACCATCAGGATGCCGCCCAGCACCAGAACCCAAACCACGTTCCCCGCAATAGATGCAACAAGGGCAAGGAAGACAAAAATAAACGGAATGTCGGCAATGGTGCCGATGGTGGAGGCGGTGAAGAATTCACGCACAGACCCGAATTCGCGCATGGACGAGAACAAATCAGACGGCGATTGCGGGCGTTTGTCGCTGCGCATGCCCAAGATCCGCTGCATCAGGATGCTCTGGACCGACAGTTCGATCTGGCTGCCTGCACCGTCCATCAACTGGGCGCGGGCAATCTTGATAAAGGCCTCCATCAGCAGGGCCAGCACGGCACCTGCGGCCAGCACCCAAAGGGTTGCTTCGGACTGGTGCGGGATAACACGGTCATAGACTTGCAAGGAAAACAGCGCCACAGCAACGGCCAGAAGGTTCGCCACAAACGAGCCAAGAGCCACTTCGCCCAGCTGGCGTTTGAATTTGGCAAATTGACCCCAGAACCAATGCGCGGGCTTCTCGGCGTTCTTGTGAACCTCCGCTACCTTTTCGATGGGCATTTCTGCTTACAGGGTCAGACCCGAAAAGAACGGCACAAAATCCGTGGCCGGCACCATGGCACGGTTGTCGGGACATGTGGTGTCATAGACCACCAGCTCGTCGCGCGAACGTCCCATGACCAGCAGCAGCTGGCCGGAGGTCATATAGACCAATGCGGGGAACTTCGGTGTGTCCAGCGTTTTGCTGCGCACCATTTCAGCTGTCAGCCCGTTGCGGCGCAGCAGCGTTGTGATGATCTGCGCTTCGTCCTGCTCGGGCGCGCCGGGCTTGAGCCTGCGGGTCAGCGCCTCGGTCAGGTCGGCCTGCGAGACGGAAGCGCCCAATACGCTGGCGTATGTCGAGATCAGCGCACCGCGCGCGCAGCTTGTCCTCGAAGGTCGATGTGTTCACCGCCTTGGGTGTTTCAGATGTTTCAGCAGGCTTCAGGCGGCCGGAGTTGCCTTTAACAATAGTAAGTGTAAATGGCTTGCTCATATCTCGGACCCATCTGCCAATACGCCCAAAAGCTCGGCCATAGCGATCCGCAAGCGGATTGCCTCGTATTTCAATGTCACTTCGTTTTCCTGCTGGCGGGCGAATGTCTCATAGACGCCGACAACATCCATCACCTGTCGCTGGCCCGCATCGTATTGGGCCTGAAACAGATCAAGGTTTTGCTTGGCTTGCGCAGTGAGGCTTGCGGACTCGGCTGCCTGACGCTCTTTGGAGGCAATCTGGCCCTCGTACATGCGCAGTTTGCGGTTTGCATCCTCATTGGCCTGCGACACATAGCGTGCTGGGGCCTCTGTGGTGGCTTCAATCGCTTTGAGGCGGTCACCGGTTCCCAAGCCCAGAAGGCTATCGGTGGTCAGGCGCAACCCGAAAGTGCTCCCCTCGCCCACCGTGCCACCGTGCCACCGGCGGTCAGACCCGGCAGCTGGCCTGCGCGGTCAACCTTGGCAGCAGCAATGGCGCGAATTTTCTCGGCTTCGGCTTGTGTCACGGCCAGCGGCTGGGCAAGGCCCGCGCGCACCGGCAAAGCAGAGGTCCCGCTGACACCGCTCAGGTCCCCGATGGCCATGGCGTTCAGTTCGGCCATTGCTGTGTTTGCTGTCTCGGCTGCGGCGGATTGGCTTGCACGGATCTCAAGCAATTTCTGGCGCAGGATGTAGAGGTCCTAGCTGTCAGAGACGCCGCCCGCAACCCGCTGCTGCATGATCCACTCGAAATGGCCGATGTCTTTGGCGCTGGCACTGGCCAGCACATGTTTCTCGCGCGCCTCGATGGCCGACACATAAAGGTCCAGACCAGTGCGCACGCGGGTGTTGGTATCTGTGGCCAGCGCGACGGCGGCGACTTCGACGTCTGCAACCGCGAATTCACGCTCGCCCTTTTTCTTGCCGTTGTCGTAGATCACCTGCTCAACGATCAGATTGGCCACAACCGAGCCGAGCGATGTCAGGCTAATGTTTGGACCAATGGAAGGGAGCCAGTTTTTGGATGCAGCGCGGGCACGCAGCTGGGCGGCGCGCAATTCGCTCTCGGCGCTGCGGGAGTTCGCGGCCAGTACGGCGGTCGCGACACGGCTGTAAGCACCGCCCGCAGGCAGCACCGAACGGCGGGCAATCAGGCCCTGAATGATTTCGCTTTCAGCGTTTATTTTTTCCGCGTGGGTTGGCTTGGCCGTAGCCGTATTTGCAGACGTCGCCTGCATTGCGACAGCATCACCTGTCCCGCCTACACCTGATAAACAACCCGCCAACGCCAATGCGCTTGTGCACATCAACGCGGTCTTTACTAGCCACTGCGCCATATCCTGCCCTTAACGTGCCGATATTTATATTTATTATATTTATTATTTTTATTGTGTCGGGTGCGGCGGTGGTTTGGCCCCGCCGCATCCCGTTCTTTCAATGCGTTACTGCATCAGATGGTGACAGGAATATCCTGATCAACCAGCAGCGTGCCTTCGGCACCCACGGCGTAGACATTGTAGGTCTCGCCATCCACGGTCTGTGTGCCTTGCGCCACACCGCCCTGAATGGTCAGAGAGTCGTCGCTCCCGCCATGGACTGTTAGCGTGTTGGACGCAGTCGAGAGCGCCAGCAGGCTGGCCTCGTCGATGACAACGTTTGCCTGCTCTGCGAAGTCCAGATTGAGGCTCTGGATTTCGTACTCACCCAGCGCCGTGTTGCTAAGATCAATCGAACCGGTAACAGACTGGTCATCCAGCGCCAGAAACGTGCCGGATGTATTGCGGCATCATCCGTGGAGTTGACGATCAGGTGCGAGCCGTTTGGCACGTTGGTGTCGAAATCGAAATCTGTTTCGCTACGGCGTGTGTTCAGTGTCTCGGTACCGTCCACATCAGTGATGTTCCCGTTGCTATCAACCTGCACAACAGTTGCTGTGTCAGATGTTGCAACACCGTTTTCCATCGTTGTCTCGATCGTGATGCCGCGGAAACCGCCGACAGCCTGATCAACAGAAGCGATGATTGGACCATCTGGCGCTGTTGTATCAATTGTCAGCGTCTCGTTGATCACAGCAATGTTGCCGACGTGATCGCTTGCGGTGATCTTGATGGCAGCGTCATATTCGCCGCTGCGGATGTCACTGGCAGGTACGGTCAGAGACCAGTTGCCCGATGCGTCTACCGAAGCAGTGTAAGGCATACCGTCAAACACTACCGTCACGGTCGATCCGACCTCGACGGAACCGGCAAGGTCAATACCCGAGCCGGCTTCTGCTGCGTTCACAACATCGTCTGCACCAGCAGAGGTGCTGGCAAGGTTGAATGGAACAACTTCGGTATCGATATCAACAGTAGCAGTTGCAGATTTGATGTTACCCGCGCGGTCCATCGCTACCAGCGAGATATCTGCTGTGTAGGTACCGGTAGCCATCTCGCTGGCGTCGAACACTGCTGTCCAGTTGCCGGCGGCATCAATGGATGCTGTTGCAGTCTGCGTGCCCATCTTGACGATGACCGAGATGGAACCAACTTCGGTTGTCCCTGTCACGGTCACAGCACCGTTGTGCTCGGATGCACTGATGATGTTGTCAGTTGCGATCTGGTCGGCGGCAATGCTGAGGTTATCGACGCGTGTGTCGACCTCTACGCTGTCGGTTGCAGAGCGGCTGTTGCCGTAAGCATCTGTTGTGGTTGCAGTGATTTCAGCTGTGTAGACGCCTGCCGCAACTTCGTTTGCAGAGAAGAACGCCGACCATGTGCCGTCAGCTTTGGTCACAACGTCATGGCTCACGCCTTCCATGGTGACTGTAACTACAGCGCCTGCATCTGCTGTACCGGTCAGAACAACGCCGTCGCTGGCCTCATCCTTGTTCACAATATCGTCGCCCTCGACAGGTGTGCTGTCGATGGTCAGCAGGCCAGCTTCGGTGTCAACTTTGACCGAAGTTGTCGCCTCATCAACGTTGCCCGCTGCGTCTGTCGCTGTGGCTGTCATTGTCGCTGTGTAAGTATCTGTCGCAACGCTGCCTGCTTCGAATGTAGCAGTCCAGCTGCCAGTCGCAGAGACAACTGCGGTCACGGTTGTGCCGCCCAGTTCTACAACAACAGTCGACCCCGGCTCGGTCATGCCGGAAACGGTCAGCGCGTTGCCAACTTCGGCACCGTTGATCACACCATCGGCACCGCCCGTGGTAGATGTGATCGAGAAGTCAGAGGTGGTCCTAGATTTTAGACCAGTTTTCAGCCTTGTTAAGGTGGATCTGGGTTTTATTTAGGCTGCTAATCTCATTGGTTCGGTTTTGCTGACATAGGCCTCATCTGGGGTCAAT
>JAQXCD010000056.1 GCA_029252045.1 Sulfitobacter sp.
GATGCGTGGCTTTCCATGGCTGGCGTCGGCGACAAAGGTGAGCCGAACGGCCTGCCCGTTGACGAGTGGGGCATTCGCGTAAACGAAAAGTCCCAGCCCGTCGGCTCGTGCGTTTCGCGCGGTGGTGATACCAATGGACCTGCGGCTGTTTATGCAGTGACCAAGGCTATAGAATGGCTGCAAAAGTACTCGCCGCCTGCTGCTGCCGGTATGACTTTCTCTGAAGCGGGTCCAATTCCTGCTCAAGGTAACGTTGCACAGCAAATGTTCTGGTACACAGCGTTTACTGCCGCGTCGATCGCACCTGATCTTCCTGTCATGAACGCTGATGGCACGCCAAAATGGCGCATGGCACCTTCCCCACACGGTGCATATTGGACCGAAGGCACCAAGATCGGCTACCAAGATGCCGGCTCATGGACGCTGATGGAATCCACGCCAGTGGACCGTGCGCAGGCTGCGTGGCTTTATGCGCAGTTCGTGACATCCAAGACTGTGGACGTGAAGAAAAGCCATGTTGGTCTGACATTCATTCGTGAATCAACGATCCAGCACGAAAGCTTTACCGAACGCGCGCCAAAACTGGGTGGTCTGATCGAGTTCTACCGCTCACCAGCACGGGTTCAATGGTCGCCAACAGGCACCAACGTACCTGACTATCCAAAGCTGGCTCAGCTGTGGTGGCAGAACATCGGCGACGCAATGTCTGGTGCAAAAACACCTCAGGAAGCGCTTGATGCACTTTGCGCAGATCAGGAAAAAGTGCTGATCCGTCTTGAGCGCTCCGGCGTGCAGGGTGATCTTGGTCCCGTGATGAACGAAGAGGTTGATCCTCAGGTTTGGTTTGACGCACCTGGTGCGCCACAGCCGAAGCTTGCAAATGAGGACGAAACACCTGTCACGATCGCTTATGAAGAGCTGATCAAATCCTGGCAGTAAGTTAACCATCCGGGGCCACGTTGTGGCCCCGGATACCCTGCCATCCACTTAAGTTTCAAAGGCAGTCGAATGGCGCACCACTTTATGCAATCTTGGCATTCGTGCAACCAAATTCTCTGAGGCCAGAACATGACCCATATACTCGCAATTGATCAAGGCACCACATCAACCCGTGCGATGGTGTTTGATAGCGCGATGGATGTTGTGGCCAGCGAGCAAAAAGAGTTCCCACAACATTTCCCAAACTCAGGCTGGGTCGAACATGATCCGCTTGATCTGTGGGAAACGACCCTTGCCACCTGCCGTGACGCTTTGAAGAGCTCGGGCATCGAGGCCACCCAAATTGCCGCCATTGGAATCACGAACCAACGTGAAACCACGATTGTTTGGGATAAGTTGACAGGTGCGCCGATCTACAATGCCATCGTCTGGCAAGACAGACGCACGGCGGATCAATGCCGCGGGTTGCGCGATGCCGGCCATGACGAAATGATCACACAGCGCACGGGCCTTTTGGTCGATCCCTATTTCTCCGGCACCAAGCTGGGTTGGATTCTGGACCATATTGACGGTGCGCGCACCCGCGCCGCCAAAGGCGAATTGCTGTTTGGCACGGTCGATAGTTTCCTGATTTGGAAGCTGACAGGTGGCGCTGTCCATGCAACAGACGCGACAAATGCCGCGCGCACCATGCTCTACGATATTCGCAAAGGACGCTGGAGCAAATCTATCTGCGATCTGCTTGATATCCCCATGCAAATGCTGCCCGAGGTCAAAGATTGTGCGGCTGATTTCGGCCAGAGCGATGCGGCCATCTTTGGTACGCCAATCCCGATCTGCGGTGTCGCCGGTGATCAACAAGCCGCCACAGTGGGTCAGGCCTGTTTTGAACCCGGCATGATGAAATCGACCTATGGCACAGGCTGCTTTGCGCTTTTGAACACCGGACAGACACCCGTTGTGTCGCAAAACAGGCTCCTGACGACGATCGCCTATCAGTTGGACGGCAAACCAACCTACGCGCTGGAAGGCTCGATCTTTGTAGCGGGCGCAGTTGTGCAATGGCTACGCGATGGGCTGCAAATCATCGCGGACTCTGCCGAGACACAAGCCTTGGCGGCCCAAGCCGATCCGCATCAGAATGTTGTGATTGTTCCAGCCTTTGTGGGGCTGGGCGCGCCTTATTGGAATGCCGATTGCCGGGGTGCCGCCTTTGGCCTGACACGCAGCACGGGCCCTGCTGAAATGGCGAAGGCCGCGCTTGAGAGTGTGGGGTATCAGACCCGTGATTTGCTCGAAGCTATGTCCGCCGATTGGCAGGTGACGGGCGTGCAGTCAACCTTGAGAGTTGATGGCGGCATGTCGGCGAGCGATTGGGCGATGCAATTTCTATCCGATATTATCGGCGCGCCGGTAGATCGCCCTAAAATCAGGGAAACAACCGTCTTAGGTGCTGCTTGGCTCGCAGGGATGCATGTTGGCCTCTACCCCGATCAGGCGACGTTTGCCGCGCAATGGGTCTGTGATACAGAATTTGTTCCAAAAATGGATGAGGAGACCCGCCAGACAAAATATGCGTCGTGGAAAAAGGCCGTCCAAGCCACGTTGAGTTTTTAGGAAAGAAATATGACCGACATGACCCATCGGTGCTATTTGACCCAAAGCACATAAGACCCCAGCCTGATCTTTCTGTTTGAGGGTATCGGGCAGGGCATCAAGCACGAGGTGTAGTGCCGCGAGGATGCCCAATAGAATAAATCCCGTCCCGCTGACACAAATGGCAAACCACCCCGTTTCCACCGACATGGCACACGCATCATAAGGCATTAGATCAATGTTCTCATTCTCAAGCCCCCAAACCATCCACTTTGGACGTGGTCAGAGCCATCAAGCGGCGCGCATTGCAAAAGGCTTTGGCGATACTGTTCTTTTAGTTCATGGGGCCAATGCCAAGCGGGCGGAATGGCTGGTGAAGTCACTCCATGACGAAGCCCTATTAGTCAAAACAATCAGTTGTCATGGCGAGCCGTCTTTGCCCGATATCGAACGTGCCTTAGAGGGAATGCAGGGATTTCGTCCGACGGTTGTGATCGGACTGGGCGGTGGCTCGGTTATCGACTTGGCCAAGGCGCTGGCAGCTCTGATCCATTGCACTGGGCCGGCGCTCAGCTATCTTGACGTAGTGGGAGATGGCAGCACTCTTGACGCCCCGCCTGTCCCGATGATCGCAATGCCAACAACGGCGGGCACTGGTGCGGAAGTGACTAAAAATGCCGTTATTTCGGTGCCGGAACGCGGCCTCAAGGTCAGCCTGCGTGACCCCCGCATGATCCCGGAGGTCGCCATTGTTGACGCGGATCTGATGCAGGGCGCGCCGCGACATGTGGCCCTTGCTGCCGGATTGGAGGCGGTCACGCAGGTGATCGAGCCCTTTTTATCCATCAAATCCAACCCAATGACCGACGCCATCTGCCGCGCTGCTATTTCTGTGGGTTTGCGCGTACTGCGCGATGTCGTCGAGGACGATTCCCCAGACGGGTGGGACAAAATGGCATGGGTTAGCACCTGTGGGGGGCTGGCTTTGGCAAATGCCGGCCTCGGCGCAGTTCACGGGTTTGCCGGAGTCATCGGCGGTAAGACCGATGCGCCCCATGGCGAAATTTGCGGGACATTGCTCCCCGCCGTTCTGGAAAGCCATTTGCGAAAAGCAGAAAATGACACCGAAATTCACGACCGGATAAGTTGGGTGCGAGGTCAAATTGACACCCACTTTGCCATGGGTCGTCAAGGTCACGGCATCGACGAACTCAGAGACTGGTCGAGAACACTTGGCCTGCGCACCCTCGGAGATTTGGGGCTTTCTGGCGATGATTATGATGCAGTAGCTGTTGCCGCTGCCAATGCGTCTTCTATGAAAGGGAATCCGTTTCCGCTGACTCATATGGACCTGATTGAGATATTGTCGGCAGCAGGTTAGGCAAACGATCCGCGGTCGATGATGGCCGCCTGTAATACCTAGCCCAGCTCCCGCTTCAGCCGCTTCAGAATTGACCGGACAATCAGCTTATGCGCAGGCCCGACAGCGAGCATGTAGAACCAGCCAAACCTGTTATGCACTTTGACCGATGACGTGATGGTCAGCGACCCTGCGGACGTCGTGACGCAGGTGACAGTATCCAGATGGCGGTCGCGAGCGGAGAGCGTCAGGACGGTGTCGTTTACTGTCTCGACCAAGAAGAAATCCAGCTTGTCACCCGTCTGGACAAATTCGGGAATGTGTCCGCTAAAACCACCGATCTCCTTGACGCCAAACCACTTTGAAATCGCATCACGGACCTTAAAGGCAAAGCCTATCATCGGCAGGGGGTTCTTCATCAGAAACGTCCACACCTGCAAGGGGGTCATTGGCGTTTCCAGTTCAACCGACTGCTGATCGAAAAAATTCAGCTCAGCCTTCGGTGCAACCAACTCAATTTGGGTGGGTTGAATGGTGGTGAGTGAATTGGTCATGGGACCCTCCTGAACAAGTGCCGCGTCAACCCGGCACGCAGAAATAAAAAAGCCCCGCCGGCTTGGCAGGGCTTTTCAAAAACAACTCTGAAGCACCTCAGTGCAGCTTGGCGTCTACTTGCGCGATGCCATCGTCAATCAGCTTGTTACCGTCGGCAGCGGTCATCTGCTTGCCGATGATGTCACGCGAAGCGGCAATTGCGATCAAAATCGCTTGGTCCCGCACTTCTTTGATCGCCGCAGCTTCGGCAGAACCGATCTGCTCTACCGCAGCGGCCAGACGGCGCTCTACGGATTTGGCAAGGTCAAGACGGGCCTGTTCGCCCGCGGCAGCAGCTTCTTGCTTGGCGGCAGCAACGATACGGTCAGCCTGCTCCTGAACTTCTTTTTGCTTGCGCTCGTATGAGGCCAGCAGGGTCTGCGCGTCTTCGCGCAGCTTGCGGGCTTCTTCGATCTCGGTCTTGATGCCTTCTGCGCGCTTGTCCAGCATGCCACCCAAAAGGGACGGCACTTTGAAATAGAACAAGACTGCGATGAACAGCAAGAACGCCAGCAGCACAACAAAATCTGTGTTGCCTAGCGAGAAGAACGGGCCGCTTGCCGCGAAAGCAGGAGAAGCGGATGTTGCAGCCAGAACCGCGGCAGCAGTGGATGATTTTGTGAAACGCATGACGTTATCCTTTCATCCGTGAGGTCACAGCGGCGGTAATGGTCTTGGCATCTGCCTTGCCACCCATCGCAGTAACAATTTCTTTAACTGTGTCTTTGGCGACCGTTTTCACGTTCTCCAATGCACCGGCACGAATTTCGGAAATCGCTTTTTCCGATTCAGCGGATTTTGCAGCAATCTGACCGTCAGCCTTTTCGATGGCTTTATCCAGATCGGCCTGCATGTCTGCTTTTGCTTCGGCGATGATACGTTGCGCTTCCGCCCGTGCATCAACCAGAGCTTTGTCATAGGCCGCTTCTGCCTCTGACGCTTTTGCCTTCAGATCTTCGGCAGCAGCAATATCGTTTGTGATTGTGCCCTGACGTTCGGCCAAAACAGCCTCAATACGCGGCAAAGCCACGCGCGACAGGATCAGGTAGATTGCGACCAGCGCAAGCACCAACCAGAATATCTGGTTTCCCCAAGTAGAGAAGTCCAGTTGCGGCATGCCTGGGCCTGCTGCTTCCGCAGCGCCGTGGGCGTCTGTTGCGGTTTCAGTTGCCATCATGGCCTCCTGTCAAAACATTTAATCCAGAGGGCGGCGCGATATCCGCACCGCCCCCAGCATAGGGAATAAACGTCAGTCGCTTATACAGCGAACATCAGCAGAAGAGCTACGAGGAACGCGAAGATCCCGAGCGCTTCGGCGAATGCGATGCCGATGAAGAGTGTTGCAGTCTGCGAAGCAGCTGCGGATGGGTTGCGCAATGCGCCGGCCAGATAGTTGCCTGCTACGTTACCAACACCGATAGCGGCTGCGCCGGAACCGATTGCTGCCAGACCTGCGCCGATGTGTGCGAGTTCGCCTTCCATAGTAATTCTCCTATGCGTTGGAAGTTTAGATATTTGGCGGGCACATGCCCGCCTGTCGTTAGTGGTGTGGGTGCAGTGCGTCCTTGAGGTACACACATGTCAGGATCGTGAAAACGTAGGCCTGAATAAAGGACACAAGGACCTCCAGACCGTACATCGCTGTGATCCCGAGGATCGCGATGGGAGACACAGCAACCAATGCTGCAAAACCCGCGAAAACTTTGATAACTGCGTGGCCAGCCATAACGTTACCCGCCAAACGAATGGAGTGGCTAACGGGGCGCACGAAGTAAGAGATAAGCTCGATGATTGCCAGAACAGGGCGCAACGCAAGAGGCGCGGAGGCCACCCAGAACAAGCTCAGGAAGCCAGCGCCGTTTTTGACAAAGCCCAGAACGGTAACCACGATGAATACCGCGAAGGCCAGCACAACCGTCACAGCGAAGTGTGAGGTGGGTGTGAAAGCTGTTGGGATCAAACCAAGGAAGTTGGCGCAAACGATGAACATGAACAGGGTCATGATGTAGGGGAAGTACTTGACGCCGTCCTTACCGCAGATGTCCTCGACCATTTTGTAGACGAAACCGTAAGCCAGCTCGGCCACCGACTGCATACGACCAGGAACAACAGCGCGCTTGGATGTGCCCACTACCAGCAGCAGGAACACGGCTGCGACTGCAAAGCTGGTCCACAGCGCTGCGTTCGTAAACGTGAACCACTGAACGGGGCCATCACCGCCCAGCGGCGATACGATGAACTGATCCATCGGGTGAAAGACCAGACCGCCTTCTTCTGCGCCGTGTGCTTCTGTTGCCATGTCTAGGCCCCTTCACTCTCGTCACCCCTCAGGGTGGTTTAAACCGGCCCCTTGCGGGACGCTAAATATCTCCGGCCTCTCCGGCCACCTTCTTGTCCTGCATCTCCTGCGCAGATCGGAGCATCGTCTTTACTCCGGCCGCGAGGCCCAACATGACAAACAGCACCATGAATACAGGCAGCGTTCCAAAGAACAGATCCAGCCCGTATCCGATGCCGAAACCGATCCCGAGACCGGCCACAAGCTCTATCACCATCCGCCAGGCCATCTGGGCCTGAGAATAATGCTCATCCGCGCGGGGCTTTGGCTCCTGAGAGCCTTTGGCTGCTGCGATCCGCGCCTCGATCGCCGCCATTTCTGCCTTGCGGTCTTGGTCGTCCATGCGCGCATGCCCCACTTGGATGTCTGTCGCAGTAGGTACTGCGCACGCGCGCCTGAGTCAACGGGCAGACGAACAGCCTCAAGTTACTGAAAACAATTGAGTTTACAGACGGAAGGCTAGGATGTCGCAGGCTGATTTATCATATTTTTCGCGTTCACCTTATTCAACCATCCGGTTGATCTTTGTTTCGCACGGTCGTCAGGCACGCTATGACAGCAGATATGACACCTTCCCTTGATACCACTTTTGCCGCCCTATCCGACCCCACCCGCCGCGCCATCCTTGCGATGCTGCTGGAGGATGACATGGCCGTGACCGATGTGGCCGAACCGTTTCACATGTCACTCGCAGCGATCTCCAAACACCTGAGCGTTCTGACAACCGCGGGACTGATCAGTCAGGAAAAGCGCGGCCGCGTGAAATGGTGCAAACTGGAACCCGACGCCCTGCGCGCCGCCTCGGTCTGGATGCAGGGTTTTGGCCAGTTTGAACCGGTGCATCTGGATGCGTTCGAGCGGTTCTTGGAGGCAGAGCTGGTCCAGCGCGACGGCGCAAACGATACCGCCAAATAGAAAGGGAGCCCGCAGGCTCCCTCTATCGTCATTACAAAGTCAGCCGCTGCTAGAACACAAAGCGCACAATGGCCAAGACGATCACAACAAGGCCAACCAGATAGATGATACTTCGCATGATATATTCCTTCCCTGAACAATGATCCCACCCCCAAAGCGGGACGGAAGTGGTGGACGAAGCGACAAATGTGCGGCTGCACAGACCAAGTGGGGGACCTGACGCTCAGCCCAGCCTGACAAATTTCGCTTCGTCACCAAGGAAACGCATCGATCCGCATTCTGGTTCCCGCCCACAGGCAACTATTTATCAGGCACCGCAACGGCGGGAATGTCATCATCACGCAGCAGCAGCAACAAGGCCAGCACGGTCAGCCCTACACCGGCCAAGACCAGCAGCGGTGGCAGGCTGTTGCCAAAGGCTGTCTCCCACAGAATGACCCAACTGGGCACCAGATAGGTATAGGCCATCACCTTGGCCGAGGGCAGGCGCAGCGTGGCAAACTGTACCAACACAAAAGTAATCGCACTTGCTCCCAGCGCCACATAGAGAATTGTGATCCAGACCATCGGGCGTAGCGTGCTCCATTCGGTTGCACGAATATCTGCCGCCCCAACCAGCCCCAGCCAGAGCGACCCCGCCACAAGCACACCAAACGAGAATACAACTGCCGTCTCGCCACGGTTCAGGCGACGCACCAGCGGCGTGTAGACCGCATGCGCAATGCACCCGAAGAAAAAGATCACCTCGCCCCGCCCCACATCAAAGGCCAGCAATGCGGCCAGATCAGCGCGGAAAATTACCCACAGCGCGCCTGCGCCCCCGATGGCCAACGCCAGCAGCATCCGCGGCGTGGTCCGCTGGCGTAGCAGGAACCACGCAAACACCCCGGCCATGGCAGGCACCAGCGTGAACACCGCCGCCGACCGCACCGGCGCCGAGGTCTTGAGCCCCTCGAACATCAGCACAAAGTAAATCACAAATAGACCGCCCAACAACAGGTATCGCCATGGCGCCACAAATGCGCTGCGCGGAATACCCGTCGTCAGCAGCGCCACCGTGCCGACAGCGATTGCAGCAATCACAAACCGCACCGCATTTAGCGCCAGCGGTGCAATCTCGTTTGCAACCATACCTCCCAGCGAAAAAGACCCCGCGACCAGCGCCGAGAACAGCAGCATCGCCAGATGCCCTTTTGTCTGCTCTGCGATCATACCGCGCGTCTCATAAATATCCGTCTTTGATATGGGCTTTCAGGAATTTCACCAGCGCCTGCACTTTGCTGGTACGGTGCAGATCAACATGGGTCACCAACCACAAGGGCGAGGCCCATTCGGCCTGCGGCTCTGCAATCTGGACCAGATCGGACCGCGCCGCCGCATCCTGCACCGTCAAAAACCCGATTCCCGCCCCACTGCACACCGCAATCCCCAGCGCTTGTATATCGTCACTGCGGAACACGATGTTCTCGCGCGGGACTGTCTGCCCCAACCAGCGGAAAAAAGGCGCACGGCTGTCGGGGTTTTCATGCCCCACAAAGCGATGTTGTGCAAAATCGCCCGGACCGTCCGGCATCCCGTGTTTCTCAATATAGCTCTTTGAGGCGTAAAGCCCCATGGCCTGATCCACCAGTGCCTGCGCGACATTGTCCGGCTGGTCGGGCGCGGCACCCGCCCGAATGGCCACATGTGCTTCGCCGTATTCCAGCCGGAACAGACGGTCTCCCGTAAGGTAGCGCACAACAACTTTGCTGTGTTCTTCCTGAAAGGCCGCCAAAAGCGGGGCAATACGCGGGGCAAGGGCGGCCAGCGATGTCACAACAAGTTCGCCCGAGACATCCGCACCCTGCCCTTTGATCCGGCTGACCAACTGGCCGAACTGGTCTTCGGTCGCCTGCGCCACGCGCAGAAGGTCTGTGCCTGCCTCTGTCGGCGTGTACCCGCGTGCATGCCGCTGGAACAACTTGACGCCCAATTGTTTCTCCAGCGCATCAATGTGGCGGATGACGGTCGCATGATGGACACCCAGCACATCAGCCGCCCCACTGACCGTGCCCAGCCGCGCAACGTGAAACGCAGTGCGCACTTCATCCCAGTTCTGCATAGTAAGGCTCCCGACCTTGAACAAAAATGCCATCTGCTTGTCGGCGCAGATACGAACATGCTTCAGACCGCCACTTTCCCCCATTCAACCCAAAGTGCAACCCGTCGCGCCCCGCTTGACTCAAACGGGCTATGGGCCTACACGCATCCCAAATCTCCGGAAGCAGTGCCTTCCGGTCCTGAATAATTCAGGATCGCCCCCAGTCAGCGTGTTACGCCCACTGGGGCAAACTCCGTTGCCCCGTTTCATTCGGGCGCGGGGCATTTGTGAATTGACGTGGACGTTCCTACATTGGGAACAACCGCAACCGACCGAAAGGGGCATACGCCCATGTTTGAGAATCTCAGCGAACGCCTATCCGGTGTCTTCGACCGCCTGACCAAACAGGGCGCCCTGTCCGAAGAGGACGTAAAAACAGCCCTGCGCGAAGTTCGCGTGGCCTTGCTGGAGGCGGACGTCTCACTGCCCGTAGCGCGTGATTTTGTGAACGCGGTACAGGAAAAAGCCACCGGTCAGGCCGTCACCAAATCCATCACGCCCGGTCAGCAGGTCGTCAAAATCGTGCACGACGCGCTGATTGATGTCCTCAAAGGCGAAGGTGAGCCGGGCGCGCTGAAGATTGACAGCCCGCCCGCGCCGATCCTGATGGTTGGCCTTCAGGGGTCGGGTAAAACGACAACCACCGCCAAGCTGGCCAAGCGTCTGAAAGAAAAAGACGGCAAGCGCGTGCTGATGGCCTCGCTCGACGTGAATCGCCCCGCCGCGATGGAACAGCTGGCAATCCTCGGCGTGCAAATCGGCGTTGACACCCTACCAATCGTAAAGGGCGAAACCCCCGTCCAGATCGCCAAACGCACCAAGACCCAGGCCAGCCTTGGAGGCTATGACGTCTACATGCTCGACACCGCCGGCCGCCTGTCTATCGACGAAGAACTGATGCAACAGGTCGAAGCGGTCCGTGACATCGTCAACCCGCGCGAAACCCTGCTGGTTGTTGACGGCCTCACAGGTCAGGACGCCGTGCAAACCGCCGAAAACTTCAACCAGCGCATTGGCATCTCCGGTGTGGTCCTGACCCGTATGGACGGTGACGGTCGCGGTGGTGCGGCCCTCTCGATGCGCGCCGTCACCGGCAAGCCGATCAAATACGTCGGCCTTGGCGAAAAGATGGAAGCGCTTGAGACCTTCGAGCCGGAGCGCGTCGCAGGCCGTATCCTCGGCATGGGTGACATTGTCGCCCTTGTCGAAAAAGCCCAAGAAACCATCGAGGCCGAACAAGCCGAAAAAATGATGCGCCGCATGGCGAAGGGTCAGTTCAACATGAACGACCTCACAATGCAGCTTGAGCAGATGCTAAAAATGGGCGGCATGCAAGGCATGATGGGCATGATGCCCGGCATGGGCAAAATGGCCAAGCAGGTTGAGGATGCAGGTCTTGATGACCGCGTGCTGAAACAGCAGATCGCCTTGATCAACTCCATGACCAAGAAAGAGCGCGCCAACCCTGCCCTGCTGCAAGCGTCACGCAAGAAACGCATCGCCAAAGGTGCCGGCATGGAGGTCTCCGACCTCAACAAGCTGATGAAAATGCAGCGCCAGATGTCCGACATGATGAAGAAAATGGGCAAAGGCAAAGGCGGCATGATGAAAGCCGCGATGAAGCAGATGATGGGCAAAGGCGGCATGGGCCCCGCCGCAATGGCCCAAGGCATGGACCCCAAAGCACTGGAAGCAACCGCCAAGCAGATGGGCGCTAAGATGCCCGGCATGGGCGGCGGCATGAGCTTGCCTGCGGGTCTGTCCGGCTTCGGGAAGAAGAAGTGATATGACCGATCCCGTAAAACGCGCCGCCGAAGTCCTCAAAGGCCACCGCGCCAGCATCGACCGGCTCGATGCCATCCTCGTCTACACGCTGGGCGAGCGGTTCAAACACACTCAGGCTGTGGGAAAACTCAAAGCCGAGCACGACCTTCCCCCGTCCGATCCAACCCGCGAAGCGGACCAGATCGCACGGCTAGAAGATTTGGCGAAACAGGCCGATCTGGATCCTGAATTCGCCAAGAAGTTTCTCAACTTCATCATCGCTGAAGTCATTCAGCACCACAAACAACACCAAGATAAAAACTAAGGAAATCAATACCATGTCCATGAAAATCCGTCTCGCCCGTGGTGGCTCCAAGAAGCGCCCGTTCTACCGTATCGTTGCTGCAGACAGCCGCATGCCACGCGACGGCCGCTACGTTGAAAAGCTGGGTACATACGCACCCCTGCTGCCAAAAGACAGCGAAGACCGCGTGAAAATGGATGCCGAGCGTATTGCTTACTGGCTGAGCAAAGGCGCGCAGCCAACAGAGCGCGTTCAGCGTATGCTGGAAGCAGCAGGCATCAGCCCGAAGACCGAGCGTAACAACCCCACAAAAGGCACACCCGGCAAGAAAGCCGCAGCCCGCGTGGAAGAGAAAGCCGCCAAGGCCGCCGCAGCAGCAGAAGCCGCAGCAGCACCAGCCGAGGCACCTGTAGAAGAAGCAGCTGCAGAGTAAGGCAGCAAAAGGTTAGTCCGGCATGCATGCGTTTTCCGCTGATTTCCGTGCCGGACTGACCGATCTGATGCGGTGGCGCCGCGATGTGCGCCAATTCCGCACCGATCCCGTGGAAGAGGCACTTGTCCAAGAGTGCCTCTCCACACTTTCACTAGCTCCCTCCGTTGGCCTGTCAGAGCCATGGCGCATCATTCGCGTGCGCTCGGCTGCTGCCCGCGAAGCCGCGCTTGAGAATTTCCAGATTGCAAATGCACAGGCCCTCAAAGGATACGAGGGCCAGAAGGCCGAGCTTTACGCCGGTCTTAAACTCTCCGGTATGCAAGAAGCCCCCGAACACATCGCCGTCTTTTGTGATGACAGCACCGCAAAGGGCGCGGGCCTTGGCGCAGGGACCATGCCGGAAATGCGCCGCTATTCGGTTGTCGGTGCCGTCACGCTGATGTGGCTGCATGCGCGCACGCTGGGTCTCGGCATCGGCTGGGTATCCGTGCTTGACCCCAACCGCCTGTGCCGTGATCTTGATGCACCAGAGGGCTGGTCGCTTGTCGCATACCTTTGCCTTGGCTGGCCGCGCGATGTATCCCTGACACCAGAGCTTGAAACCAAAGGCTGGGAGGCGCGCGCCGCAGCCCTGCATATCGAGGAACGCTAATGTTTCGACTGCTAAAACTCATCTTCGTGCTGGCCATCGGTGCCATGCTTGGCTTTTTCTTTAGCGGCATGCTGATGCGCGCCGAATGCAATGCAAGTGGCGGCCAGATCGACGGCATGATCTGCGTAAGCGCGGAGATGATGCAATGAGCGAGAGCCATATCTGTGTTGGAGTTATCTCCGGCTCCTACGGCGTGCACGGTGAGCTGCGGATCAAAAGCTTTTGCGCCGTCCCCGAAGACATCGAGAAATACAGCCCCCTGACTGACGAAGCTGGCGAGCGTGAATATATGCTGGCCATCCTGCGCCCGATCACAAACGGGTTTTCGGCGCGTCTGCCCGAGATTTCTAACAAGGAAGATGCAGATACGCTGCGCGGCACCAAGCTGTTTGCTCGCCGCGAGCAGATGCCTTCGCTGCCGGATGACGAGTTCTATCATGCAGACCTGATCGGGCTTGAGGTTTATGACACCGGCGGCGTGCTGTTGGGCCGCGTCAAAACCGTTCAGAACCATGGCGCCGATGATTTGCTGGAGCTACAATTGGCGGGTACCTCAACGACCACTTTCCTGCCCTTCACCAAGGCCTCCATCCCCACCGTTGATCTGGCAACAGGGCGCATTGTGGCCGATCCGCCAGATGGGATTCTGCCTGAGGCGGGCAAGACCTCTGGATAACGTGCGATCTTTGCCTATCTATTTAGGGTGTGGGTGAATACCCGCACCCGCCTGAACCAGCCCAAAGGAAGCCCCTCATGAAGTCCCGCAAGATCATCATTCATGCAGGATTTCACAAGACCGGCACCACCAGCCTGCAACAAAACCTGCGGGCCAATCGCGCAGTACTGCGCCCCGATATCCGTCTGGTTTTGCGGCCCGGCATGACCGCCCTGTGCGAGTCCGCCCGTGCCTACAGCCGGTCACGCGAAGATTACGATCTGGGGTTGGTGAAATACGAGGCCGCACTTCTGGTCGAAAAATTACAGAACGAAACCGCAAGCACGATCATCATCAGCTCTGAAGACCTCAGCGGACATATGCCAGGCCGTCACCGCCTGCACGGCTATGGGGCAGCCCCGCACCTGATGGGGGCGATGGTCATGGCATTCAAAACTGCTGCTCCCGATGATGCGATCACCTTCTTTTTTACAATCCGCACCCGCGAGGCATGGCTGCGCAGTTGTTATGTACAACACCTACGGGCCGCGCGGATGATCTGGGACGAAGCGGATTACATGAAGCGCATGAAAACTTCCGCCGATTTCGCCGCGATCATTGACCAGATCAAACGCGAAGTTCCGGAATGTGAGGTGCTTACGACGTCCCTTGAGGAACATACCGCAAGACCGCTGGGAATTGCGGAGGCTCTGCTGGACCTTCTGGCACTAGATGAAAAACGCCGGGCGGCGATGGTCCCGTCAGCACTCCGCACCTCGGCGCTTCCAGCTGATATTCAGGCACAGTTGTTGGCGCTGAACCGCTCTGACCTTGACACTGCGGAGCTGAAAAAAGCCAAACGTGCCCTGATCGAGGGGGCAACCTGATGCCGCGGAAAATCGTGATCCACGCAGGGTTCCACAAGACGGGCACCTCCACAGTGCAGGCCGTGCTACGCGCCAATCGCAAAGCATTGATGCCCGCGCTGGCGATCCGTCTCAAAGGGCAAATGCAAGAGTTGATGAGTGCGACGCGTGGCTATTCGACATACGGCACCGATGAGGCGCTTGATAAGGTCAGCCGCCGCTTTGACGCGCTGCTGGCGGAGCTTCCGGGAATGCCGCGCCGGACGTTGCTGCTCAGCGCTGAAGAGCTGTCAGGCCATATGCCCGGTCGCGGGCCACTGGCAGACTATAGCGCCGCCCCGGTACTGGCCTATCTGTTATGGCAACGCGCGCAGCAGGCCTTACCAAATACCCCCGTTGTATTCTGCTTTGCCACACGCGCGCCCGCACCATGGCTTCGCTCGGCCTGGGCCGAGCATGTGAAATCATCCGGGATGACGTTGGGGTTTGACGAATTTTGCGCGCAATATCCCGATGCCGCTGCCCTTGATGCAACCGTAAGCGCCGTGCGTGGCCGCGTGCCCGCAGCTGTGCACAGCTATGCATTGGAAGGCTGCACAGACCTGCCCTTGGGCCCCGCAGACCCGGTGCTGGACTTGTGCGACATCCCCGCAGACATCCGCGTCAAACTGACCCCGCAGCCACCACAGAATACACGTCTGAGTGAGGACACCCTTGCAGCCTTGCTCCACATCAACAGGACGCATAGGGACACAGATGCACGCAATGCCGCCAAGGCCGCACTGCTGGACAAAGGACCGACACCATGACGCCGCCGAACCGCTCACACGGGAAAACCCGCGTGACCCCCACGCTCAAGCCACGCGCCCTGATGCAGGACACGCCGGACTATGCCCACGTTTGGCAGGCCCATATTATCACGCTGTTCCCCGAACTGTTCCCCGGTGTACTCGGCGCCAGCCTGACAGGCCGCGCCTTGCAGGAAGGACGCTGGCAGTTGCACGCGCATGACTTGCGGAGCTTTGGCCTTACCAAACACCGCAACGTTGATGATACGCCTGCGGGTGGCGGGGCCGGCATGGTGCTGCGCGCCGATGTTGTTGGGCCCGCTATCGAGGCGGTTCAAGCACGCGCACAAGGCCGCTGGCCCATTCTGTATATGTCTCCACGCGGCCGGCGCTTTGATCAGGCCATGGCGCGTGATCTGTCGACCTGTGCGGGTGTCACCATGCTATGTGGCCGGTTTGAAGGCGTCGACGAGCGGGTGATCGAGCACTACGGCATTACCGAGGTCAGCCTTGGGGACTTTGTGATGACCGGAGGAGAGTTAGCCGCCCAAGCAATGATCGACGCCACTGTGCGCCTGTTGCCCGGCGTGTTGGGAAATGCCGACAGCACAGTTGAGGAAAGCCACTCCGCCGGTCTGCTGGAGCATCCACAATACACCAAACCCGCGGAATGGAATGGCCGCGAAATCCCCCCTGTGCTGATGTCTGGCAACCACGCCGAGATTGAGAAATGGCGGCGTGAGATGTCGCACCAACTGACCCGTGACCGCAGGCCTGACCTCTGGGCTAGGCATGAAGCGGGCAAAGATGGCTGAATGGGCAGATCTGGAGGCAGAGCTGGCGCGATGGCGCACAGCAGACTTAACCCCGCGCCTGTGGTGGCGCGATGACGATGCCCAGCAGGTGACACCTGATCTGGAAACGCTTCTGGACCAGTCGGACCGCCACGCGATCCCCGTGCATCTGGCTGTGATCCCCCAAGGGCTGAACTCCAACCTCGCCCCCCGCCTTGACGACAGCGATCACGCTTATGTGCTGCAACACGGACTGGCCCATATCAATCACGAACCCAAAGGCAGTCCTGCATCAGAAGTGGGCGACACCCGTGCACTGCACCTGCAGGAGGATGATCTCCGTCACGGTTGGGACATACTGGCCACCGCAGGTTTGCCCCGTCTGTTGCGGGGGTTTGTCCCACCATGGAACCGCATCAGCGACGCCACCCGCCTGCATTTGCCGACGTGGGGCTATAGCTTCCTGTCTGCCTATGAAGGGCGCGGCGATACAACGCCCGTTGCCGGACTGTCCCATATCAACGCACACCTTGACCCGATCCGCTGGAAGTATAACCGTGTGTTTCGCGGAGAGGGCAAGATGCTGGATATGCTGCTGGAGCATTTGAAGGACCGTAGCGCAAATGCCCCAGCAAAACCTGTGGGCTTTGTCACCCACCATCTCCAGACACCTCAGGCTGTCTGGGACTTTACAGACAGGCTTTTCACTCTGACCCAAAGCATGTGGGTCACGATCCCCGACATGCAAAGAGAGGGCTAATCCATGATCACCGTTACCTTCGCCGACCCGTCACAGCGCCCCGAAGTCGAGGCATTTATGCACGCCGCATTTCCGCGCGCAAAGTGGGGAACCGAGGGCTGGACCCGCCTGCTCGCCAATCGCTGGGGCGGCGCGGATGGTGAATTTGCTGTCATAGCGCAGGATGGTAACACGCTCGTGGGTGTGATGGGCATGAACGACAGTTTGCGCCACACGCCGCGTGGGCCCAGACGTTATCGCAACCTCACCTCGTGGTATGTGCTGAAATCCCATCGCGGCATGGGACTGGGTGAGCGATTGATGCAAACCGCAATGGCTGATCCTGCCGTGACCTCCACCAACCTCACCAGTGCCAAGGCAGCCCTGCCCCTGGTCGACCGCATCGGGTTCAACATACTGGATGCTCAACGGCGTATCTGGCGGCATGGCGGCGGGACAGCCCTGCCCCATACGCTGGCGCCTTTACAGGAGGCACAGCTGAACGCAGTTGATGCCCAAGTCCTGCACGATCACGCAGACCTTGACCTCAAACCCGTCGTCATCGAGACGCGCGACGGGCCGCTCACGCTTGTTCTATCGGTCAAACAGAAAGCCGATGAATATCTAACCCATGAGGTGCTCTATACCGGCCAACCCGAGGTGCTGGGCCGACATGCCACGGCCATCGCGGACACGCTGCTGCCCGAACAGGCCGCCGTGTTGAGCGTCGATAGCCGGCTGATTGGTCCCACAGCTTCCGGCGCAGTCGAGCAAATCGAAGTGCCACGGTTTTTCAAAGGTACCAGCATGCTGGCCGCCGAGATCGACCATATGTATTCGGAGATCGTTCTGATGGGCATGAAGCTCTATTGACGTGCAAGACCGCCCTCGAAATCCACGGAGGCGGTCTATTTTTCAGTAGCCCTTAGGCATTCTCGCGCAAATACACAGCAATCTGGTCCTTTAACCGCAAACGCTCGCGGCGCATATTTTGCATGTTGTCATCGCTCGTCGGCTCCACATCTGTTTCCGCGCGGTGAATGGTCCGGTTCAGCGTGTGATATTCCTCCGATAATTTGGCAAAATGCGCATCCGACAGCTTGAGCGCCGCAATCTGCGCCACCTGCTTTGGAAACTCTTCGACAAGCTCGTGTGGGGTATGTGACATTTGATGTCCTTTCCTATTTTTTACGGTGCTTTGGATGCAGGGATGTCGCCAGAATATGTTCGGATTTTTCCAGCAACGCCTCCGCCTGATGGTAAATCTTGGGATCCGCCGCTTGGGCCACCGCATGGTCCTTTTCTGGGTAATCCAGCTGGGACAGGAAATGCCGCATGCACGTCAGACGCGCACGTTTCTTGTCGTTTGACCGGATCACGGTCCAAGGTGCGTCGGCGGTGTCGGTATAAAAAAACATCGCTTCCTTCGCCTCGGTATAATCGTCCCATTTGTCCAGACTGGCGCGGTCTATCGGCGACAGCTTCCAACGTTTCAGCGGGTCTGTTTCGCGCGAGGCAAAGCGCTGTTTTTGCTCTTCTTGGGTGACGGAAAACCAGTACTTGAACAGGCGCACACCACTGCGGGCCAGCATCTGCTCGAAGTCGGGAGTCTGGCGCATTAATTCGAGTTACTCCGCAGGTGTGCAGAAATCCATCACCCGCTCGACCCCAGCGCGGTTATACCACGAGCGGTCATAGAGAACCATTTCACCCGGCGTGGGCAGGTGTTTGATATAGCGCTGGAAGTACCATTGGCCGCGCTCTTCATCCGTAGGTTTATTCAAGGCAACCACACGGACAGCACGCGGATTTAGATGCTCGGTAAAGCGCTTGATCGTACCGCCCTTGCCTGCTGCATCGCGCCCCTCAAACAGCAGAACAAACTTCTGCCCCGTCTCCTGCACCCAGTGCTGCACCTTCAGCAGCTCGACCTGCAACGCCGCCTTTTCCGTCTCATAGGCCTTGCGCGACAGTTTGGTTTTGTACGGGTACTCGCCTTGCTCGAACCCGACAATCTGCGCATCCCTAACCTGTTTGGAGTGCTGCTTTTCGCTGGTGGACATTTGAACCCCTCTTCGTGAACCGGCCTATGCATCTAGCGTACACCCGCGCCGACGGAGGGTTCTTTGATACAGATCAAGCCACAACCAAATGTGCTGTTCCCCGGTCTGCCCCCGCCAAGCCGAAGCTGGGAAAGAAGTAGAAAAGCAAAAAAACGCGATATACCCGCCGGGATTGAATTTGTTGGTAAAGATTGGAAAACCTATGGGTCCTCTGGCACTTTTTGCATAGCTGTCCGGCTTGTTGCTGACTTCCGTCAGTGGGTCAAATGATGAAGAGACCATCGAGACGCCAGATGAACCCGACACACCCGAAGAACCAGATGTTCCGGAGGAACCCGACACCCCGGTGGAACCCGACGAGCCGCTTGATACAGGCGCCTCATTCTCGCAGGATGGGGATACGGTTGAGCTGGAACTGGGCGAGGACGAAACAGGCTCGCTTGCCGTGTTTTATTACACCGATACCGAAGATAATGGGGACCCCGACGGCTGGGTTCAGGTGAGTGAGGCGCGTTTTTACCTTGTTCCCGATAGCGTGGATTGGTCCGGTCCCGACTGGGCATCGCAGTCGGACATCCCAAGCCCGACGGGTACGGACACAGACAGTCCTGACTATTACTATGCCCCCTTGCTGGCGGACTTCGAGGCAGACCATGGGCTTGAGCTTCTGGGCGTTGTTGACCTACTTGCCAACCCTGATGCCCTTGCTGGTGGGATCGTTTCTAACGCACCCGTCACAGGGTATATCGTGGAGGCCAACACCGATGGTGATGATCTGATAAAATTCCTGCCCGAAGACGCGCCTGAGACCCGCGGCGGGGTCGAGGAGACTCCGGTCATCGAAAGCACGACAGGCAGTGCAGGCACTGACTGGCTAACCAGCAGCACCGACAATATCATTTTGGACGGTGCGGGCGGCGATGGCAATGACTGGATTACCGGACTTGCCGAAGGAACTGCCTATGGAGGCCAGGGGAAGGACTTTTTGTCCAACTTTGGCAGCGGCAAAGCTGTCCTTTACGGTGAAGAAGGCAACGATTCTGTCCGCGCCTATGGCGCTGAAAGCGAAGCACATGGCGGCGTAGGTGACGATAACATTGGCGCATATAACGGTGCGACAGATTTTGGCGGCGTTGGTGATGATTTTGTGGCCGTCAACGGCATCTCGACTGGCTATGGCGGCGTTGGAAATGATCATATCCAGCTTGACTCAGGCTCCACCGGATTTGGCGGCGATGGGGATGATCTGTTCAGACTGTATAACTTTTTCGGTGACGAAGATGGCACGGCTACTGCCACGGGTGGTGCAGGTGTTGATACCTATGAAGTTACCGTAAGGAATGCAGCAGGCGGTGAGGCTGAGGACACCTTCCTTCGCATCACCGACTTTGATCCCGCCGAAGACGTTCTTGAAGTTAAGGGTAATGGGCCAGGTGAACCATTGGGAGACGTCGAAATTGTTCAGGATCCGGACGGTGCCTATACTGATGTCCGCGTGACCTATGCAAATCGCTATTATCAGAAACCGGGGATTGTAGTGATCCGCCTTGACGGTATGCCTGCAATCACCCTCGACCATATTATTACCGCCTAACGACCCTGCCGGGGCGTCATTGCGCCTCGGCCTGCTTACCCTCTTGAACCGTGCACAAAGCGGGCCTATACCGCAGGTAATCGGAATCACTTGGGTGACTGCGATTCTTTGCCTATGCAAAGTGACGATCAAAATGACGATGAATTCTCCGGTGGGCCACCAAGGTGCAGCCCGACACACAAACCGAAGCTCTGATCGCGCAACAACTTCGTGGCATACCACGAGCATTATAGGAGACGCATCAGATGAACCTGATCGCACAGATCGAGGCGGAACACATCGCCGAACTCGCCAAGGAAATCCCCGATTTCCGCGCAGGCGATACCATCCGGGTTGGCTTTAAAGTCACCGAAGGTACGCGCACCCGCGTACAGAACTATGAAGGTGTTTGCATCAGCCGCAAGCACGGCAAAGGCATCGCCGGCGCATTCACAGTTCGCAAAATCTCATTCGGCGAAGGTGTTGAGCGCGTATTCCCGCTGCACTCCACCAACATCGACAGCATCACCGTGGTTCGCCGTGGTCGTGTCCGTCGCGCCAAGCTGTACTACCTGCGTGAGCGTCGTGGTAAGTCCGCACGTATCATCGAGAACACACACTACAAAGCGCCGAAGGGGTAAGTTAGATGAAGACCGATACACATCCCGAATATCACACGATCAACGTCAAAATGACCGACGGTACGATCCTGGAAATGAAATCCACATGGGGCAAAGAAGGCGACCAGCTGTCGCTTGATATCGACCCCTCCGTGCACCCCGCATGGACAGGTACATCCGGTCGTCTGATGGACACCGGCGGCCGCGTTTCCAAGTTCAAGAACAAATACGCTGGTCTGGGCTTCTAAGCCAACTTTGGACCTTCAAGACATTAGGCGCACCTTTGCAAGACGGTGCGCCTTTTTTATTGGGAGCAGGGGACTGTGAAAGACCCTATCGACGAGATCAAACCCTACGAATGTCGCGTATGGGGTGCGCTGGTCACCGGTGATAAAGCCGCGGATGAGGCGCTACTGCATCGCGCATTCATCGGCGTGTATTCGGATGGTTTTGCGGATCGCACCGCCCATAGCGGCCAATTGGACCATGGACCCGCTCTCAAAGGCTATGCGCTGGAAGACGTCAGGACCGAACGTCTCGGGCATGATCATGCCCTGATCTGTTACCGCGCCACGTTTCAACGCATCACAAGGGATGCCCCCGAAACCATGCACGTCAGTTCAATCTGGCGGTGACAGGGGAAGGGTTGGGTCAACGTCTTTAGTCAGGACACACCGGCATTGTGAATTACCGAATGCACGAGCGACGGAGGCCCTGGCTAGAATCCTTCGCCGGTTTGGACGGCCTTTTGCATCCGCATTGCCACGTTCAACGCTTTCCAAAGCGCTATCGCCTACATATAGTGCGCAAAACACGTTCCTGCGCAAACGCAGGCAAGGCAAAAAGGGCTTGGGCATGGCGCATATTATCGTTGTCGGAAACGAAAAAGGCGGCGCAGGGAAATCCACGGTCTCTATGCATGTGGCGACTGCATTGGCACGGATGGGTCACAAAGTCAGCGCACTTGATCTGGACCTCCGCCAGCGCACGTTCGGCCGCTATTCCGACAACCGCCAGTCGTTCCTGAAGGACTCGGGCCTCGACCTGCCGAGCCCGCATTGCCACGAGCTGCCCGAGGTTGATCCCTCAACCCTGAGCCCCGGCGAGAACATCTATGACCACCGCCTGTCCGCTGCGGTGGCCGATCTGGAACCCAACAACGACTTTATCCTGATTGATTGCCCCGGCTCGCATACCCGCCTGTCACAGGTTGCGCATTCGTTGGCTGACACCCTGATCACGCCGCTCAACGACAGCTTTATCGACTTTGACCTGCTGGCCCATACCGACGCTACCGGCGACAAGATCACCGGCCCTTCCGTCTATTCCGAAATGGTCTGGAACGCACGGCAACTGCGTGCGCAGGCGGGCCTGCCACCGATCGACTGGGTTGTGGTGCGCAACCGCATGGGCGCGCAGCGCATGGTCAACAAAGACAAGATGGAACGCGCCATCCAGAACCTGAGCAAGCGCATCGGATTCCGCATCGCCCCCGGCTTTAACGAGCGGGTGGTCTTCCGCGAGCTGTTTCCGCGCGGCCTGACCCTGCTGGACCTCAAGGATATCGGGGTCAAACAGCTCAATATCTCCAACGTTGCAGCACGTCAGGAATTACGCGACCTGATCAAGGCGCTCAAACTGCCCGGCGTCGACGCCGATTTTTAGGCCCGTTTGCGTCTTAGCAAAACGATCAGGTTAGAGGCAAACAAAGCCACCAACACAACTGCACCGCCAGCCAGTGCCCAAGGGCCGGGATTTTCACCCAGCACCACCCAGACCAGCAGAGGGGCAAATATGCTCTCTCCCAGCACCAACAGTGCAACCTCGGCGCTGGTGATGTAACGCGGCCCGAGCGCCAGAAATATCGACGACAGTGCTATAAATCCGGCATGCATCATCACCAGCGGCACCTGGGCCGGCAGCACCGTCATCGGGGCTGCGACTGGCAAAGTTAGAACTGCCATTCCGATATATGCAAAGGGAACCGCGGCAACCATCGACACATGCCGCATCTGTCGCGCGGCGGTCAGACCCGCAGCAAAGGCAGCGGAAACCGCCAAGGCCATCAGATCACCTTTGATCGATGCCCCTTTGGTTTCTCCCGATCCGTAGGCAATAATGCTGAGCCCTACTGCGACCGCGCAAATTGTCAGCATCATCCGTTTGGTGATCGGCTCTCCTAGGAAGACGCGGCTGAACATCATCGCAAACACCGGCATAGAGGCGATGATAAACACGACATTCGCGACTGACGTATGAGCGACAGCCAAGACAAACATCACACCGCTCAGGCCGGTACACACCCCGTAGATCACACCCGTCCATCCGGTTTGAAAAACCGCGCGGAATGGGGCTGTCCCTTGCCAAACCAGCAAACCCAGCCCGATAAGCATACCTGCGTTCAGCAACCGCCAGAACGCAATAGTCAACGGGTCCGCCTCGATCAGCCGCACAAACAGGCTGTCCGGAACGACAAATAAAACGCCCAGTGACGTGATTGCGATGCCTTTGAGGTGAGGTGTCATGACGCTATTCGTGGCGGGTTTTTAAAGTTCCGTAAAGTCCTTGTTTCTCACCCCCCAAATGGGAATCACGAAGCAAAGGCACGTTATTCCCCTGCCCCATCTACCGCAGCAGAGAAACGCGAGAAATAATTCGCTCTTTTTGGCAAAGCCGTATCAACACTGTCACTTTTCAAGCTCGCCCCAGCGCGACCATACGAGCCCCCAGATGTCGCTTATGGCACACTGCGGGCATGTCGTCCCGATTCCACCGCCAAGAGCCAAATGTGGTCTTCCATTTACGCCCCACCCATTTCTACGGCAGGGTTGACGGATGGCCCATATCCCTTGATCATCACATATTAGTTCGAGCCTCGGCCAATACGGCTGTGTTGCGGGAACATAAAGCAGGGGAAACCTGTGATCACCAAACCCGTGCAGACGGGTCATATGCGACAGCAGCCCAAGCAGCACGAAGTCGCGCATAAATCAGAGAGGAAGACCATGACATTCACAACACGCACCGGAACGCCGCTGCCCCAGTCCATTTTGGACAGTGCAGAGCACGCGAAAGCCGATCCGGTAAACCGCCGCGAGTTCCTTGCACTCGCAAGCGCCTTCGGCGCCACAACCGCGACCGCCTATGCGATGATCGGAATGGCAGCCCCTGCAAACGCCGCGTCACATGCTGACAAAAAGATGGGCGGCACCGTGCGCATGCAGATGGAAGTCCGCGCGCTGAAAGACCCGCGCACCTATGACTGGTCGCAGATCGCGAACTTCTCACGCGGTTGGCTTGAGTATCTGGCGATTTGGGAAAACGACGGCACGTTCACACCGGCGCTTCTCGAAAGCTGGGAAATCAACGACAACGCCACCGAGTACACATTGAACGTCCGTAAAGGCGTTAAATGGAACAACGGCGACGACTTCACTGCTGAAGATGTAGCACGCAATATCACCGGCTGGTGTGACAAGTCCCTCGAGGGCAACTCGATGGCGGGCCGCTTTGGGACATTGGTTGATGAGGCCTCTGGAAAAGCAATCGAAGGCGCCATTGAAGTTGTGGACAGCCACACCGTCAAGCTGAAGCTGCCTGTACCAGACATCACGCTGATCGCAGGTATGGCCGACTATCCGGCAGCCATCGTGCACAGCTCGTTCACGGCGGACTCCATGGTCGACAACCCGATCGGGACCGGTCCTTATTTGCCAGAATCCCTCGAAGTTGGCGTCAAAGGTGTGCTGGTCAAGAATGCAGACCACACATGGTGGGGCACTGATGTGTATGGCGGCCCCTACATCGACCGTCTGGAATACATCGACTACGGTACAGACCCGTCGGCATGGATCGCTGCTGCCGAAGCTGAGGAAGTCGATGCATTCTACTCCATGGAAGGTGACTTCATTGACATCATTTCCGGTCTTGACGGTTGGGTCGAGCATACAATCGCAACTGCTGCGACTATCGTTATCCGCCCGAACCAGCTGGCAGAAGTTGATGGCAAAAAGCCCTACGCCGATGCCCGCGTTCGCAAGGCGCTGTCGATGGCTGTCGATAACAGTGTGCTTCTGGAACTGGGTCAGGCTGGTCGTGGTCTCACGGCAGAAAACCACCACATTGGCCCAATGCACCCAGAGTTCGCCGAATTGCCACCACGCAAAGCAGATCCCGCTGGTGCAAAAGCACTGATGGAAGAGGCAGGCATGGCCGATTTCGAGCATGAACTGTTCTCGATCGACGATGCATGGCGGAAGGATACCACCGATGCCGTTGCAGCCCAGCTGCGCGATGCGGGTATCAAGGTAAAGCGGACAATTTTGCCCGGCTCCACCTTCTGGAACGACTGGACGAAGTACTCCTTCTCGTCCACCAACTGGAATGCGCGTCCGCTTGGCGTTCAGATCTGGGCACTTGCATACCGTTCCGGTGAAGCATGGAACGAATTTGGCTGGTCCAACGCTGAATTTGACGCAATCCTGACCGAAGCGCTGGCAACACCAGATACCGAAAAGCGCCGTGCGCTGATGGCAAAAGGCCAAAAGCTGATCCAGGACGAAGGTGTGACGATCCAGCCGTACTGGCGCTCGCTCTACAACCACACCAAAGAAGGTCTGGAAGGCGCAGCACACCACATCGGGTTTGAATACCACCCTGCACGGATGGCGTGGACATAAACCACCTCGTCTAGCCGTATGTTAATTGGAAAAGGGCCGCGTTTAACGTGGCCCTTTTTTATGGGCAACGAATTCCGGAACCCGAATAGAAAAAGCCGCCCCGGCATTACTCGGTGCGGCTTGGGTTGCGAATTGCAAGGCAGACTGTCCTGTCAGCTGAGCAAGAACAACGTGATCGACGGGAAAGCGACCAGAATAATCACCCGCACAATATCGGAGCCCACAAAGAACATGACCGTTTTATAGGTATCCGTCATCGGCGTCTCCTTATCCATCGAGTTGATGATAAATAGGTTCATCCCCACGGGCGGCGTGATCAGCCCCACCTCTACCACAATCAGCACAAGTATACCGAACCAGATCGCCACATGCTCGGGGCTCATCCCGAAGTCCATCGCTGAAATCACCGGAAAGAAGATCGGAACCGTCAGCAGGATCATCGAGAGGCTGTCCATCAGGCACCCAAAGATCAGGTAGAACACAAGGATGATTGTCAGCACCAACCACGGACTAAGGCCTTGGCCCACAACCCAATCCGCCATGAACTGTGGCACACCAGACAGCGCTAGGAAGCCGTTGTAGAAGCCCGCACCCAATACGATGAAAAAGATCATCGCCGTGGTCCGCGCCGTGCCGATCAAGCTTTGCTTCAATATCGCCCAGCCAAGCGAGCCGGACACAAGTGCCACCAGCCCCGTTGCCGCCGCACCAATCGCTGCCGCTTCGGTTGGGGTGAACCAGCCAAGATAGATACCGCCAACCACCATCATGAAGATCGCCATCACAGGCCATGTCTGGGCCAAAGCCTTGAACCGCTCTGCCATCGGAACCGGCGGACGTGTGCCCGCTGCATCCGGATACAGGCGCACATAAATGGAAATGGTCAGCACATAGCCCAATGCCGCAAGAATACCGGG
The DNA here is from genome assembly GCA_029252045.1 of Sulfitobacter sp. Classification (GTDB taxonomy): domain Bacteria; phylum Pseudomonadota; class Alphaproteobacteria; order Rhodobacterales; family Rhodobacteraceae; genus Sulfitobacter. Next base: position 26,730 of record JAQXCD010000056.1, read on the forward strand.
AATGAAGGCTGCCAAGAACAGCTTGGCAATGTTTTGCTCGGTCAGGATGGCATAGATCACCAGGATCACCGAAGGCGGGATCAGAATGCCCAGCGTGCCGCCCGCAGCCAGCGTCGCGGTTGAGAATCCACCCGAATAGCCATAGCGCTTCAGCTCGGGCAGTGCGACCTTGGACATGGTCGCAGCCGTCGCCAAAGACGAGCCACAGATCGCGCCAAAGCCCGCACAGGCCCCCACAGCGGCCATGGCCACCCCCCCACGGCGGTGACCTACAAAGCTCTCTGCTGCGCGGAACAGCGCCGAGGACATGCCCGACAAGGTTGCAAACTGGCCCATCAACAGGAACAGCGGAATGATCGTCAGCGAATAACTGGAAAAGGTTGTGTAGGTTTCGGATTTCAGCTTGGCCAGCAAAGGCGTGGGGTTCCCCCCCATCGCCATAAACCAGCCACCAAAGCCGCAGAGCAACATGGCAAGGCCGATTGGTGCGCGCAAAAAGACCATCAGCAGTAGGACGGGAAAGGACCAAAAGCCCAGTTCAATATTACTCATGTTCAGTGTTCCCCATGCTCGGACGGTAGGATCATTGTGCCAGTCACTGCCTCGCCGATGCGCGCGAAAGCGCAGTACACGGCAACGATACAGGCCACAACACCGGCGCTAAAGCTGGCTGTATAGGCCCACCAGACGGGGAACTGTAAAAACAACGTCGTCTCGCCATTGCCCAAATACCGTTCAAGGCCACCATAAAGCCGCCAGATGATCAGGATAATGACAGAGGTTAGCACCACCTCCCAAAACGCGATCAGCCAACGGCTGAAACGGTCCGGCAGCGCCGAAGTGAACACATCCACTGACGCATGTGCACCGTAGAATTGACATACAGGCAGAAACGAGAAAATCGCAAAAGCCACACCAGCCTCCAGCAATTCATAGTTCCCGTTGATCTCACCCACACCAAGGTCCAGCAAAAACTGCGAAAAACCCGTCATCTGGGTTTCAAAGAAATCACCATGCAAAAATTTGTTCATGGAACGGCCAACGATCGACAAAGTTGTCATCGCGATAAGAGCCACAAGAACGGCGCCACCGATCAGCGCCGTAACATGCGCCAGAGAACGTATAAGTCTATGCATGGGGAAGAACCTTTGCAGATAAAACTGCTGCGCAACCGCTTTACACGGTGCGCAGCAGATGTTGCAGGCTTAGGGCTTGTATGCATCCATAAGCGCACGGGCTTCGTCGATCAGGGCCTGACCGTCGATGTCTTTGGTCTTCATATCGGCAATCCATTCGTCATAAACAGGCTGGCTTGCGTCTTTCCACACCTGCACTTCATCACCCGAGACGGTGATGATATTGTTGCCGACAGCGACTGCTGCCTCACGGGAGGGACCATCGGCATCCGACATCAAGCCACCAGCCAGAACTGAAAGCTCGAGACCGGAGTTGTGGTTGATGATCTGCTGCAATTCGGGATCAAGGCTTTCGAATTTTTCTTTGTTCATCGCCAGAACAAACCCGAGCGTATAAAGCGCCTCACCATCAAATTCGGTGTGGTTCTTCACCAGCTCTGGCACTTTCAGCGATCCGGTCACTTCCCAAGGGATTGTGGTTCCATCGATGACGCCTTTGCTCAACGCTTCCGGAATACCGGGAACGGGCAAACCAACAGGAGTCGCGCCGACCTTCTCCAGCAGTGTGTTCACCAGACGCGAACCGCCACGGATTTTCAGACCCTCCATCTCGGCAGGCGAGTTCACCGGAACTTTGGAGTGGATCACACCGGGGCCGTGTACCCATGTTGCGAGAATCTTGAGGTCCTTGAACTCGTCATCGCGCATGTGGGTCTCGAACATCTGCCAGAAGGCAGAAGACATCGCGCGCGCGTCTGTCATCATAAAGGGCAGCTCGAACACTTCGCTGGTAGGGTAGCGACCAGGTGTGTAGCCGATGACAGTCCAGACAATATCGGCAACGCCGTCAATGGCCTGGTCCATCAGCTCTGGTGGAGAGCCGCCCAGCTGCATGGAGCCATAGCGCTCAACCTTGATACGGCCATTGCTGGCTGCCTCAATGCGGTCGGCCCAAGGATACAGGATCAGCTTTGGTACGTTGGCCTGATCAGGCAAGAACTGGTGCATCCGCAGGGTCACATCCTGCGCCATTGCAGGAATCGCGGTCATACAGCCAAATGCTGCCGCCCCGAGCATCCCGAGGACTGCTTTACGAGTAAATGTCATGTGCATATCTCTCCCTTATGCTGTGCCTATCAGGTCTGGCACATTCACGATCATTCGACGCTAGGAGATTTGGCGGGGGTTGTCACGCGACATTGTGATACACAATATCGACACCCCAACAAGTTTTGTAACATATCAGGCGATAAGGGAGGAAGTGGTGGCGTTACCTGGATTTGAACCAGGGACCTAACGATTATGAGTCGTTCGCTCTAACCAACTGAGCTATAACGCCGCTGCGGCGTGAACTATGACAGCCCTCGCCCCGCGTCAAGCCAGAAACAGCATCCAATCAGTTGCTTAAATCCACTTGGCCATAGGCGGCAGGCTCATCAACACCGCATTGGCGTCATGTCCAGTCTCTAACCCGAATTTTGTTCCGCGGTCATAGACCAGATTATATTCGGCGTAGAGGCCGCGATGGACCAATTGTGCGTCCTTGTCCGCCTCGGTCCAGACCTGCGGGCGGCGCTTTTCGACCAGCGGCACAAAGGCCGGTAAAAACGCCCGTCCGATGTCTTGGGTCAACGCAAAATCGGCCTCCCAATCGCCGGTGTTGCGGTCATCCATAAAGATACCACCGACGCCGCGCGCGCGGTTGCGGTGCGGTATGTAGAAATACTCGTCCGCCCATTTCTTGAGCTTGGGGTAAATATCAGTGCCGTGCGGATCAAGGTGTTGTTGCTGGGTGGCATGGAAGTGTGCAGTGTCATCCGCGTATTCGATGCAGGGGTTCAGATCAGACCCGCCGCCGAACCACCACGCACCCGGCGTCCAGAACATACGCGTGTTCATGTGAACGGCCGGGGCATGCGGATTTTGCATATGGGCTACCAGACTGATGCCAGAGGCCCAGAAGCGCGGGTCATCCGCCATGCCCGGCACACCGCGTGCCGCCATCGCCTTCTGCGCCCGCTCTCCCAACGTTCCATAAACCGTCGAGATATTCACACCCACCTTTTCAAACACACGCCCCCCGCGCATGACACTCATCAGGCCGCCGCCTGCATCCGATCCGTCCTCCGATGTGCGTGTCGTTGTGGTGACTTCAAAACAGCCTGCGGCTGCATCGCTCAACGGGCCGTCGGAATGACTGTCTTCAAGCTCCTCGAAAGACGCAACAATATCATCACGAAGGCTACGGAACCACGCAGACGCGCGGTCTTTTTCTGTCTCGAAGGGGGCTGTCATCACTGTGTTCTCTGTCTGGTTTCCTCAACCGAACTTACAACACACTCGGCGCCCCTTGAACAGGGCGTGCCACATCAATGCGCAGGCGCGCTCACCGCATCCAGAAGGGACCGCCCGCCGTCTACAACCATGATCTCACCGGTCATAAAGCTGGAGCTTTCAGCGGCCAGAAACTGGATCGCATCCACCAGCTCACTGGGCGAGGCTATACGGCCCAGCGGTGTATGGTTGCGAATATCATCACGCCACTCGCGGTTCTCCGCCACCGACGCCTTGAGTGAGGCCGACATGACAGACCCGAAAGCAACCGCGTTCACGCGGATCCGGTGCGGTGCCAGCGCCAGCGCCATGGAGCGTGTCATCTGGTTTAACGCGGCCGAAGCGATCGAGTAGCCCATCAACTCGGGCTGGGTGTGGCTCGCCGTGGTCGAGCTGAGATTGATGATAGACCCGATTGGCCCCTCGGGCTGATCCTCAGCTTGCTTCATCATCCGCTTGGCCACCTGCTGGGACAGGCGCATGGCTGTCATCAGGTTTTGATCCAGCAAGGTTTCAACCGAATCGTCATCCAGTTCCAGCGCTTGCGTTGGAATAACCTGCCGCGACGCATTCACCAGAATATCCACTTGGTCAAAGGCATCTATCGTGGCCGACACAAGGTTGGCGATGGTCAGACGCTGGCGAAGGTCACCAGCAAAAAATCGGATATTGCCTTCGTCGCGCACTTCGCCCAGCTCTTCCTTCAGGCGCTTTTCGTCCATGTCGGCGCACATCACATTGGCGCCTTTATCCGCAAAACTACGCGCAATGGCGAGGCCGATACCGTTGGCTGCCCCGGTAACAATCGCCGTCTTGCCGGAAATGGAAAATGACATGCTGTATCCTTTGCGCCGTTTAACGCTTTTTGCGAATGGGACGGGACGCATGGAACAGCTTGAACCGCCCGTCCCCCCCAATTTCTTCAACCTGTATAAAACGGGTTTTCAGCTCTGCTTCATAGGGTAAATGACGGTTTGCGACCATCCACAAATGCCCCGCTGGTGACAAAAGGCGCGCAGCGGAGGCCACAAACGCCTGACCGATCTGCGGCTCTGCGGCACGGCCCACATGAAACGGCGGGTTCATCACAACGGTATCCAACTTGTGCCCCGGCTCCCAAGTGGTGCCATCCGCCCAGTGAAAATGCGCACGCGGGTCGGTAACATTGCGCCGCGCGCATTCAAGCGCTGTATGTCCGGCCTCCACCAGATGCACCGCCTCTACCCCTTCGCGGGTCAACGCATGGGCCGAAAGGAACCCCCAGCCCGCACCAAGATCGCACACATGCTTACCCAGCTTTTCAGGCAATGCATCCGCCAGCAACGCAGAGGCCAGATCGACACCGTCGGCAGAGAACACACCCGGTGCGGTCCAGAACCCGCCTTCGGTCAGCTCAGGACCAGCTGCCCAATCGGCAAAGTTGTCGGCCAGAGGGGCATCGATCCAGAACAGCTTGCCGTGGGCTTTGGTCACGGGGCCATGCACGCTCACGCGGGCGCGCATGGCTTTCAGAATACCTTCGATGCCATCGGTCTTTTGACCGTCGATCACCACCACGCCTTCGCTCAGCGCACAAGCCTGCGCAATCAGCGCGCGCGCCTCATGCTTGGCGCGGGGCAAACACACCACAGCGGCTGCACAAAGCTCGGAACTATCAACCGAGACCTGATATCCGCGCGCAGCCCACGCCGCATGCGCCGGATAGAAATCATGAATGATCTCGGCGCGGTCTTTCGGTATACCGTCCAGATCGACATCAGCCGAAGGTCCGAAAACGGCAATACGGCCCTCGGCGGGCCACTCAAGTCCGCCACCGTCAAGGGCCAGCGGAAGTCGCGAATCAATCATCGACTATTCTTCTTTTTCCATAGTGCATTGCAGCGGGTGCTGGTGACGGCGGGCAAAGTCCATGACTTGCGCCACTTTCGTCTCCGCAATCTCGTGGCTGAACACACCCACAACAGCCAGCCCTTTTTGATGAACGACCAGCATAATCTCAACAGCCTGCGCATGGTTGATCCCGAAAAAGCGTTCAAGAACATGCACAACGAATTCCATCGGCGTGAAATCATCGTTGAGCAGCATCACCTTATACATGGGCGACCGCTTGGTCTTCGGCTTCACTTTGGTCAGCAGTTCGGTATCGTCACCGTCTTGCGGGCCTGCCATGGAAATAGGGTATAGGTGCATTGCTGCTCCTGCGGTTAATGCGTGTTCATCCGGATGTCACGCTGTCTATATAACGTGATGGCCCCTTTAGAAAAGAGGCGCTGCCCAGAAAAGGAAATCCGCACCATATGCCCGACACGCTTACGACCATCGGCTTTGATGCCGACGACACGCTTTGGCACAATGAGCGGTTCTTTACCCTGACGCAGAGCCACTTTACAGAGCTGCTCTCGGAGCATAGAGACCGCGAAACCCTGATGGCGCGCCTGCTGGCAGCCGAGCGGCGCAACCTGCCGCATTACGGCTTTGGGATCAAAGGCTTTACCCTGTCGATGATCGAGACGGCAATCGAGGTGACCGAAGGCCAAGTGCCCGCGTCCGTGATTGCCCAACTCCTAGATGCCGGACGCGATATGCTAAGCCATGAGGTAGAACTGCTGCCCCACGCGCGCGACACTATTGAGATGCTGAGCCATGATTATAAGGTTGTCGTCATCACCAAAGGTGATCTGCTGGATCAGGAACGCAAGCTGGCACAATCCGGTCTGCGCGACCTTTTTGACGGGATCGAGATCATCTCGGCAAAAACATCGGCAGAGTACACCCGCATCTTTAACCAGCACGGCACTGGTGCGGATCAGGGGCTGATGGTTGGAAACTCCATGGCCTCGGACGTGTTGCCTATGATCGGGGCTGGTGGATGGGGCATTTATGTTCCCCACGGCCTCACATGGGAGATTGAACACGCGCCCGCCCCAGTTCACCATAGATTTCACGAAATCAATTCGTTGGGTGACCTGCCCGCGCTCATCCAGACCCTCACAACCGGAGACACCTATGCCCCAAGCTGACCTGAGCTATTCCGCAGACCTTAAACTGGACGCCGCCGCAATACTGGCCGCCGTTGAAGAAACGATTGCAGCACGGGACAATACATCAGGTGCGTGCAAGGGGCGCGCCTATCCGCTGGAGCAGACCCACCACACACACGTCCTGTTGCGCCTGCGGATGCTCCGCAAGCCGCACCGCGACGATGCGTTCATGCAAGGCCTGCTGGCCGCCCTGCAAACTGCACTCGAACCCCTCATCCCCACTCCGTGTATTCTGGGTGTCGAACTCGGCTTTCTCGAGCCGCATTACGCGTCCCGCACACTGGTTTGAATCGCAATACTCAATTGGGGCAACAGGCGCCCAAATGCTGCCACAATCTCGCCACAATCTCGCCACAATGGCGGATGTTGTGGTTTGCAGTTTTTTGCACCCCAAATGTGCTATGCCGCGTTGCAGAAAATCGCTCATTTCCGTTAAAACTATGGCTTATCAGCGGCCCGAATAAGTGCTAGGTTAATCAGATAAATAATACGGCCACCCGAAAAATCGGGGGTCAGAGGCAGAGTTAGGCAGGTTACCATGAAGGCGCGGCGCATGCAGTCGGCCCGTTTCGGGCTATTTATTCTTGCGGCTATTTGGATGTTCGTTCTCGTCCCGATGAGCGCCAAAGCAGCCCCCTATGCGGCATATGTGATCGACGCCCGCACAGGCGAAGTCTTGCATGCTCGCAACTCGGACACCCGTCTGCATCCCGCCTCCTTGACCAAGATGATGACCCTCTACATCGCGTTTCAGGCGATTGAGCGCGGCGAGCTGTCTTTGGACACACAAGTAACCGTCTCCAGAAATGCCGCCTCTGAAGAACCCAGCAAACTGGGTCTGCGTGAGGGACAAAAGATCGCGCTACGCTATCTGATCCGCGCCGCCGCTGTGAAGTCTGCCAACGATGCCGCAACCGCCATCGGCGAAGCGATCGAAGGATCGGAGGCAAAGTTTGCCCGCCGGATGAACCGCACAGCCAAACAGCTCGGCATGACCCGCTCTACCTTCAAAAACGCGCATGGCCTGACCGAGGACGGCCACCTGTCGACCGCACATGACATGACAGTCATGGGGCGGCACCTGCTCTATGATTACCCGCAATACTACAACCTGTTCTCGCGGTTGACCGCAGATGCGGGCGTACGGCAGGTGTCCCACACCAACCGCCGGTTCCTTGCTTCGTACAAAGGTGCGGACGGCATCAAAACGGGCTATACGCGCGCAGCGGGCTTCAACCTGACCGCATCCGCCGAACGCGGCAATGAACGCATTATTGTGACCGTTTTTGGCGGTGCCTCCACTTCGGCGCGTAACGCAAAAGTCGCCGAATTGATGGACCTTGGCTTCCGCCGCGCGCCATCCTCGGCGCCGGTGAACAAGCCCAACGTCCCTGCCTATGTGGCGCAGGCGGATGTAGAAACCGACACCCCCGCCGTTGCTGAAGCAGCTGCCCCCGCTCCCGGCGCCAAAGGTAAAACCATTCGCCTGATCCGTGCAGTCAGCGATTCAAAACGTCCCAAATTGCGACCCACAGCCGAGATGCCTGTACAGGTTGCTGCGGCAGACGCCGCCGATGCGGCCATCAGCGATGTCCTGAGCAGCGCCATCGATGCAGCTGTAGCACAGGCAAACGCTACTCCTGCTGCGCCCCCTGCCGCCGCGCCCGTTGCCGTGGCTACGGCACCGCCCGAAACAACCAAGCAACCTGCCGCAGCGGTCGCAGCACCGGCGCAGGAAACAGAATCAATTGTCCTTGCCGCCGTTGCGAACGTCTCCGCGCGTCCAACGTTGCGGCCAAAGGGCCTTGTGGTAATCGGCGCCCAGCCCAAATCCACCAAACCGGCAGCACCGCAAGAGGTGGTAACCCGCGTATCCACCTCCGGTGGCCGCCATTGGGGTGTAAATGTGGGCCGCTTCAGCAGCCGCTATGCCGCCGAAAAAGTTCTGATCAAAACAGCGTTGGCAGAGATGGCCACGCTTGACGGGTCGCTACGCAAAGTTGTTCAAAAACCCCAAGGGTTCGATGCCAACTTCCTCGGCATGAGCCGCGAGACAGCAGATCTGGCGTGCCGACGCCTCAAGGCCCGGAATGTCAGCTGCTTTATGATCGGGCCCGGTTGATCACCCTTAGGGAGACCACGCGGCCCGCTTCAGCCGAGCCGCAACAAATGGGGGCCTGACCACAATATGCAAGGGCCCGCGCGCCCAAGCGGGCGATGCACCCTCCCCGATCTGCGCGATTCACAACGCACAGGCCATAACAAACCCTAGGTCGCGGCCTGTAGCAAAGTACGGGTGTATTCCGTCTGCGGGTTGTCATAAAGCGCATCAACATCGCCATACTCGACCACGTCACCGCGTTTCATCACCATCACGCTGTGGGACATCGCTCGGACAACAGTCAGGTCATGGCTGATAAAGATATAGGCCAGACCGTACTTCACCTGAAGCTCGCGCAGCAGATCAACAATCTGTACCTGCACCGTCATATCCAGCGCCGAAGTCGGTTCATCCAACACCAGCAAGCGCGGTCGTAGCACCATGGCACGGGCAATCGCAATCCGCTGGCGCTGCCCACCAGAGAACTCATGCGGGTAGCGGTCCATCGTTGCAGGGTCGAGCCCGACTTCAACCATCACATCATGCACAAGCTCACGTTTATCGCGGGCCTCATCCACTTTATGGATGCCCAAGCCCTCGGCAATAATCTGCATACAAGTCATCCGTGGCGACAGGCTGCCGAACGGATCCTGAAACACGATCTGCATGTCTTTGCGCAGGCTACGCAGCTGTTTGGTAGTCCATTTCCGCACATCCTGACCCATAAATGTGATCCCCCCTTCGGAGGAGATGAGCCGCATTATCGCCAGCGCCAGCGTAGTTTTGCCAGACCCCGACTCGCCCACAATGCCGATCGTCTCGCCTGCGCGCAGACTGAACGAGGCGTCGTTGACCGCCTTCACATGCCCCACGGTACGGCGCAAAAGTCCCCGCTGGATCGGAAACCAGACCTTCAGATGCTCCGCTTCGGCGATCACTTCGGCATCCACGGCAACAGGCGCAGGACGTCCTTTGGGCTCCGCGCCAAGCAGTTTTTGCGTATAGGGGTGCTGCGGGTTGTCGAATATCTCTTTTGTTGGCCCCTGTTCCACAATCTCGCCGTGCTGCATCACGCAAACGCGGTCCGCGATGCGGCGCACAACTTTCAGGTCGTGGGTGATGAACAGCAGGCCCATGCCCTCGCTGTCTTTCAGTTCTTTCAGAAGGTCCAGAATTTGCGCCTGAATGGTCACGTCCAGCGCGGTTGTCGGCTCATCCGCGATCAGCACGTCCGGCTTGTTGGCCAGTGCCATCGCAATCATCACTCGCTGTCGCTGCCCACCGGACAACTGGTGCGGATAGCTTCCCAGACGGCTTTCGGCATCGTTGATGCCCACCCGCTCCAACAGCTCCAAAATGCGCGTGCGCAGCGCAGCCCCCGTTAGCCCTTGGTGCAAGGTCAGCGATTCCGCTAACTGCTTGTCGATGGTATGCAGCGGATTAAGCGACGTCATTGGTTCCTGAAAAATGAAACTGATGTCATTGCCGCGCACTTTGCGCAGCAGCGCATCAGACGCACCGATCATCTGTTGCCCGTCATAGGTGACGGAGCCCTCAACAACTGCTGTATCGCCCAGTAGTGAGACCGTGCTGAGCGCGGACACAGACTTGCCCGAACCGCTCTCGCCCACCAGCGCCACGGTTTCCCCCCGCTCCACGTGGAACGAGACGCCTTTGACTGCCGTCGTCAGCTTGCCATCCTGACGGAACGACACACGCAGGTTTTGTACGTCCAGAAGCGGGGCCATCAGTTAAACGTCTTTCTGGGATCAAACGCGTCGCGAATACCCTCGAATATGAAAACCAGCAGCGACAGCATGATGGCGAAGGTGAAGAAGGCGGTGAAGGCCAGCCATGGAGCTTGCAGGTTTTGTTTAGCTTGCAATGTCAGCTCTCCCAAAGACGGCGCCGAGGAGGGCAGGCCGAAGCCCAGAAAATCAAGCACTGCGAGGGATGAAATCGTGCCCGTGATCAGGAACGGCAGCATGGTCAGCGTGGCAACCATGGCGTTGGGCAGCATGTGGCGGAACATGATTGTGACGTTACCGACACCCAAAGCCCGCGCCGCACGGACATATTCAAGATTGCGTGCCCGCAGGAATTCGGCACGCACCACACCCACCAGCGACGTCCAACTGAACAGCACCAACAGGAAAACCAGCAGCCAGAAACTTCGCCCCAGAATCGCAAACATAATGATGATGACATAAAGCGACGGGGTTGAGGTCCATATCTCGATGACCCGCTGGAAAATCAAATCCAGCCAACCGCCGAAAAAACCCTGCACTGCACCAGCAGCAATGCCGATGAGTGTGCTGAGGCCCGTCACGACCAGCGTGAACACAATGCTCAGCCGGAAGCCATGGATCACACGGGCCAGCACGTCACGTTTGGTGCCATCGGTGCCCAGCAAATTCTGCGCGTTAGGCGCCAGTGGGGCAGCACCGGGGCGGTCAACGGCGGTGTCATAGCTGTAGGGGATCGGCGGCCAGATGCTCCACCCCTTCTGGAAGTCGGCAAGGTCTGTGCCAAAAGTCCCCGCTGCGATGCCTTCGACAATACCTTCCGGATCATCAAAACAATCCTCAAGCCCGCCACTGGCAATCAGGCATTTCACTTCCGGATCGCGGTACGCCGCCTCGGTCTGGAAATCACCGCCAAAGGCAGTCTCGGGGTAGAAGTTGAAAATCGGCATGTACATCTCGCCGCGATAATTCACGAGGATCGGCTTATCGTTGGCCAAAAACTCGGCAAACAGCGACAGGAAGAACACCACCGCAAAAATCCACATCGACCAATAGGCGCGACGGTTGCGGGTGAAATTGCGCCAACGGCGCTGGTTTAGCGGAGACAAAGCCATCAGCCTTCCCTCTTCTCAAAATCAATGCGCGGATCAACCAGCACATACATCAAGTCGGAAATGATGCTGACCACCAGACCGATCAGGCCGAAGATGAACAGCGTCCCGAAGACAATCGGATAATCCCGCGCCACTGCCGCCTCAAACCCAAGCCGACCCAAACCATCAAGGCTAAAGATCGTCTCGATGATCAGGCTGGAGCCGAAGAAAACCCCGATAAACACCGCCGGAAAGCCGGCAATCACAATCAGCATCGCGTTGCGGAAAACGTGGCCATACAGCACCTTGCGCTCCGACAGGCCTTTGGCGCGGGCGGTCATCACATAATGCTTTTTGATCTCGTCCAAAAAGCTGTTTTTGGTCAGTAGCGTCAGCGTGGCAAAGGCGGAAATGGTCGAGGCCAGCACAGGCAGCGTGATGTGCCATGCGTAATCCTTCACCTTGCCCCATGCGCTCAGCTCCGAGAAGTTGTCCGAGGTCAGACCACGCAGCGGGAACAGCTCGTAACAGGTGGGGTTGAACGCCGCACCACCGGGCCACGCATCCGCTAGACCCGGAATACGGAAGCAATTGGCCGGCACAAACAGCACCAACAACAGGATCGCAAACAGAAAACCCGGAATGGCATAGGCCGCAATAATCGCACCAGAGGTCCAAGTGTCAAAGCGCGACCCGTCCTTCACTGCTTTCTTGATCCCCAACGGAATGGAAATCATGTAGGCAATCAACGTCGACCATAGCCCCAGCGTGATAGACACCGGCAGCTTCTCCTTGATCAAATCAATCACCGATATCGAGCGGAAGTAACTCTCTCCGAAATCAAACATCATGTAGTTGCCCAGCATGCGAAAGAACCGCTCAACCGGTGGCTTGTCAAAGCCGAACTCTTTTTCCAACTCGGCGATAAATTCAGGCGGCAACCCGCGTGAGCCTACATAATTCTCTGACCCGCCCAGATCGACAGTACCCGCATCCGAACCGGAACCGGCAAAGCCGCCGAACACGTCACCACCGCCCTGAATGCGGGCAATCGCCTGCTCCACCGGACCGCCCGGCACAAACTGTACCAAAGCGAAATTGACCAGCATGATCCCGAACAACGTCACGGGGATCAGCAAAAGCCGTCTGAGAATATAGGCGCCCATGTGTTACCTCAGCGCGCCCGCGGCACGCAGTTTTGCTGCTTTTTCCGCGTCGTACCACCAGAAATCCAGATAGCCCAGCGCATAGGCCGGCTGATCCTTCGGGTGATCGTACTGATCGTAGTAGGCCGTCCAGTGCACGTCATTGTACCAAGCGGGGATCATGATGAATTCATAACGCAGCGCACGGTCCAACGCGGTCATCGCCGCCTGCTCTTGCTCACGCGTTTCCGCACGCAAGGACGCCTCGATGATGGCATCGACCATCGGGCTGGCCAATCCAGCAGGGTTGAACAAGGAATAGCTTGCGGCCTCGGACCCATAACGCTGGGACAGACCAGTGCCGGTCCCAAGGAAAGCCGCATATTGATCGTAGACCAGATCATAGTCGCGATCCCGCTCCCGCGACGTGTATTGCGAACTGTCGACCTTCTCCAACACCGCATCAATGCCGAAATTCCCGAGATTGGACATGAAGTTCTCAACCACCGCCGACAGTGTTGCAGAGCCGGAGGAATCGAGAAGGAACGTCAGGCGCAACGGATCACCCGCCGCATTCCGCCGCTTGCCATCATCGCCCACGGGCCAGCCTGCATCATCCAGCAACTTCATCGCGGCACGGGCATTTCGCCGGTCCAGCAGACGATCCGCCCCCGACGTATGCGGCATCCGCACCTCTTCGGTCAGCAATTCCGGCGCAATCACATCGCCAAGACTTTGCAGCAGTGCCAGTTCCGCGCCCTCGGCCACGCCTGTCGCCATAAGCGGGGTGTCCTGCGTGAACGACACACGCTGCTTAAACAGACCGTACTGGAGTGATTCGTTAATCCATTCAAAATTGAACGCCAGTGATACGGCTTCGCGCACACGTTTGTCCTGCAACACTTCGCGGCCAAGGTTGAACACAATTCCCGCAGGGGTCGGGGGCGATCCGTCCGGAATTTCTTCCTTCACGACAAAACCGTCAGCCACTTTCGGGAAGTCATAGGCTGTCGCCCACTGTTTGGAATTCCCCTCGTTCCGGAAGGTATATTCACTCGATTTGAAGGCCTCGAACGCGGAGTTTTCATCACCGAAATACTCAACGCGGATGCCGTCAAAATTGTTGCGCCCGATGTTAAAGGGCAAGTCCTTGCCCCAATATTCGGGGTTCCGTTTGTAGACAATGCGGCGGTTCACATCGACCGCCTCAACCACATAGGCGCCTGAACCGGGGGAAATCTCCAAACGGCTTTCGTCCAGCCGTGCACCCGATTCCTCGTACCACTTCTTGGACCACGCGGGCACGCCACCGACTTGCTCGATGAGGCTCCGGCGCGAGATGCCTTCGGTGAAGTAGAACTTGATGGTATGATCATCGATCACTTCTACCTTTGGAATCTGTTTGCGCACATAATCCGCGTATGATTTCAGGCCCTGCTCCAACAACAGGTTGTGCGAAAATTCGATATCATGGGCGGTTACCGGATCGCCGTTTGAAAACCGCGCTTCGGGGCGCATGTGGAATATCACCCAGTCTTTCGTTTCGGGGTATTCGAGGCTTTCACACAGCAGACAATAATATTCGGAATAGACATCTGCCGGCGCAGATTCACCGCCAACGCCATCTCCCAGCAAGCTTTCGTACATGATCGTACTCAACACCCCGCCCCGCCCTTTGCGCGAATAGGGGTTCATCGAATCAAACGTACCCAGCGTAGAAATCGAAATTTCGCCGCCCTTCGGCGCGTCCGGATTCACATAGTTGAAATGCGGATAATCCGCCGGATAGGTCAGATCACCGTAAAAGGAGTAGCCATGGCTCTTGATTGCCTCCCCTTCCGCGTTTGCGCCGCTACCCCATAACAAGGCAGAGGCCAATACAGCCACAGCAGAGCAAAATAGCACCCCGTGCTGACGGGGCATCGACGTGCGGGCAAAAGACATCATGGGCAGTCTCCTCGGGACAAGACAGGCAAGCGTTGTTATTGGAAACATAGGCTAATGGCCCCGCGCGCCAAGTTACAAGTTGCATCTCTGTGATCTGGCAGAAAACTGCTTCTGAACAGCAAAAAAGGCCGCCACTTGGCGACCTTTTAATTCACTTGCTTCTGTTTGAAGCGATCAGTCGTCAAGGCTGTCCAGATACGCGATCACATCTGCACGGTCTTCAGACTTGTTCAAACCCGCGAAACCCATTGTGGTGCCGGGCGCCCAACCCTTTGGGTTTTCCAGAAACGCATAGAGGTTTTCTGGCGTCCAGACATCGGCAGACGCCTCCAATGCACCAGAATAGGCAAAGCCTTCAGCAGCATCAATTGGACGGCCTACAACGCCGTAAAGATACGGACCGGTTGCATTCGCACCCTGCTCTGCCTTGTGGCAAGCTGTGCACTTACGGAAAACTTTTGCACCGTTTTCAGCGGAAGCAGCCGCCATACGTTCTTCGAAAGGAATTTCTGCTTCCGGTTCAGCGGATCCTCCGCCTTCTACAGCGATCGAATAGGAAGGCTCGCCGTGCGCAGCGGAATGGTACAGCTCTTCGCCGGCCCATTTGCCCAACAACAGCACCAGCCATGCTCCGAGAACGCCGGCCGAAATCTTCGTAATGGTCATTGTATCCATGGGTCAGTCCATCGTTTTGAAATTTTCACTCATTTAGGGGGCTATCTATTGCTTTCCCTCTTTGCAAGCAAGGTGTAGTTACCGCGACCAATCGCCCATCTAGCTATGTTTTTACAAAGGACCGACGTGATGACCGCCAAACAGCCAGAGCGTATCGCGTTTCAGGGCGCCCTCGGAGCCTATAGCCATGAGGCCTGCCTGCAAGCCCGGCCGGATGGAATTCCCGTTCCCTGCACGACATTTGATGATGTTTTGCGCGCTGTGCGTGAAGGTCACGCCGATCTGGCCATGCTGCCCGTGGAAAACACAACCTACGGACGGGTCGCAGATATCCACCGCCTTTTACCCCAAAGCGGCATGCACATCATCGAAGAAGCCTTTGTGCGCGTGCGCATCGCACTGATTGCCCGCCCGGGTGTAACCTTGGATCAGGTAAAACATGTACGCGCCCATCTCGTACTCCTGCCGCAGGCGCGCAGCTATCTGGACGAACACAGCATTACTTCAGAAGCAGCAGCAGACAGTGCCGGCGCCGCAGAGGAGCTGGCCGCAGGGGAGGCCACCACGGACGGCGTGCTGGCCAGTGCAGTTGCCGCCGACATCCACGGGCTGGAAGTGCTTGCCGACGGGATCGAGGATCTGGCGCATAACACCACGCGATTTTTGCTCATGGCCCCCGACATTGATCTGTCCCGCCGTGGCCGGAAGATGATGACGACATTTGTATTCGAGGTCCGCAACATCCCGGCCGCACTCTACAAGGCAATGGGTGGCTTCGCGACAAACGGCATCAACATGACCAAGCTGGAAAGCTATATGGTTGGTGGCTCTTTCACCGCGACCCAGTTTTACGCGGATATCGAAGGCCATCCGGACGATGCGCCCGTGCGGCGCGCGCTGGAGGAGTTAGGGTATTTCACGAATATGCTCGAAATACTTGGTGTCTATCCCGCACACCCCGGCCGTTGGGACATAGAAAACTAGACTGCTCAGCCGCGTTTGTGGCGGTCTTCCAGCGTTTTGGCAAACTCAGCCACGCGCAGCTTGAACTTCTTGGTAAGAGACGTCTTTGCCAGCTTGAGGGATTGCACCAGCAGACGTGCAGACAGGTTGAGGGGTTTGATGTCAAACGATACCATCAACCGCGTGCGGCTCTTTGATAGCGCCACAAGTTCTATCGTAAAATGTGTCACAATCCTTGCGAGCGGCACTCGAATGCCATCTCGTTCGGCTGGTCTAACGTCACCATTTCAATCTCGACCTGACGGCGCTTGCCGCGCATGTTAAAGGCTGCGCTCCATCCCATCCCCACGGAAGGAACCGTTTTGGTGTCGGTCCTCTGAACTTCTGCCCCACGCCGCATGGCTGCCCGCTCAAACGTCTCGAAATCGCACAACATTGAGAATGTCGCTTCAATCGACGCTTCAATATCTTCTTTTGACGAGAACTTCATATTTTGCCTGTTTCTTGTTATTATTAGTGACAATGGCGAATTTAGTGCCAGCCGTAAAGCCGTCAACCGAGGACTGGTCCAATTCGTTAATGAAACGTTAACACGACCTCAGTCAAGCGTATCCGACAGCCAGCGTTCAATTAGAAAGTGTGCAATTGCACCTTTGCGCGCAGGCATAATCTCGGGGTGATGACCCTGTGATATTGTCATCATATCCTCTCGTGTGATCCAGCGCGCATCCTCAATCTCTACGGGGTCAATCGTGATGTCACTACTGGTGGCTTGTCCCCAGCAACCAAACATCAGCGAGGCGGGAAAGGGCCACGGCTGGCTCGCAAGATAGCCAACTTCACCCACACGCACGCCTGCCTCCTCAAAAACTTCGCGGCGCACAGCCGCCTCCAACGTCTCCCCGGGCTCAACAAAGCCTGCCAACAGCGAATACATCCCTTGCGGCCATCCCGGCGAACGGCCCACCAGAACAGAATTCCCGTGGGTAATCAGCATGATAACAACAGGATCAGTACGCGGGAAATGCGACGCTTTGCACGCGGGGCAATTGCGTTGCCATCCGCCCTGCGCAGGCGCAGTCGCCTCACCGCATTTGGCACAGAACCGGTGGCTTTCATGCCAGCCAAACACGGCTTTGCCCGATGCTGCCAGCTCTGCGTCGCGCGGAGTGAGCCACGTCATGACCCGCCGCAACTCGGCAAATACCATCCAGTCGGGCAAGGCAGGGTGGCGCTGCTCGCTGGGGTCCAGAAACCCGCCAAGACTGCTTTCATCCAGACCTTGGGGCATCCAGCCGGACACATCCACTGCAAAGACTGGCCCACCATCTTCACGGCCCAGCAGGATCGGCGCCTCGACGGCATCGTGCAGCACAGCATGATCCAGCGCCAACCGGATCAGTCCCGCGGGCCGCTCTGTCGACATCAGCGGCTTGCCCCGCCAAAATACAATCGCCCGTGCTGCCGGATCAGCCAGTGCGGCACGCAACCCTTCGGGGTCACTGCGCAACTCTCCCGCGCGATCAAGTCCTGATCCCCCGAATGTGACCTGCTCTGCGTTCTTCATTTTATCTTCCTTACTCTGCGTCCGTCACCAAACGGAGAAAACGGTGTGAATCACGCAGCGGCACTGCACAATCCGATTTACCAACTCAACCCTTGGTGGTAATTTCAATTATGGTCGCTCCGCATATCACTGCTACACAAGGCTCAGCCCGCGCGACCGCGCGGCTTTGCATTCTGGCAACAACCGATCTGCACGGCCATCTTCTGTCACATGACTACATCAAGGATCAGCCAACACAAGGCGCGGGGTTGGCCAGCTTGGCGCATCTGATCAAAGTACAACGCGAACAAGCCGCAGCACAGGGCATACCCACACTGCTACTTGATAACGGTGACACGTTTCAGGGCACCCCGCTTACCAGCTATCTGGCGACGCAAAAGGTGGACGCCGATCATCCGATTGTCGCCAGCCTGAACCACTTGAAATATGACGCCGTCGGATTGGGGAACCACGATCTGGATCACGGCCTGCCCTACCTCAAAGCAGTGGCGGAAGCGCTCGACATGCCGATCCTAAGTACAAACCTGCGCAATATCAGCCTCAGCCCCTTGCGAGACAGTCTTCTTCTGGCGGTCCCCCTTGGCAGCGATGCGCCCGCCCCGCTGACCATCGGTATTCTCTCGGTTCTGCCCGAGCAAAGTACAGCATGGAACAGCCACCATCTGGGGCCCGAGACCACACTTGTCGCTCCTGCGGAGGCGATCACGGCGGCAGCGCAGGACCTACGGACAGCGGGCGCTGATCTCATTGTTGTTCTGGCGCATTTGGGTGTTGGCCTGCTGGACAGCCCAACCGCTGAAGGACAAGGCGCACACGCTTTGGCAAACTCGGGTCAGGTTGATGCGCTTATTCTGGGGCAAACCCATCGCCGCTTACCTTCGGATGATTATGCAAAACGGTGCGGAGTTGATGTGCACAGCAGCACCGTCAGCGGCATGCCTGCCCTGATGGCGGGGCACGCCGGCTGTGATCTGGGCATCATGGATCTGCGCCTTGCATATGAAAGCGGAAGGGGCTGGCAAATCCTCAACCACAGCTGCACGCTTGCGCAAAACCGGCAGGATACCCCGCCCGATCCGACGATTGTTGCGTTGACGGCCCCCAGTCACTCAAAGGTCCGCGCGCTGCTACGCCAGCCCGTAGCCAGCACACCGGAGGCGCTGCACAGTTACTTTTCGCTCGTCACGCCCGCAGCGACACAGGCACTTGCAGCCCATGCACAACAGCGCCTTGTCCACACATCCATCGCTGATACGGAGTATTGCGATCTCCCTATTTTATCGACCGCCGCAGCCCATCGCGCCGGCGGGCGCGACGGAGTGGACAACTACACCCACATTCCAGCAGGGCCGGTCCTGCGGCGCCACATCGCTGGACTGATCCCCTTTGCAAACCAGACTGTCGGCGCGCACATCACCGGTCTGCAACTGCATCATTGGCTTGAACATGCGGCGCTGCTGTTCAACACACTAGTCACCGGCCAGCCCGATCAACTGCTGGGCAATCCGGAGGTTCCCGCCTTCCAATCTGACACTATTTACGGGCTCAGCTACCGGATTGATCCCTCCGCACCACCGCAAAAACGGATCGTTGACCTCTGCCATGCAGGCAAAGCTGTCAAACCGGACCAAGAGTTCATTCTGGCGACAACACGCTTTCGTGCTTCTGGTGGCGGGGGGTATATACTTATTCCACCGGACCGCATCGTCATGCGCAGTGCCGAACCGCTGGATGATACAATTATCGAGATTCTCGGCACCTGCCGACCTGTCCCGTGGCCGGACACAGTGCCATGGCGGTTTGCCCCCCTTGGCGGAACGCTGGCAACATTCGACACGCACCCCGACGCGGTTAAGCACTTTGACGAAATCGCAGGCCTTGCGCCCAAGGTTGTCGGCACAACACCACTCGGCTTTATCAGGGTACAAATTACGCTCTAGACTTGCAGCAGCGGGAACGATTGCCTATATTACCCCTCGAGAGGTTGGTGCGGGCAGGCGCCTCGCCAACCTGGTCAGAGCCGGAAGGCAGCAGCCACAACGGGTCCCGCTTGGGTCGTTATCAATCTCTCACCTAAAATTAAACGGCAAAGCCGTTTGAACGTCAGGTCGGCAGAGGCATCCTCAGGATGCTCCCGCAAGGGCAAAACCCACTCACAACCGCGCCGCCGCAAACGTATCGCATTCCCCCACAGCGCCGCCATCACAGCCAATGCCGAACCAGCGCGCCCGCTGTTCGGATGTCCCGTGTGTAAACGTATGCGGTTGCGGCACGCGCCCCGCCTGCTTCTGCAAATGGTCATCGCCAATCTTGCGCGCCGCATTCAGCGCCTCATCCAGATCGCCCCGCTCCATCAAGCCGCTGACATTGCGCGCCCAAACGCCGGACAGGCAATCCGCCATCAACTCCAAACGCACCGTCAACGCATTGGCCTCGGTCTCACTGCCGCGCATCCGCGCCGCATTCACCTTGGGCAAAATCCCCAATTCATTCTGCACATGGTGCGCCACTTCATGCGCAATCACATAAGCAGCCGCAAAATCGCCCCCCGCGCCCATCTGGCGATCCAGCGCGCGGAAAAAATCAGTATCCAGATAGGCCTTATTGTCCGCCGGACAGTAGAATGGACCCGTCGCACCATTGGCACCACCGCAAGGGCTCTGCGTCACGCCGTCAAAGATCACCAGCGTAGGCGCAATATACTCACGGCCCAACTGCTCACGGAAAACTTTGGTCCAGACCTGTTCTGTCGTCGTCAATACCTGCGCGCTAAAGGCCGTAGCCGCATCATCGCCCTGCCCCCTGCTCTCTTGCTGGACATCTCCGCCCTGCAACAACGGTGACACATCAATCCCCGTGAAATAGCCTATCGCCAACACCGCCAGCACACCTGCCACGCCAAGGCTGCTCTTGCCGCCCACGCGCCGCTGGCCTCCGCCGCTGCGCTGCTCGACGTTACTGCTCCGCTTGATCCCTTTGAGCCGCATGGCATTCTCCTGTGGTCACATATTCGGGGAACCTTAACACCATTCCGCCGTCCGGGTTCAATCTTCCATATCCGCCACCCCCCGCAAAGGGGGAATTATACGCACCTCCCGCGCGCCTATCGACGTAGTACCGTTGCCCCCGTCGCCGCCAAAGCCTACTTTAGACAAATGCTACGAATCCTACCGTCAGGAGCCCCATGACCGACACCACCGCCTACCGCGTACTTGCCCGCAAATACCGCCCCGAAACTTTTGCCGACCTCGTCGGGCAGGAAGCAATGGTGCGCACGCTGAAAAACGCGTTTGCAGCAGACCGTATTGCGCAGGCATTCATCATGACAGGCATCAGGGGTACAGGCAAAACCACCACCGCGCGCATCATTGCCAAGGGCATGAACTGCATCGGAACAGACGGCACCTCCGGCCCGACAACAGAGCCCTGCGGCGCCTGCGAGCATTGCACCGCCATCATGGAAGGCCGCCATGTCGACGTGATCGAGATGGACGCCGCATCCAATACAGGCGTGGCCAACATCCGCGAGATCATCGATTCCGTGCACTACCGCGCAGCATCGGCCCGCTACAAAGTCTACATCATCGACGAAGTGCACATGCTCTCCACCGGTGCATTCAACGCGCTCCTGAAAACGCTCGAAGAGCCGCCAGAGCACGTCAAATTCATCTTCGCGACGACAGAAATCCGCAAGGTCCCGGTGACCGTGCTCTCCCGTTGCCAGCGGTTCGACCTGCGCCGGATTGAACCCGAAGTGATGATTGCCCTGCTGCGCAAAATCGCCAGCAGTGAAAGCGCCGAAATCGCAGATGACGCACTGGCCCTGATCACCCGCGCCGCCGAAGGCTCTGCCCGCGATGCGACATCGCTGCTGGATCAGGCCATCAGCCACGGCGCAGGAGAGACAACCGCGCTGCAAGTGCGCGCCATGCTGGGCCTCGCCGACCGTGCGCGCGTGCTGGACCTGTTGGACATGATCCTGCGCGGCGACGCCGCAGGTGCGCTGACCGAGATCGGCGCGCAATATTCCGAGGGGGCAGACCCCATGGCCGTCCTGCGCGATCTGGCTGAAATCACCCACTGGATCAGCGTTGTCAAAATCACCCCCGACGCCGCAGATGATCCCACCATATCGCCGGAAGAACGCGACCGCGGCCGCGTAATGGCAGACACCCTGCCCATCCGCGTGCTGACCCGGCTGTGGCAAATGCTGCTCAAGGCGCTGGAAGAAGTGGCCGCCGCCCCCAACGCCATGATGGCCGCCGAAATGGCCATCATCCGCCTGACCCATGTCGCCGATCTGCCCACGCCGGATGAATTGGTACGGACGCTGCAAAACACACCTGTGCCCGCTGGTGGCTCTCCCATCACAACCGGGGGCACCCAGCAAGGGGGCAGCGCAGGCGCCCAAGCGGTGCAAAATGCACAAACCCGCATGGCCTCCGCTCCCAACGGCGCAGGCCAGACCACCTCCCTCGCCCAATACCCCGAGAGCGCGCTGGCCCATTATCCAACATTCGAACATGTGCTGGAACTGATCCGCCATAACCGCGATGTCAAACTGCTGGTAGAGGTGGAAACCTCCCTGCAACTTGCGGCCTACCGCCCCGGAAGGATCGAGTTTGTTCCAACCGATGCCGCCCCGCGCGATCTGGCCCACCGCCTCGGTGCCAAACTGCAACTGTGGACCGGTAACCGCTGGGCTGTGACAATTGTGAACTCCGGCGGCGCCCCCACCATAGCTTCTTTGCGCGATGCCAAAGACAACGCCATGCGCGCGCAGGCAGAAGAACATCCGCTGATGCAAGCTGTCCTTGCACAATTCCCGCAAGCCAAGATTGTCGCCATCCGTACCGCCGCTGACATCGCTGCGGCTGCCGTCATCGAGGCACTGCCCGAGGTGGAGGACGAGTGGGACCCGTTCGAGGACAACTGATGAACAAACTTGTGCTCGGCCTTTTCCTCCTCCCGACTTCTGCGTTAGCCGAAGTCTGCGACAAGGTACGCCCCCACTGGACGCCGGGAACCGGGCAAACCGCATGGGGCGAGATGATTGCCCTGATGGGCACGCCCCCCTCCCTTACCCTCCTGCTTCTCTCGGCGATAGCCCTACGCTTTCGCCATGAATGGGGCGCGCTCATTGTCGTTGTTTTGTGGACGATGTGGGCATCGCTCGTTGTTTTCTCCGGCGCCGATGGCGATATACAACGCATGGCCCTACAAGAAGGCTGTATCGCCTCGCCAAGCTTGTTCATCGCGGCAGTCGCTGCAATAAGTGTCGGGATGATTGTTTACGTTGCCCCGCCCCTTGGTCGTGGCCAGAATTCGGAAAGAGACTGATATGCTAAAAGGATTAGGTGCACTCGGCGATATGGCCGGCATGATGAAAAAAGCGCAGGAAATGCAGGGCAAAATGGCAAAAATGCAGGAAGAACTGCACAATGTCATGGTGACAGGCGAAGCAGGCGCAGGCCTTGTCAAAGCCACCTGCACCGCCAAAGGCGAGCTGAAAGCACTCGACATCGACCCCTCCATTTTCAACGGCGACGACAAAGAAGTTGTCGAAGACCTGATCCTCGCCGCGATCAAAGACGCCCAAGGCAAAGCATCCGAGCGCGCAGCCGAAGAAATGAGCAAACTCACAGACGGCCTTGGCCTGCCCGCAGGCATGAAGCTCCCGTTCTAAACGGCTTCTTTATTGTGCCTTTAAACTCAATCCCACAGATGCCGCGGGTATAACCAGATGAGTTCGACCCGCGACATCGACGCCCTGATCGAGCTGATGGCAAAACTGCCCGGCCTCGGGCCCCGCTCTGCGCGGCGCGCCGTGCTGCATCTCATTCGCAAGCGCGCACTGCTGCTGACACCGCTGGCCGACATGATGCAGACCGTTGCCGCCACTGCGCGTGAATGCTTGAACTGCGGCAATGTTGGCACTGCCGATATTTGTGACATCTGCGAGAGCGAAAAACGCGCCAACGGCGAGTTGTGTGTGGTCGAAGACGTAGCAGACCTCTGGGCGATGGAACGCTCTGGCGTCTTCCATGGCCGCTATCATGTGCTGGGCGGCACCCTTTCGGCACTGGATGCCATCGGCCCGCAAGAGCTCCGCATCCCCCGCCTTCTGGACCGCGTCCAGAGCGAAGGCATCACCGAGGTCATCCTTGCTCTAAACGCTACCATCGACGGGCAAACCACCGCCCATTACATTGCCGACCAGCTGGAAAATCAGGTGCGCCTGACCTCACTGGCCCAAGGCGTACCCATCGGAGGGGAGCTTGACTACCTTGACGATGGCACCATCACCGCCGCCATGCGGGCGCGCAAACAGCTCTAATCTTCCCAGTCGCTCCCGATCGGCGTCCGTTCGCGTTTTTTCTCTTCCCAAATCATCCTTTCGATATGGGCCTGCTCGGCTGGGTCAGCAGACCCGGCATCAATGCTCTCCATAGGCCTGTCGGCAAGCGCCAACCTGAACATCATCGGGAAATGGTCAGACCCGATCTTCTCAAGGCGCGCCATATCTACCAGCCGGAATTGCGGATCGTGAAACAGGTGGTCCAAGGGCCATCGCGCCCACCAGTAGAACGCATGAAACGTATTGAAAAACCCCGCCCGACCCGCGGATCCAGCAAACCGGACAAGCGTTGAAAACTGCGTGTCGTCCGCGACCAGGCAACATCGTTCAAATCACCTGTCACAATCGCAGACAACGCGTCATGCGCGGCCTCGATACCGACATGCGCAATCTCGCTATCCCGACCCTTGGTATCATGGTGAAACACCGGCGGCTCAGGGTGCACCACATACAGGCGCACCTGCGCACCAGATCCCAGTGTTACCGCTGTCCGCACCGATGGCACCCCCTGTGTGACCACTTCGCGCACTTCCGCCTCGGACAAGGGCAACCGCGACATCACACATATGCCGTAGGTGTTGTCTTTGGGTACTTTGATCCAATCGGGATACTCCCCCGCCAGCTCGCTCTCCAACGCATCAATCCACGGCTGATCCACTTCGACTGCCATCACAACATCGGGGCGTTGCCGCCGCACCAACGCAATCAAGGCATCATAGTCGCGGTTGGATTGCTTCACATTGGCCGCCAAAAGCGAGATGTGGCTCCGTTTATCCGCGGCCAATGCCCTGTCAGCACCCAAAGACTGCCGCCGCCAGAACCGCGTAAACTTGACGATATAACCCAGTTGCACCAGCGCCACGGCGGCCAACACCAGTCCCGCCCAGCGCCCTTGCGGCAAGAGCAACGCAATCGCGGCCAACACCACCGCAAGCCAGAAGAACTGGAGCCGGAAGAACTGGAGCCGGAAGAACGAAAGCCCCCTGATCGCGCCAAACCGCACCCCGCTCAGCGGCAGCACCGTAGACGCAACCAAAACAGACGTCAGCCCGATTAGCACCCATTGCAAGTAAACAATCATATCAGCCGCTCCGTCCCAAAACGAAAAAGGGCGCCCGTGACAGGACGCCCTCTTAACTTTAACGCAGGACAGAGCCTATCCGTTCCCGGACCAGGCTCAGTATCCAATTACTTTGCGTCGTCATCATCAGCTTCATCGTCGTCGTCGGGCAGGTTAAAGAAGCTGTCCGCGTTCGAGAAATCGCTTCTCTTATTCTGGTCTTCATCATCATCCGACATGCCACCCGACAGTGTGAACGTCTCCAGACCCTCGATAGCAGATGGCATGCGTGGTTCGGTATCCATCCCAAGGCTCTGCTCGGTGCTCACCAACTTGCGGCGCTCGTCGTCGGTCATCACACCGCCTTCGGCTGCCTTCTTGGCGGCTGCTTTTTGCACCATCGCGTCCAGCTCGGACTGCTTACACAAGCCAAGAGCGACCGGGTCGATCGGCTGGATGTTCGAGATATTCCAATGCGTCCGCTCGCGAATCGCCTGAATGGTCGGCTTAGTGGTCCCCACCAGCTTGCTTACTTGCGCATCCGACAGCTCGGGGTGGAATTTAACCAGCCACAGAATAGAGGCCGGACGATCCTGCCGCTTGGACAATGGCGTGTAACGCGGCCCACGGCGCTTCTCTTCGCCGGCAGCGGCCGCGTTGAATTTAAGCGTCAGTTTGTGCAGCGGGTTGTTCTGCGCAAGGTCAATCTCTTCCTGCGTCAGTTGGTTGTTTGTAATGGGATCAAACCCCTTCACGCCAGTCGCCACATCGCCATCTGCAATGCCCTGAACTTCCAGCTCGTGCATGCCAACAAAATCCGCGATCTGCTTGAAGGCGATCGTTGTGTTGTCCACCAGCCAGACGGCGGTGGCCTTTGCCATAATTGGTTTGCCCATATGTATCTCCTTTAAACGCACCTTCCCCGTCGCCTGAATTAGGCTGTCCTGGCAGGCCAGAACCGTTTCCAATGTGGGGGAACTTATGTTCTATATAACCAACCACCGCTCATAAGGAAAGACCCCAGATGCGCAGCCTCACTCTCGCCCTCTTGCTGTCCCTCACAGCCCTCTGCGCCCGCGCCGAAGGCGAACGCGCAGGAGAGTTTGACTACTACGTCATGGCGCTCAGCTGGTCGGCGAACTGGTGCGCGCTGGAAGGCGATGCGCGCAATTCGCCGCAATGCGATACGCGCGAGGATCATGGCTGGATCCTGCACGGGCTCTGGCCGCAATTCCACCGCGGCTTCCCCTCCTTTTGCCAGACCGCCAAACGTCCGCCCTCCCGCGGCATGACTGCCGGTATGGCAGACATTATGGGCACAGGCGGCCTTGCATGGCACCAGTGGAAGAAACATGGCAGCTGCACAGACCTCAGCGCGGGAGATTACTACGCCCTGTCGCGCCGCGCCTACACCACCATCACCCGCCCCGCCATATTCCGCAAACTTGACCGCACTGTGAAACTACCCGCCTCGGTGGTTGAAGACGCATTCCTGAAAGAAAACCCGGCGCTCACCCGTGACAGCATCACCATCACCTGCCGCAAAGGCTATATTCAGGAGGCCCGCATCTGTCTGTCGCGCGCCCTTACACCGGTCCCCTGCGGCGCCGATGTCATAAAAGACTGCACCCTGAAAGACGCACTCTTCAAACCGCTCCGCTGAGGTCAAACCGCAGCCGCTTCTTTATTGTACCCATAAACTCAATCCCGCTGCCCGCTTAATATCTGGCGGGCAGCGTTCGTCGCTGGTGCTTTAGCCGCCAACTTTCAGCACAATCTTCCCGATATGCTGGCTCGCCTCCATATGCGCATGCGCGCCTGCGGCATCCTCAAACGCAAACTCGCTGTCCATCACGGGCGCAATGCGACCTGTGGCAAGCAACGGCCAAACCGCTTCGCGCAGCTCGGTCGCGATACGTGCCTTGGCCAGATCCGATTGCGGGCGCAGGGTGCTGCCGGTCATTGTCAGGCGCTTCATCATCAGCGGGGCAAAGTTGATTTCGGCTTTGGGTCCACCCAGAAACGCGATTTGCACCAGACGTCCCTCAAAATCCAGCGCATCAATGTTGCGCGCAATGTAACTGCCGCCGACCATATCAAGGATCACATCCGCACCGCCCTCGGCCTTCATCACCGCAACAAAATCCTCGTCACGATAATTGATCGCCCGCTCGGCCCCCAACGCCACACAGGCCGCACATTTCTCTGCATTACCGGCTGTCACAAACACCCGTGCGCCAAAGGCATTTGCCAACTGGATTGCCGTTGTCCCAATACCGGAAGACCCGCCCTGGATCAAAAAACGCTCTCCTGCTTTCAAACCGCCGCGCATAAAGACGTTGGACCAGACAGTAAAAAACGTCTCCGGCAAACAGGCCGCTTCCTTCAGTCCCATACCCGCAGGTACCGGCAGACAATGGGCCGCAGGGGTTGCGACATACTCCGCATACCCGCCACCGGGCAGCAAGGCACAGACCTGATCACCCAAGGCGATACCGGCAACACCCGCACCAATCGCCACCACCTCGCCCGAAGCTTCAAGCCCCGGCAGATCACTGGCAGTGGGCGGCGGCGCATAGGCACCCGCACGTTGCAGCGCGTCGGGACGGTTCACACCCGCCCATGCAACTTTAATCACCACCTGACCCTGCTCTGGTACGGGGATGGGGCGCTGTGTCACTTGCAACACCTCCGGCCCGCCGGGTTTGGTAATCTCTATTGCGCGCATCATCTCAGCCATGGGGGTTCCCTCAAAATCTTCGTTTCGACAACACCATAAGACGGCTCAAGTCAGAGTACACCCCCCTTCAACGCCGCCAATGGCCAGCGCGCCCCGTGTTTGATAAAGCAGAGGGCACAGAACGCCAAAGGACCCAACCATGCCAACCCCTTGCATCCAATGGCACCGCAACGCCCGCATTTTTGCGGGTGTGGAAGAGGTCTTGCCAGTGGTCGGCACACCGGCAGCCACGATCCTTGCACAGCCTGTGAGCGCGGCGCTCAACGCGATCCACACAGCCCTGACCACAGGCACCCCCTTTTGCGTGAGCGATACGGCATTACCCGACATGGATCACATCCCACCCGCGCATTTCGCCACGCTGACCGGCGGCACTTCCGGGGCACCCAAAGTCATTCTCCGCTCGCAGGCGTCGTGGGTCGCCAGCTTCAAAACCAACGCCGCACAATTCGGCTATAGGCCGCAGGACAGCATTGCGGTTTTGGGCGGGCTTAACCACTCCCTCGCCCTCTACGGGGTTCTGGAGGGTGTGCATTTGGGCCTGTCGGTTCACATCCTGTCTGCGCTCAGGCCCTCCGATCAATCCGCACAGTTACGCGCACATCGCTGTTCAGTGCTCTATGCGACACCAACGCAACTGCGCATGTTGCCCGCAACCATGCCGCTCGCCGATGTCCGCCTGATCCTGTGCGGCGGCGGCTCTCTCGGCGCACAGACCCGCCGCCACATCACTGCACTGTGCCCGAACGCAGCGCTGCATGTCTTCTACGGCGCCGCCGAGACCAGCTTTGTCACGATGAGCGATGATAACGCCCCCGAAGGATCAGTCGGGCGTGCCTATCCGGATGTGGAAATCGCTGTGCGTAATCCGGATGACACGGGAACCGGCGTCATCTGGGTACGCAGTCCGTACCTCTTAGAGGGCTACCTTCAAGGTGAAAGCGACCATACCCGGCGCGACGGTGACTGGCTCACCGTGGGGGAGTACGGACATATTAACCCCGAGGGCTACCTGTTCCTGCAAGGCCGCGCCGGCAGGGTTGTCAACTTTGCTGATACAACCATCTTCCCCGAAGCGCTGGAGGCCCAATTCAGCGCGCTGGAGGGCATCACCCACTGCACCGTCCTTGCCCGCCTGGATGCCCTGCGCGGGCATCATCTGGTTGCTGTGATTGCGGGAGATGAAGACGCCCAACAGCGCGACATGCTGTTGAAGCACTGCAAAGCGCAGGGCATCAAAGGCCTGCGCGATGTCGTGTTCCTTGATCCCTATCCTCTGCTCACCTCAGGCAAGCCCGACCTCCAGCGCATCGCCACCCTGACAGGGTGCGTCCTGTGACCGCCCACATCATCGCCGCCTGCCGCAGTGCAGTTGTCCCCCGTGGCGGCGCGTTTGCCGGCCTGTCGTTGGACACCCTTGGTGCACCGGTCATGCAGGCGGCCCTTGCCCAAGCAGGCATTGCGCCCGCGCAGGTGGATGAGGTCATCGTCTCCAACGCCATCGGCGGAGGTGGAAACCCCGCGCGTCTTGTCGCGCTGGCGGCAGGTCTACCCGAAACCGTTGCAGGGCTCAGCATCGACCGCCAATGCGCAGGGGGGCTGGACGCGCTCCTGCTGGCCAAAGCGATGATCCAGAGCGGTGCTGCACATATCGTAGTGGCCGGAGGCGTAGAGAGCTATTCCCGCCGCCCGCTGCGGCTGCGCACCTTTGCCGATGGCAGCCCCCCCGAACCCTACGATCAACCGCCCTTCACCCCATGGCCAGACCGTGATCCCGATATGGCGACAGCGGCAGATACACTCGCCCGCTCGCGGGGAATTACACGGGACATGCAAGATGCATGGGCGATCCATAGCCATGAAAAAGCCTGCGCCGCCCACCCCCACACGGGCGAGATCACTCCAATAGCGGGACAGCTGCGCGACCCCTTTGCGCGGCACCTGACGCCCGCATTGGCAGCCCGCGCAAAATCGCTCACCGGCAGCATTACTGCCGCCAATATGGCCGTTGCCGCCGATGGCGCTGCCTTCTGTGTGGTTGTGTCGGAGCAGATGCGCCGCCAACTGGGGCGCGACGGCATCAGTATTCTGGGCGGGGCCACCAAAGGGCATACCCCCTCAATGCCCGCCCTTGCCCCGCTTGCGGCTATCGAGGCTGCATTCAGGCAAACCCGCATATCCGTAAACAGCATCACCTGCGCCGAGATCATGGAAGCCTTTGCCGTTCAGGCGATTGCCTGTGTGCAAGGCGCGAACCTTGACCCTGAACATGTCAATGTAGGCGGTGGCGCACTGGCCCGCGGGCATCCTATCGGCGCATCGGGCACCGTGAATGCCGTGCGGCTGTACCACACGCTACAACAGCGCGGCGGCACCGGCCTTGCCGCAATTGCAGCGGCTGGCGGCATCGCTACTGCCCTTGTCCTAGGCGCGTGACCAGACGCTATCAGGCCGCGCGCGGTAGAGGGCGGCTGTAATCAGTCCCGCCAGCACCGCCTTGATCATATCACCCGGAATAAACGCCGTCACCAACAGCGCCGCCTCACCCAAAGAGCGCTCCAGCGCAACGGACATACCGACAATCCCGAACGCATAGAGCACACAGATGCCGCCGATCACCGCCGCTATGCCCGCAGCGGGAGCCGTTGGCAAACGGCGCAACCGCTCGGTGATCAGACCTGTGCAAAACGCAGAAACCGGAAAACCAACCAGGAAACCAACGGTGGGTGAGCTGGGGCTGAACAAGCCCAAACCGCCGCGCCCGCCGGACAACAACGGCAATCCCAGTGCGACCAACGCCACAAACAGCAGTGCCGCAAGGCCACCGCGCCGCGCACCCAGCACCGTACCACACAGCATAATGCCAAGGCTCTGCGCCGTGATGGGAACCCCGAAGGCAAGCGTCAGTTGCGGGATCAGGCCCAAGGCCGCGATCAGTGCCGTGAATAGCGCAATCTGCGCCACATTGCGTTCTGTACTCATATCTTATTGTCCAATCCTATGCCGCCGCGGGCTCGCAGCGCTTCTGCTACATGGTCCGCATCATCCAACGCAAGTACCATAAACGGCACAATCACCCGCCAGCCTGCGCGCCTGCTCGACCGCGCCCGCCACGCCAGCGACAGGGCCGTGCCCTTGCCCGCCAGAACTGGCGTAAAGCGGATGACCATTGCCGCCGCAAGCTCAATCGCGCGCAGGTTGACCCCAAGTCGCGCAAAGGGCCGCAGTCGGCGGTTTATCACGGCCATCATCGCCTCTAGCGATGTTGTCATCGTCACCAGATTGGCCAACGCCACAGCAGTTACCATGCGCAGCGCAATCACTGCGCCCTCGCCCACTCCAGCCGTGAACAAATGCCATATCAGCAGCAACACCACAAAAGGCCACAACGGCCAGATGCGACGCACCCCGTACCAAAAGAACAACCACCCCGGTAGGGCGTAGGCGACCCACACAGCCAAAGCAGCAGCGATCTGGAACGCCAGATAGGGTGCTGCAAACAACACAACAGAGGCAACACAAAGCCCCAACAGCTTGGCCCCGGCCGGCCAGCCATGCGCGCGTGTTCTAACCGGAGAGGTGAGTGAGATCATCCCGCGCTCCCAACTGCTCCATCGCCTGCCGAAACGCAGCAGCCACTTCGGCTGCGGGGCCTTGCATCTCGACCCGCCCGCCCTCGATCCAGAGCGCATGATCATAACCTGCAATCACACGCGGATCATGGGTGATGTGCACCAAGGCAGCCTCTGTGGCTTCCAGCACGCGGGTCAGGTGCATCGCGGTCGGGATATCCAATCCGGCAAATGGCTCGTCCAGAATGATCAGCTTTGGCGCCATCGCAAGGATCGCCATCAGGCAGACCAGCTGCCTCTGCCCTTGCGACAACCGATGGATCGCCGCGTCTTGCCATGCCGTTTTACCGAACTGCGCAAGCGTCTGAACAACCCGCGCGGCAACCTCTGCCTTGGGCAATCCCATCTGCTTCAAACCAAAGGAAAGCTCTTCACCCACGGTCGGGAAAATAATCTGATGGTCAGGGTTCTGGAACAGGATGCCAACAGCCGCCAAGGCCCCGCGCCGGTCCTGCGCCACATCCACACCGGCAATCCGCACAGCCCCACCCGTGACAGGCTGTAGCCCTGCCATCACCCGCGCCAAGGTTGTCTTGCCCGAGCCGTTCCGCCCCAGCACCGCCACCCGCCGCACGTCTGACACATAACTGATACCTTGCAGCACATCGCGCCCGTCAATCCGCAGATCAACAGCATCAACACTCAACAAGACGGTTTGTGACGGCACAGGTCAGCCCTTGGCACAGTTTGGTTCCTCGCGACCTACCAGCCGCATTGCTACGCGAAAAGTCCAAACATGACTTTGCTGGAAAGCACGCCACCCCTGCCGCATGGTCTTCGTCTCATATGCTGCAAACATCATCATCGTGAGTGTGGTTTCTACGGCCGTGGCCGCAGGCCAACCCTCCGGTGGTTATCACCATCCATACGGATGAGGGCCTAGGAGCGCGTCCAACGACCGGGCAAACCGGCCCCCGCCCCGGCTTGCGGCGCTTTGACATGCCCCAGCAGCCAGTTCGGCCCACTCATGATCTTGCTCAGCACCGGACTTGCCTTAACCTGCGCCTTGAACTTCTCGATCTGCATCACGTTCTCGATACGGCGATCCAGAAACGCCCATGTGTCCTCGTAGCCGTCGCTGGTATCGCCCAGCCAAAAAAGAACCGTGGCCGAATATACCGCGCTAAGGGTCGCGCGTTTTGTGTACCAGTTCACATCCTCGGAGGTGTCGCCCAGCGCAGTCCAGATTGCATCTGCCGTGCCCCAGATGGCTTTTGCACCGTCCCCCGCATAGCTCGGGAGGGCAAACAATGCCGTACCACGGCGCACGATCTCCTTGTCCTCAACCGCCTCGATCCGGAAACGCACCGCAGCTGCAACACGATCGCGGAATTTCATCTCTGCCAGATCGGCAACTGCCAGCCGCGCCACCATCGCGGTATTGCCATCCATATGATACTGCACCGCAAGGTCCACCGCACCGCGCGGGCAGACGCTGTCCGCAACGGCCCGCTCAACCCCCGAGTCGGCAACGGCCGCCTCAAATGTTGCCGCCGACCATCCATCAAAAGGCACATGCAGAGTAGCGGCCTGCAATAACAGGTCTTTCGGGGTGGTCCGCAGGATTGTCATGGCAGTTCTCCTCTTAGGTTCCCCAATAACACAAGATCAGGACCACAGCACGCCCTGCAAATCGTCGCAGCATCGGACAAGAGTATGCCCGACTCCGCCACTGCCATTGCCATTGTTCCTGAATTCGCAACCTTTAGGAGATATACAGTTGGGTAGTAAATGTACCCATTGTTTCCCTTTTTAGACAGAGTGTCACCACATTTCGCTGCGATTGTAGCTCTTGAGAGAACAAAAGGTGGAATCATGGCGACGGTTGGTTACTACTCCATGACGAACGGCCAGGGCATTGCAAGCCAGGTCGACGAGATCACAAACAACGGCGACACCGCTGTTAACGTAACGATTCCGAACGCGGCTCAACTCGCCTCGCTCGACTCGCTCTATGTCGTAAACCCCAGCAACGGTAACTTCGGAGCCGAATACATGTCCAACCTCGCCGCTATCACGGCAGCGGTGAACGGCGGCATGAACCTGATCATCTTTGACCGCTATGTGACAAACGCCCAAACGATCCTTCCGGGTGGTAGCAGCATTACGGCAGTCCGCGCTCCTGCATCCGACATCAACGTCGCGGCAGGCGCACCGGCCGGATTCACCAATGGCCCGAACGGAACAATCAACAACTCGACTTTTGACAATGGCAACTATTCCCACCATGGATATGTAACGCTCGGCTCGCTGCCCGCGGGTGCAACCCCTCTTTTGACAACCGCAAATGCCAGCCAGATTGTTGCATTTACCTACCCTGTTGGTGCTGGAAACGTTTTCTACTCTACTATTCCGCTTGATTACTACACAGGTGCGTCGAACCCCAACATCACCCCTGCGGAAGTCTTCAGCCTGTTCGGCAACACGCAGAGCATTCTCTGCTTTACCCGCGGCGCGTTGATCGAAACACCGCGCGGAAAAAAGCAGGTAGAAGACCTGAAAGTAGGCGATGCAATTTGCGTCTCAAGTGGCGGAACAAAACGCATCAAATGGATCAGCTCCACCAAACTTGGCAAAGCCGCCCTTGCACGCCAACCCCAAAACCGTCCCGTGCGGATTACAGCAGGCGCCTTGGGCAATGGCCTGCCGCACCGCGATTTGCTGGTCAGCCGTCAGCACCGGATGCTGATTGATTCCAAAGTGGCGGAGCGGATGTTTGGCACTTGCAAAGCACTGGTCTCCGCCATCAAGCTTACTGCGCTCCCCGGCATCTATGTCGACGAAGATGTAGAGGAGGTCGAATACTTCCACATCCTGTTTGGCGAGCATCAAATCATCTGGGCTGAGGGCACCCTCAGCGAGAGCCTGTTTACCGGCCCGGAAGCGCTCAAATCCGTGCCGCCCTCCGCGCGCGCCGAGCTGGAGGAGCTTTTCCCGGAAATTTGCAGCGCTGATTACCAAGCGATATCCGCTGCCCTTATCCCCTCCGGCAAGGCACAAAAAGAACTGGTTGCGCGTCACCTGAAAAATGAAAAAGCAATGATCGCCACCCTTGAAGGCTCATATCTTCCACAAAAGGTCGCGCAGACACAGGCACACTTCCTGCATTGATCCGTCGTTAACGCTCAACAGGTAGGGCCGTTGTTTTACACACCGTCCTAAGCGCAAAACTCGATTGCATCTGCCCTACCCCTGGCAACCGGGCAAGGTACTGCCTGTGGATACGCGCAAAATCTTCAGTGTCTTCCGCCACCACCTTCAGCAGATAATCCGCAGACCCCGCCATCAGGTGGCATTCCAGAACCGCTGGAATCCGCGCAACCGACTTCTCGAACGCGTCCAACACTTCGTCCGCCTGCCCCTGCAACGTAATCTCGACAAATACAGTGGTGGGCACGCCCAATTTGCGTGCATCCAACAAGGCCACATAGTTGCGAATGTACCCGTCGGTCTCCAACCGCTGGACACGCCGGTGACAGGCAGAAGGCGACAGATTAACCTGCTCGGACAGTTCCGCATTCGACATCCGGCCTTGTTTCTGCAATGCGGCAAGAAGCTTTCGATCTATAGTATCCAGCATATGCGCAATACCTTTGCGTATAAGTTCAAATCAGATGCAGGATATTCGAACTTACCCCCATTTGGCGATCCTAAATCACCACCCGATTGCACGGGAAGTGGCATAGCCTCCGATTCATAAATGGAGGAGGAACCATTCAATGAAAATCGGCTGCCCAAAAGAGATCAAACCACAAGAGTTCCGCGTCGGCATGACACCGAACGCTGCATATGAGGCTGTTAAAAACGGCCATAGCGTCATCATCGAAACAGGCGCTGGTGCTGGCGCCGGGTTTGACGATGCTGACTATGTTGCCGCCGGTGCAACCATCATCGCCACAGCCGCCGAAGTTTTCGCGGCCGCCGATATGATCGTAAAAGTCAAAGAACCGCAGGCCGGCGAGCGTAAGATGCTGCGCGAAGGCCAAATTCTGTTCACCTATCTCCACCTCGCGCCCGATCCGGAGCAGACCAAAGACCTGATCGCATCCGGTGCCACATGCATCGCCTACGAGACAGTGACGGACCGCGCCGGTGGCCTGCCCCTGCTGGCGCCAATGTCCGAAGTGGCCGGCCGCCTTGCACCACAAGTCGGCGCATGGACACTGCAAAAAGCAAACGGCGGTCGCGGCGTTCTGATGGGCGGCGTGCCGGGAGTTGGGCCTGCACGAGTTGTCGTCATCGGCGGCGGCGTTGTCGGCACCCATGCCGCCCGCATCGCAGCAGGAATGGGCGCAGACGTCACCGTGCTCGACCGCTCGCTGCCGCGCATGCGCTACCTTGATGACATCTACGGCGGCACGTTCAAGACCAGCTTTGCCTCTGCCGGCAACACAATTGAGCTGGCCCGCGAAGCCGATATGATCATCGGTGCCGTTCTGGTTCCGGGTGCCGCTGCGCCCAAACTGATCAGCCGCGCACAACTCTCCGAGTTGAAGCAAGGTGCCGTGCTGGTAGACGTGGCGATTGACCAAGGCGGCTGCTTCGAGACATCGCGCGCCACCACACACCAGGACCCGATCTACGAAGTAGACGGCATCATGCACTATTGCGTGGCCAACATGCCGGGTGCCGTTGCGCGCACCTCAACGATTGCCCTCGGCAATGCGACGATGCCCTTCATGCTCGCCCTTGCAAACAAGGGCTGGAAGAAAGCCTGCGCTGATGACCCCCACTTGCTGGCCGGTCTGAACGTACACGCAGGCCAGATCACTTATGAAGCGGTCGGTCAGGCGCTTGGAATGGATTACATCTCGGCAGAAGCAGCCATTGCATAAACGAAAAAGGGGGCCGCGTTACCGCGACCCCCAATTCTTTTTCTAATAGAAAGCTCAGGCTTTCTTCAACGCCGCAAGCATATCTGCAAGCAGCTCTTCCTGTGTCGGGCCAGCTGGCGCTTCTTCAACAGCAGCTTCTGGCTTCGCGGTCGCGTCCTTGATCTTGTTCACTTGCTTGACCAGCATGAAAACCACAAATGCGATGATCAGGAAGTTGATGATTGCCATGATGAATGAACCATAAGCAAACACCGCCGCGCCACTTTCACGCGCCGCTTCCAGCGATGCACCGTCAGCAACTTCACCGCTCAGCACAGCGTATGCGTTAGTGAAATCAATCCCGCCCATAAACAGGCCAATAATCGGGTTAATCAGATCCCCCACCAGCGATGCAACAATCGCGGTAAACGCTGCACCGATAATGATACCTACAGCCATATCCATCACATTGCCCTTGGCAATGAAGTCTTTAAATTCGTTCATCATTTCGTATTGTCCCTTGCTACGTTATCAGGCTGCAGGCTTTCCCACCCTTTGCACCATTGCACATTACACAACACATGGGAGCACTACCGGCAGCCTGTATTTATGGGGAAATCGCAGTATCAGTGTGCAGATCTAACAGGAGTTCACACCATGATTGACGCTGCAACATTTCCAATCACAA